>NZ_CP053021.1:3170000-3770000 GCF_013001025.1 Sphingobium yanoikuyae | reverse complement strand
GGCGCAGCGCGCCGAAGGCGGCGACGATCAGGCAGAAATTCTGCCCGCCCTTTTTCGACGACATCAGGCCGATGAAGGCGCCGAACAGCGCCATCGGCACCAGCAGCCAGTTGAGCGCGCCGAGCAGCGGAAACACCGCCGGGATCATCAGGACAAGGGTGACAAGACCGAACAGGGCTGACAGAAGGTTGAGCATAGTCCGACTGATGGCGGCTTTGCTGTCCCGGAACAAGACAAGCGACCATGCCACCCGGCAGAAACTGGCCCTGCGATGGGGTAGGGGCGTCTATGCACCCTGAATGCGAACGGAAAGTCCCGCTATCCGTTCTATGTGCCGGGTTATGAAGGAGCGAGGCGGATGGCGATTTCCAGACAAGTTGGTGTGATAGCGTTGCTGCTGGCGCTCGCGGCCTGTGGCAAGGGCGGCAAGGACGGCAATCTTGCCGCGCTGGACGACCAGTTGACCAACAATGCCGCGGACCCGGCGGTCAAGGGCGCGTTGGCCGATGATATCGTCGTCGATCCCAATCTGGTCGGCCAGTCGAACCGCAATGCCGTGCGCAGCGCCGATCGTGCCGCCAATGGCGCGCTGCCGGTGCTGAGCGGCGACGCCGGCAAGGCGCAGGCGGAAGCGGCCAAGCTGGTCGGTGGCAAGCTGCTGTCCGCCCCGGCGCCGGTCAGCGGGCCGATCAAGAACAGTCCGATGACGCTGGGCGGGCTGGCGCGCGAACAGGCGCAACTGGGCGGCGGCGGCAATGCCGGCTGCGCCAAGAAGCTGGTCTATGGCATGCAATGGGCCAGCCGCATGCCCGATCCCTTCACCCTCTATCCCGGCGCGCAGCTGACCGAGGCGGCGGGTGCGGAGAAGGACGGCTGCACCCTGCGCGCGGCGAGCTTCGTGACGGCGGTGCCCAAGCAGGGCGTGATCGATTATTATTATACCCAGGCGCGCCGCGCCGGCTTCGATGCGGAACATCGCATCGTCGAGGGCGACAATGTGCTGGGCGGCACGCGCAAGGCCGATGGCAGCGCCTATTTTATCGTCTTCACCAATGCGCCGGGCGGCAAGACCGGCGTCGACATCATCGCCGATCACGGTCGATAAAAGGGGGGCATAAGGGCAAGGGGACATCGCCCCCCTTTGCTGAACTGGGGCGCGTTGTTTCCAAAACGGAAACGATCTGTCGTCCTTTTGCCGGCTACAAGCCCGACCCGTGCATCGCTACATCGCCTGCAACAACAGGTGGGATCAAGGCGATGCAACACTCCGTCTTCAACCGGGCCGATACGGCCAATGACAATGTCGGCGAACCCTTTGACGCGCAGGAGCGCCAGGTGCTCTGGCTGGCCGATAGCGATCCGGCCAGTTCGGTGCCTTCGATCCGCGCGCCGCTTGGCCGCTTGCGCAGCTTCCTGCGCGGCCCGGAACCGACCTACACCCTGGCCAATCCGCGGCTGGAAACGCTGCGCCAGAGCGCGATCATCCTGCGCACCGGCCGGTCGCTGACCGGCGAGGAGCTGGACGCGTTCGATGCGGCGGGCTTCTCGCGCGAGCAGCTCGACCTGCTGCGCGTGCTCTACATGACCGGGGATGCCCGGCGGGCGGTGGTCCGTGCGGCCTGATCCTTCCGGCAGCGCGTTGCGCCAGGAGCCGATGCAGGCGCTGGAGATGCTGCGCGCATTCCATCTGGCGCATCCGCGCGTCGTCACGCGGCTGGCGCTGTTCTTCCTGATCCTGTTGGTGGAGATCGTTTTGTTCAGCGGCATCAACGGCATGGTCGATGACCTGCTGGTCTCCTTCGTGGCGACGGTGGCGGCGTCGCTCTTGTTCCTGCCGATGATGGTCAGCGGCCAGGCGCGGTGATCGTGGATGCCGCGCCCGGCTGGCGCCAGCCGGGCGGAGCGTGTAGCACCGGTCCGACGCGGCAGGAGAGCGGACGGGACGGCGCCATGGATCTGGATGATTTGCGCAGCTTTGCCCAGGTCGTGCGCCATGGCGGCTTCAGCGCGGCGGAGCGTGCCACGGGCGAACGCAAGGCGAAGCTCAGTCGCCGGGTTGCGCGGCTGGAACAGGTGTTGGGCGTTCGCCTGATCGAGCGATCGACCCGCAATCTGCGCGTGACCGATGTCGGCCGCGAAATCTATCGCCAGTGCGAGACGATCGCCGAGGGGATCGACGCCACCCAGGCGATCGCTGCGCGTGCCCGGTCACAGATCAGCGGCAATCTGCGCATCGCCTGCCCGCCGGGGCTGGCCCGCTATCTGCGCACCGATGTCTTCGCCCGGTTCCTGCTGCTCTATCCCGACGTGCATCTGGAAATGCATATCAGCAGCCAGCGCATCGACCTGATCCAGGAACGGTTCGATGCCGCCTTTCGCGTGGATATCGACACCGTGCATGATCAGGCGCTGACGATGCATCAGCTGGGGCGGCTGGACCGCATCCTGGTGGCCGCGCCGGCGGTGGCAGCGCAGGCCGCGGCAACGACTATCGTCAGCCTTGCCGGCCTGCCGACGTTGAGCGTGGGCGAGCATGTCGAACATGATGAATGGCTGTTGATGAACGGGCAGGGGCGACAGCATGTCGTCGCCCATCATCCCCGCTTCTGCAGCAATGATTCAGCGACGGTGCGCGATGCGGCGGTGGCCGGACTGGGCGTGGCGCTGCTGTCGTCAGCAGCCTGTTCGGTCGAGCTGCAACAGGGGCGGCTGGTGCATGTCCTGCCCGACTGGCGGACCAGCGAGGGCATCGTCCATGTCCTCTTCACCGCGCGCACCGGCATGTCGCCGACCCTGCGCGCGTTCATCGACTATGTCGCGGAAAGCTTTCCGTCGCTGACGGGCGGCCCGCTGGCCTGAACGGCCTTCAGCGCAAGCCGGCTTCCTTGGTCAGGCTGTATAGCCCGCCGACGATCAGCCCGAGCGCCAGCATGTGCGCCGAAAATTCGAAAACAATATCAACCATAATCGATCCCCACCGATTGGAAGCGATCCTTCTGCGACCATGCGCCTAACAAGCCGTTAATGCTGATGGGAAAGAAGGGGCGTGCTTGACGCTGTTCTGCGCCGACCATAGCATTCCGTCCCGCGCAGGCATGGTGTTGGGAGGCATGTTTCCATGGAGGATATCGCCCAGGAACGTGGCCCCGGCTATCGTTACTCGCGGCGTGCCACCCTGCCGCTGATCCGGCAATTGTCGGTGGTGCCCAACTGGCGCAACGCGCTGCTGCTGGCGCTGCAATGGGCGGTGATGATCGCCGCCTGCACGATCGCGATCAGGATGGATCGATGGCCGGCCTATCTGATCGCCGGCATCATTATCGGCACGCGTATCCAGGTTCTGGCGGTGATGATGCATGAGGCCTGTCACGGGATGCTGTTCAGCAACCGGCGCATCAATGACCTGATCGGCGACCTGTTCGTTGCCTATCCGCTGGCGCTGAGTATCGATCTCTACCGTGTCGCCCATATGGTGCATCATCGCCATACCAACACGATGCGCGACTATGATTATCGGGTGCAGCGCAAGGATGCCGACCAGCATTTCCCGAAAAGCGGGCGCGCCATGGTCGTGCTGCTGCTGCGCAGCCTGTCCGGCCTGAACTATTATCGGGCGGCGCGGGCGGCGCGAATCTGGTCGCCCTTGTCCAATTTCCACAATCCGATGCGCTTCGGCTTCGATTTCCGGCTGGCGCTGCGCGTCCGCTACATCGTCTGGGCGGTACTGGTCTATGGCGCGATCCTTTGGTCGCCTTGGCGCTGGCAGATATTGGGGCTGTTCATGATTCCCCAGTTCATCTGGGCCAATGTGTTCAACCGGTTGCGGGCGATGGCGGAGCATAATGGCGTCACGGACGAGACGGAAATACGCGGCACGCGCACCGTTATCCCGACCCTGATCGACCGGATCCTGATCGGGCCGCTCAATGTCAGCTATCATCTGGAACATCATCTGTTCCCGTCGGTGCCCTGGCATAATCTGCGCCGCTTGCACCGGCATCTGATGGCGTCCGATCCGCGCTATGCGCGCGATGCGCATGTCACGCAGGGCTATTGGGGGGTGATCCGCGAACTGATGCCGCCGCCCGCGGTCAGTGGTCCCGATCGGCAGCAGGGTCCGGTCGAGGCGAATCCGTAAGCCGAAGGGGCGCACGGATCAGGGAATGACCAGTTCCATGCCCGCCTTCACCCGGTTGAGCGCCAGATAGCTGTGATAGCTGGCGACCGATTCATTTTCCGCGAACAGGCGGCGGGTGATCGCTTCGTAACTGCGCATGTCGGGCGCGACGATCAGCATGATGAAGCTGCGGCCGCCGGTGACATAATAGCATTGCTGCACTTCGGGCGCGTCGCGGAACAATTGCTTGGCCTTGTCGACGCGCGCCGCCTTTTCATCGACCAGATTGACCTCGACGATCGATGTGACGCCCAGGCCCACCTGATCAGGATCGACGATCGCGACATTGCGCACGATCACGCCGCTGCGCTCCATCGCGGCGATGCGGCGCTGCACGGCGGCGGTCGACAGGTTGACCGCCTCGGCAATCGCGCGCTGGGGCATGCGGGTGTCGCGCTGGATCAGGCGTAGAATCGCCCGGTCGAAATGGTCGATCTTGGTGGTCTGGCTCATGAAATGAGTAATTGTTGCATTTGACCGGTCAATCAAGAGCGCCTTTCTCATGTCGATGATGATATTTCCCGTCACCTGAATTTTCGACAGGCGGAATGCGAGCATGAACCAGTCACGAGCATCCGGCGCGATCCTGGCCGGCATCTTTTGCGGCATGGGGGCCGGGGCGCTCTGGGGCCTTGTATTCCTGGCGCCGGAGATCGTGCCCGGCTTCAGTCCGCTTGAACAGGCGATCGGCCGTTATCTGGCCTATGGGCTGATGTCCGTGCTGCTGGTTGCGCCGCGCTGGCGGGCGATCCGGCCGCTGCTGACGCCGCGCATATTGTGGGCGCTGGCCTGGCTCGCACTGGCGGGGAACCTCTTTTATTATGTGCTGCTGGTGAGCGCGGTGCAGATGGGGGGCATTGCCATGACCTCACTGGTGGTCGGCTTCCTGCCGGTGGCGGTGACCATCGTTGGCAGCCGGCAGGCCGGCGCGGTGTCGCTGCGGCATCTGGCGCCGTCGCTGCTGCTTTGTGTCGCGGGTGCGCTGTGCATCGGCTGGCAGGCGATCGTCATGCCGGGCGGGGGCGCGGTGGCGACGCGGATCATCGGCTTTGCCTGCGCGGTCGGGGCGCTGATTTCCTGGACCGCCTTTGCGATCGGCAATGCCCATTGGCTGCGGCGGATGGACGGTATCACGTCGCAGGACTGGAATTTCCTGATCGGCCTTGCCACCGGCGCGCAGGCGCTGCTGTTCCTGCCGTTGGTGCCGTGGCTGGGCAGTGGCACGCATGATGCGGCCGACTGGACCCGCTTTGCGGCTGTCGTGATCGCTGTCGCTCTGTTTGCCTCGATCGTCGGCAATGCGCTGTGGAATCGCATGACCCGGCTGCTGCCGCTGACCATGGTGGGACAGATGATCCTGTTCGAAACCGGCTTTGCCCTGCTCTATGGTTTCATCTGGGAAGCGCGGCTGCCGACGCCCTTGGAGGGCACGGCATTCGTGTTGGTGATCCTCTCGGTGCTGAGTTGCATCGCCGCCCATCGCCGTCCCGTCCCGGCAGAGGCCAGCATCGCCGCCTGAATGCGTCCTTTCCCCTTTGGCGGAATCGCGATAGGGCGACAATCATGACCAATATCTTCCTTGTTATGGGCGGCGGCGCGGTTGGCGCGGCGCTGCGCTATCTGCTGGGGCGGTTCGCCGGGCAGATGGCGCCCGGCGCGGCCTGGCCCTGGGGCACTTTTGCCGCCAATCTGATCGGCGGTTTCGCCATGGGGCTGCTTGCCGGATGGCTGGCGCGTGGCAGCACGGCGTCGGGCGAACCGATGCGGTTGCTGCTCGGCGTTGGCGTGCTGGGCGGTTTCACCACCTTTTCCTCCTTCAGCCTGGAGACGATGCTGATGATCGAGCGCGGCCAGATCGGCCTGGCGCTCGGCTATGCGCTCTTCTCGCTGGTCGGCGCTGTGGCCGCGCTGGCGCTGGGTCTTACGGTTATGCGGAGTGTTGCGGCATGAAGGGGCGTCCTCCCGGCAAATCCGGCGGTCCGGCACGGGGCGGCAAGCCCGGCGGTAGCAAGCCAGCAGGGCGCAGCGGCGCGCCCGGTCGCGCCCGTGGCGGCGCCAAGGCGGCAAGCGCGCGCAAGCAGGATGGCGATCGGCCGTTCAAGCCCGGCACCAAGCCAGGGGGCAAGCCCGCTGCCAAGCCCCGCACCAAGGCCCCCGTCGCCAAGGCGGCGGCACCGGCCCCGGCGGTCGCGGCCAAGCCCAATCCGGCCAAGGGCGTCAGCCTGGACGTGCGGCAATATCGGGTGCAGGCCGATGATGACGGCATCCGCCTCGATCGCTGGTTCCAGCGGCATTTGCCCGATGTCGGCTTCAACATCGTGTCGCGCTGGTCGCGTACCGGCCAGTTGCGTGTCGATGGCGCCCGCGCCGCGCCGGGCGATCGCATCGCCGAAGGTCAGATGATCCGCGTGCCGCCGGCCGAGCCCAAGGCGGCGGCGGCCGACAAGCCCAAGCGCGTCCGCGTCATCGACCTGACCGAGGACGAGATCGCCTATGTCCAGGACATGGTGATCCACCGCGACAAGCAGGCGATCGTCATCAACAAGCCGCCGGGCCTCGCCACCCAGGGCGGGACCAAGACCGACGAGCATGTCGACCGGCTGCTCGACGGGCTGATCTTCGACGCGGAATCCCGGCCCAAGCTGGTCCATCGCCTCGACAAGGATACGTCGGGCGCACTGCTGCTCGCCCGCTCCAGCCGTTCGGCCGCGCATTTCGCCAAGGCCTTTTCCAGCCGCACCGCGCGGAAAGTCTATTGGGCGATCGTCATCGGCGTGCCCAGCATCGACGATGGCATGATCGAACTGCCGATCACCAAGCAGCCGGGCACCGGCGGCGAGAAGATGCATGTGGACGAGGAAGAGGGCCTGCCCGCTCGCACCCGCTATCGCGTGATCGAGCGCGCCGGCAATCGTGCCGCCTGGGTCGAGTTGCAGCCCTATACCGGCCGCACCCACCAGTTGCGCGTCCATATGGCGGCGATCGGCCATCCGCTGGTCGGCGACGGCAAATATGGCGGCAAGGACAGTTTCCTGTCGGGATCGATCAGCCGCAAGATGCACCTCCATGCCCGCCGCATCCGCGTCGATCATCCCGATGGCGGCCGCATCGACATGAAGGCGGAACTGCCCGAACATTTCCTCAACAGCCTGATTGCGCTGGGCTTCGACCTGTCGCTGGGCGACATGCCGCTGGATGACGAGATCGACCGGACGCCGACCCGCGAGGACGAGAAGAAAGCGGCCCGCGCCCATGCCAAGCAGATCCGCAAGGGCAGGCGCGGCGAGCGGCGCGGTCGCGGCGAGAAATAAGGGGCGGGGGCATGAGCAACCGCCTTGCCGTCTTCGATTGCGACGGCACGCTGGTCGATAGCCAGCACAGCATCTGCACCGCGATGGCCCATGCCTTCGAGGGCGAGAAGCTGGTGCCGCCCGATCGGCTGGCGATCCTGTCGATCGTCGGCCTGTCGCTGCCTCATGCGATGGCGCGGCTGCTGCCCGATGCGGAGCCCGACTATCATCAGTTGCTAACCGATCGCTACAAGGCTGCCTTCCACGCCCTGCGCAGCGCCAATGCCGTGTCCGAACCGCTCTATCCCGGCATGGCTGAGCTGGTGCGGGCGCTGGACGGTGATGGCTGGCTGCTGGGCGTGGCCACCGGCAAGTCCGATCGCGGCCTCAACCTGTGTCTGGCCCATCATGATCTGGCCCATCATTTCGTGACCCTGCAGACCGCCGATCGCCACCCGTCCAAGCCGCACCCGTCGATGCTGCTGCAGGCGATGGCGGAGGCGGGCGCGGTGCCCGAAACCACGGTGATGATCGGCGATACCCATTTCGACATCGACATGGGGCTGGCCGCCGGTACCCGCGCGATCGGCGTCGGCTGGGGCTATCATGCGCCGGCCGAACTGGTGCAGGCCGGCGCCCATGCGGTGGCGATGGACAGCGATGAGTTGCGCCGCCATATCGACGCGCCATGAACGACATGCCTCCCATTCCGCCGGTCGACCCGGAGAAGATTGCGCGCCAGCGCCATTTCGCGCTTGGCCTGTTCCGCCTGTCGGGTGCCTTCCTCGTCATGTTCGGTTTCCTGGCGATCATGCAGCGCTTTTCCTGGGTACAGGGTGACAAGGCCAAGGCGTTCGGCCTGATCATGGTCGTCGCCGGCCTGTTCCAGTTCATCATCGTGCCGCGCCTGATGCTGGCCCTGTTCAAGCGGAGCCGCCCGTGAAGCGTTTCTACAAGGATGTGACGGTCGAGCCGGTCGAAGCCGGTTTCGCGATCCGGCTGGATGGCCGCCCGGTGCGCACGCCGGCCCGCGCTGAACTGGCGCTGCCCAATGCGGTGCTGGCAGAGGCGGTGGCGCAGGAATGGCGCGACCAGGGCGAGACGGTCGATCCCGCGACGATGGCCTTCACCGGCCTCGCCAATGCCGCGATCGACCATATCGCCGGCAACCGCGCGAAATTCGCGGCCGACATCGCCGAATATGGCGGCACCGACATGCTCTGCTATCGGGCCGAGGGGCCTGAGGCGTTCGTCGCGCGTCAGGCGGCGGCCTGGGATCCGCTGCTCGACTGGGCGCGCGCCCGCTACGACGTTGCCTTCGTCACCACCCAGGGCATCATCCATGTCGCCCAGCCCGACGCGACGCTGGAACGGCTGGCGGCGGCGGTGGACGGACTGGATCCCTTCACCCTGGCCGGCTTGTCGCGGCTGGTGACCTTGAGCGGCTCGCTGGTCTGCGGCCTGGCGGTGCTGGAAGAGGCGTTCGACGCAGATTCCGTATGGGAAGCGGCCGAGATCGACGAGCGCTGGCAGGCCGAACAATGGGGCGAGGATGCCGAAGCGCTGGCCCGTTCGGCGCGCCGCGCGGGCGAGTTTGCCGTGGGTCGAGCCTTTTGCGGGATGGCACGAGCCTAGGGGGCTGGGAACGGGACCGCTCGTTCGTTCATTCTTGTGTTGGCGGATGCCCTGACTGCATCCGCCACATTGGATCAACGACCAGGGAGACCCTGACCTTGCAGTCCCGCCTTTTGGTTCCTGCCTTTCTTGCCCTTTCCACCCTCGCCGCACCGGCCCTGGCACAGGATGCCCCGGCAGCCAGCGCTGCCCCCGCCGCCGGCCAGATGACCCCCGAACAGATCAACGCCTTCAACCAGGCGGTGACCGATTTCACCGCCGGCCAGACCGCGCTGCAGGCGGGCGACAATGCCACCGCCGCAACCAAATATGAGGCGGCGATGCCCGCCATCCGCACCGCGGTGGAGGTCGACCCGACCAAGATCGACAATGTCAATTTCCTCGCCAACGCGCTTTATGCCGATGCCGCTGCCCAGGGCGCGCTCGGCAAGATGGACAAGGTGATCGCGCTTTATGGCGAATCCCTGCCGCACTGGCGCAAGGTGGTGGAGGCCAAGCCCGCCGATGCCACCAGCCGCAACATCCTGGCCGGTATCCTGATCCAGCTGGGCAACCAGAAGCTGGGCGCGCAGGACAAGGCCGGCTCCGCGCCGCTCTATCAGGAAGCGCTGGGCCTGGCCCGCAAGTCGGCGGCGGCCAATGCGGCCGATCCGGTGACGAAGAATATCCTGCTGTCGGCGCTGATCGGCGCCAGCCAGGCGACCGATGATGCCGCGCTCAAGACCGAAGCGGCGACGATGAGCAAGGCGATGCTGGCCGACGGTTCGGTCGATGCGTCGAACAAGCCTGCCGCCCAGGCGCTGAGCGGCGTCAAGGCCGGCTGAGCATGAAGAGGCCTCGCCCGGCGGTCCGGGCGGGGCCTTTGCCGGTCAGGCTTCGACCATGCCGGTAATCTTGTTGGCATAGACCATACGGCCCGGCCCCAGCATGCCCAATACCTGCGGCACCATGTGGCGGGCGAGCGCGAAACAGCCCTCGCTACGGCCGCACTTGCCCCAGGCGGCGACATGGTCCTCGCTGACATAGTCGGCGCCATGGATGACGATGGCGCGCATTTCGGCATTGTTGTTCTGCGGATCGAGCCCAGCCAGCCGCATCGAACGGCCATGCTGGCCATCATAGACGGTCAGCGTCTTGTAGGCGCCCGACGAACTGGCGAGCGAATTGGGCTCGTTGGAAAAACTCTGCAGCCAGCCCGAATGGCCCGGATCGGACCCGCGGCCGTGCGATACCAGATAGCTGTTGGCCTGGCCACCGATCAGGTCGACGATATGGAAGCGAAATTCCTTCGACGGCGCATTGAAGTCGGCAATGGCGATGCGGTCGCGCAGGGTGAAGTCGCGCGCATGCTGGTCGAGCGCGGCCTTGGCCTCTTCCAGCAGCAGCGCATAGGGCTTGCGCGAAAAAATCGGTGCGGCCGATGGAGTCGCGGGAACCGGAGGACGGTTCGCGGGTTCAGGCGCTACCGGCAGTGCGGCCTTGCCAACACTATCGGTCAAAAACGAGAAGGCGAGTCCGCTTAAAGCGAACTTCGTGAATTTGCGGCGATCCATGTGCCGTCTATAACAAATCAACGCCCCCGCTCCAAGACGGGGGCGCCCTTCGTCACAGGCTGCTATTGCCCGCTTCGTCCGCTCCGTGGCTCCCCTCGCCGTTTTCGCGCAGGCGCGAGGTCATGCCACTGGCTTCGGCATCATCCAGAATCTGTTGCTGTTCCGACACGGACGGCGGCGGTGCCGGAGTCGGGGTAACGACATTTTCCGGCTCGGGCGGCAGCGCTTCCGGCTCGTTCACGATGACATTCTCGACCGGCGGTTCGACCAGATTATTGGTCGCCGGGGCTTCCTCTTCCTTCTTGCCGCAGGCGGCAAGCAGCAGCGCGCCCGACAGGGCGGCGAAGGTCAGGGGGCGGGCAAAATGGCGCATGGGGATCAGTCCTTGGCTGCGGGGGCGGTCGAATTGACCGCAGTGGGGTCGACGCGGCGGCTGGAGGCCTCGATCTTCTGGGCCAGCAGCTTGTCCCAATCATAGGGATCGGCGCGGAAGTTCATGGTGCCGTTGCTGCTGGCAAAGGCGGTCCAGTAGAGCAGATAGACCGCGACCTGCGAGGGCAGCGACACGCGCTGGGTCTTGTTGGTGTCGATCAGGCTCTGGATCTGGCCCGACAGGCTGGGATCGCTCGCCACCATGAGTTCGGCCAGCGATACCGGCTTTTCCAGGCGGATGCAGCCATGGCTGGCAAGCCGGTCATAGCTGGAGAATTTCCCGCGCGAAGGCGTGTCGTGCAGATAGACGGCGAAGGGATTGTTGAAATCGAACTTCAGCCGGCCGAGCGCGCTGTTGGGGCCGGCGGGCTGGACGATGCGCTCGCCGCCCTCGGGCGTCTTCACGATCTTGTAGCCCTGCTTGGCCAGGGTTGCGCGGCCCTTGGGGAACAGTTCCTTCCTGGCGATCGACATCGGCACGTTCCAGGGCGGATTGACCACGATGGAATGGATGTTCGACGACAGCATCGGTGTCTGGTTAGTCGGGCTGCCGGTGACGGCGCGCATCGATGTGACGGGTTCGTCGCCCTGGAACACGGTCAGCACGGCGGCGGCGATGTTCACCTGGACGCGGTTGACCGGCAATTCGCGCGGCATCCAGCGCCAGCGTTCCATATTGGCCATGATCGCGGCGATGCGATCATCCACCGACACGTTGAGCGCGGTCAGGGTGCGCGCGTCGAGCAGGCCGGTGGGGTTGAGGCCATAGCGGCGCTGCGCGCGTTGCAGCGCGGCGGTCAGCGGCTCGGTGCCGGTGACGCTCTTGTCCTCCAGTGCCAGGCGGGCGCGCACGACATCGGCCGAGGCGCCGGCCGACAGGCTGGGCCAGCCGCCGGTGTCACGGATCTTCTCATAGGTGGCGAGGCCCTTGCGCAGCCCGTCATAGCCCGAATAGGGCGGGGTCAGGCTGGCCGCCCATTGCGGCAACCGATCCTCGGCAATCGCCTTGGCGAGCGAGGGGCGCGGATCGAAGGCGGCGGGACGCAGCGCCCAGACCTCCAGGAAATCGGCGGTATCGACCCGGCCGGTGCTGAGCGCGCGGCCGCGATCCAGCAATGCGTTCAGCAATTGCTGGCCGTGCATCGGCGCGGTCGGCTTGCTGCGCGCCATCAGCCCTTCGGCCATGCCGCTCTTGAGCCATTCATTCGCCCAATCATCCTGCGCCTGCGACAGGGCGGGCAACGGCACGGGCGGGGGCATCACCGCCATCGGTGGGGGCAGCACGACCTGGCCGGCCGGCGGCGCGCTCTGGGTCGGTGTCACGGCCGGGGGCTGCGCGACGGCCGGGATGGCGGCGGTGGCCAGCAGGGGCAGGGCGAGGAAACGGATCAAATCGGGACGGTTCATGCTGGACCAGATAGCGCAAAGCGGCCATCTATCAAATCGCGATAGCGGGAAAAGATCATGCTGCACGTCGTTCACCATCCCGCCTATGTCTCCCCGGCCACAGACGGCCAGCAGGCGCGCTTCGACAAATATGGCCTGATGATGGACGTACTGGCCGACAGTGGCGCGCCGATGACCGTTCATGCGCCCGATCCGATGCCCGCGTTCTGGATCTCGGCGGTGCATGATCCCGCCTATGTCGAAGAGGTGCTGGCGCTCGCTGTGCCGCCCGAAAAGGAACGGCGGATCGGCTTTCCGGTAACCGAGCGGGTGATGCGCCGGGCGCTGCTGTCCCCCGGCGGCACCTGGCTGGCGGCGAAGCTGGCGCTGGTCCATGGCTATGCCGCCAATGCCGCCGGGGGCAGCCATCATGCGCTGGCCGACAGCGGCGCGGGCTATTGCGTGTTCAACGATCTGGCGATCGCGGCCAATCGGCTGATCGCGGAGGGGGATGCGAACCGCATCCTGATCCTCGACCTCGATGTGCATCAGGGCGATGGCACGGCGTCGCTGATGGCGGGGCGGGGCGATGTCTTCACCATGTCGATTCATGCGGAGAAGAATTTCCCGGTGCGCAAGGCGCGCTCGAGCCTGGATCTGGGCCTGGCCGACGATACCGGCGATGCGGACTATCTGGCGGCGCTGGGCGAGATGCTGCCGCGGGTGCTGGATGATTTCGCGCCGGACCTGATCCTGTATCAGGCCGGGGTGGACGGTCATGCGGATGATCGGCTGGGCCGGCTGGCGCTCAGCGACGAGGGGCTGGCCGCGCGTGACGGGCTGGTGATGCGCCAGGCGCTGGCGCGCGCCATTCCGGTCGCCAGTTGCATGGGTGGCGGCTATGGCCCGGACCGGATGGCGGTCGCGCGGCGCCATGCCGCCTGCATGCTGCGGATGGCGTCAGTGGAGCGTGCTGTCTGACGCGCTGGGCTTCGCGGCGCGCCCTTCCATCAGCTTCGCGGCGATCAGCCCGGCCACGCTCAGCGCGACCAGATCGCTCAGCGCCAGATAGAGGCTGTAGCCCCAGGGCGCATGGTTGAACACGGCCTGGCCGATATGCAGCCACAGCACCGTGGCGAGCGCGAACAGGATCGACACCCGCGCCCGGCTGTTGAAGTCGCCGGTGACGAAGCGCAGCGCCAGCGCGATCAGCACGCCGGTGGCCAGCGCCAGCAGCAGCCCGCCGATCAGGCTGGAGCCGTCCATCACCGGGAAGCCGCCATTATTGTAGAAGAGCATTGCCACCGGCCCCTTGCCATAAAGGATGGTGCCCTGCGCCGTGGCGGGATCGGGGATGACATAGACGCCGGTGCCGCTGCGGGCCAGCGCCTGCGCCATCGCGGCCTGCAGATTGGCGCTCGCCTGCGGATCGGCACGACTGAGCGCCAGCGCGCTCAGGGGCGTGCCCCAGAAAAGGAAGCCGATGATGAACATGGCGAAACCGCCAAGCAGTCCGCCCAGGATGGTCCGCAGCATCATGCCTTCACTCCCCGTTCCAACGCGCTCCGACAATGGAGGCTGATCTACAAACGCCGGGAAGGCAATGTCTTTCCGTGGAGCGGATCAATCCTTTGGACGGGCGCCCTTTTCGACCAGACCCGACAGGCCTTCACGCCGGTCCAGTTCGTTCAGCACATCGTCAAAGGGAATTCCGCAATCGGCCAGCAGCACCAGCAGGTGGAAGAGGAGGTCCGCGCTTTCGCCGACCAGTTCGGCCCGATTGTCGGCCATGGCGGCGATCACCGCCTCGACCGCTTCCTCGCCGACCTTCTGGGCGATCTTGCCCCGGCCGCGGGCGGTCAGCTTCGCCACATAGGATGCCGATGGATCGGCCTTCCGTCGCTCGGCGATGGTCTGTTCGAGGGTTTGAAGGGTCGCGCGCATGGGCTGCATCAAGCGTCCCGCGCGCGACCCGTCAAATGAATTTTACTTCTGCTTGCGGCGCGCGAAGAAGACGCGGCCGGCCAGGACGGCGGCGCCCATGCCGAACAGCGCCATCTGTTCGGGCTCAGGCACCGGGGTCGGCGTGCCGCCGCTGCTGCCACCCGACGAGGTGCCGCCGCCGCTGGAGCCGCCGCACTTGAACCAGCACCAGGTGGCGTTGGCCGGGGAAGGGATGGCGAGGCCCATCAGGCTGGCCGAACCCGCTACGAGAAGAAGTTTGCTGATCTGCATAAAAGTCACCCTGTTTCAAAATGGACAAATCGCTTCGAAACGACCCTGCGCCCTGTCTACGCAGTAACCGTGCCAATTTTGCCAAGTGACGTTTTTCTGCGGTTGGCGACCGATGGCCGCCAAAGGCCCCATATGGTTAATGTCAATTAACCCGACATTTTGGCGCTTTTCCGCGCTTTAATGGCCCCGAACGGGGATGCCGGCGCGGGCCAGGGCCTGATGCGCTTCAGCAATATTATGTTGACCGAAGTGAAATATCGAAGCGGCCAGCACCGCGCTGGCATGGCCTTCGACCACGCCCGCGACCAGATGGTCGAGCGTGCCGACGCCGCCGCTGGCGATCACCGGGATCGACACGGCATCGGCGATCATGCGGGTCAGCGCCAGGTCATAGCCCTGCTTGGTGCCATCGCCGTCCATCGAGGTGACGAGCAGTTCGCCTGCACCGAGTTCGGCCAGACGCAGCGCATGCTCCAGCGCGTCGATGCCGGTCGGCTTGCGGCCGCCATGGGTGAAGATTTCCCAGCGGCCCTCGCCCACCTTGCGGGCATCGACCGATCCGACGATGCACTGCGCGCCGAAGCGATCGGCGATGTCGGCCACCAGCTCGGGCCGGGCGACGGCGGCGCTGTTGACCGCCACCTTGTCCGCGCCCGCCAGCAGCAGGGCGCGGGCATCCTCCGCGCTGCGCACGCCGCCGCCGACGGTAACGGGCATGAAGCAGACTTCGGCGGTACGGCGCACTACGTCCAATATGGTGCCGCGCGCCTCATGGGTGGCGGTGATGTCGAGGAAGCAGAGTTCGTCGGCGGCGGCCGCGTCATAGAGCTTGGCCTGCTCCACCGGATCGCCGGCATCCTTGAGGTCGACGAAATTGACGCCCTTCACCACGCGGCCATTGGCAACGTCGAGGCAGGGAATGACGCGGGTGCGGACGGTCATGACAATTTTCCTTTTTCCGTTCGCCCTGAGCGAAGTCGAAGGGCTCGCCCGAACATAGTGAGGGCCTTCGCTCCGCTCAGGCCTGGGCTTCGACTTCGCTCAGCCCGAACGGTAATATGTTCAAGCTGCCGCCTGCGCGACCGCGAGCGCGGTCTTGAGGTCGAGACGGCCGTCATAGATGGCGCGGCCGGTGATGACGCCCTCGATCCCGTCATCGGCATGGAGGCTGAGGACGCGGATATCCGCGATCCCCGCAACGCCGCCGCTGGCGATCACCGGCATGTCGGTGGCGCGGGCGAGATCGACGGTCGCATCGATATTCACGCCCTTGAGCAGTCCGTCGCGGCCGACATCGGTGAAGAGCAGGCTGGCAACGCCGGCATCCTCGAACCGGCGGGCGAGGTCGATCACCGGCATGTCGCTCTTTTCCGCCCAGCCGTCGGTGGCGACGAAGCCGTCGCGCGCGTCGACCGCGACGACGATGCCGCCGGGGAAGTCGCGCGCCGCCGCCTTGACGAAGGCGGGGTCTTTCAGCGCAGCGGTGCCGATCACGATGCGCGATACGCCCAGGTCAAACCAGCGTTCGACCGATTCCCGATTGCGGATGCCACCGCCCAGCTGGACATGGCCGGGAAAGGCCTCGACGATGCGTTCGACCGCTTCGGCATTGACCGCATGGCCGGCAAAGCTGCCATCCAGATCGACGACATGGATATGCTGGGCGCCGGCTGCGGCAAAGATCAACGCCTGCGCGGCGGGATCGTCGCCATAGACGGTGGCGCGGTCCATGTCGCCCTCGGCCAGGCGGACGACCTGGCCGCCTTTGAGGTCGATGGCGGGGAAGACGATCAGGGACATGGGATCAACCTTTGCGCGAACGGGGCCTCAGGGCCGCCAGTCGAGAAAACGGGACAGGAAGGACAGGCCGTAGCGCTGGCTCTTTTCCGGGTGGAACTGGCAGCCGATGATGGTGTCGCGCGCGACGGCGGCGACCAGCGGCCCGCCATGGTCGGTGACGGCGGCGACATGGGCCGGGTCGGCGGCTTCATAATGATAGCTGTGCAGGAAATAGGCCTCGCCAGCCTCGATCAGGGGCGGCTGGCCGTTCAGCACCACATCATTCCAGCCCATATGCGGCACCTTGATCGAGGCATCGGTCGGTTCGATCAGGCGCACCGTGCCGGGAATCCAGCCCAGCCCCTCATGCCGGCCGAACTCCTCGCCGGCGTCGGCGAGCAACTGCATGCCGACGCAGACGCCAAGAAAGGGGATGCCGCGGCTGTTCACCGCCTCGTTCATCGCGTCGACCATGCCGGGGATCGCGACCAAGGCATCGCGGCAGGCGCGGAAGGCGCCGACGCCGGGCAGGACGATGCGGTCGGCCTTCGCCACGACATCGGCATCGGCGGTGATGGTCACATCATCGGCGCCCGCCTTGCGCAGGGCATTGTGGACCGAGTGGAGATTGCCCGCGCCATAGTCGATCAAGGCAATGGTCATGGCAGCAGCGTGTCCAGATTGACGCTGGCGGCACGCGCCGGGAGGAACTCGATCAGGTCGAAGGATGCCGCGCCGTTGACGACGAAGGGATCGGTCGCGGCCTTTGCCGCGATCTCGTCACGCTCGCCGCGCGCCAGCAGGATGCCGCCGGTGCGCGGTTCGCGCCGGCCGGCGAGCAGCAGCCAGCCATCGGCAATGCCCTGGTCCAGCCAGGCCCGATGATCAGCCAGATGGCCGTCCAGCACATCGATCGGCGCCGTATAGGTCAGCGAAATGATGAACATGGGGTCGGCCTTTCTATGGAAGTGATGCTTAGAGCATGCCCTTGGTCGAGGGGATGGCGTCGGCCTTGCGCGGGTCGATCTCCACCGCCTGGCGCAGCGCGCGGGCCAGGCCCTTGAATGCGCTTTCGACGATATGATGGTTGTTGCTGCCATAGAGCAGTTCGATGTGCAGCGTGATGCCGGCGGCCTGGGCCAGGCTGTGGAAGAAATGCTCCACCATCTCCGTGTCCCATTCGCCGATCTTGGTGACGGTGAAGGGCAGCTTGCACACCAGCCAGGGGCGGCCGGAAATGTCGAGCGCGACGCGGCTCAGCGTTTCGTCCATCGGCGAATAGACGCTGCCGTACCGGCTGATGCCGCGCTTGTCGCCCAGCGCCTTGGCCAGCGCCTCGCCGATCGCGATCGCCGTATCCTCGGTGGTGTGATGCTGGTCGACATGCAGGTCGCCGACGGTCTTGACGGTCATGTCGATCAGCGAGTGACGCGACAGCTGCTCGATCATATGGTCGAGGAAACCGATCCCGGTGGAGACGGTGTAAAGACCGGTGCCGTCGAGGTTGACGGTCACGTCGATCTGCGTTTCCGCAGTGTTGCGGTGAATCTCGGCCGTGCGCATGCGCGCCCTATAGCGCGTCGCGCGCGCCATGCAATCTGATGATGTACCTCTCGGGCGGGGGTTGACCGCCGCTTTCGCGTCGTTAGGACATATGCCCCATGAGTGAAGACCTGCCCGACAGCCTGATTCCCTATGACGAAATCGTGCAGGAGGCCCTGCGCGCGGTCGTCGGCCGCGTGCTGGGCGAAGTGCAGCAGACCGGCGGCCTGCCGGGCGCGCATCATTTCTACATCACGTTCAAGACCCATGCCGCCGGGGTGGATATCCCCAAGCATCTGTCGGAACGTTTCCCGGACGAGATGACCATCGTCCTCCAGAACAAGTTCTGGGATCTCAAGGTCAGCGACCGCCATTTCGAGGTCAGCCTGACCTTCAACCAGGTCGCGGCCCATCTGGTCATTCCCTTCAGCGCGATCACCGCCTTCGTCGATCCGGCTGTCAATTTCGCGCTGCAGTTCCAGGTTCAGGCCGACGAAGAGCCCGAGCCCCATGACATGGCCGAAAATGACGCGCCGCTGGTCACGAGCGAGGATGGCTCCAACGTCGTTACGGTGGATTTCGGCAAGAAGAAGTGAGCCCGGCGGCCGGGATCGGCCGCAGGCTCAAAATTCGTGGCGATAGGAGAAGCGCAGCTTCTGGCTCGTCCCGAAACTATTGTCGACATAGCTGATATTGGCGCCGACCGTGTCGCGACGCGTAAGATGGTAGGACAGGCCACCACCCAGTGCCACGCCCGAAAAATCATGGGTGCCTTTGGTCACATTGCCGCCCGCCATCGCGGTCAGCTTTGGCCCCAGCGGCCGCAGCAGAAACAGCCCGGCATAGCCGCTGTTGCTGCTGAGCGCGATCGGCAGGCCATCGCTCTGGTCGATATCGCTGACCGGGCCATGCCCATTGGTATAGGTATAGCCGAAGGGCACGAATATCTGCAATTTGCCGGTCTTCAGCCCGATTTGCGACAGGGGCACGAAGCCGCCGAGCGAATAGCGCGTCTGTTCCACCCCCGAATCGAAATGACTCTTGCCGGCTGAGAAGGTCAGGATCGCGACCGGGAGCAGATAGGATGCGCCGACCGACCAGAGGCCCGATTCCGACACGCGGGCATTGAATTTCAACTTGGGGCCGACCGCGACCGATCCGGACAGCGAAAATTCGTCGGAGGCGCGGGTGATGCCGACCTTGGTCGCGATCTTGGTGGGATCGTCGGATGATTTTTCTTCTTCTGCTGCGTGGACCGGAGCGGTCGTGGCGGCAAGGCAGAGGAGGAGGGCAAGGACGGGACGATCGGACATGCGGCTTTCCTCCTGTATGCCGCGCAGGATATCGGGGCGCGCGCGCCGATCAATTGCGGTAAACCCCGGTAAAGGCGCAGATCCTGCCGCTGCATGACGGCCTGCGGCCTGTCATGGGGATGGGCTGCGGGGATATGCGATATTCGCAAGTTTCGCCTTGGAATTTCCCGCCCCGGCCCTACATCGGAACCAGTTTTGCGATTGATTCTTAACTGGGAGTTCTGAATGTCCGCTACCCGCACCGAAACCGACAGCATTGGCGCCATCGAGGTGCCGGCCGACGCCTATTGGGGCGCCCAGACCCAGCGCAGCATCGAGAATTTCCCCTTCGGCGCGACCGAGCGGATGCCGATCGGCATCGTCCATGCGCAGGCGATCGTGAAGCAGGCGGCGGCGCGGGTGAATGCGAAACATGGCCTGGACGCGACGATCGTCGCGGGCATCGAGAATGCCGCGCAGCAGATCGTCTCCGGCGCGCTCGACGACCAGTTTCCGCTCGTCATCTGGCAGACCGGCAGCGGCACCCAGACCAACATGAACGTCAATGAGGTGATTGCCGGCTATGCCAATGAGCAGCTGGCCGGCACGCGCGGCGGCAAGAGCCCGGTCCATCCCAACGACCATGTCAACATGAGCCAGTCGTCGAACGACAGCTTCCCGACCGCGCTGCATGTCGCGACCGTGCTGGCGACCCGCGACAAGCTGATCCCGGCGCTGGAGAAGCTGACAGGCGCGCTGACCGCCAAGGCGGAAGGCTGGGGTCATATCGTCAAGATCGGCCGCACCCATACGCAGGATGCGACGCCGCTGACGCTGGGCCAGGAATTTTCCGGCTATGCCGCGCAGCTGGTCAGCAGCAAGGCGCGGATCGAAGGCGCATTGAACGGCAATATCCGCAAGCTGGCGATCGGCGGTACGGCGGTCGGCACCGGTCTCAACGCGCCCGATGGCTGGGCGGACGACATGACGGCGGCGATCAGCGACATTGCCGGCACCCCGTTCGAAAGCGCGCCCAACAAGTTCGAGCAGCTGGCCGCCAAGGATGGCCTCGTCTTCTTCTCCGGCGCGCTCAACACGCTGGCGGTGGCGCTGACCAAGATCGCCAACGACATCCGCTTCCTGGGCTCCGGCCCGCGCTCGGGCCTGGGCGAGCTGGACCTGCCCGCCAATGAGCCCGGCAGCTCGATCATGCCGGGCAAGGTCAACCCGACCCAGTGCGAATCGCTGACGATGGTGGCGGCGCAGGTGATCGGCAATCATCAGGCGGTGACCGTCGGCGGCATGCAGGGCCATTTCGAACTCAATGTCTTCATGCCGCTGATCGGCGCCAATGTGCTGCGCTCGATCCATCTGCTCAGCGTCGGCATGGAAAGCTTCGCCGACCGCTGCGTCGAAGGGATGCAGGCCAATGAGGGGCGGATCGCCGAACTGGTCGAGCGCTCGCTGATGCTGGTGACCGCGCTGGCACCTGAGATCGGCTATGACAATGCCGCGACCATCGCCAAGCATGCGCACAAGAAGGGGCTGACACTCAAGCAGGCCGGCCTCGAACTGGGGCTGGTCGATGAGCCGACCTTCGACCGGCTGGTGCGGCCGGAAAATATGGTCTGATCCAGATCAACTGGCGGAACCGGGGCGGGTGCGATACATTAATCCCCTATGAAGAAAACGCCCGCCCCGACCGCCGCAAAGCTTCCGTCCACCGCGACGCGCGTTCGCAAGTCGAGCCTGTTTCGCAAGGCGGCACGGCTCGGCGCGACGGTGGTGGCCGCACGGGTCGCCGCCGACACGGGCAAGAAGGGCGTGATCGGCCTGATCGCCGGAGCCGGGGCCAAGCGCCTCATCATGCGCTATCCGGTCGGCGCCATGGTCCTCACCGGCGCCTATCTAGCGGGCAAGCTCTATGAGGCCAAGCGCGAGGCGGACCGCAAGATGGCGACCAAGCTGCTGACCGATGCCAGCGCCAAGCCGATCCTGATCGACGAGGCACGGGCCGCCCGCAAGAAGGCGGGCTAGAGCGCAGCCTGCCAGGCCTTGATCGCGTCGATCGGCCAGGCGAGCATCAGGACATTGAGTATCAGATTGTCGCGGATCACCGCCAGTGCGAGCAATTCGAAACCGATCGCGACGATAATTGTCAGCCAGACGGGCGCGCGCGACGCGAACAGGAATCCCAAGGCCATCATGCCGATGTCGCTCATCGAATTGAGGATGGAATCGCCCGAATAGCCGAGCGCGATCGTCGCCGTGCGGTAACGGTCGATGATGATCGGCGAATTTTCAAGGATCTCCCACGCCGCCTCGATCGCCACCGCCACCGAAAGGCGGATGCCGAGCGGCCTGCGGCGCATCAGCAAATGGGTCGCGCCATAGAAGAGGAAGCCGTGGATGATGTGGCTGAGACTGTACCAGTCGGACAGATGCTGGCTGTTGCCGCTGTCGATCGGCCCATGCCATAGCGCGATCGTGCCGCAGGTGCAGATCGGTGGACGCCCCATCAGATAGAGGATCGCCGCTGCCCCCAGCGCGATCAGCAGGGCGAGGATAAAGCCCTGCTGTTTCATACCTTCACGCGATCGCGCCAAGCCTCTTCTCCCCCAACCTCTTGCAAAATGCCGTCCACGACGCCACTAGCGGCCATGGCCGACAACATTCCCACCGACACCCCCGATTTCAAGCGCCGCGGCGTTCTCTTTGTCCTGTCCTCGCCCTCGGGCGCCGGCAAGTCGACGATTGCACGCAAATTGCTGGCCTGCGAACCGGATCTGTCGATGTCGGTGTCGGCGACGACGCGGACGATCCGACCGGGCGAAGTCGATGGCAAGGATTATCATTTCGTCGACCTGGAAGAGTT
The DNA here is from genome assembly GCF_013001025.1 of Sphingobium yanoikuyae. Classification (NCBI taxonomy): domain Bacteria; kingdom Pseudomonadati; phylum Pseudomonadota; class Alphaproteobacteria; order Sphingomonadales; family Sphingobiaceae; genus Sphingobium; species Sphingobium yanoikuyae. Next base: position 3,747,804 of record NZ_CP053021.1, on the reverse strand, counting down.
TCGCCGCATGGCGAACGACCATGAATTCCTGGAATGGGCGCATGTCTTCGGCCAGCGCTATGGCACGCCGCGCGCGCCGGTCGAGGCGATGCTCAAGAGCGGCAAGGATGTGCTGTTCGACATCGACTGGCAGGGCGCGCAGCAGCTGCACCAGATTGCCGGTGGCGACGTGGTCCGCATCTTCATCCTGCCGCCCTCGATGGAGGAACTGGAAAAGCGTCTGCGTGGCCGCGCGACCGACAGCAATGAAGTGATCGAGGGCCGCATGGCGCGTGCCGCGGGCGAGATCGCCCACTGGGACGGCTATGACTATGTGCTGTGCAATGTCGACGTCGAGGAATGTTTCGAGCGCGTGCGCACCATCCTGCATGCCGAACGGATGAAGCGCAGCCGCCAGACCGGCCTCATTGGCTTCATCCGCCGCCTCAGCCGCTATCATCAGGAAGATTGAGATCTAGCGGTCAACTGGGCCGCTATTTCTCGAATCCTGCCGGGTCGGCCCAATCGGGGTGGACCCAGGCCATCACCTTGAACAATGTCCCCATCTCTGCCTCGTCAGTGAGGCGGTGGCGCTGCGCCTCCAGTTCGGCGGCGCGCTGCGGGCTGCCCTTGGCCAGCACGGACGCGCGCACGTCGATGCCCAGATGCTGGAGGAAATGACCCTGCGTCACCGCGCCATGGACGCGCAGCCCGGCCTGGCGCGCGACATTGGCCAGCATCGTGAAATCGACATGGGTGGTGAGGTCGCTCTCGCCCGGATCGGTGAAGGGATCGGTGAACTGGTGGTTCTTCACCGCCTGCAGCGTGTCGCCCAGGGCCGGGCCTTCATAGCCATAGTCGATGATGATCGCGACGCCGCCCTGGCGCGCGATCCGGCTGGCAAGAGCATAGCCCGCGGTGGCGCCGGCCTGCGCCACTTCGATGATCGCGCCTTCGGGCGCCTGCGCGGCGATCGGCGGCAGGCCCGATTCGATCCGGCGATAGCCCGGCACCGCCATGAAACGGCCCTCTTCCTCGCGCCGGATCACCACCCGCTCGCGCCATTCGTCGCCAACGCGGATCATCTGCCGCACGGGTAGGGCGTCGAAAAATTCATTGGCGACCACCAGCAGCGGCGACTGGTCGGGCAGGCTTTCCACGCTGTCATGATGGATAACATGGGGAATCTGGGCGCGCTGCCGCTCGCGCAGGGTCGGGCTGGTCTCGACGAAATGGATGCGCGAGGTGACGTCGGCCCCCTCCATCGCGCGCAGCGCATCGCCCGCCAGCGTGCCGCGACCCGGCCCCAGCTCGACATAGAGCGGATCGGCGCGCCGGCCCGATCGCAGCCAGACATCGGCCAGGCACAGGCCGATCAGTTCGCCGAACATCTGGCTGATTTCCGGGGCGGTGGTGAAGTCCCCCTCCAGCCCCAGCGGATCGCGCGTGCCATAATAATGCTGGTTCGCCTCGCCCATATAATGAGCGACGGAGATCGGCCCGCCGGCATCGATCTGGCGGGCCAGGCGCTCGGGCAGGCCCATCGCGCCGGGCAGGGCGTCAGCTGACACTGGCGCTGCCCGCGATCGGTTCCACGCGCACGCGCCGGCCCTTGGCGGTGACGATCAGGTAGAGGCCGCCCAGGATCATCGGCACGCACAGCCACTGGCCCATGTGCAGGCCGGTGCGGGCGGCGAATTCCATCAGCTGGGCATCGGCCTCGCGGAAATATTCGACGCCGAAGCGGAACACGCCATAGAAGAAGACGAACAGGCCGACCAGCATGCCCGGCTTGTAGCGTGCCTTGGTCTTCCAGAAGGCGAAGGCAAGGATGCAGAACAGGATGATGCCTTCGAAAAAGGCTTCGTAAAGCTGGCTCGGATGACGGGCGAAGGGGCCGCCGGTCGGGAAGATCATCGCCCAGGGCACGTCGGTTTCCTTGCCCCACAGTTCGCCATTCACGAAATTGGCGAGGCGGCCGAAGAACAGGCCGAAGGGCACCACGCAGGCGACATAGTCATGGATGCGCAGCCAGCTCAGCTTCTCCTTGCGCGCCATGTAGAGGATACCGAGCGATACGCCCGCCGCGCCGCCATGGAAGGACATGCCGCCATTCCACAGCTTGAAGATGTCCAGCGGATGCTGGAGGATTTCGGGCTGGTAGAAGAAGACATAGGCGAGCCGGCCGCCGATGATGATGCCCAGCGTCGCATAGAAGATCATGTCGTCGGCATGGCGCCGCGCCATCGGCGAACCGGGCTGGGCAATGAGCTTCAACAGATACCAGTAGCCGATCAGGATGCCGGCCAGATAGGCCAGGCTATACCATTTGAGCGTGAAGAAGCCCAGGTCCAGGGCGACGGGGCTGAGCCCCAGCTGGTCGAAGCGGATGGCGCTCGAAGCGGCGGCGACAAGGTCCAGGATCAAAATGGCATTCCCTCGGCAATCAGGCCTGCGGCCATAGAACAAGCGGCCGGCAAGATGAAGAGGGGCGATCCCGATTGCAGGATGATCGGGGCAAATAGGCCGGGCATGCCCGGAGCGGCGGGCTCAGGCCGCTTCGCTACAGTCCAGCAGCGCCGCGCGATCCCGGATTTCCACCATGCGGCGGCCGGGCAGGGCGATGATGCCGATGCGCTTGAGGTCGGTCAGTTGCCGGCTCACCGTCTCGATCGTCAGGCCCAGCACGTCGGCGATCTGCTGGCGCGACAGCGGCAGGTCGAACCGGTCGAGCGGGGGCTGGCCTTCGCGGGCCAGCCGGCGCGACATGTCGAGCAGGAAGGTCGCGATCTTCTCGCGCGCATTCTTGCGGCCGAGCAGCAGCATCCAGCTGCGCGCCCGGTCGAGATCGTCGAGCGTGCGTTGCAGCAGCCGATGCTCCAGCTCGGGATGCTCGCGGGCAAAGCCGTCAAAGGCGCCGCGGGTGAAGAGGCACAGGCGGGCGTCGGTGAGCGCCGTGACGCTGTGCGGCGTGCTGCGGCCGAAGGGGCGGCCGATGAAGTCGGACGGATAGACCACGCCGACAATCTGCTCGCGCCCGTCGCCGGTCGAGGCCGACAATTTGAGCGTGCCGTCGATCACATTGGCGACGATGGTGGCGTCGTCGCCTTCCCACATCACCGTCTGCCCCGCCGCGATCGTGACGCGCCGGCCCAGGCGATTGAGCGCGCCGCGCTCATCCTCTTCCAGCGTGGCGCAGATGGCGCGGTCGCGCACCTCGCAGCGCTGGCAGAAGCTGGCGTCGGAGCAGGGGGCAGGAACGGGCATGCCGCCGGGCAGGGTTTGCGCGAGATCAAAATGCATGTTCATGACCGCTGCTTGGCGCGGCGGCGGGGCGGGCACTATCCGTAAATCCCCTATAGGACTTTCTGTCCTATTCGAGCCCCGCCTGGAAGGCGATGCGCAGCGTTTCCGACAGGCTGTGGACCTGCAGCTTCTGCATCAGATTGGCGCGATGAATCTCCACCGTGCGCGGGCTGATGCCCAGGTCATAGGCGATCGTCTTGTTGGGCAGGCCGTCGACCAGGCCCTTGAGCACTTCGCGTTCCCGATCGGTCAGGATGTTGAGCCGGGCGCGGGCAGTCTCGCGCTGGCTGTTGCGGCCCTGGTCGGCGCTTGCCTGCGCGCAGGCGGCTTCGATCGCGGCGAGCAATGCCGCCTTCTCGAACGGCTTTTCGATGAAATCGGTGGCGCCGGCCTTCATCGCGGCGACCGCCATGCCGACATCGCCATGGCCGGTCATGATGATGACCGGCAGCATCATGCCGCGCGCGCGCAGTTCGCGCTGCACTTCCAGTCCATCAATGTCGGGCATGCGCACGTCCAGCAGCACGCAGCCGCCCTCCAGCGTCCCGACTTCCTTCAGGAATTCGGTGCCGCCCGAGAAGAGCCGCACTGAAAAGCCGCTGGTCTTGAGCATGAAGGAGAGCGACCGGCGGATCGCCTCGTCATCATCGACGACATGGATGGGCTGGTCGGTGGGCAGGCTCATGGCAGGCGGTCCGCAGAATCGAGAGTGAAGTGGAAGGCGACGCCGCCCCAGTGCGAGGTATCGGCCCAGATCCGTCCGCCATGCCCCTCGACGATGGTGCGGCTGATCGACAGGCCCACGCCCATGCCGGCGGGTTTGGTCGTGCTGAACGGGGTGAAGAGCGATCGCGCGACCGCCGGATCGAGGCCGGGGCCACTATCGGCGATGATGAGCTCGACCTGTCCGTCCTCGGCCGGCACCGCCGACAGGCGCAGGATGCGGCGGTTGCGGCCGTCCATCGCCTCGACCGCGTTGCGCACCAGGTTGATGATGACCTGCTGCACCTGCACGCGATTGGCGATCACCCGGCCGACGCGCGGGTCGACGACGATGTCCATGTCGATGCCCCGGCTGTCGATGCCGATGAAGGCCAGCGCGACCCCCTCGGCCAGCAGCGTGGCCGCCGGTTCGGCCTGGCGATCGGCTTCGCCGCGACGGATGAACTCCCGCAGCGACCGGATGATCTGGCCCGCGCGCATCGCCTGGCGCGCGGCTTCGTCCATCGCCTCTCCCAGCAAGTCGCGGTCGACCGGCGCATCGGTGCGCAGCAGGTCGCGGCCTGCCTCCATATAATTGGCGATCGCGGTCAGCGGCTGGTTCAGTTCATGCGCCAGCGCCGCAGCCAGCGTGCCCATCGCCGTGACGCGGGCGGCATGGCTCAGTTCAGCCTGCAGATCCTGCAGGCGGCGCTCGGCCTTCTGCCGATCGGTCAGGTCGCGCACGAAGCCGGTAAACAGCTTTTCGCCATGGTCCTGCACTTCGCCGACCGCCAGCTCGATCGGAAAGGTGGAACCATCGCGCCGGCGCGCGGTGGTCAGTCGGCCGATGCCGATGATCCGCTTCTCGCCGGTGTCATGATAATGTTGCAGGTAGGAATCATGGCGCTCGCGATCGGGCGAGGGCATCAGCATCGCGACATTGCGGCCCAGCACATCGGCCTCGGCATATTGGAACATGCGCTGGGCGGCCGGGCTGAACGAGACGATATGCCCGGTCGCGTCGATCACGATCAGCGCATCGGGCACCGTTGCCAGGATCGATCCCAGCAGAGCCTGTTCCCGGCTGGTCGCATTATCCTGCGGATCGCCATCGTTGAACGCCATGTCCGATCACTGACCGTAAATCAGTGCGCCAGCAAGAGCGGAACCCGTGTTTCGGCCAGAATATAGCGGGTTACGCCGCCAAAAATGGTTTCCCGCAGCCGGCTGTGGCCAAAGGCACCCATCACCATCCAGTCGATCGACAGTTCCTGGCAGGCATGGGACAGCGCTTCTTCCACGCTGCGATCCTTGCGCGGCCATTCGTGAATCTCGACCGCGATGCCGTGGCGCGAGAGATATTCGGCCGCGTCGGTCGGCGGGAAGTCGCGCTTCGACCGCTCGTCCACGGTGACGACATGGACCTCGCTCGCCACCCGCAACAGGGTGCGGCTCGCGGTCAGCGCCGACGCCGCCTCATGCGATCCGTCCCAGGCGACCATGGCCCGGCCGGTGCAGCGAAAGCCCTTGGCCATGCTCGGGATCGCCAGCACCGGGGCGCGGCTGTTGACCGCCAGGTCGGCGACGATCGGCGCCGGATCATCGGCCTGCCGGCGGCCCGGCGGCGGCAGGGAAACGAGCATCGCGTCGGCCAGGCGGCCGGTTTCCAGCAGGCCCTGGACCAGGTCGCCGCTGCGATAATGCCAGTCCCACGCCATGCCCTCGCGCCGCAGCCTTTCCTCCAGGGCGCGCCGCATTTCCTCGTCCTGACGGCGCACCGCATCGATCGCCTCGGGCACCAGATAGCCGCTGCCATAAAGATCGGCGGCGACCAGTTCGGGCAGCGGCGCGATCTGCAGACAACTGATATGGGCGCCGGTCGCGCGCGACAGGTCGAACGCGGCCTGCAGCCGGCTTTCCATGCCGTTGTCCGCGCGGATGTGCAGCAATATGGTCTTCATCGAACATGTCCCGACAAGAGGGCGCCGATGCAGCGCCGCATGATCGTCATCCTGACTAGTAGCCCGCTCGGCTCGTCTCTATCCGCAAATTTCCCTATTTCGATCGCCGATCCGATGGCACATTCGGGGGGCAACGATCATAGCAAGGGATGCCTTCTTCATGACCGACAAGGATATTCTGGAAACCCGCACCGGTATTCGCGTCCAGGTGCGTCCGGCGCAGGATGGCGATGCCAAGGCGCTGGCCCATTTCTTTTCGGCCGTGTCCGATGATGATCGCCGCTTCCGCTTCCTCAGCAGCGCGCCGGGCGTCAGCGCCGGGCAGATTCATGATCTGATCCATGGCGACCCCGACAATTGCGAGACCTTCCTGGCGACCGACGAGAAGGGGGCCATACTGGCCGCCGCGACCCTGGCCGCCGATCCCGACCGGACCCGCGCCGAAGTCGCGATTTCGGTGCGCGCCGACCATCGCGGCAAGGGCGTGGGCTGGAGCATGCTGCGCCACGCCACCGACCGCGCGCAGGAAATGGGCGTCGGTCTGCTCCAGGCGATCGAGAGCCGCGCCAATCATGCCGCGATCGAACTGGAGCGCGAACAGGGCTTTGTTGCGCGCAGCGTCGATGACGAGCCGTCGCTGCTGATCCTGGAAAAGCGTTTCTGATCGCATCGCTGGTGAAATGATGAAGGGGCCGGAGCGGCGATCCGCTCCGGCCCCTTCCTTCTGGTCCACCCCCCGGAGGATCAGAAGCGCATGCCGACGCCCACGCCGAACACGAAGGGATCGAGCGATACCTTGACGTTCTGGGTGCCGGCCGCGGCCGTGGTCAGCCGCACCTTGGTGTCGATGTCGATATATTTGACGTCGAGGTTGAGGAAGATCTTGTCGTTGAGGTCGATGTCGACGCCGACCTGGCCGGCCCAGCCGAAGCTGTCGGACATATGAACCTTGGTCTTGCCGACCGCATCCTCCAGCCCGCTCGACGCATCCTCGTTGTAGAACAGCGTATAATTGACGCCGGCACCGATATAGGGGCGGACATGGCCCTCGACGATCGGGTGATATTGCATCGTCAGCGTCGGCGGCAGCACCCAGGTGGAGGCCAGCTTGCCGATCCCGCCGGTGGTGCCGCTGCGGCCACTGGCGCTATGCTTGGTGGTCGCGGCGATCAGTTCGAAACCGATATGGTCGGTCGCCATGTAGGTGACGTCGACTTCGGGCGCGATGCCGTTGTTCACCGACACCTTCTCGCCAGGGAAGCCGGGCAGGATGCTGCCGCTCTTTTCGGTGGGGGCGACCATGATGCCGCGCACGCGCACCAGCACGTCGCCCTGCTTGGCCTGGGCCGGGGCAGCGACCAGCGCCGTGCCCATGGCGCCCATCGCGGCGACAATCATCATCTTTTTCAAGTGCATGTCTTTTCTCCATCCCTGATCGTGGGTCAGTGATGGCGCTCTGCTCCCGATCGGAGCGGCCTTCCTTGATGCGGCGCAATCGGCGATTTGATCCTGCGCAATGTTCGGCATCGGGCACCATGGCAGGCGGGACGCCATGTTCCGCTATCATCCCGACCTGCTCGCCGCGCCGGTGCCGCGCTACACCAGCTATCCGACCGCTGCCCAGTTCGGCGAGGATGTCGGCGCGGCCGACATGGCGCAGCGGCTGGACGCGATGTCGGCGGACGCGCGCCTGTCGCTCTATGTCCATATCCCCTATTGCCATGACATTTGCTGGTATTGCGGGTGTAATACCGGGGCGGCGACCCGGCCCCGCCGCCTGTCCGCCTATGTCGATGCGCTGGAGCGGGAAATGGCGCTGGTCTCGGCGCGGCTGGGCGGGCGTGGCCGCGTCACCCATGTCGCCTTTGGCGGCGGCAGTCCCAATTCCCTGCCGCTGATCGACTGGGTCCGGCTCAATCATCAGTTGCTGCTCTGCTTCGACGCCAGCGCGGCGGCGATGTCGGTGGAGCTGGACCCGCGCCGGATCGACCGGGCCTGGATCGACGCCATGGCCAAGGTTGGGGTGACCCGCGTCAATCTGGGGGTGCAGACCTTTGCCACCCATGTGCAGCAGCGGATCGGCCGGGTGCAGCCGGCCGAGACGGTGGCGATGGCCGTCGGCGCGCTGGCCCGTGCGCGCATCCAGGTGGGTTTCGACCTGATGTATGGCCTGCCGGGGCAGAGCGAGGCGGATCTGGCGCAGACCCTGGAGGACAGCATTCGCCTGTCCCCCTCGCGCATTGCGCTGTTCGGCTATGCCCATATGCCGCGCCTGCTGCCGCGCCAGCGGCGGATCGACGCGACCGAATTGCCGGGCGTCGAACAGCGCTTTGCGATGGCGAAGCTGGGCCATGCGATGCTGACGACGGCCGGCTATCAGGCGATCGGCTTTGATCATTTCGCGCTGCCCGACGATCCGCTCGCCGTGGCCGCCGCTGCCGGACGGCTGCGCCGCAATTTCCAGGGCTTTACCGAGGATGACAGCGATGCGCTGATCGGCATGGGCGCGAGCGCGATCAGCCAGTTTCCCGACCTGATCGTCCAGAATGAGAAGAATGCCGGCGCCTATCGTGAAGCGCTGTCGAATCATCGGCTGCCCGCCGCCCGTGGGGTGCGGCGCAGTGCCGACGACCAGCGGCGGGGCGCGTTGATCGAACGGCTGCTGTGCGACGGTCGGGCGGCCTGTGGCGACCTTGCCGAACCGGCGCTGCTCGACCGGTTCGAGCGGATCGGCCTGCTCCGGCGGGAGGGGGACGAGTTGCTGCTGCAACCCGGCGCGGCACCCTATGCCCGGTCCATCGCCGCCTGTTTCGATGCCTATCTGCGCCCGGCCGAAACGCGCTTCAGCGTCGCGGTCTGATCGCCGGCCCGGACCTCACCAGGCCGGCGATCGCACGTCGGATCAGAAGCGCACGCCCACGCCCATCCAGACACGGGCCGGGTCGATCAGATAGCCCGCCATGTCATAGTCGAGCCGCTTGTCGAGCAGGTTCTGCACCCCGGCATGGACGGTGAAGGCGGGCGTGATCTTGTAGGATGCGCCCATGTCCACCACCGTATAGTCGGGCGAGACGATATTATTGCCGCTGATCTGCGCCTCGGTCACGGCTTCCTCGCCGCGATAGACGGCGCGCACGAAGGCGGAGAAGCGCTTGTCCGGGCGCCAGTTGAGCGAGGCGCTGGCCTGCTGCTTGGGCGTGTCGTTGAGCGCCGCGCCGATATTGGCGCCGCTCAACTGTTCCGAATCCGTCAGCGTGCCGGTGGCGTTGAGCCGCAGCGTGTGGGTCAGCGGCACGTCGACCGAGACTTCGACGCCGCGTACCCGCGCTTTGTCGACATTGACATAGGTCGTGGGAGGACGGCCGATCGAGCTGAGCGGTTCATCGACACACCAGGCCCCCGCCACTTCGCAGGTCACGCGCGTGATCTTGTCGTTGAAGCGGGTGTCATAGGCAGTGACGCTGGCGTTGAAGCCATTCCGCGAGAAGAGCAGGGCAGCCTCGATCGTGCGGGAGGTTTCGGCTTCTAGGTCGGGATTGCCATAGATGGTGCCGCCACGGCTGGTCTGGCCCCAGTCGGGAATCGTCTGGCGCAGGCTCGGCGCGCGGAAGCCCTGCGAATAACCGCCCTTCAGCGTCAGGGACGGGGTGATGTTCCACACCGCATAGACGCGCGGGGTCCAGTGGACGCCATATTGTTCGTCATGGTCCATGCGGATGCCGCCGGTCAGCGCCAGCCCGTCGAGCAGCTTCAGCTCATTTTCGGCAAACAGCGCCCAGCTGGTACGGGTGGTGCCGGTGGTGGTCGATCCCGACAAGAGGTTGCCGGTCAGGTCGGACAGATCCTCATAGCGATAGAAACCGCCGACGGTCAGCGTGTTGGACGGCAGCGGGATGACCCACAGGCTCTGGCCGACGGTGTTCTTGATCCGCTTCTGCGCCTCGACATGTTCGGCATCCTCATATTGCAGATAGGATTCGGAACTGGCGAAGCCCCACTGGCCGCTATGGCTGATCGATGCGACCTTGCGCTTCTGGGTCTGGGTGGTTTCGGTGCCGAGCGGCGCGGTCGCCGACGTCTCGGTCGTCTCGCCGGTAACCTCGATCACCTTCTGCCGATAATAGCCGCCCTCCAGCAGGATCTGGTGGTTGGCGCTGAGGTTGAAGCCCAGCTTGCCGGCCAGGCTGTCATCATGCCGCTCGGGCGTGCCGCCGATTTCCGTGTCGCCCTCGCGCCGGTTCATAGATCCCTGCAGTTGCAGGCCGATGCCGTTGGTCACCGGGCCGGACAGATAGAAATTGCCGTCGGTATAATTGCCGAAATTGTCCGCCAGCTGCATCGTGCCGTTGACGCGCGCGCTGCCGCGCCAATGGTCGCTGATCCGGCGGGTGATGATGTTGACGACGCCGCCCATCGCGTCCGATCCGTAGAGCGAGGACATGGGGCCACGCACCACCTCGATCCGCTCGATCGCTTCGAGCGGCGGCAGCAGGCCACCTTCGCTGACATTGCCGCCATTGGTGCGGGATTCGCGCGACGACAGCCGCTTACCGTCGACCAGGATCAGCGTATATTGCGGCGCCATGCCGCGGATCGAGATGTCGCGGCTATTGCCTTCGCCCGGCGTGACGGTGACGCCGGGGATTTCCATCAGCGCATCGGTCACTTCGCGATAGGGCATGGCGTCCAGCGTCTCGCGGGTGATGACGCTGATCGAGGCCGGCGCGTCGCGGACCTCCTGTTCGCGGCCGGCGGCGGTGACGACGATCTGGTTGGAATCCTGGTCGGCCTCGGCCGCCAGCGCCTGCTGTGCGCTGGTCAGCGCGACAAGGGCCGCGGTCGCCCGCAGCAAATGGATGGATGGCATGGAAATCCCCTGTTCTGGCTAGACGGGCACCCGCCAGCCACCCGGCCGGACGGGTGCCGGAAATCAGTGGTGCGGGCCGGGCCCGATCGGTGGAACGAATATCATGGCGGGTTCATTTGCGATCGATTGTCAATTGCAAGTGGCCGTTGCCAGAAGCGCGGGGCGGCGCCAAATATCGATATCGGATAAGGCTTATGCGGCCTTGCTATGGGGCAGGGCTGCGTCGCTGCCGCAATGGTCGGCGAACATGTCGCACAGCCAGGCGATGGCCGGATCGCGATGCGACCGTTCGTTCCATAGCAGCCGATAGCCGAAGGTGCCGACCAGGTCCGGCGCGGGCAGGCAGGCCAGGTCATGGGTCCGGGCGATTGCCTCGGCCGCGCGCGTCGGCAGCGTCATCAGCGCGTCCGATCCCCGGATCATGTGCGGTGCCGCCTGGAAATAGGGCAGGCGGGCGATCACCCGCCGGCGCGGCGCCAGATCGCCCAGGCGCAGTTCGATCCGGTCGAAGCCGCTGTCGCTGACGACGAAGCTGATATGCGGGCAGGACAGGAAATCCTCGACCGACAGGGACCGGTCGGTCGGATGCGCCGCCAGCTTGTGATGGCGATCGACGACGCAGCTGAACGTTTCGGTGAACAGGAAACGCTCATAGGTCTGAGCCGGATCGGGATCGAGTCCGCTGATGATGAGGTCGATCTCGCCCGCGGTCAGCCGCGCCACCATGTCGCCGGTCAAAGGCACGATGTCGATCGCCGCCAATGGTGCCGCGCGGCCGATATGCGGCAGGGTCGGCGCGACCACGGCGGCGACGCCGAAATCGGTTGATGCGACGCGGAATCGGCGATCGAGCGTCGCTGGATCGAAACGGGGCGGCTCCAGCAGGCCGGCGGTTGTCGCCAGCCAGTCCTGCAAGGACGGCGCCAGTTCCTCGGCCCGCCGGGTCAGTTCCATGCCGCCGGCGGTCCGCACCAGCAGCGGATCGCCAAGCAGGCTGCGCAACTGCGCCAGCGACCGGCTGACCGATGGTTGGCTGACGCCCAGTTGCTGGGCGGTGCGCGTGACGCTTTTCGTGCGCAGCAACAGGCCCAGTATCACCAGGCTGTTGAGATCGAAATGCACGCCGCCAAGCAAGAGAGACCGGTCCGTTCCTTAAGGATAATGCGGACCATTCTTAACTTCAGGGGTGATCAGGGTCCAGTCCCGTTGCATTTCCGGACTGTTGCGCGGCGCGATCGGTGCCGATTGACAGGCCCCTTCCTCCGGATTTATGAAATAACCTGTATCACATCTTCGTCGATCAAAAGCCTGTGCGCCTGCAATCATTGTGTCCGGGACAACAGCTGCGACGATGATGAAAGGGATGGGCGCCGTCTGTGCGGCGCTCGACGCCGTGACGGTCGATCCAGCATATAAGGGCCGCGCGGTCTGGATGGGAGGATGCCATGACACGCCGTTTCCGGACGTTGCTTTTCTGCGCCTGCGCGACTCTGCCCACCCTGCCGATCGAGGCCCAGGCGCAGGATAAGGCTCAGGACAGGGCCAGCGTGACCCAGGACATCATCGTCACCGCTCGCCGGACCGAGGAACGGCTGCAGGACGTGCCGATCTCGATCACCGTGTTCAATCAGGAAGAACTGGCCAACCGCAATGTCGTCAATGCGCAGGATCTGGCCGCCTATACCCCCTCGCTGTCCGCCAATGGCAATTTCGGCAGCGAGAATAGCAGTTTCGCCATCCGCGGCTTTGCCCAGGATATCGGCACCGCGCCCTCGGTCGGCGTCTATTTCGCTGATGTGGTCGCGCCGCGCGGCGCCTCCAACGGCCTGCCTTCGGGCGATGGTGCCGGGCCGGGCGCCTTTTTCGACCTTCAGAATGTCCAGATATTGAAAGGACCGCAGGGCACCCTGTTCGGTCGCAACACCACCGGTGGCGCGATCCTGCTGGTGCCGCAGAAGCCGACCGACGAATTTTCCGGCTATGTCGAAGGATCGGTCGGCAATTATGACATGTGGCGCGGCCAGGCGGTGGTCAACGCGCCGCTCGGCGATCGCGCGCGGATGCGCATCGGCGTCGACCGGCAGAAGCGCGACGGCTATATGCGCAACGGCAGCGGCATCGGCCCCGATCGGTTCGGCGATGTCGATTATATCGCGCTGCGCGCCAGCCTGGTCGTCGATCTGACCCCCGATCTCGAAAACTACACCATCCTCTCTTACAGCGATTCCAGCAATAATGGCCCGATCCAGAAGCTGGTCGCGGCCGCGCCGGAGGGGCTGGGTCAGCTCGCCTATGGCCAGTTGCTGCGCCAGGGTAGCGGTTTCTATGACGTCATGCAGTCACTGGAGGATCCCTATTCCAGGACCGAGCAGTGGCAACTGATCAACACCACCAGCTGGCAGGCGAGCGACACGCTGACGGTCAAGAATATCGTCAGCTACGCCCAGTTGAAGCAGCGCATGAATGCGCCGCTGTTCGGCACCGATTTCGTCGTCGATTTCGCCGCGATCAATCCCTTCCTCGCCGCGCTGGGCAGCTATCATCTGCCCTTCACCACGGTGATGTCGATACCGGGCGGCTATACCGCCAACCAGTCGACCTTTACCGAGGAACTGCAAGTGCAGGGGCGCTCGGGCGATGGCCGGCTCAATTGGCAGGCGGGCGCCTATCTGGAGGTCAGCGAACCGCTGGGCATGAGCGGCAGCCAGTCGCCCTTCCTGGCGTCCTGCACCGATTCCGCCACCCTGCAATGCACCGATCCGATGGGCTTCCTGTCCAATCTTGATCCGACCATCCCGGATATCGCCAAGCCGATTCATGCCGGCACCGTCAATTACACGGCGGGGCGCACCAATTTCCACAATGTCGGCCTTTATGCGCAGGCGACCTATGCGCTGACCGATCAGCTGAAACTGACCGGTGGTTTCCGCTACACCTGGGATCATTCGCGCAATGTCAGCGACCAGCGCACCTATATCGTCGCCTATCCGCCGCAATATGGCGCCTTCAATCCGGCCGCACCCTATCGCTGCACCAATCCGCAGGCGGCGGCGACCAATTGCGTGTCGCATTATTACCAGTCGTCGGAAAAGCCGACCTGGCTGGTCGACCTGGATTACAACCCGACCCAGGACATATTGCTCTACGCCAAATATGCGCGCGGCTATCGCGCCGGCACGATCGTCCCCAATATCACCGCGCCGCTCAACATCGTCGAGCCGGAAAAGGTGGACAGCTATGAGCTGGGCCTCAAGACCAGCTTTGGCGGGGCGCTGCGCGGCACCTTCAACCTGGCCGGTTTCTATAATGATTTTTCCAACCAGCAATTGCAGGTCGGCTTCAATGCGCGGCCGCTGTCGGGGCAGGCGTCCACCGCCGCGCCGGTCAATGCCGGCAAGTCGGAGATATGGGGGCTGGAGGCCGATGCCTCGCTCACCCCGTTCCAGGGACTGGTGCTGACCGGCGGCTACAGCTATTTGCGCACCAAGATCAAATCGGTGCCCGATTTCTCCAGCTTCAACGACCCCAATTATATCCTGGCCGCGCCGTTCCAGCCCGGCGATCCCGAAGTGCTGTCGCCGCGCCACAAGGTCACGGTCAGCGGCACCTACACCCTGCCGCTGGACGAGGAGAAGATCGGCCGCATCTCCTTCGGCGCGACCTTCACCCATCGGTCATCGATGCTGGTCAACTATACCGACCGCACCAATCCCGATCCGTCGATCGCCGCGCTCAGCACGCTGGCGCCGCTCGATCTGCTGAACCTCAACGCCAGCTGGAACAATATCGCCGGCGCCCCCATCGACCTCAGCCTGTTCATGACCAATGTGACCAAGGAAAAATATTACAGCTTCATCGCCGGGCTGGGCTCGCCCAGCGTCAATTTCGAGACGGCGACGCTGGGCGAGCCGCAAATGTATGGCGCGCGCCTGCGCTTCCGCTTCGGCGGATAAACGGGCGCCGACGACCGCGAAAATTGATCCATGTCTAGGACGGCGCTTCCGGCGGCTGATAGGTTGCATGGCAATCAAGCGGAGTCGGTTCGATGGACGTGATCACGGATGCTGCCTATCTGTTTCGCCGGTCGCGCGACGAGACGCGCAAAGCCGACGAAGCCCGTGCGCGCGGCGACGCGGTGTGCGTGATTGCTGCGCACAATGAACTGGCGCTGCGCTACAAGGTTCGCGCCCTGTCGCTGTCCAGCGGCGCGGTCCCCTGCATCGACGCGACCGGGCGACGATCGGCCTAATCCTTCTCGCCCTGCAGGCTGATGCGGCCGGTTTTCAGCCCCGGCGCGCTGACCTGTAGCGTGATTGCGCCCGGCTTGCCGGTGCCGCGCAGGAAGGCGACCGCCTTGCCGCCCACCGCCGCCCGCTGTGGTGAGGAAAAGGCGGTATGGTCGGTGACGCTGCCATTGTCGAAGGCGACGACGCGGCCCGGCCCCGATACCGTCGCGCTCAGCAGCGGCGTGGCGCCGGGCACCAGCACGCCCTTCGCGTCCACCACCTCGGCCCGCACCGCGACGACATCGTCGAAACCGCCGCCGACCTCCTTGGCCTCCGGCACCAGCCGGATCGCGGCGGGGGCGCCAGCGCTGCGCAGCATGTCCTCCGCCACCTTTGCGCCGCCGCGATAGCCGACCGCGCGCAACTCGCCCGGCGCATAGTCGACGTCCCATGTGATCGCGCTGTCGTCCGCGTTGCGCGGCTTGCGCCCCAGCGACCGGCCGTTGAGGAACAGCTCGACCGCGTCGCTATTGCTATAGACCTCGACCTTTTCCTTGTGCGCGGCGCGATTGTCGGGCGACCAGTCGGCCAGCGCGCCCGGCCCCTTGGGCTGGGGCAGGGCGATGCCGACCATGGTCGGCATCTCGCTGATGTCGATCACTTCGGTCACGCGCCGGGCCAGCTTCACGACCGGTTTTTCCGACCACCAGCTCGCCCGTTCCCAGCCGATCGGCTTCACCCCGTCGACCCGGTCGACCAGACCGGACGGGTTGCTGATCGCCGGCCAGCCGGCCCGGTCCGCCTCGCCCAGATAGTCGACGCCGGTCCACAGGAACATGCCGGCATAGGCCGGGTCGTCCCGCACCACGAGCCAGCTTGACCGGTTCTTGCTGTTCTCCGTGCCGATGATCTTGCGGCTGGGCTTGTCGGCATGCGCCTTGGCCAGTTCATTCTCGCGATAATTCTGGCCCACCACGTCCAGCAGGTCGGCGGTGCCATTGTCATAATCATGGGTGGTGTTGGGGCGGAACAGCGCCATCGTCATCGGCCGGGTCGGATCCTCGGCATGGAAGATGTCCTGCAACCGGGTGATGATCGACTGCGCCACCAGCGGATAGGGCGTATCGTGAATCTCGTTGCCGATCGACCAGATGACGATGCTGGGATGGTTGCGATCGCGCCGCACGAAATCGCGCGCGTCGATCGACGACCAGTCGGTGAAATAGAGATGATAATCCTGCGGATTCTTCGCCACCGTCCACATGTCGAAGCCCTCGTTCATGACGATCAGGCCAAGCCGGTCGCACAGGTCGAGAAATTCGGGCGAGAAGGGATGATGGGCGGTGCGCACCGCATTGACGCCCAGCGCCATCAGCCCCTTGAGCCGGCGTTCATAGACGGCGAGCGGCACCGCCATGCCGAACGGCCCGCCATCGGCATGGATCGCCACGCCCTTCAGCTTGATGTTGCGGCCATTCAGCCAGAAACCGCTCGCCGCCTCGAATCTGGCATCACGAATGCCGAAGGGGACGCGTTCCTCATAGAGCAGCCGCCCGTCGGTCGCGCGGACGCGCAGCAGCGCCTGATGCATCGCCGGGTCGCCAATGTCCCAGCGGCGCGGATCGGCCAGGGTGCCGCTGACATCCATCTGGGTCGCGCGCCCGGCGGGCAGGCTGATGCTCTGGCCGGTGAAGGTCGCGAGGCTGCGGCCGTCCGGCCCCTCGATCACCGCCTCCAGCCGCGCCTCGACCGGGGCGCTGCCCTGGTTCATCACGCTGCTGCCGATGGCAAGGTCCGCGCTTTTCGCGTCCAGCTTTGCTACCCGCACCGTGCTGCCCCATGTTTCGGCATGGACGTCGCCCAGGGTGAGGATGCGGACATGGCGATAGATGCCGCCGCCCGCATACCAGCGCGAGGCGGGCTGGGCGGAGGTGTCGGCGCGTACCGCCAGCACATTCTCCTGCCCGGCGGGTTTCAGATGCTGGGTGACCTCGTAGCGGAAGCTGGCATAGCCGCTCGGCCGATGGCCGACATGCTGGCCGTTGATCCACACGCCCGACCGTTCCATCACCCCGTCGAATTCGACGAAGACGCGCTGGCCGGCGCTGGCGGGCGGCAGGGTGAAATGCTTGCGATACCAGGCGACGCCGGTGGGCAGGAATCCGCCCGATCCGGTCGCGGGCGCATGTTCGTCGAACGGTCCGGCGATCGCCCAGTCATGCGGCAGGTCGACCGGCTGCCAGCTTGCATCGGCAAAGCCGGGCTGCTCGGCGGTCGCGACATCGCCCTGATGGAAGCGCCAGCCCGCATCGAAATTCTGCGCGCCGGTCGGCTGGGCAAAGGTGGGGGCGGGCAGGGCGATCAATAGCGCCAGCGCCAGGCCGGCGGCACTCCGCCCGATCATCCTGCGCATCCGTGCGTTCCGTCCCGTCGCCATATCGGCCCCCTCTCCAGAATATGTCCACTATGTGGCGCTATGGCGCCCTATGTGGGTATATGGCTACAGGAGTGGCGGGCCGATGCCAAGCGGCTTTGCGGCTCCTGCGGGGGCGGCGGCGACGCGACAGTCAAATCTCCTACGAAGTTCACAGTGTCGTGCGCGGATTCGGACGAAATGCACCGCAAACGCCCCCATGCCGCGCCTGCCACGCGACGGCGACGCGTCGGTTGGGTCATGATGCGGGTCATCCCGACGCGTCGCCGAAGCGACAGTCGGGCGACAGCGAAGCGACAGATTTGCACCGCTGATGCGCGTGAACGCCGGGAGGCATGGAGGGGGCGGGGCCATCCCACAGGATAGATCAGAGAAGGGCCGAGTAGGAAAGCGGGTGACCGGAAGCGACCAGAAGCTGACGTTTCCTACTCCCCTCCCTTCCAGGGAGGGGCCGGGGGTGGGTGCGCCGCGTAGCGGCGGTCTACGGTCGATAGGGCAGAAGCTCGCTGCGCTCGCAACCCACCCCAACCCCTCCCTGGAAGGGAGGGGCTATGTCTTGTTTCCACCCATTTCGGACCTGAAGGGGCTGGTTGAGCCGGGTACTTGTCCTCCTCAGCGCACCTTGAAGCTATATGTGCCGCTGACCGGCTGATGATCGTTGCCCATCACTGTCCATTGAAGATCATAGCTGCCGGTCGGCAGGGCGCGGGGCAGGGTGATGACCAGGCCCTTGCCATCGGCGGCCACGGCGGTGGTGAAGCCCTTGATCGGCATCGGCGGATGATCGGCCATGCCCGGCATGCCGGTCATGGTGAGCGTGATGCTGCTATGATCGGCCTGGAGCGCCTCGGAAAAGCCCAGGGTCAGCCGGGTCGGCTTGGCGACGCTGGCATTGGCGGCGGGACTGGCCGCAACGAGCTGCGGCCTGGCGAAGGCGGCGCCGGGCAGGGCGGTGAGGGCAAAGGCTGCGGCGATCAGGGGCAGGCGGGGCATGGATGTCTCCGGAAAAATGCGCGTCTTGCAGGGGAATACGCATTGTCCTGTCGCATCCCTCACGCGCCGCGCTATTTTGTTCGAGGGATGGGTCGGCCGGATGCGTATCGTCAGGCAGGACATGAAGGACGGAACGATGGACGATCTGGATGACATGCTGGCCGGGCTGCGCGACGCGCCGGCGGCGGCGCGCTTCGACGGGCTGGAGGAGGCGGTGATGCAGGGGCTGGATCGCCGCCGCGAACGCAGCGTCGCGCGGCGCAGCCTGATGCTGGCCGGCGTGATGGCGATCGGCATCGGCTGGATCGGCAGCGCCGTGCCCGCGCAGCCGGCGCAGGCCGCGCCCGGCCCGCTGCTGATCGGCATGTCCGACTATGCGCCCTTCCGCCTGCTGGAGCGATAAGGATGGGCAAACGCTATTGGCTGGTGGCGCTGGTCGCCTTTGCCGCGGCGCTGGCCGCCGTGCTGGTTGCGCGCACCTGGCTCGCACCCGCGCCGCCGGTGGAGAATGAGGTTCATGCCCTGCTCCACGATCGGCTGACCCTGGATGCCGGCCAGAAGCAGCGCATCGCCGATCTGGAAGCCGCCTTCGCGCAGCGCAAGGCCGCGCTCGACGCGGAAATGCGCGCCGACAATCAGCGGCTGGCCGCCGCGATCGCCGCCGAACATGGCTATGGGCCGCGCGTCGCCCAGGCGGTCGACCGGTCGCACCAGGCGATGGGGGAATTGCAGAAGGAAACATTGAAGCACATCTTCGCGATGCGCGGCGTGCTGCGCCCCGATCAGGCCGCGCTGTTCGACGCGGCGGTGGTCAAGGCGCTGACCCAGCCTGTCGGGTGATAGCCGACGATCCTGATGATGCCACGCTGGCGGCGCAGGCGCTGGCCGGGCGGCAGGCCGCCTATGGCGCGCTGATGCGGCGGCACCGCGATGCCGTCTATCGGCTGGCGCGTGGCCATGTCGGCGATGCGGATGCGGCAATGGACATCGTGCAGGAAAGCTTCATCGCCGCCTTTACCTCGCTCGCCCGCTATGATGGGCGCCGGCCCTTTCGCGGCTGGATCGCGCGGATCACGATCAACAAATGCCATGACTGGGCGCGCCGCCGTGCCGTCCGTCGCTTCTTCAGCTTCGCCCGGCCGATCGAGGACGCCGCCCATGTCGCCGACGCGGGGCCCGATCCCGAGCAGGCGGCCCAGTCCCGCGCTGGCGTTGCCCGGATCGAGGCAGCGGTGGCGGCATTGCCGGTGGCGCTGCGCGAGGTGGTTTTGCTGCGCGGGATCGAGGGCATGAGCCAGGCCGAGGTCGCGCAGATATTGGGGGTGAGCGAAAAGGCGGTGGAAACCCGCCTTTACCGTGCCCGCCGGCAATTGCAGGAGATGTTGAGGGAAAGCGACGGCGCGCGCGTATAAGCCCGTATGACCGATCTGCCTTCCCTTCCTCTCGACCGCCGCAGCCTGATCCGGGGCGGCGCGGCGCTTGCACTGGCACAGGCCTTGCCCGGCTGGGCGGCCACCGGCACGCATGGCGCGGCGCAGGGCGCGCTGTCGGGCGAGACGATCGCGCTCAGCATCGGCGATGGGCATTTTGCGACCGGCGGCCGATCGGCCCATGCGATCAGCGTCAATGGCGGCACGCCGGCGCCGCTCATCCGCCTGCGCGAGGGGCAGAGTGTCAACATCGCCGTCACCAACCGGTTGAAGGAGGATAGCTCGATCCACTGGCATGGGCTGATCCTGCCCTTCCAGATGGACGGCGTGCCGGGCATCAGCTTCCCCGGCATCATGCTCGGCGAGACCTTCACCTATCGCTTTCCGGTGCGGCAGGCAGGCACCTACTGGTATCACAGCCATTCGGGCATGCAGGAGGCGATGGGCCTTTACGGGCCGATCATCATCGATCCCGCCGGCGTCGATCCGGTGGCCTATGACCGGGAGCATGTGATCCTGCTCGCCGACTGGAGCCCGGTTCATCCGCACAGGCTGCTGCAAAGGCTGAAGCAGATGGGCGGCTATTACAACATGCAGCGCCAGACGCTGGCCGGGCTGCTGGCGGGGAAGGATCAGGGGCTCAAGGACCGCATCGACTGGGGCGCGATGCGCATGGACCCGACCGATATTTCCGACGTCACCGGCGCCACCTACAGCTATCTGGTGAACGGCATGGGCACGGCCGAAAACTGGACCGGCCTGTTCGCGCCGGGCGAGAGGGTGCGGCTGCGCATCATCAACGCGTCGGCGATGACCAATTTCAATGTTCGCCTGCCCGGCCTGCCGATGACCGTCGTCCAGTGCGACGGGCAGGATGTCCAGCCGGTCGAGACCGACGAGTTCCAGATCGGCATTGCCGAAACCTATGATGTGATCGTCCAGCCCGGCGAGGCGAAGCCCTATGCCCTGATTGCCGAGGCGATCGACCGGTCGGGCCTGGTCCGCGCCACGCTGGCGCCGCAGGTCGGCATGGTCGCCCCCGTGCCGGCCCGGCGCGCCCGGCCGCTGCTGGGCATGAAGGACATGGGCATGGACATGGGCGGCATGGATATGGGCCATGGCGGCGTGATCGACCTCAGCCAGCCGGCCAATGACGCCATGAGCGGGCATAGCATGAAGATGCGCGACAAGTCGGTCGCGCCGGGCGTGAAAATGGGGCCGGGCGTCGCCACCCTGTCGCCGATGCCGGCCGATCGCACCGCTGACCGGCCGACGGGGCTGGAGGATGTCGACCATCGGGTGCTGACCTATGCCGATCTGCGGTCGCTGACGCCGAACACGGACCTGCGCACCCCGACCCGGTCGCTCGACATTCATCTGACCGCGAACATGGAACGATACATGTGGTCGTTCGACGGGGTGAAGCTGTCGGAAGGGGCGGAGCCGATCGCCTTCCGCCATATGGAACGGGTGCGCGTGACCCTGATCAACGACACGATGATGCCGCATCCCATCCATCTGCACGGCCATTTCTTCGAACTGGTGACCGGCGAGGCGGCGCATAATCCGCGCAAGCATACGGTGAATGTGCTGCCGGGCGGCAAGGTCAGCTTCGACCTTACCGCCGATGCGCTGGGTGACTGGGCGTTCCACTGCCATATGCTGATGCACATGCATGCCGGGATGATGCGGGTCGTGACGGTCCGCCATGGGGAGGACGCGGCATGAGGAGGGTCGCGCTTCTGATGCTCGCCGCCGCCGCGCCGGTGCAGGCCCAGACGATGGACCATAGCCAGATGGACCATAGCCAGATGGATCATGGGGCAATGGGTCATGAGATGCCGGCTGCCGACGCCGCCATCCCGCAAGGCACGCCGCCGACAGTGCCGACCGATCATGCCGCCGACGCGCTCTATGACCCCGCTGCCATGGCCCGCGCCCGCGCGGCGATGATCGCGGAAGGGGGCGGCATGACCTATTCGCAATGGATGCTCGATCGGCTGGAATATCGCGCCGGCAAGGGCGCTGATGGCTATGCCTGGGAGGGCGAAGGCTGGATCGGCGGCGACATCAACCGCTTCGCGGTCAAGAGCGAGGGTGAGGGGACGGTCGGCGGATCGCTCGAACGGGCCGAGGTGCAGGCGCTCTACAGCCGGGCGATCGACCCCTGGTTCAACCTGCAGGCGGGCGTGCGGCAGGATTTCGGCGAAGGGCCGGACCGCAGCTATGCGGTGATCGGCATCGACGGCCTGGCGCCTTACTGGTTCGAGGTCGGGGCCGAAGCCTTCCTGTCGACCAGGGGCGACGCCCATCTGCGGCTGGAGGCGAGCTATGACCAGCGCATCACCCAGCGGCTGATCCTGCAGCCCGCTGCCGAGTTCAATCTGGCGGCGCAGGCCGTGCCCGAACTGGGGATCGGCGCCGGCCCGTCCGATATCGAGCTGGGGCTGCGGCTGCGCTACGAGATCGCCCGCGAATTTGCGCCCTATGTCGGCGTCAATTGGGAACGCAAGCTGGGCGATACGGCCGATTATGCCCGTGCCGCCGGCGATAAGCCGTCGGCCACCAGCCTGGTGATCGGCCTGCGCGCCTGGTTCTGAGAGGCGCTTGCAGCCCGCCCGATATTCGATTATCGATCCCGCCGATCCCGCGCCGCACGGCATGGGATCATGATCGCGCCGGTGTCCCGAAAGGGGCTTAATAGGGAATGCGGTGCGGACGGGTGACTGTCCAAATCCGCAGCTGTCCCTGCAACTGTAAGCGGTGAGCGCGATGTACATGTGCGGACGGCAGAATGACCGATCCGCCAGCCACTGGGCCGGACGCTAAATCCTGCGAGGCCTGGGAAGGCCGTGCATCAAGCGATGACCCGTGAGCCAGGAGACCTGCCGGCGTCTGGTCGCTCTTGCCTTGGTCCAGGGGATGGCCGCGGCACGGTAACTTCCGTCTGAGCGACGAACGAGCGGCTGGGGCCGCTGCGACGACGCGCGTCGGTTGCCCTTGGGCGCCCGGCCGGCGCGTGTGTCGGACGTTCGCGCGCGTGCCGCTCGTGAAGGTTGCCCCCGCCCGTCGAACGCGGCGCCGGATGGGGGAATAAATGAAGTCCAATATCGTTTCACGGGCCGCGCTGGCCCTTTCGCTTGCCATCGCATCGCCGGCTCTGGCCGACGAAGGGGAAGGCGACAGCATCGTCGTCACCGGCACCAGCCTGGAAGAGACGCTGCCGCAGCAGCTGTCGCGCTATGGCCATGCCATCGAGATCGTCACCGACACGCAGATCCGCGATGCCGCCGCGATCGACACCGCCCGCGCGCTCGAAGCGGTGCCGGGCCTGTTCATCCGGTCGCAGTCCGGGCCGTTCAGCTATGTCGACATCGCGCTGCAGGGTTCGCGCACCAAGGATGTGCTGTGGACGATGGACGGCATCCGCCTCAACAACCGCCTCTATGGCGGCACGTCGCCCAACGACACCATGGCCGCCAGCATGATCGAGCGGATCGAGGTGCTGAAAGGGGGCGAAAGCCTGTTCTACGGCACCCAGGCCGCGGCCGGCGTGATCAATGTCGTCACCCGCGATTTCAGCGACGATCTGGGCGGCCAGGTCAATGCCAGCCTCGACAGCTTTGCCGGGACCAGCCTGGACGGCTATGTTCGCGGCGCGATCGGCCAGCATCGCTTCGTGGTCTGGGCCAATCGCAGCCAGTCGGACGGCTATCGTCCCTATGACGTGATGCAGCCCAGCGCGACCGATCGCGCGCGCGGCTATGATCTCTGGTCGGCGGGCATCAAATATCAATATGATATCGCGTCGGACCTGCGCCTGAACGCCCTCTACCAGCATACCAAGGCCGATCTCGACAATATCAGCGCGACGCGGACCAAGGAAAGCCGCAACGACCGCAATGAGGAAGTGGCCAGCCTGCGGCTCGACTATACCGGCGAGGATGGGGTGCAATTCTTCCTCAAGGGCTATTTCCACGACTGGAAGACCGCCTATGTCCAGATCCGAAACCCCGTGCCCGCCGGCCCGCCGCAGGTCATCTATCCGGCCGGCACCTTCTGGGGCTATCAGGATTATGGCGGCAGCGCGGTGGTGCAGCTCAACATGCTGCGCGGCATCGACACGCTGATCGGCTATGATTTCCAGAGCTTCAACGGCCGCGACGACGTCCTGCTGATCGCGCCGACCGATGAACAGGTCCATGCCGGCATCTTCCAGCTGCGCACCAATGACGAATTGTCGAGCAAGGCGCGGATCGCCGCGGGCCTGCGCTACAACAAGGCGAAGGGATCGGAAAAGACGATCTGGAACGTGTCGGGCCGCTATGATGTCAGCGACGCGCTGTTCGTGGAGGCCAATGGCGGCACCTCCTTCGTGCTGCCCGACGCCTCGCAGCTTTATGGCAATGATCCCTGTTGCGAGGTCGGCAACCCGAACCTGAAGCCCGAGGAGAGCCTGAACCTCAACGCCGCGCTGGGCGGCGCGCTGGCCGGCGGAGCGATCCGGTGGAAAGCGACCTATTTCAACCGGCGCATCACCGACCTGATCGACACGACCTATGATGATCCGGCCTTTCCCGACGGCACCTATATCAACGTTCGCGACAAGGTGCGGGCCAGGGGTGCCGAGCTGGAGCTGAACGCCGACCTGAGCGGCGGTTGGGGTCTGTCTGCCAGCTACACATATTCGCGTGTTCGCAATCAGGGCAGTTCGGTGCAGCGCGATCGCAACCCGGAACAATATGGCCGCGCCGCGATCGTCTATGCGCCGCAGACCGGCCGCTTCGGCGCCAATCTGTCGGCCAATTGGGTGGGCGATGTCTGGTCGACCGCATCGGGCTTTGGCCGGATGAACTATGGCAATTATGCCGTGGTCGATGCGGGCGCCCATCTGTGGCTGGACCAGGCGCGGCGCAACCGGTTCGGCATCAATGTCGAAAATCTGTTCGACCGGGATTATGCCACGACCGGCTACCGCTCGGCGGTCAGCGATGCGGGCGTATTGGACGGCAGCAACAGCCGCTTCCTCTATTTCTACCGGGGCGTGCCGCGCACGCTGCGGGTCAGCTATGGCCTGAGCTTCTGACCATGTTGCGGCCGGTCCTGCTGCTGCATCGCTGGCTGGGCATCCTCATCGGCGCCGTCATGACGCTGTGGTGCCTGTCCGGCTTCGTGATGCTTTATGTCGACTATCCGCGCCTGACACCGGCCGCGCAGCTTGGGGGGCTCACGCCCCTCACCCTGTCGGCCGGGCAAGCGGGCACACTGCCCGACACCATGATGCTGTCCGCCGCCCGGATCGAGATGATGGCGGGGCGGCCTGTATTGCGCGTGACGCCCGCGCTCGATCCGACGCGGACCATCCCGCAGATGCGGGTATCCGCCGGCACCCATGACTGGGCGTCGGGGAAACCGGTCGAGCAGGTCGATCCGCAAAATATCCACAGGATCGCGACCGAGTTCGGCCGCAACAGCGCCATTGCCGGCCCGCCGGAGCGGGTCGCCCGGACCGAGATGGACCAGTGGACGGTCCAGACCTTTCGCCGCAACGCGCCGCTCTATCGTGTCGATTATGCCGATGCGGCGGGCACGCAGGCCTATGTCTCGGGCAAGAGTGGGGAGGTGGTGCAGCTGACTACCCGCTTCCAGCGCTTCTGGGGCTGGCTCGGCGCGGTGCCGCACTGGCTCTATCCCACGATCCTGCGGCAGGATGGCGCGCTGTGGAGCCAGGTCGTCATCTGGACCTCGCTGATCGGCTGCTTCCTGACGATCACCGGCCTGTGGGTCGGCATCGCCCGGCTGCGCCGTCGCCGCGACGGCAGCATCGGATCGCCCTATCGCGGCCTGTGGTGGTGGCATCATATGGCCGGGCTGTTCTTCGGCATAGTGACGCTGACCTGGGTGGCGAGTGGGCTGCTGTCGATGAACCCCTGGGGCCTGCTGGACAGCGAGGCGATGATGATCCAGCGCCAGCGGCTGAACGGTGACTTCGCCTGGGGCGATGCGCGCCGGGCGATCGCGGCGCTGCCGGCCTTGCCGCAGGGAAGCGTCCGGCTGGAGGTGGTGCCCGTTGCCGGTGCCGTTCATCTGGTGGCGATCGATCGGGCGGGCAAGGCGCAGCGCTTCGACGCTGCCGGACGATCCGCTGCTTTGTCCGAAGCGGGCCTGCGCGCGGCGCTCCAGGATGGACCGTCGATCGGCTCGATCGTCCTGCTGCGGCAGGAAGACGCCTATTATTATGGCCATAAGGCCAGCGTCGCCCTGCCGGTGTGGCGCGTCATCCTGGCCGATGACCAGGCGACCCGCCTCTATGTCGATCCCGCGTCGGGCCGCCTGATCCGCGCCTTCGACCGCAATGGCCGCGCCTTCCGCTGGCTGCAGGACGGGCTGCACCGGCTCGACTTCCCGCTGCTGCGCACCCGTCCCTGGTGGGATCTGATCGTCCTGCCGCTGCTCGCCATGGTCACGCTCGTTTGCGGGACGGGGACATGGATGGGCCTTTCCAAGCTGCGGCGCGACCTGCGCCGTGTCCGCAATCGCCGGCGGCGCGCCTGCGCCGTGCGGCCCCTGATCGGAGAAACCGCATGACCGCCACCCCTTTGCAGGCGTCGCTTCGGCGACGCAGCGTGCCGCTGATCGCGGCGCTCGTCCTTGCCAATCTGGCCGTCTGGGGCTGGGCCTTCGCCCTGTTCGGCGACCGACCGGTGATGATGGGCACGGCCCTGCTCGCCTGGGGCCTTGGCCTGCGCCATGCGGTCGATGCCGATCATATCGCCGCGATCGACAATGTGACGCGCAAGCTGATGCAGGACGGGCAGCGGCCGCTGACCGTGGGCCTGTGGTTCGCGATCGGCCATAGCGCGATCGTGCTGATCGCCGCGCTGGGCCTCGCCTATGCGGTCAGTGCGCTGGCCGGGCTGGAGCGGTTCCGCGCTGCCGGCGGCGTGGTGGCGACGCTGATTTCCGCCACCTTCCTGTTCGCCATCGCGATCATGAACCTCGTGATCCTGCGCCAGGTCTGGGCGACCTTCCGCCGGGTGCAGGCGGGCGGCAGCTATGTCGAGGCGGATCTCGACATGTTGACCGGCGGGCGCGGGCCGCTATCGCGCCTGTTCCGTCCGGTCTTCCGCCTGATCTCGCGCCCCTGGCAGATGGCGCCGCTCGGCTTCCTCTTTGGCCTGGGCTTCGACACCGCGACCGAAGTGGCGATATTGGGCCTGTCCGCCGCGCAGGCGAGCGACGGTTTCGCGCTCGGCCCGGTGCTGGTCCTGCCCCTGCTGTTCGCGGCCGGCATGGCGCTGGTCGATACGGTCGACGGCATGCTGATGATGGGCGCCTATCAATGGGCGTTCGTGAAGCCGCTGCGCAAGCTCTACTATAATATCGTCATCACCGCTTTGTCGGCGGCGGTGGCGATCGGCATCGGCACGATCGAGACGCTGGCGCTGCTCGGCGACAAGCTGGGCCTCTCCGGCGGCATCTGGGATGTCGCCGCCACGCTGGGCGAGCATTTCAACGATCTGGGCTTCGCGATCATCGGCCTGTTCATCGCCTGCTGGATCGCCAGCGCGCTCTTCTATCGCTGGAAGGGCTATGACGCGATCGAACTGACCCCGGCGGGCGAGGTGCGGGCTTAACTCAAACCGTTCGCTTCGAGCCTGTCGAGAAGCCTATGCGCAGCGTTTCTCGACAAGCTCGAAACGAACGGGGGAGGAGTAGTGGTCCGGCTCAGCCTTCGCGCGCGACCTGGAAGCCGGCGAAGGACTGGCTCACCGGCATCAGTTCCAGCGTGTTGATGTTGAGATGCGCGGGCTGGTTCGCGACCCAGAGCAGGGTGGCGGCGATGTCATCCGCGGTCATCGGATTGGCATTGCCGTAAAGCGTGTCGGACGCCTGCTGGCTGCCGGTGCGGACCAGGGTGAATTCGGTCTCGACCATGCCCGGTTCGATCGAGGTGACGCGCACGCCGGTGCCGTGCAGGTCCGACCGCAGGCCGAGCGAAAATTGGCGCACGAACGCCTTGGTGCCGCCATAGACATTGCCGCCGGTGTAGGGATAGGTCGCCGCCACCGAGCTCAGATTGATGATCCCGCCCTTGCGCGCGACCAGACCGGGCAACAGCTTGTGGGTGACGGTGACGAGGCCGGTGATGTTGGTCTCGATCATCTGCTGCCACTGGGCGAGGTCGGCCGACTGGGCTGGCGCGGTGCCGAGCGCCAGGCCGGCATTGTTGACCAGCATGTCGATGCCACGAAAGCCTTCGGGCAGGCTGGCCAGCGCCGCGTCGATCGCGGCTTCGTCGCGCATGTCGAATATCAGCGGGCAGAAGGCGTCGCCGATTTCGGCGGCCAGCTTTTCCAGCCGATCGGCGCGGCGGCCGGTGCCGATCACCTGCCAGCCATCGGCGGCAAAGGCGCGGACGGCGGCTTCGCCAATGCCGGCGGTGGCGCCGGTGATGAGGACGGTCTTGGTCATGGGGCGCTCCTGTCTTTTGTCGTCAGCCCAATAGCGAGGTCAGGCTGCCCCGCCCAGCGCCTTCACCAGCGCGACGCTGGCGCGCATCCGCTGGGTCTGCGCGATCAGCACCGCGCGCTGGGCGTCGAGCGCATCGGTCTGGGCGGTCACCACCTCCAGATAGTCCGACGCGCCATCGCGATAGCGGGTCAGTGCCAGATCGCTGGTGCGCTGGGCGGCGTCGGCGGCGCTGCGCTGATGGCCGATCTGGTCGGACAGGTGATGATTGGCGGCAACCGCATCCTCGACCTGGCGGAAAGCGGTCAGCACCGTGTCGCGATAGCCGGCGGCCAGTTCCTCATATTCGGCGCGCGACATCTTCACCTGTGCGCGGCGCTTGCCGCCGTCGAACAGGTTGAGCAGCGCCGATGCCGGACCCAGGCCCCAGAAGCTGTTGGGCGCGCTGAACAGGTCGCCATGGGTGGTTTCCCAGCCGCCGGTCAGGCCCAGCGTCAGCGTCGGGAAGAATGCCGCCTTGGCGACGCCGATGCGCGCATTGGCGGCGAACATGCGCCGTTCGGCCGCCGCGATGTCGGGGCGACGCTCCAGCAGTTGCGAGGGGGCGCCGGTCGGCACGTCCGGCGCGGCAAGCGGCTGGGTGCGGGCGGCGATGCTGAAGTCCGACGCGATCGCGCCGACCAGTGCGGCGATCTCATGCTCGGTCGCGGCGCGTTCATTGGCGATGGCGGAGATGTCCGCCTTCGCATTGTCCAGCACCGTCTTGGCGCGATTGACGTCGATGCCCGACGACACGCCCCCCTTGTGGCGCCGGTCGGTCAGGTCATAGGCCTTGCCGAAGGCTTCGACCGTCTGGTGCAGCAACTCCGCCTGCGCATCCAGCCCGCGCAGCCGCGCATAGGCATCGGCGACGGCGGCCTGCAGGCTGAGCCGGGCGGAGGCGAGGTCGGCATTGCTGGCGTCGGCGTCGGCCCGCGCCGCCTTCACGCTGTTGCGGATGCGGCCCCACAGGTCGAGTTCATAGTCGAGGCTACCGCCCACCACATAGTCATTATAGGTGACGGCGCTGCCATTGCCCTGGAATCGGTTGCCCGACACGCGGCGGCGGCTGGCATCGGCGCCGGCACTGATCTGCGGGAACAGGTCGGCATTTTCCACCCGCGCGGCGGCGCGCGCCTGGTCATAGCGGGCCAGCGCGGCGGCCAGCGTGGGGCTGGCCTGCTCGGCGCGGGATTCCAGGTCATTGAGGACGGGATCGTTGAACGCCTCCCACCAGTTGCCGCGCGGCGTGGCGTCGGCCGGCTGGGCGGCGGTCCAGCCCGCCACTTCCTTATATTCGGCGGGGGCGCTGGTCTGGGGCGGCTGATAGGCCGGCGCCATCGAGCAACCGGCCAGCAAGACCGCCGCCAATGTCACGCCCGCGCCGCCGATCCGGCGGTCAGCGCGCATGCGTCGCGCCCTTTCCGCCGGCGGGCGCCGACGCCTGCACCTTCACCATGTCGCCGGTGCGGATCGCGTCCGGCGGGGTGTCGACGATCCGGTCATTGGGGCTGAGGCCACTGGCGATCTGCACCGTGGCGCCCTCGTCACGGGCGATGGCGACCGGCTTCATGGTGATGCGATTGTCAGCACCCACCACGGCGACGCTCGGGCCGTTGTTGCTGTAGAGGATCGCGCTGCCCGGCAGGGTCATGCCATTGCCCTGGCCGGCACCGACCTTGAAGCTGACCTGGGCGAAGGCGCCGGGCTTCAGCGCGCCGTCGGGATTTTCCGCCTGCAACTGCACCAGCACCGCGCCGGACTGCGCATCGACCGCGCCCGAGCTGCTGGTCAGCGTCGCGTTGAAGCTGCGGCCGGGATATTCGGGCAGGGTCAGGGTCGCGCCCATGCCCGGACGGACCGAAGCCGAATAGCCCTGTGGCACGCGGACATAGATGCGCATGCGATGGATGTCGGACACGGTGAACAAAGGCTGGGCGGCGGCATTGCCGGACACCACCAGCGCGCCGATTTGGGCCGATCGGCTGGTGACGACGCCGTCGAACGGCGCGGCGAGGCGGGTGAAGCCCTGCTGGGCCTTCAGCCGCTTGACGTTGGCGAGTGCCGCGTTGGAAAAGGCGGTGCGGGCGGCAAGATCGCCGGCCTTCTCATCGGCTTCCTGACGCGAGACGGCGTCCTGCGCTAGCATCGCGCTCCAGCGCTTCGAGGTGGTTTCGGCGAGGCGCTGGTTGGCGAGCGCGGTCTGATAATCGGCCTGCGCGGCGGCGACCTGCTGGTCGAGATCGGGCGCGTCGAGGATCGCGAGCGGCTGGCCTGCGCGCACCCGGTCGCCGATATCGGCCAGCCAGCGGCGGACATAGCCATTGGTGCGGGCATAGATGGCGGCGCTGTTATAGGCCTGCACATTGCCGGGCAGGACCAGGTCGTTGCCCTCGCCATTCATCGTTGGCTTCACGACCGCGACGGTCGGCACCGATGCGTCGGCGGCGGTTTCGCGCAGTTCGTTGGTGGCGCTGATGCGCGAAGCGACGCCCACGCCGACCACGGCGAGCGCGACCACCGCCGCGCCGATGCCGATCTTCTTCAGCGTGCCGCTGTCGGGGCCGGCCTGCTCGGGATTTTCGATGCTGTTATGGTCAGACATGGCTCGGCTGCATTTCCATGTTGTTGGCCTTCGCAGCCTTGCGGCTATGGACGAAGGCGAAGACGGTGGGGACGAAGAAGAGGGTGGCGATGGTGGCGCAGATCAGGCCGCCGACGACGGCGCGGCCCAGCGGGGCATTCTGTTCGCCGCCTTCGCCCAGGCCCAGGGCCATCGGGCCCATGCCGATGATCATGGCAAGCGCGGTCATCAACACCGGGCGGAAGCGGACCATGCCGGCTTCCAGCGCGGCCTTGGTCGCGTCCCCCAATTCGGCGAGCCGTTCGCGGGCGAAGCTGACGACCAGGATCGAGTTGGCCGTCGCCACGCCCATGCACATGATCGCGCCGGTCAGCGCCGGCACCGACAGGGTGGTGCCGGTCATGAACAGCATCCAGATGATGCCGGCCAGCGCCGCGGGCAGGGCGGTGATGATGACGAACGGATCGACCCAGCTCTGGAAGTTGACGACGATCAGCAGGTAGATGAGCACGATCGCGCCGGCGAGGCCGAAGCCAAGGCCCGAGAAGGCGGTGTTCATCGTCGCATATTGGCCGCGAATGGTGATGGTGGCGCCCTTGGGCTCCTCCGCCTTCAGCGACTTGATCGCCCGATCGATATCGCCCGCCACCGCGCCCAGGTCACGGCCCTGCGTGGTGGCGAAGATGTCGAGCACCGGCGCGATATTATAGTGCGACACGACCGGCACGGTGTTGGAGCGGACGATGGTGGCCAGGCCGCCCAGCGGCTGCACCGCACTGGCGCCCGCACCCGACACCGGGACGTTGGACAGGTCGCTCATCGACCCGACCAGATATTCAGGGGCCTGCGCGACGACCGGATATTGGACGCCATTCTGCGGGTTCACGAAGAAGACCGGCGCGGTCTGCGAGGTGCCGGCCAGCGAGCTGGCAAGGCTGGTGGTCACGTCACGTTCGGTCAGGCCATATTGGCCGACGCGCGAGCGATCGACATCGACGTCCAGCTGCGGCGCACGGCCGGGCTGCTGGATGCGGGCGTCGGCCAGGCCCGGAATGGTCGTGATCTTCGCGAGCAGCTTCTGCGCATAGGCGCGGTTCGCCTCCGCATCCTTGCCCGCGATCTGGATGTCGATCGGCGCGGGCGCGCCGAAGTTCAGGATCTGGCTGGTGATGTCGGCGGGCAGGAAGGCGAAGGTCGTGCCGGGGAAGCGGCGCGGCAGTTCACGGCGCAGCTGCGAGACGAACTCGTCGGTCGGACGATGCCCCTTGTTGAGCGCGATCAGCATGTCGCCGTCCTGCGGACCGATGGTGCCACTATTGTTGTAGACGGTGTTGATGGAGCTGACCGGCAGGCCGATATTGTCGGTGATCGATCCCAGCTGGTCGGCCGGGATGATCTTGCGCACTTCGCGTCCGATCTGGTCGAAGCGGGCGGCCGTATCCTCGATCCGGGCGCCGACCGGCACGCGGATATGCATGGCGATCTGGCCGGAATCGACCGAGGGGAAGAAGTTGCTGCCCAGGAACGGCAGCAGGCCGAAGGACAGCACCACCACGGCCATGAAGCCGATCAGGAAGGGCTTGCGGGCGCCCAGCGCGCGGTAAAGCATCCCGACATAGGAGGTGCGGACCTTCTCGAACCGATATTCAAAACCGCGCTGGAAACGGACGAGCGGGTTCCTGGACGTCGCGGTGCCGGCCAGATGCTCGTCCTCGTCACCGACATGGTGCGGTTTCAGCAGATACATCGCCATGGTCGGCACCAGCGTGCGCGACAGGATGAAGGACGCGATCATCGCGAACACCACCGACAGCGCCATCGGCACGAACAGGAAGCCGGCGACGCCGGGCAGGAAGAACATCGGCACGAACACGATGCAGATGCAGAGCAGCGAGACGAAGGCGGGCGTCACGATCTGTGCAGCGCCGTCCAGGATCGCCTCGATCACGCCCTTGCCCTGTTCCAGGTGCCAGTTGATATTCTCGATCGTTACCGTCGCGTCGTCGACCAGGATGCCGACCGCCAGCGCGAGGCCGCCCAGCGTCATGACGTTGAGGGTCTGGCCGAACATCGCCAGCGCCGCGATCGCCGCCAGGATGGCGAGCGGGATCGAGAGCGCGATGATGACGGTCGAGCGCCAGCTGCCCAGGAACAGCAGGATCATCAGCGAGGTGAGCGCGGCGGCGATCGCGCCTTCATGGATGACGCCCTCGACCGCGGCCTTCACGAACAGCGACTGGTCGCCGATCGGCAGGATCTTGAGTGTGTCGGGCAGGGTGGCCGAAATCTTCGGCAGCGCCTGCTTAACCCCGTCGACGATGGCGAGGGTGGAGGTGCTGCCATTTTTCAGCACGGTCAGCAGCGCCGAACGGCTGCCTTCCACATGGACGATATTCTGCTGCGGACCGGCGCCATCGCGGACATAGGCGACATCGCGCATATAGATGGTCGCGCCGTTCACCACCTTGACCGGCAGGTCGTTGAGCGCGGCGATCGATTCCGGCGCATTGTTCAGGCGGACGCTATATTGGGTCGCGCCGATCTTGACGAAGCCGGCCGGGTTGATCTGGTTCTGCGCGGCGATGGCGTTGCCGACATCCTGTGCCGACAGCCCCTTGGACTGGAGCGCCAGCGGGTTGAGGTCGATCTGCACCTGACGCTGCTTGCCGCCCGAGGGGAAAGGCATGGCGAGGCCGGGGATGGTCACCAGCTGCGGCCGGATCTGGTTCTGGCCCAGATCGAACAATTGCTGTTCCGACAGGCCCTTGCCGGACAAAGCGAGCTGCAGGATCGGCACCGTCGACGCGCTATAGTTCAGGATCAGCGGCGGGGTGACGCCCGGCGGCATCTGGCGTAGCACGGTTTGCGAGATCGACGTCACCTGCGCGGTGGCGGTGCGGATGTCGGCGCCGGGCTGGAAATAGATCTTGATGACGCCAATGCCCTGCAGCGACTGGCTTTCAATATGTTCGATGTCGTTGACCGTGGTGGTCAGCACGCGCTCATAAGGGCCGACGATGCGGCCCGACATGTCCTCGGGCGACAGGCCGGCATATTGGAAGGCGACCGCGATCACCGGGATGCGGATATTGGGGAACATGTCGACCGGGGTGCGTGCGGCGGACAGGATGCCCACGATCGCGATCAGGATCGCCATGACAATGAAGGTCAGCGGGCGATGCAGGGCAACCTTGACGATACCGATCATTCACGACTCCCGGCGCATCTCCCGGCGGAACGATGCCGGGGTGCGAAAATTTGGCGCCTCTCCAGAAGGAATGCCCTTATTTTACGGGTTCTGCGGCCGGGTTGCCAGAGCGGCATGGCGGCATGAGCCTATGAACGGCATTCATGAATGTGACGGCAATCCGCTGGTCGGCCGCGATATGACACGCGCAGCGGGATCGGGGGCGAATCCGCGCACAATGCCATGGGACGATGAGGACCACCGCCACATCCGCGATGGGCCATGCGCCCTTGGACATTCTGCGTCTAATATATAATATGGCATAATCGATATTTCTAACGAATGGATCAATGGATCTCCGCCATCTCCGCTATTTCCTGACTGTTGCCGAGGAAATGCATTTCGGCCGCGCCGCGCTGCGCCTGGGCATATCGCAACCGCCACTCAGCCAGCAGATCCGGGCGCTGGAGGAGGAACTGGGCGTGCGCCTGTTCGACCGCACCAGCCGCCGTGTCCGCCTGACCGAAGCGGGGCGGTTGTTCGAGCCGGAGGCGCGGGCGACATTGGTGCAGGCGGATCGCGCCAGCCAGACCGCGCGCCGGGCGCAGCGTGGCGAGATCGGCCATCTGGGGCTGGGCTTCACCGCGTCCGGCCCGTTCGTGCCGCAGATCGCCAGCGCCCTCTATCGCTTTCGCCAGACTTATCCGCAGGTCGAACTGATCCTGCGCGAACAGGGGCGCGACGAGCAGATCGAGAATGTGCGCAACCATCAGCTCGACATCGGCCTGGTGCGCGATTTCCTGCCGCCGGTGCTGCCCGAGGACATGGTGTCGCACTGCCTGTTGACCGAGGATATGCTGCTCGCATTGCGCGACGATCATCCGCTGGCACTGCGCAAAGAAGATCCCAGCATCACCGACCTCGCCGGCGAGCCGCTGGTCCTTTATGGCGCGCCCAATGGCGCGGGCTTTACCGAGCATTTCTTCGCCCAGTGCGAGGCGGCGGGCTTCGTGCCGCGGATCGCGCATGAGGCGCGCAGCCTGGCGACCTTGCTGGGCCTCGTCTCCGCCGGGTTCGGCCCGACCGTGATCGCGCGGTCGATGGCGCGGCTGCATGTGGACAATGTCGTCAACCGCCGCTTCACCTCGCCCGTCACCAGTTCGCTATGGATGATCCATCATCGCACTTTGTCGCCCCCGGCCGAGGCGTTCCGTACGACCGTGCTGGAGGACAGCCCGGCGCGCTGACATGACTCAGGGCGTCGGGGTGGCACCATCCTGCGCGAACCAGGGTCCGGCCAGCCTCGCGGGCGTCGGCCAGATTTCGTCCAGCGTCGCTGGATCATAGATCCGGCCATTTTTCATAACGGCGCCGATCTTCTGCGCATTGGCGATATCGGCCAGCGGATCGGCGTCCAGGATCAGCAGGTCGGCAAACTTGCCCGGCGCCAGGCTGCCGACATCATCGCTATGGCCGATCACCTCGGCCGACCCGATCGTCGCGGCCTTCAGCGCTTCCATCGGTGTCGCGCCGCCAGCGGCAAAGGCCTGCAACTCCCACTGATAGCCCAGCCCCTGAATCTCGCCATGGCTGCCAAGGCCAACCAGGCCGCCGGCGCGCTGGATCTGCACCGCGTCTGCCGCGATTTGCTGCCAGCTCTGCGCCTCGGGCGGCATCCAGTGGCGGTTGCGCAACTTGTCGCTGACGATCCCCGCCGGCACGAAATGGGTCCATTTCGCGTCGTCCTGCGGCCGCTTGTTGATGATGAAGTCGAACAGCGCCGGGGTGGTGCCATAGGCGACCAGGATGGTCGGCGTGTAGCTGGTGCGGCTCTGCGCGAACAGGCGGACGATATCCTCGCGCAGCGGCGACACCGGGATGCTGTGCTCATTGCCGGACAAGCCATCGATCGCGTGGGTCAGGTTCAGCACCATGTCGCTCGCGCCTTCGGTCGTGGGCATCATGCCCAGTTCCGCCGCTGCCTCGACCATGAACTGGCGCTGGGCCCGGTCGCCGATCATGTAGCTCTTGATGTTCCGGGTGCGATAATGGTCGCGATAACGGGTGAGGACGTCGACCGCATCCTGCTTGCTGTGGATTTCCGCATTCACGAACACGCCCGGCCCTGTCGACCAGGCGCGCGGCCCCCGCATCATGCCGGCATCGATCATGTCCTGATAGGCGAAGATGTCGGTGGTGAAGGGCTGCGGGTCGAGCGCCGACGTGACACCGAAGGCGAGATTGGCAGCAAAGTCCCAATGGCCGCGTTCCTGGATGCCGCGCCGTATCTCGAACCAATGGGCATGGGTGTCGACGAAGCCGGGGACGATATATTTGCCGCCGACATCGCGGATCGTCGCGCCCTGCGGCACGGCGACCGATCCGCTGGCGCCGACCGCGACGATACGATTGTCGGTGATGACGATGTCGGCATTGCGGATCACATCCTGCCCGCCCGCCATCGGCATGACGGTCGCGCCGCGCAGCACGACGCTGCCGCGGGGCACATCGCGCGGCAACTCGACCGGCAATGCGAAGCTCTGCGCCACCGCCTCGGCCGTGCCCGGCGCAGCAGACAGCGCCTGATCGGTCGGCAACCGGCGGAAGGTCGATCCGACCGACCAGGTGACGGTCGCGCCCCTGTCGGCCCAGTCGATGAAGTCGGCGCCGACCCGTGTCAGCTTGCGTCGCGCCACCGCCGGCGTGTCGAGATTGACGGTCGCCGGCTCGCCGCCATTGGCCGGCGGGATATCCACCAGATAGGCTTGGCTGAACGACTTGATGAGCGCGCGGCTGCCGTCCGGGCTGATCCGCACGTCCTCGACCGGCGCCGGGCCGGGGAAATATTGGCCCAGCCCATGGGCCAGCACGCGCAGCAGCGGCTGCGGATCGCCCCCCGCCAGCGGCACCGACGACAAGCCGCCGGCGCCATAGAAATAGAGGGTGTCACTTTCGCTGCCGAACTGCGGCTGGCGCGCGCCCATGGCATGGGTGATCAGCCGCGCCGCGCCGCCGCCGACGGGCATGTGGATGATGTCGGTCGGGCGCGCGGGATCGATCTCCGACGCGGTGCGCAGCCGGTCATATTGGTTCGCGCGCAACGCCACCACGCCCTTGCCGTCGGGGGTGAAGACCGGCTGGCTGTAAAAGGCCGGGATCTGCGTCAGCCGGCGCGGCGTGCCGCCCGTAGCCGGGATCGTCCAGACATGGCCGCCCTCCTTGGCGGTCCAGCTGACATAGGCGATGCTCTTGCCGTCGGGCGACCAGCTCGGCTGGAAGGCATCGGCCGCGACCAGCTGTCTGGGTGTCATGTTCGCTGTCAGCTTCTGGACATAGAGGCCGCCCAAAGCGGTGAAGGCGACGCTGCCGCCGTCGGGCGACTGGCGCGGCGCCTGCACCACGCGGACGCGAACCGGGCCGGTCTCTTCCGTCTGCCGCACACGAGTCAGCGGGCCGAGGCCCAGTTGCACCGGCGCGGTGAAGGGGATGTCGCTGATCTTGCCCGATGCAATGTCGAGCCGCCTGATCCCGCCGCCGACGCTCATCAACATCGCCTTGTCACCCGGCATGAAGCTGAAGCGCGGCAGCAGGTCGGCATAATAGCCGCCATCCTGGCCGTCCCGGTCGATCGGGAAGGCGATCCACCTGTCCTCGCCGGTCTCCAGATTGCGCAGGCGCAGTCCGTCCTTCTGACCCTGCCGGCTGGCATAGGCGAGCAGCTTGCCGTCATGCGACAGCGCCGGGCGCATCGCGCCCCCGGCCGACTGGATGATCGTCTCGTCCTGCCCGCTCTTGAGGTCGCGGCGCGCGATCGACCAGTTGGGCAGGTCATTCTCGGTCCAGGTATGGCCGCGCTTGGTCGCATAATAGAGATAGCGGCCATCGGGCGTCGCGACCGCGCCCATGGCGTTCATCTTCGCGTCCCAATTGTCGGGCGATCCCGCCTTGGTGATCTGGATGCCGCTGCCGCCATCGCGGTCATACATGAACAGCTCGAACGCCAGGATCGAATGGACC
The DNA here is from genome assembly GCF_013001025.1 of Sphingobium yanoikuyae. NCBI lineage: Bacteria > Pseudomonadati > Pseudomonadota > Alphaproteobacteria > Sphingomonadales > Sphingobiaceae > Sphingobium > Sphingobium yanoikuyae. Next base: position 3,709,607 of record NZ_CP053021.1, on the reverse strand, counting down.
GTGCGCGAGACATAGACAGAGCGGCCATCGGGCGACCAGGCGGGCGAGGAATAGATGGCGAGCGACTGGTCCTGCGACAGCTGTTTGAGGCCGGTGCCATCGACATTGGCGATCCAGAGATTGGTGACGCCCGACCGGTCGGAGAGGAAAGCGAACTGCTTGCCGTCGGGCGAGAAGACCGGATTGCGCTCGAACGCCATGCCGGTCAGCAGCGGCCGCGCCGCGCCCCCGCCGGCGTCCAGCGCATAGATGTCGCCCAATAGGTCGAACAGGATCGTCTTGCCGTCCGGCGACATGTCGGGCTGCATCCAGGTCGCCTGATGCGCGTCATAGCGCAGCGTCCGGGTGGGCGTCAGGCTCAGCCCCTTGCTGTCCTGCGCCAGCGTGGGATGGGCACAAAGCAGGGACGCACCCAGCAGCAGGGAGGCAAGAGAACGCATTGCGGCCTTTCGGTCAGGGATTTGGGATGCAGATAAGGAACGGGGCCGCAACCTTGCGGATGCGGCCCCGTTCTTCAAGGCGTTTAGAGGCTCCAGTCGGCGCGCAGGCCGATGGTGCGTGGCCGGATGATCGAGCCCTGCGGCGTCGCGGCGTCGTTCGCGAACGGCGCGTTCAGCACGCCATATTTGTCGAACACATTGTTGGCGAAGGCCATCAGCCGGACCTTCTCGCCCAGGCTGACCGAGGCGCGCAGGTCGAACACGTTGAAGGCGCCACGGCGCGAGACATCGTCGAAGCTGGTCGGCGCCGACGACAGATAGCGATGCGCGATGTCGAAGCTGGGCGCGCCGGTCATATCGGCGAAGCTGAGCGTCAGATTATTGGCGATCGACCATTTGGACGAACCCGGCAGCGTCGTGCCCTTGGCATAGCCGCCCAGGCCGGCGACGTCGAACGGATAGGGCAGGAATTCGGTCAGCTCCGCATCCTGCCAGGTGACGTTGGTGGTGAAGTGGACGATCTTGTTGACATTCACCGTGCCGGAAAATTCCACACCGTTGACCCGCGCGCCACCGGCATTGACGACATAGGAATAATAGGAGGGCGCCGGGCCGAAGAGACGCGCCTGGATATTGTTCCAGTCGAGATGGAAGCCGGTCAGGTCGATGGCGAAGCGGCCGTCGGGTGTCTGCGCCTTCACGCCGATTTCGTAATTCTTGACCTTGTCGCTCTCATAGGCCTCCGGAATGCTGGGTAGCAGGCCGGCATTGGGGTTGATGCCGCCGACGCGATAGCCCTGCGAATAGGTGGCATAGACCATGACATCCTTCGAGGGACGCCAGGCGATCGTCGCCTTGGGCAGGAAGCCGTCTTCCTTCTGGTTGACGCTGCCGCTGCTGTCGGTCGGCGTATAGCCGCCTTCATAGCCGCCCAGCGCACCGGCCTGGTTCAACACGTCGGCCTTGGCGGTGGTGTCATAATAGCGACCGCCCAGCGTGATCTCGATCTGCTCCACCGGCTTGTAGGACAGTTCGCCGAACACGCCGAAATCCTCGTTCGTGCTCTTGGTGAAATAGCCATAGAGGCGGTCGCCCGGCGTCAGCTGCGCACCGGAATAGCCACCGAACAGGTCGGGATTGGCGTCGATATAGTCGGCGGCACCGGCCTGGAAGATCTGGTCATAGCTGTTCTTCTTGGCCTGCAAATAGCTGACGCCGACCAGCCATTTGAACGGACCGTCGCCGGCCGAGGCGAGGCGGGCCTCGACCGTCTTGATGAGCGCATCGGCCTCGCCCAGCGAATAGGCCGCACCATCGCCGGTGGTGACGCCGGTCACATAGGCATAGGGGTAGGAGAAGATGGTGGTGTTGGTCTTCTTGGTGATCGACCCCAGCACCGTCAGATTGGCGATGTCGCTGACTTCCTGGTCCAGCCGCAGGCTGTTCATCCAGAATTTCGTCTTCTGGGTTTCGGCGCGCGGCAGGTTGCGGACATAGGGGTTTGGCAGGTCGAGATAGGTCTGGTCGTCCAGCTTGCTGTCCTGCCAGCTCGACAGATAGGTGACCTTGGTCGTCTCGCCCAGATTGGCGACGATCGATCCGCGCAGGCCGCGGGTGCGATAATCGTTGGAGCCGTTCACGCCGATGCCGGGATTGTCGAGATAGCCCGCGTCCGACCGCTGCAGCGCGACCAGGCGCAGCGCCAGCTGATCGGCGACCAGCGGGATGTTGATCATCGCCTTGGCGGCATAGTTGAGTTCGCCCGAGGCATTCTTGGTGGTGCCGACCAGGCCCGATGCGGCGGCGTCGACCTTGGACGGATCGGCGACATTGGCGACATAGTTGACGAGGCCGCCCAGAGTGGACGAACCGAACAGCGTGCCCTGCGGACCGCGCAGCACTTCGACGCGCTGTAGGTCGAACGTGTCGACGTCGGGGATGCCGATCGGGAAGCCCGGCTCCACCACCGGCACTTCGTTGAGATAATAGCCGACCGTGGTCTGGCCCTGCTCATGATAGGTGGTGGCGGCAACGCCGCGGATCACGACTTCCGAAATGCCGGGCTGATAATCGTTGAACACCACGCCGGGCAGGCGGACGATATAGTCCGACAGGCTGTTGGCGTTCATCTTCTTGAGCTGCTCGCCGGTGACGGCGCTGATCGGCAGGGCGACCTGGCGAATATCCTCGTCGCGCTTGCCGGCGGTGACGATGATCGTCTCGCTGTCGCTGGCGGCCGGGGCCTGGGCAAGGGCGGTGCCGGACAGGATGGTCGCGGCCGCCATGGCGGTGAAACTCACAGTCTTGAGATGCGTCAGTCTGTTCATTGTCATTCCCCTTATGATGTGAGAACCGGCCTTGTTCCGGCCGGCTTTCTCCCTTGCTCTGTTGTTAGATGTCGCTCCCTTCGCCAAAGCGCTGGCGACCGCCGACGATCGTGCGCAACACCTTGGTCGCGCCGATCTTCGCCGGATCGATCGCGAACAGATCGGCGTCCAGCACCGCAAAATCGGCCAGCATGCCGGGCTTCAGCAGGCCCATCCGGTCATCGCTGAAACCGGCAAAGGCGTTGGTCGCGGTATAGGCGTGCAGCGCCTGGAGCATGCTGATCTTCTGTTCAGGCAACCAGCCGCCTGGGTTCGCGCCGTCGATCGTCTGGCGCAGCACGGCGGCGGCGACCCCGGTCAGCGGATCGAGCGGCGCCACCGGCCAGTCCGATCCGAAGGCGACCTTCGCCCCGGCATCGAGCAGCGACTTGAACGCATAGGTGCCCTTCAGCCGCTCGGCGCCGACGCGCTGGATCGCCCAGCGTCCGTCGTCGATCGCATGATAGGGCTGGACCGATGCGATGACCTGCTGCTGGGCGAAGCGCGGGATCGCGGCCGGCGCCAGATGCTGGGCATGTTCGATGCGGAAACGGCGGTCGCGCTTGCCATTTTTCGCGGCGGCGGCGGCAAAGATGTCCAGCGCCTCGTCATTCGCCTTGTCGCCGATGCCGTGGATGGTGATCTGCAGGCCCGCCGCGTCGGCATCATTGGTCCATTGCTGGACATCGGCGCGCTTGTGGATCGGGAAGCCGCTATTGTCGGGCGCGTCGTCATAGGGCTTGTAGAACATCGCCGTGCGCGACCCCAGCGACCCGTCATATTGCAGCTTGAGGCCACCCCAGCGCACCCAGTCGTCGCCGCGCCCTTCGGCCTCTATCAGCGCCTTGAGCTTCGCCCAGTCCTGCAACGGCACGAAGGAATAGAAGCGCATGTCGGTCTCGCCCCTGGCACGCAGGCGGCGCAGCGTGTCATGGGTGATCCAGTCCAGTTCGGTGGTGTGGACCTGCACCACGCCTTTGGACAGGCCATGGGCGATGCCCTGGCGCGCGGCATCCTCCTTGTCGGCGTCGGTCGGCGCGGGGATGGCGCGCTTGACCAGGTCCATCGCCGCATCCTTCAGGATGCCGGTCGGGTTGCCATCCTTGTCGCGCACGATCATGCCGCCGGCCACGTCGGGCGTGTTGCGATCGATCCCGGCCAGTTTCAGCGCCAGCGAATTGAGCGCCAGCATGTGCAGGTCCAGCCGCTGCACCGCGACCGGGGTATTGGGCGTCACCGGGTCCATCCAGCTGCGGTCGGGCAGTTCGCCGCCCCATAGTTCTGCGTCCCAGCTGCCGCCCTGCAACCATTGGCCGGGCTTCAGGCTCTTGGCCGCCTCGCCGACGATGCGGGCAAATTCCTGCGGGCTCTTCGCCTCGCGCAGATTGGGCTGGCTCAACAGATAGGAGCCGGTGAGGAAATGGGTGTGCGCGTCGGTGAAGCCGGGCATGACGAAGGCGCCGCCCAGATCGATGATGCGGGTTGTCTTGCCCGACTGCGCCTTGACCGCCGCCGCGCCGATCGCGGCGATGCGTCCACCGGCGATGCCGATCGCCGATCGCACCATCGGCATGCCTTCGCCGGTCCAGACCGTCGCGTTGACATAGGCGGTGTCGAGCACCTGTCCCTTCGCCCACAGGCTGCTGCTCAATGCCAGTCCGGCCAGGCCGGTTGCGCCCCCGGCCAGCATTTCGCGTCGGCTGAACATCATTGCTCTGCTCCCTCGCGGCTGGTTTCGTCCAGCCGGTCCTCATTGTAGATCTGCATCCAGTCGCGCAGCCCGCCGGGGGCCAGGCTGCCAACAATCTCGTTGATGCCCTGGCGGCTTTCGTCGCGGCCCAGCTTGAATCGGCCGTCGATCGCGCGGACATGGGCGCGAAAGCCGATGATATGCTTCATCATCGGTTCCAGCCGTGCGCCGGCATTATCGATATGCCAGGGGGCGACGCGGCCCGCCTCCATCCGGTCGGTCAGCGTCTCGATCGATTCGCGGGTGGCTTCCGGCAGAAGCTCGACATCGACGGTCAGCACCGCCATCGCATAGTTCCAGGTCGGCACCCATGTCGGGTTCGACTGCATCTCGGGCGAGATATAGGCTTGTGGCCCGTTCACCAGAACGGTGGCGCGGGGCGCCGTGCGCAGTTGCGCCACCTGCGGGTTGGACAGGGCAAAATGGCCCAGCAGCGACACCAGCGCACCGTCCGCGTCGCATTCGGCCAGCAGCGGCAGCGGCGTCGAGCCGAAGCCGGCCTCGCTATGGGAGACGATCCAGCAGAGCGGATGGTCGCCGATCAGGGTGACGATGTCGTCCGGGGAGCGGGGCGCATATTTCATATGCATGACACTGCGCCGGCATTGGACCCGCCCGAAACATCCAATTCAGGAAAGTGAAGGGGTCCAAGTAAGGATCAGGGTTCGGCGCAGCGGCGCAGCGCCTGCAACACCTCTTTTGCCTCTTCCTCGGTCAGGCTGGCAAAGCCGATGCGCAGCCCCCGCTCGGTCCCTTCCTCGGCCGCATAGCTGTGCGAGGAAGCAAAGCTGAGGCCGATCTCGGGTGCCCGCGCTTCCAGCCGGTCGAGCGCGGCCATGTCCTTGAACTGCAACCAGAAGGCGAGGCCGCCATCGGGCAGGCGATAGTCGATCAACCTGTCCATTTCGCTGTCAAGATTGCGGGCGAAGGCATCGCGCCGCCGGGCGTAGATCTGCGCCGTCTTGCGCACATGGCGGCGCACCTCGCCGCTCTCCAGCAGTTCGGCGGCGGACTCCTCCGTCACGGTATTGCCCATGCCGTCGATCAGCGAGATCTGATAGGCCAGCGCGTCGACGACCTTGGGCGCGGCAGCGATATAGCCGATGCGCAAAGCCGGCACGAGCAGCTTGGACATCGACCCGGCATAGATCACCCGCGCCGGGGCGTAGCTCGCCATCGGCAGCAGCGGCTGTGCGCCGAAGTGGAACTCATGGTCATAATCATCCTCGATGATCGCGAAGGCGAATTGCCGCGCCAGTTCCAGCAGGCGCAGCCGCCGTTCGGGCCGCATCGACACGGTGGTCGGAAACTGGTGATGCGGCGTCACGAAGATGGCGCGGACGCGATGCTTGCGGCAGGCGCGCTCGACATCGGCGACATCGACGCCATCCTCGTCCAGCCCGACCGTGACGATCTTGGCACCGCAGGCGCGGAAGGCGGCGACCGCCGGCTCATAGGTCAGCCGTTCGACCAGCACCGCGTCGCCCGGCCGGATCAGGATGCGCGCGGTCAGGAACACGCCCATCTGGCTGCCGCGGGTGATGCAGATATTTTCCGCGCCGACCATCAGCCCGCGCTGGCGCCGCAACATGCTGGCGATCTCCTGCCGCAGCCGTGGCGACCCGCGCGGATCGCGATAGTGGAGCGCATTGGCGCGCGAGGCCCCCTCCGCCGCCTTGCGATAGGCGCGGGCGAGGAGGTCAGCGGGAAACAGGCGTCCGTCGGCGACGCCCTCGTCCAGCTTGCGCCATTTGCCCGCCGGGATGGCGATCAGCCGGTCGGGTGCGGCCAGGAAGGGATATTCGGTTTCGTCCGGCTGGCGGGTGTCGGGGGCGATCGGCGGGGCAGGGGCATCGTCGCTGCTGGGCAGGGAGGTCGACACGATCGTGCCGCGCGTGCCTGCGCTCACCAGCCAGCCTTGCGCGATCAGTTCCTCATAGGCGGTGACAATGGTCTTGCGATTGACCTCCAGCGCGGCGGCCAGTTCTCGGCTGCTTGGCAGGAACTCGCCGGGCAACAGCCGGCCGCGCTCGATCTCGTGGATCAGCCCATGGGCGATCTGCATGTAGCGCGGACTGTCCGGCGCGATCCGCACCCGTTCCTTGAGCGGCAGGGTCCAGGGGCGCAGCATCCGCGTGGCGATCAGCGCCGCGATGCCGCCAGGGCCATGTCGGCAAGGGCGATCGTCCCGAGCGGCCCGGCGCGGTCGCCCAGTGCCGGGTGGGCGACATAGTCGTCCATCGATGCAATCGTCGCAGCCGCGCCATAGGCCGCCAGGCTGGCGGTCAGTCCATCGCGGATCATCGGCATCAACTGGGGCTGGCCCATGGCGACGCCACCACCGATCAGGATACGCTGGGGCAGGCTGGTCAGCGCGAGGTTATGGCACATCGCCGCCAGGGCATGGGCGACGAACGACCATTGCGGATCATCAGCGGACACGTCGCGCCCGCGCTGGCCGGTCCGGGCCTCGATCGCGGGACCATCGGCCAGTCCCTCCAGGCAATCGCGATGGAAGGGGCAATTGCCTGCAAAATCGTCGCCGGCGGCGCGCGGCACGCGCATATGCCCGGCCTCGCTATGGCCCAGTCCGCGCACCGGCATGCCGGACACGATGCTGCCCACGCCGATGCCGGTGCCGACCGTGACATAGGCCCAGCTGGTCAACCCCTGCGCCGCGCCCCATCGGCCCTCGGCCAGCGCCGCGCCATTGACATCGGTATCGACCATGAAGGGGCGTCCGGCCGCGAGGTGGGTGATGTCCGTCCCGCTCCAGCCCGGCTTGGGCGTGCTGACGATCGAGCCGAAACTGGCCGACGCCGGATCAAGATCAAGCGGTCCGAAGCTGCCAAGGCCCAGCGCGGCGAAATCCCATCCGGCCAAGGTCGCGGCCACCGCCGACAGGGTCTCGGCAGGCGTGGTGGTCGGAATTTCCACCTGCGCCCGGATATCGTCCGGCCCGGTGCCCAGGATGCAGATGCATTTGGTGCCGCCCAGTTCTACGCCTGCCAGCATCGGTTCATGCTCCCCAGATCGTCTCGGCATAGGTCAGGAAATTGCCGCCCAATATCTTCTCGATCCGGGCCGTCGAATAGCCTTTGACGCGCAGCAGGCCGACGAGCTTACGGAACTGGTCCGGGCCGCGCAGGTCGACGACGAAGGGATAGGTGTCGGGCCGTTCGCCCTTGGCGCTGATGCCAGCGGCCTGGCGCGCGGCGATTTCCTTGGCCAGCACCGCCTCATAGGCGTTGAGGTCGTCGATCTGCGTCACCGTGCCGTCGGTGCCGATGCCGACATGATCCTCGCCGCAGAGGTTCACCGCATGGTCGATATGGGCGACGACATGCTCGGCGCGGGCATGGCCGGACAGATCAAGGAAGGGCATGAAATAGATGCCGATGAAGCCGCCGCGATCGGCGACCAGCTTCAATTCCGCGTCGGTCTTGTTGCGGGGCAGGTTGGTGACCGCGCGGCAGCCGGTGTGATTGATCGAGATCGGCTGTTTGGAAATGCGTGCCGCCTCCAGGCAGGTCTGCTCTCCGCTATGCGACAGGTCGACCATCACCCGCTGCGCATTGCAGCGCGCCACCACCTCGCGGCCGAACGCGGTCAGGCCGCGATTGCCCGGCGCCATCGACCCGTCGCCCAGCTGGTTGGCGGGATTGTAGGTCAGCTGGAAGATGCGCACGCCCAGGTTTGCGAAAATGTCGACCCGGCTGGCATCCTGGCCCATCATCGCGCCATTCTGGAATCCGTAGATCAGGCCCACTTTCCCCTCCGTCTTGGCGCGGCTTATGTCGGCGGCGGTCAGGATCTTCATCAGGTCGCGGCTGTTGGCGCGCACCTGCGCATCGGTCTCGGCCACTTCGCGCACGCTCTGCTCGAACGGGTCTGCCGACCCGGAGACATAGCCGATGGTGATGTTGACGGCGGTGAGGCCCGACGCATGGGCTTCGGCCAGCACGCGCGGGCCGAACTGCGGAACGAGGGAATCTGCCGGCTGGTTGGGATCGCCGAGGCCACCGAGCGCATTGACGACGATCATGTCCTTGATCGGATCGGCGTCTACGCCCGCCGCGCGGGCACTGCCGGCGGCCAGCATAGCGGCCGATACCCCCATGAAATTGCGCCGATCCAGCCTCATTCGTCGTCCCCCATTTCTTCCTTCGTCACCGGCACATAGGCGTTGCGGGCATAGGCTTGGCCGCGCTTCACCACCGTCTCGATCGTCTGGATATTGGCGATGTCGGCGATTGGATCGCTTTTCAGCACCACGAAATTGGCGAGCTTGCCCGGTTCGATCGAGCCCATTTCCTTGCCCTGCCCGGCCGCCTGCGCGCCGACCAGCGTGGCCGACCGGATCACCTCGACCGGCGGCATGCCGACATTGCGGGCGAGGAAGAGCAGTTCTTCATGGACGGCGGGCCACTGGTCCTCGACCTCACCGACGAAATCGGTGCCGGTGGAGATGGGGACGCCCATCTTCCACGCCTGGCGGGTGAGGCGGGTGGTGAGGTCGCCAGTGCAGCGCAGCGGCTTCGCCTTGGGATCGGCCTTGCGCTTGGCCTCATATTTCACGAACAGCGCGCCGGTCGCGTCGAGGATCGTGCCCTGCTTCAACATTGCGCGGAACAGGTCGGCCATCACCGGGTCATCGTCGCCCGGCGCCAGCAGATTTTCATGCACCGGCGTCCGGTCCTCATACGCCGCCAGCATTACCGGCTCGCGCTGATAGGCGAGATAGCAGACATGGCTGATCGCGTCCGGCCCGGCGGCGATCACGTCAGCCGGGCGGGTAGGGAAGACCGAACTATGCGCCCAGACCAGCATATGCTGGCGATGGGCGGCGGCGGTCACGGCTTTGACCTGGCGCGGAGTGAGGTCGGCATAGACCTTGATCGCGCTGGCCGATGTGCCACGCGCCAGGGTGATGGCTTCCTTGAGATCGGTCTTGTCGTCGATCGCCTGCATCCAGGGCGCGGTGCCCGGCGTCACCCCCTGGCTGGCGGCGGCGACGCGCGGATCGGCAAAAAAGGGCCGGCCGGCCATGATCGCGGCATAATAGATGTCGGGCGCCGGAATTTCCGCCATCCGCGCCTCGCGCGCCAGTTCGCCGACCGAGCGCAGATCGTCGGCCATGTCGCGCACCGCCGTCACCCCGCCATAAAGATTGCGGCGCAGCATCGCCTTGGCCTGCACGGCATTGGGCGGGGTCGCCATATGGACATGGCTATCGATCAGGCCGGGGATGACATAGCGGCCGGCCAGATCGACCTGCTTCGCGCCGGCGACATCGGCGGCGGGCAGGCTGCCATGCGGTGCCAGCGCGATGATCCGGTCGCCGCGCACCAGCATGTCCTGATTGCCGCGCGGCGCGGCGCCGGTGCCGTCGATGATGGTGGCACCGCTATAGAGTATCGCCTCCTCGGCCGGCTTGGGCGGCTGGGCAAAGGCGGCGAAGGGCAGGGCGCAGGCGATCAGGGCGGCAAGGCGGGCGGTGTGCATCATCTATCCTTATTCGCCGGGCCGATAGGTGCGCACGGCATGGGCCTTGATGTCTTCGGGGTAGAAATAGACCGGGCGCAGATCGCCCTTGGCATAGAGGTCGACCTGATCGGCGAAATGGGCCGAGTGGGGATCGCCGCTCTCGCCGCCGGCGCTGACTGCGCGGGCGACGACCTTCGGCCCGAACTCGACCGCCGCGACGAAGCTGTTGCCCTTCGTGCCATAATAGCGCTTCGTCCCCGGATAGCGCGCCGCGCCGAAGGCGGCGAGCGATCCCCATTGCGACGAGGCAAACGGGATGGGCGTGCTGGGCTTGGCGTCGTCGAACGTCTGGACGATCGCGCCGTCATTGCGCTGGTAGCGGTTGATCTCGCCCCAGGGCACGGCGATGCTGCCGAAATCGGCGGTCAGCCGCTCGACCGCCTCGCGCAGCGCCGCCAGCTTCTGCGCGTCGGTCGCGCGGGTGGCCATATAGTCGATGGTGGACAGGCCCGCTTCCTTGGCGGCCGGGGCCACCGCCTTCCACAGCGCCTCGCCCCAGAAGACCGCGAGCGAGGTTTGGGTCGAGGTCAGGCTCCATTTATAGTCCCAGCCGCGCAGGCTCTGCACCGCATCGGCCAGCGCCGGATCAGGGGTCTTGTCCTGGGCCGCGATCAGGCCGGGCATTAGCCGGGCGAAGCCGGTCAGATAGGGATCATAGGCCGCGCCGATCAGGCTATCGAGGGTGAAATGCTCATTGGCCGACAGCACGATCTGCGCATGGGGGCCGCGCGGATTTTCGCCGGCCTGGTCCATGTAGCGGGGAAAGGCCTCGCGCTGGGGGCTGTCCGCGCCCGCCGCCGTCCAGGGCCAGTTATTGGTGTTCATCGCCCAGCCGCCCTTGGGGTTCACCGCCTGGGGCAGGCTGGACAGGTCATGCAGGCCGCGCCAGTCGGTCGCCGGATCGCTGCCGTCCACCGGTTTCGTATAGTCGAAGCGATCGTCGCGGATCGGCACGAATTGCGGGTGGAGATAGGCGATCTCGCCCTTGTCGTCGGCCAGCAGCGTGTTGTTGCTGCTGTTCGCCTTATTCTCCGCGACTTTGAGGAAGCTCGCATAATCGCTGGTCTTGGTGCGCAGATAGCTTTGTTCCAGCGCCGGCACCGGCTTGTTCATCAGCGCGAAGGCGATCCACTTGTCGCCTTCGGTCCGCACGATCGGGCCATGATGGGTGGAGTAGCCGGTGAAGGCGCGCTGGGCGAGCTTGCCGTCCGGCGTGCGGTAGGAAATGGCGATGGTCTTTTCGGTGACCGGCCGCAATTCCTTGCCATAGCGGTAGAAGAGGCGATCGCCTTGCGGCACGATCGTCTCGGCAAATTCGTCGACATTGTCGATGCCGCTCGACGTGTGCATCCAGCCGATATGGCGGTTGAAGCCCTGATAGATGAAGAACTGGCCCCAGGTGACCGCGCCATAGGCGTCCAGCCCCTCGTCGCTGCTCATCTGCAGTTCGGATCGGAAGAAGAAGCTGGTGTGCGGGTTGATCATCAACAGCGCATGGCCGCCTTCCGTCCGCGACGGCGCGATGGCAAAGCCGTTCGATCCCTGCGGCTCGCGATAGGCAAGGCCCTGTTCCAGCATGGTCAGCGCCACCGGCTTCTTCTCGTAAAAGGCCTGTAGCTGGGTCAGCGGCACCCGCTCGATATCGCCGCCGATGCTGCCTTCGGTGAAGCTCAGCGCCATCCAGGGTTCGAACCGGGTGATGACCCGCGGCTTCACCATCGGATGGGTCGAAAGATAATAATTCAGGCCATCGGCCCAGGCCTGCATCAGCTTCTTGAGCCAGGCCGGGCTGCGGGCATAGTCGGCCTGCAACCGGGCAGGATCGATGAACAGGCGCTGGCGCAGATCCTGCCAGATCGCCTTCTCGCCCTCGGCTTCGGCAAGGCGGCCCAAGTTGACCAGATAATTGGTCTCGATCCGATTGAAGTCGTCTTCCGCCTGGGCATAGACCATGCCGAACACGGCATCGGCGTCGGTCGCGCCATGGACATGGGCGATGCCCCACTGGTCGCGGGTGATGGTGACCTTGGCCGGCGAGAGCGCGGTCGGCGATTGGGCAAGGGCAGGGCAGGCGGCAAGAGCGACCAATGCCCCCGCAAGGGAGGTGGCGCGCGGCAGGAATTTCGTCATAGAGAGGGGGAGTAATGAAGGGGGCGGGGCGGCGCAAGCAGCCTCCCGTCAAGGGGGATGATATCGATGCACAGGCTTTTGATCCTGCTGGCCTTTCTGTTCGTCGCGCCGATGCCGGCGGGGGCGCAGGAGGCCGCGCCGGCGCTCTATCTGCTGCGCCCCGATGCCGTGTTCGACGGCGCGACGTCGCATCGCGGATGGGCGGTGCTGGTGCGCGGCAACCGGATCGAGGCGGCCGGACCGGGGATCGCGGTGCCGGCTGGGGCAAGGGTGATCGGCCTGCCCGGCAAGACCCTGCTCCCCGGCCTGATCGAGGGTCATTCGCACCTGTTCCTGCACCCCTATAACGAGACGAGCTGGGACGATCAGGTGCTGCACGAGCCGCTGGCGCTGCGCACGGTGCGAGCCACGGTGTCGGCGCGGGCGACGCTGATGGCGGGTTTCACCACCGTTCGCGATCTGGGCACCGAAGGGGCTGGCTATGCCGATGTCGGCCTCAAGCAGGCGATCGAGCAGGGTATCGTCGCCGGGCCGCGCATGCTGGTCGCGACCCGCGCGCTGGTGGCACCGGGCGCCTATGGCCCGCGCGGGTTCGAGCCGGGCGTCGTCGTGCCGCTGGGCGCGGAGGAAGCCGGCGGTCCCGATCTGGTGACGGCGGTGCGGCGACAGATCGCGGCCGGCGCCGATGTCGTGAAACTCTATGCCGACTATCGCTGGGGCAAGGGTGAGCCGAGCCGGCCGACCTTCACCCAGGCGGAAATGGCCGCAGCGGTGGAGGCGGCCCACAGCGCCGGGCGCAAGGTCGCGGCCCATGCCGCCACTGATGAGGGGATGCGCCGGGCGATCCTGGCCGGGGTCGACACGATCGAGCATGGCTATGAGGGCAGCGCCGCGACCTTCGCGTTGATGAAGGCGCATGGTGTCGGCTATTGCCCGACCCTGGCGGCGTCCGATGCCACCGCCCGCTATCGTGGCTGGACCGGGGCGGAACCGGCGCCGGCGGCGGTGACGCAGGCGCGCCAGGCGCTGGATCGCGCGCGGGCGGCGGGTGTCGCCATCTGCCTGGGCGGCGATGTCGGCGTGTTTGCCCATGGCGACAATGCCCGCGAGGCGGAACTGATGGCCGCCGCCGGCATGGCGCCCCGCGACGTGCTGGTCGCGGCGACCAGCGGCAATGCGGCACTGTTCGGTATCGCCGACCGGCTGGGCGCGGTGAAGCCGGGCCTGCTCGCCGATCTGGTCGCGGTCGAGGGCGATCCGACCCGCAGCATCGGCGCGCTGCGCCAGGTCGGCTTCGTGATGAAGGACGGCGTCATCTACAAGGGGCCGGGCGCGCAGCCATGAACCAGGGCGATCGCGCTTTTCTGGGCCATCCGCGGGGCCTCGCCTATCTGCTGTTCACCGAAGCGTGGGAGCGTTTCTCCTATTATGGCATGCAGTCGCTGCTGGCCCTCTATCTGGTCAAGCATCTGCTGCAGCCGGGACAGGCCGACGGCCTGCTTTTCTTCGATGCCTTTCGCCAGCTCTATGGCGGGCTCGACGGCCAGCCGCTCGCCTCCGCCATTGTCGGCACCTATTTTGCCAGCGTCTATGTGACGCCGATCCTGGGTGGGCTGGTCGCGGACCGGCTGCTGGGCCGGCATCACACGGTGCTGCTGGGCGCGTTGACGATGATGGCGGGCCATTTTCTGATGGCGGTCCAGGCCGCCTTCCTGCCCGCGCTGGCCTTGCTGGTGCTGGGCAGCGGCCTGTTCAAGGGCAATCTCGCCAGCCAGATCGGCACGCTCTATGGTCGTGACGATCCGCGCCGCGACGGCGCGTTCCAGCTTTATTATCTGGGCATCAATATCGGCCTGATCGCCGCGCCGCTGGTGATCGGCACGCTGGCTGAAACGCGCGGCTGGCATGTCGGCTTTGCCGTCGCCGGGGTTGGTATGGGGATCGCCACGATCATCTATCTCGCCGGACGCAGGCATCTGCCGGTTGACGATTATCGCCCCAGATCGAACGGGCGCGGGCGCATGACCGGGCAGGATCTGCGTGGCCTGCTGGGCATCGTCCTGCTGATCCCGCTGCTGGCGGTGACGCTGTTGCCCAACAATCAGATATTCAACGCCTATCTGATCTGGGGCGACGCGCATCTGGAACTGACGTTGGGCGGGCTGCGCGTGCCGACGAGCTGGCTCATCACCCTCGATGCAGGGCTGGGCCTGGCCATCCTTGCGGGCCTGCCTTTCGTCTATCGCCGCTATGCGCGCCACCGGCCCGAGCCCGGCGATTTTGCCAAGCTGACGATCGGGTCGCTCTTTGCGACCGGGGGCATGCTCTGCTTGGCACTCGGATCGGCGCTGGCGGGTGCGGACGGCAGAACGGGGCTTGGCTGGGCGATTGCCTTCCATCTGCTCAACGGCATCGGTTTTGCGCATATATTGCCGGTCAGCCTGGCGCTGTTCACCCGCGCCGCGCCGCCGCGTCAGGCCGGGCTGGCGATCGGCCTTTATTATCTCGTCTTCTTCCTGGGCAATATTCTGGTCGGCTGGGTGGGGGGCTTCTACGCCCGCATGCCAGCCACCACCTTCTGGCTGCTGCATGCCGGGATTGCGGCGGGATGTGGTGCGGTTTTCCTGATATTGACGTTACGGAAAGCGATTTTTCGGTCGGATTGACGCTTTTTTCACGTTCGACCGACGCCTGGCCTCACACTGGCCATGCCATTCCCGATCCTGCGAGCGCGGGCATCCGACGCGCGCCGACAGGAGGGCATGATGACTGCCGATTTCGATCCCGCCGATTTTGACGGCGACAGCGCGCTCGATACCGACATGGCCGGTTTCGATATCGATCCCAAGCTGCGGCCGGTGCGGCACCTGCCGCTGCTGGTGCAGGCCAGCGGCCGCTACAATTTCGTGCGCTCGCCGCGCTTCCCGATGCCGCGCGCGCTGCCCGGTGCGGTCGATCGCTTCGACGACGATATCAATGCGCTGACGCTCTATACGCGCGAGGAATTGCGGCTGGACGTCGATGGCCGCTATCCGCAGATGACGGTCAGCGGCACGCGCGCCGGCCCGCTGGGGCCGGTGGTCAGCTGGGTCGCGGCGCTGACCCGGACCGGGGCCAATCATTATAGCGGCCAGATCTGGTTCAAGGATGGCCAGGTCGGCGCCATCCCCCATACCCAGATCAGCCTGAAGGTGACGAAGAGCCTGCTCGCCGCCCAGCGCAAGGTGGAGGCGACCTTCAGCGGCGGCGGCGCAGCGAGCTTCGTGCGCACCTATATTTTCAGCTCTTCGAGCTTTCGTCCGGCCGAGTTCGAATATGACACGGTGGCCGGCGCGACCCGCGTGACGGAAATCGGCACGCACGATCACCCCAATCATCCCGCGACCATGGCCAGCGAGACGCTGAGCCTGGACAGTGTCTATCGGCGGGCGGGGTTCAACGTCAGCGACGCGCCCGGCAATGGCGCCATCCCGCTCGGTGCGGCTGGCGCCGACCAGCGCTGGACCGACCAGGAAATGCATGACGCGATGCAGATCTACTGGTCGCGCTTTGCCGACAAGCCGCAATGGTCGCTGTGGGTGCTGTTCGCCTCGCTCCATGTGCAGGGCAGCAGCCTGGGCGGTATCATGTTCGACGATATCGGGTCGAACCATCGCCAGGGGACGGCGATCTTCACCGACGCCTTCATCGCCCATCCGCCGGCAGGCGATGCCGATCCCGACGCCTGGGTGCGGCGAATGCGCTTCTGGACCGCCGCGCATGAGGTCGGCCATGCCTTCAACCTGGCGCATAGCTGGCAGAAGTCGCTGGGCACGCCCTGGATTCCGCTGGCCGATGATCCCGAAGCGCGCAGCTTCATGAACTATCCCTATGCGGTGGCGGGCGGCCAGGCGGCCTTCTTTGCCGATTTCGACTTCCGCTTTTCCGATTCCGAACTGCTGTTCATGCGCCATGGCCCCGAACGCTTTGTGCAGTTGGGCAATGCCGACTGGTTCGACCAGCATGGCTTCTCGCAGGTGGCGTTGGACCCCAATGAGGAGTTCGGCCTGACCCTGTCGGTCAATGCTCGTGACAATCGCCTGCCCTATCTGTTGCCGCCGGTGGTCGAGATGGCACTGGTCAACCGCAGCGGCCGGCCCAAGCTGGCATCGGCGGCGCGCCTGTCGGAACGGGCCGGCCTGACCCTGATCATCAGCAAGGATGGCCGGCCCGCGCGCCAATGGTCGCCCTATTCGCGCCATTGCGGCGAGAGCCTGGAAATCATTCTGGGTCAGGGTGAGGCGCTCTATGACAGCGTGCTGGTCGGCGCCGGCCGTAATGGCTGGGACATGGCCGAACCGGGCCGCTACACCATCCAGGCGATGCTGGTCGTCGATGGCCGGGCCGTCATTTCCAACCCGCTGGAGGTGAAGGTGGAGCCGCCCGAAAGCCGCGAGGAAGAGCGGTTGGCGCAGGATATCTTCACCCCGGAAGTCGGCCAGGTGCTGGCCGTCAACGGCACGCGCGGCGTCCAATCGGCAGTCGATGCGCTGCGAGCGGCCACGCGGATGCGTCAGCATCCGCTCGCACGCCAGGCGGCGATCGCGCTCGCCGGCCCGCTGGCCGACGAATATAAGCTGTTGCAGGTGGATGAGCGGGCACGGCCCGGTGAGACCCCTGCTGCGGCCGCCCGCCGCATCGAGGTTTATGACGCCGATCTCAAGGAAGCTCGCCACCTGCTGGCGATCGCGACCGAGGGCAGCGCTGATGCCGCCGTCAATGCCGTCGGCCATACCCGTTTCCTGCGCGAGGCGGGCAAGCTCGCTCGCGCGCTGGATGGCGGGGTTGCCCCGGCGCTGCGCCAGACGGGGCTGGGCTTCGACGCGGTGCGGGCGGGCGATGTCATCGGTGGCTTTAACCTCGGCCAGGACATGCAGCGCATGCTGGCCCTCAAGGCGAACGGCCTCAGTATCTGATCCATACAGGCGCGTCGCCTGTCCTGGCGGTGCGCCCCATCATTCCGAAAGGGGACCAACAATGTCGGAATTTCGCAAAATCACCATCGCACTCGAACAGGGATTCAAGGATGACAGCGTCCGTATCTCGATCGGCGACCGGCTGGTGCATTGGCTCGACCATGTGAAGACCCGCGCCAAGATCGGCGTCGCCCACACGCTGGAGCTCAGCTGCCGGCCGGCAATGATCCGGTGCAGGTGGAATTGCCGAGCAAGGATGTGCGCATCTCGATTGAGCCGGGGATGGGCGAGGCATGCTATTGGGGCGTGTCGGTCAGCCCGAACGGCAAGGCCATGTATGTGAAGCGCTCAGTCGAGCCCTTCGCTTATGTCTGATATGCTCCGTGCGGCGTTGATAGGGTTTTCCCTCATTGTCCTCGCCCTGCTTGTCATTACGGTCCCGCAACCTACTTTTGATCCATCACGAACTATGGGGGTATATATGGCTGAATCCTACGACACCGACGCCAATTATGTCATCAAGCTGACCGACCCGGCCGACCCGGCCAAGGTCGTTGGCTATGCCTTTGTCGAGCAGGTCCATTATCTGGCCGCCGACGATGACAGCGATGATGCCAAGGCGGCGATCGCCGGCGTGGCCGGCCTGTTCACCGACGGTCCGGTTCTGGACGCGGTCGCCCTGCCGGGACAGCAGCGCGCCACCCGCGCCTATTTTGCCGAGATTGGGTCGGGCAAGGCCGACTTCGCCTGAGGCCGATCGCGCCCATGAAGATGTTCCGGCGCGGGGCGCATCGCTCCCGCCGTCCTGCCGACACCCTCGCACGGATCGCGCCTGTGGCCCGTGCGCTGGGTGTCACGCGGCTTGCCGATGTGACCGGTCTGGATCGCATCGGCATCCCCGTATTCCAGGCGTTCCGTCCCCTGTCACTGTCGCTGTCCGTGTCGCAGGGCAAGGGCGCCACGCCTGATGCCGCGCGTGTCTCCGCGCTGATGGAAGCGATCGAACTGCATCATGCCGAAACCTGTCCCGCCAGCAGCTACAGTTGTGCCGATGCCGGCGAAGCCCGGCTCTGGAGCCAGATGGCGCGGGCTGACAAGCAGGGCGCATCCTTCGATCCGGCCCGACCGCGCGGCTGGGTCGAGGCGATCGACCTGCTGAGCGGCCGACCCATGCGGATACCCCATGGGCTGGTGACGATGGATTTCACCGTGCCGGCCGAACCCGATCTGTGGCCCAACAGCAATGGGCTGGCATCCGGCAACACCCCGGCCGAGGCGCGCTGTTCGGCGCTGTGCGAGCTGATCGAGCGCGAGGATCATGCACGCTGGCTGGAACAGGGGCTGCGCGCGCGCCGGGCAAGTGCGATCGATCTGAATAGCGTGACCGACCGGTTGGGTCGCAGCCTGATCGCACGGGTGCGGCGCGCGGGGCTGTCGCTGTCCTTGTGGGACATGACCGGTCCGATCGGCGCAGCGGTGATCGGCTGCGCGATCACTGAACGCGGTGCGGCCCGCAGCGTGCAATTGCCGCCGGCAATGGGGGCGGGATGCCATCCCGATGCCGGCGTCGCACTCGCTCGCGCCATTTGCGAGGCGGCGCAGACCCGTGCCGCGCTGATCGCCGGTGCGCGCGACGATATCGATCCGGCGCGCTATCGCGATGCCGGGCAGCAGCGGCAGGGCTTCCTGTTGGCGATGCTCGATTTCGCGCCGGCAACCCGACCCTGGTCGGCGGTGCCCTCCGTAGCCCATGACGGGGCGGAGGATGATCTGGCCTGGCTGCTCGATCGCTGTGCGAGGGTGGGGGCAGGGCCGGTCGCCTGTCATGACCTGACCCGGCCCGACCTCGGCATCGATGTGGTGAAGCTGCTGGTGCCGGCCTTTGGCGATCATGACCGGCCATCGCGCACAGGCACGATGCAAGCGGCGATGGAGCCGGCATGAGCCTGCATGCGATCGTCTTTGCCGGGCCGAGCCTGGGCGGTTCCACGATGGCCTTGCCCGATGGTGTCGCGTTGCGCGGGCCGGCGCGGCGCGGCGACATGCTGCGCGCCGCGATCGAACGACCGGCCGCGATTGGCTTGGTCGACGGACTGTTCGAAACCACGCCGTCGGTCTGGCACAAGGAAATCATCCAGGTGATGGCCGAGGGGATCGCCGTATATGGTGCGGCCAGCCTGGGCGCATTGCGTGCGGCGGAACTGGCGCCGTTCGGCATGGTGGGCATCGGCGCGATCGCGCAGGCTTACGGGACGGGGCAGATCGAGCGGGACGATGCGGTGATGGTCAGTCATGCGCCGGCAGAATTGGGCCATCGCGCGATGACGCTGGCGCTGGTCGATGCCGAACATGCGATCGCGCAAGTGGAGATGGCGGCAGGCGACCGTGCGCTGCTGCTGCGGCTGGCGCGGCGGATGAATTTCCGGGATCGCAGCTGGGCGCTGATCGGCGAGGCCTTCCGCCAGGCGACCGGGCGCGACCTGCCACCGATCGATCAGGGGCTTAGCCTCAAGCGCAAGGATGCGGAGCTGTTGCTGCGGACGATAGCGGGACCGGTGGTGGCGCCGCGTGTCGCGCCGCCGCCGCAAAGCTTTTTCCTGCGCAGCCTGCGCGCGGAGATCAGCGCGGCGTGATGCGCAATCCGGCCTGTTCCAGCCCGGTCAGGAACAGGCTGCGTTCGGCCGGACCCTGCAGCGGCAGGAACTGGATCATGGTGTCGACCAGATCGGCATCGCGGGCCGGGGTGTCGCCCTGCCACAGGCTGGCGAAACGCTGGCGCAGCTCGTCGATCACCGGCGCGGCCCGCTTTGCGCCGCCCAGCATGCCCAGATTGGCGCCCCGCACCGCCAGATAGTGGATCGATCGATTGCGGCCGATCTCGAACTGGGTTTCCGCCGCCTCATGCTCGCCAGACAGGGCGTAGAGCACCGCGAGATCGGAAAAATATTCGTCCGACGGGAAGGGATTCAGCTCGAAGGCGCGGGCGATCAGGCGCTGCGCTTCCTTCATCTCGCCCAGATGGACGAGGCCGAAGCCGATCTCGTTGATGCCATCGGCGTGAAAGGGCGTCAGGTTGAGCGCGGTCATGAAGCCCTGCATCGCCTGTTTCATGTCGCCGCGGCGCAAATAGCACCAGGCAAGGCGCGACTGCACGCCGCCATGGGTGGGTTCCAGCGCGACCGCACGGGTGCAGAGGTCGAAGGCGCGGGCGCGCAGCGGCGCAGCATCATGGCCCGCCATCAACTGCATGAAATCGGTGTTGTAGAGGCGCGCCAGTTGCAGATAGGCATTGGTCAGGCGCGGCTCCAGCAGGATCGCTCGCTCCAGCAGGTCGGCCCCTTCCTGCACCTCGACCAGGCTGGCGGCGGCCAATATCTTGGCGCGGGCGGTGAAATAGAGCGGATAGGCGTCCGACCCGCTGGGCACGCGTCCTTCCATCAGCTTGCCGACATCGCGTTCGACCACCGGCAGGATGGCGCCGGCGATCCGGGCGACCAGATCGTCGATCGCGGCGAGCAATTCGCCCTGGCGCACGGTCAACTGGCGCGTCCAGACCAGGAAGCCGCTGTCGATCCGGGTCATGCGCAGGTTGATGCGCCAGCCATCGCCGTCGGCGCGGACCGACCCGTCCAGCGCATAGCTGGCGATCGAGGCGGGCGCGGCCGCCTTCATCCGCTCGGCCGATGGCGCGTCGACCGACAGGATGCGCAGGTCGCGCATGCCGCCCAGGGCGGTCTGCAGATCGTCATGGCAGATGCTGGTGAGCAGGGCGCCGTCCGGGCCGCCATCGCCGATCAGGCTGAATGGGGCGATCACCAGGATCGGCGGCTCGGCATTGGCCTGCGGGATTGTGGCGATGGCGGGCGCGGCGGTCGCGCGCGGGGCGGCGGCGATGACCGATCCGACCGTCGTCAGTTCGCGCAGCAGCCTTTCGGTGTCGGGCGACACGCGGGCATCCAGATCGCGTTGCAGCCCGGTCTCCAACTGGCGGTAGCGGCGGTGGAGCGCGACATGGTCGCCGGCCTTCTGGTCAAGCGCCATGCCGAGCCGGGCGATCCGTTCATCGCCGGTGTCGAGCCGCTGCAACTGGGTCAGGATCGCACGGCGCAGGTCGAGCAGATCGTTTTGGCCATTGCGCTCGACGGCGTGCAGCACATCCTGGACGATGCGCTCGCGCCAGCGTTGCCGTTCGATCATCAGCCAGTCGTCGAAGCTGCGGTCCAGTCCCTCCAGCCCGTCCAGTATCGCGCTGCCCGCGCCATCCAGGATACGGGCCAGTCCGGCCAGGTCGTTGGCGGCGGCGCAGGCGAGTAACTCGCCGAGATCGCTGGAAAAGCCACCCTCTGCCAGATGCAGGTCACGCCGTTCGATATGGATGAGCGGGGCGGCCGGATGCGCACGCAGGTCGGTCAGCGCCTGGCGCAGGCTGGCGCGCGCCTGCACCTCGCCCCGGTCGCTCCACAACAGGCCGACCAGCCGGTCGCGGCTGGCGCGGCGGTCGGATTCCAGCGCGAGATGGGCGAGCAGGGCACAGGCCTTGCGGCTGCGCGGGCTGTGGTCGCGTCCGTCCGCCTCGTCGATCAGGCGGAAATCGCCGAGCAATCGAAAGCGAAACCGAAGCTCGCCAGCCGCTGTCACCATCATGCCCTTTATTGCTGGCGGCCTGCAGTGCCAGGCCGCCGATCGATCCGCCCTAACACAGCTTGCTGAACAGGGCGACGGTCCGTTTAGGCTGCGTCACGATCCAGGGCCATAGCCAATTCAGCGGTCGAACAGCTTGATCTCCGCCAGCCGGATCGCCTTGCCCTGGGGCTGGCGCATCAGCACCCGCCACTGGCGCGCGGCGCGGCCAGTAAAGCGCAGGTCGGTCACGCCGTTGGCGAGCGGCGCGCCCTTGGGCGTCGCGACATCGCGCCATTGGCCATCGACCATGGCCTGCAGGCGATAGGATTGCGGTACGGCAAACTGCTTGCCGTCGGCGAAGAAGGCGAGTTCGGCGCGGCCGATGGACACGGGTTTGCCCAGGTCAATGGCATACCATTGGTTGGCTTCTCCCGGCGCGGAGGACCAGCCATTGGGCAGTTCGGGGAAGAACCAGGTGCGGCCGTCGATCGCGTCATGGACATTTTCGGGGTCGCTGTTGCTCGACGCGCTGCCCATCGGGAACTGGCTGCGCACCAGTTGCACGGCGCGGTTGATCGGCCGGGCGACGGGCGCATTGGCGACGCGCGCCACCGGCAGCTCGATCCGGCCCAATGTTTCGCGCCGGGCGACTTCCTTGCCATCGATCTCGACCGAAAGCCCCTTGCCCCGGCCATAATGGTTGCCGTCCGCGTCCCAGGTCACGGCGATGCGATGGCCATGATAGGGTATGTCCTGCGCGCGGAACCAGGCCAGCGCCTGCGGATCGCCGGCATCGGGCAGCAGCGGGTTCACCTCCAGCACATCGTCGGCGCGCGGACGGATGCCGACCAGACCACCCAGGATCAGGTCATTATAGCCCGAATGGAAATAATGATGGCTGCGATCGAGGCCGACGATCGGCTTGCCGGTTTCGGGATGATAATCCTCTTCCAGGTCGAGCCGGTCGCCCTGATAATGGAGCGCGGTATATTGGCGCAGCAGGCGCATATAGTCGCTGCGGGTCACAGGGCCCTGCTGGGCATGATGATCGAGCAGATTGGCCATGGCGATCAGCACCTGGGTCGTCTGATAGGGCCAGATCGGGCCGTTCCACTGGCATTCGGGCGCGTCGCCCAGATAGCGATATTGCCGCATATGATATTCGTAATTCGCTTCGACCGTGCGCATGCCCGCCTTGCCGGCGAGCGAGGCGGGGTCGAGCAGATGCGCCCAGGCGCCGGCATATTTGGCGTCGTCCGGGACCAGATCGAACATCCAGGGGAGGTAGCCGACCAGCTCGCGATTGCGGATCGGATCCCAATATTGGACGTGCGGGTTCTTGCGGCTCTGATGCCGGTCGATGAAATGGCCGAGCTTTTCGCTCCACAGGTCGGCGAGGACATGGTCCTTCAGCGCCTGTGCCCGCGCCTCATATTCCTGCGCCATTTCGCTGTCGCCGGCCATGGTCGCCATCTTCGCCAGCGCGCGGGCATTGGCATACATGTAGCTGTTGACCGATGGGCGGAAGGCGTCGCCGCCGCGGAAGCCGTCCTTGCCGCCCGAGGCGTCGATCGAGGAGACGGTATATTCGGTCGCGTCGAGCAGCGGCTCGACGAAATAGAGCCCCTTGTCGAAGTCGAACTTCTCGTCCCACAGGCGGTAGATGTGGCGCATCACCGGCAGATGTTCGAGCACGCCCGCCTTGTCGCCGTCGATCAGGTACCGGCCCCAGACCGAGTCCGCCATATAGTCGGTGAAGTGGCGGTCATTGCCGCCGCGATACATGAAGCGGATATAATCGTCGGCAAAGCGCCGGTCGTTCAGCCAGCGCCCTTCGGCCAGGTGAAAACCGGTCGCGTCGTTGAGGCTGGCATAGGGATGGCGCTGCCAGTCGACATCGTCGAAAAATTCGGTGGTGATATACCCTTCTTCGCCCAGGTCGCGCTGATGCCCACGATAGAGCTGCCAGCGATAATAATAGACGGCGTCGATCTTCGGGTCGGCGGATTCGAAGAAGGGGATGCGATCCTGATACCAGGGCGCGTCATTGCCGAAGCGCTGCACCGCGATGGCATGGGTATCGAGGCCGACGAAGCGGGGAGAGGCGGCACCCATGCCGATCATGGCAGCCCCTGCCAGCAGAAGCATCCTCATCGCGTGCATCGTCCGTCTCCCTGTATCCTGAAACAAATATGGCGGCCGTTCCGGGGAGTTGGAGAGGGTTCCCGGAACGACCGCCATGAAAATGGGGCGCAGCGAGGAGACGCCGCGCCCCATCGGGCACTTATTTGAAGGTGTAGCGGACACCCAGCGCGAAGGTGCGCGACAACAGGGTGGTGCCCAGGTTGAACTGATCCGGGCCGCCGACATCTTCGAACTTATAGTAGGTCTGCTGCTTCGACTTGGTGAGGTTCACCGCGTCGAAGGTCACACCCAGGCGATCATTGACGTTCCAGGTGAGCTGGAGGTCCAGGCTTTCCTCGGGGTTGCGCCACACGCCGATCGGGTTGGCGAACAGGCGTGCCTCGTTGTTGGCGAGGAATTCCTTGCGCCAGATATAGGACAGGCGCGCGCCGATCGGGCCATTATCATAGGCCAGGGTGGCGTTGTAGCTGAGGTCAGACACGCCGAAGAAGGACGAGCTTGCTTGACCGGTCACTTCGCCGGCCGAATTGGTGAGCGGAATATTCTGCTTGGAGTCGAGGACCGTGACGCTGCCCACGAAGCCCAGACCCTTGAGCGGACCCGGCAGATAGCTGGGGAAGTAAGTCAGGCCCAGTTCCAGCCCCTTGAGCACGCCGTCCGACGCATTGACCGGGCGGGTGATGGCGAAATAGTCCGTCGCGCCGGCTTCGATGCCGTTGTTCGGGATATATTCCATGACCGTCAGCGGAACGACCAGGCCGCTGATCTCGCGGCGGAAGCCCGTCAGCGTGATCGCGCTGTTGCGTTCGAAATACCATTCCAGCGCCACGTCGAAATTCTTCGAATGGGTCGGCGCCAGATTGGCCGTGCCGGCGCTGCCGCTGCCATAGCCGACATTGGTGAGGTCACCGGTCAGGTTATAGTTCGGATTGATATCGCCGAAGTTGGGACGACGCAGCGTTTCGCCATAGTTGAAGCGCAGGCGCAGATTGTCGAAGATTTCGTAGCGGGCGGTGAAGCTGGGCAGCCACTTGTCCGAACCCGACGAAACGCCGGTATGGGCGCCACCATTATAGCGGTCGAAGAAGTTGTAGTCGGTATCGACCGTCACGTAGCGGACGCCTGCCTGCAGCTTGAGCGGACGGCCGAAGATCGAGACCTCGCCATCGGCCTGCACATACATGGCGATGGTGCTTTCATCGATGTCGAAGGTCTTCTGCAGCGACAGCTGGTCGGAGGTCGGCAGGCCATAGAGGCCACGCACCAGATCCGCATTGTCATGCAGCCAATAACCGTTGGCCAGCGTCCAGCTGGACGGCACGTCGGCGCGGCCCTGGTAGAAGTCCTTGTTGGTGAAGGCGGCGCCTTCGCCCAGGCCGGCCAGGGTGGTCGCCACCAGCGGTGCGCCACGATCCTGAGTGCGCACGGCGTTCGATGCCTTGCGCTGGTCGATGCGAATGCCGGCCTTCAGCTGGCGGATGAAGCCTTCGTCCCAGGTGTAATAGCCATCGAGCGTGCCGGTGATGGCGCTGCCCTTGTCGCGATTGGCATTGTCGTACATCTGCACGACGTTCCAGATGCTGGGATCGTTCAGCAGGCTGTCGTCGCTGAAGTGGTAGGACGGGATGCCACCACCGGCGTTGAAATCGACGTCGATCGAGCTGGCGACGCGGTCGGTGCGCATCGCGATGAAGGACGATTTTACCTTGCTGGTCTGGTAGGCGAGGTCGCCGACGATCTTGCCGCGATCGCCCAGATCCCACTTGCCGTTTAGGGCATAGACGAAGCTGTCGGTCTTCGACTTGTTGAAGTCGCCGCTGTTGAAGCCATAGACGTCGGCCACGCCGGTGCGCGACTTGACGATGTTGGTGCCTTCATAGGTTTCGACCGTGCCGGGGTTGCCCCACCAGTCGACGAAGCTGAACTGCAGGCTGTTGAAGGTTTCGCCGCGATAGCCGGCATAGAAGACTTCAGCGGTGTAGACCGAGCTGCTGTTCGGTGCCCACTGCAGGGCGACGTTGAAGGACGGGCGCTCGCGCTTGCCATAGAGGTCAGAGCTGAACACGGCGTCGCGCGACAGGAGATAGGGAACCTGCGCGCCGTTGATGTCGAGCGTCGAGCCGGTGGCGGTGGGCAGACCGCGGTCTAGGCCGGGCTGCCAGTTCACATTGTCCGGGCCGGGGAAGATGCGTTCCAGACGCGAGAAGCCGTTGCCGGCTTCGGCGGCGAACGGCACCAGCGCGCCGGCCGTGACGGTCTGGTCGCGATATTTGGTGCGGGTGTAGCTGCCGTTCACCAGAATGCCGATGTCGCCGATGCCGGTTTCCCAGCGATCGCTGACCAGCAGTGCGACGTTCGGATTATAGGTGTCGGCCTGCTCATTATAGATGCCGCGGGCCAGGCCCGAAATGGCGAAGCCGTCGAAATCGAACGGGCGACGGGTCTGGACGTCGACCTGGCCGGCAAGGCCGGTTTCGATCTGGTCAGCCGAGCGGGTCTTGTAGACGTCGACGCGGTTGACGAGGTTGGCGGAGATATCCTGCAGCGAGAAGGACTGGCCGGCGGCGGTGAAGATGTTGCGACCGTTGAGGGTGGTCAGCGCGTCGGGCAGGCCACGGATCGAGATGCCGGCCGCTTCGCCGCCGGCGCGGTTGGTGACCTGGATGCCGGTCACGCGCTGCAGCGCTTCAATGACGTTATTGTCCGGCAACTTGCCGACATCTTCCGAGACGATCGAGTCGACGATCTGGGTCGAGTTCTTGCGGACGTTCAGGGCACCGACGATCGATGCGCGCACGCCGGTGACGACGATGTCGGCGGATTCATCTGCCGGCGCGTCCTGCGCGATGGTCTGCGGAGCGGCGTCGGTCTGCGCGAAGGCGGCGCCCGACAGGGTCAGCGCGACAAGCGACGCAGAACAGAGTGCGATCGGCCGGATAGCCATTTTCAAGTCCTCCCCAAGGGGCTGGCCCGTTGCCATGCCCACGAATTACTCGGACTAATTATTTCCACATGCTGAGAAGCGCAAGTGAAATATTGGGTCGGGGTTGCGCTACGTGGCACCCATGTTGCAAATTTGCCGCAGCGATTCTGGCCCGGTTTTTCGGGTGTTTCAGGCCATAAAAGGCCGAAAGGCCATGGGCTTGCGCGGCTTTTGGCGGCGCGAGCCCATGGCCCTATTTGTCAGACTCGGCGAGTCGCGGTCAGTCGGCGTACCATTGCGTGCGCGGATCCTTGCTGCGCGCAAGGCCGATGCGGCCGTCGATCGCGGCGAGATGCTTGCCGGCGACGGCGATGGTCGCGAAGCGGACCGTTCCCTGGGCCGCATCCTCGAACCGGACGAACTGGCTGCGCAGCGCGAAATCGGCACTGCGATCATCCTTCATCAGGCTGACCGTGCCGTCCTTCGCCGCGACCAGATAATGGTCGGGCAGCAGGATGGGGGAGAGCATCACGCTCTTGGCGCCGGCGCGGCCGGGCGATTGGCGGAACTGGGTCTGGGCGAGCGCGGGATTGCCCGCGATCAGCTCCGTGCCCTGATGGGCCAGCAGCGCCTTGGGATCGGCAGCCGAGACGAACCGTTCGGGCATGGCGCCATTGCCCACGGGCACGCCGAAGTCCGGGGTGCCGTCGGCCTGGAAATAGAGGCGCTGGACGCGGGTATGGCGGTCCGGGTTGAACAGCGGGTCGCCCTGGATCGCCTCATAGTCGCGACCATGATAGACGAGGATGTCGCGGCCCTTCTCGTCCACGGTGAAGCTGTTGTGGCCGGGGCCATAGACGCTGGTTTCGGTGCAGGTCTTGAACACCGGCTGGGGTGACTTGGTCCAGCTCTTGGGATCAAGCAGGTCGGCATTCTCGTCCGCGGTCAGCATGCCCAGGCAATAGCGCGCGTCGGTGGCGCTGGCCGAATAGGTCATGAACAGGCGGCCATTGCGATGCAGGACGGCGGGGGCTTCGGCCACCTTGTAACCGCGCACTTCCCAGTCGAGGGTCGGCACCGTCAGGCGGGTCGCCTTGCCGGCCAGCTTCAGTGGCGATTCCAGCTTGGCGATGTAAAGGTTGCTGTTGGTGTTGATGCCCGGTTCCTTTTGGGCCCAGGCAAAATAGCGCACGCCCTTGTGGACGAAGCTGGTGGAATCGAGGTTGAAACTGTCCCAGGGGGCCTGGAATTCGCCCAGTACGCTCCATTTGCCGGTCA
Organism: Sphingobium yanoikuyae; assembly: GCF_013001025.1. NCBI lineage: Bacteria > Pseudomonadati > Pseudomonadota > Alphaproteobacteria > Sphingomonadales > Sphingobiaceae > Sphingobium > Sphingobium yanoikuyae. The sequence goes on along the minus strand of NZ_CP053021.1, from coordinate 3,681,450 downwards.
TCGGATCGGCGCCGTCGCACACCACGGCATAGGTGCGGATGCGGAACACGTCGTCGCCACCGCCGCTCGGGCCGGCAGCGAAATACATATACCATTTGCCGTCGATCTGGTGGAGTTCGGGCGCCCAGATGAAGCCGGAGCGCGGGCCGCTTGCCTCATGGCGCCACAGCACCGCCTCCTCGGCGGTGGCAAGGCCGGCCAGCGTCTTGGAGCGGCGCAGCACCAGACGGTCATATTCGGGCACCGATCCGGTCATGTAATAATAGCCGTCATCGTGCAGGAAGACCTGCGCGTCGGCGCGCTGCTTGACCAGCGGATTGACCGGCACCGGGGCCGCAACTGCCGGAGCGGCGGCACCGGCGCGGGCGGCGATCGGCGCGGCCGACAAGGCGGCAGTGCTGGCGAGGAAGCCACGGCGGGACAGACGACGGGACAGGGCGAAATTCATTCTTCTCTCTCCTGATGCCGCGGCGGGACGCGGCGATAGTCAGACAATTGGATCAATAATCGGCAACGGGCCAGCCGTCAGCCCCCCAGCGCACCGGCGCAATGCGCAAGGTGGGGGCGCCGTTCGCCTGTTTGTCATAGGCATGGTAGACGACATAGTCCTTGCCATCGCGATCATGCAGCCAGCCGGCATGGCCGGGGCCGCGGAAACGCTGCTGTTCCTGCAGGTCGGCGCGCAGGAAGATGCTGCCGCCGCCTTCCATCAGTGGGCTGCCGTCCTTGCCCAGATAGGGGCCAGTGATCGCCTTCGAACGGCCGATCACGGTGTAATAAGTGCTGTTCACGCCCTTGCAGCAATAGTCATAGCTGACCATCAGCCAATAATAGCCGCCATGGTCGACGATGAAGGGCGCTTCCACCGGCGCCGGGCCGCCGGCGGGGGCGGGGCGACGTGCGATCGAATAGGGCTTGGCCTTGGGATCCTTGGGCTTGCCGGTCCTGGGATCCAGCTCGAACAGCTTGATGCCGGTCCAGAAGCTGCCGAGGCTCAGCCAGTGGCGACCATTGCGGTCGATGATGAAATTGGGATCGATGGCGTTATAATCATCCTCCCTGGTCGACATGACGACCAGCCCCTCGTCGCGCCAGCCGAAATTCTTCGCCTTGGGGTCCAGTGTCGGGCTGGTGGCAAGGCCGATGGCCGAGCGGTTCGAACCGAAGGTCGAAACCGAATAATAGAGGCGATAGCGGCCGTTCACATAGGAAATGTCGGGCGCCCACATGCCGTTGCTGCCGGGGATTGCCTGCTTGGCCCAGTCGGGCAGGGCGGTGAAGACAGGCTCGCCGGCGGTCCAGTGGACAAGGTCGGGCGAGGTTCGCGTCTCGATCAGCCGGTCGCCATGGCCGGTGCTGAAGACATGATAGGTGCTGCCTTCGCGGATGATGACCGGATCATGGGTGGGGACGAGGTCGCCGGTCAGGCGATCGTTGAGCGTGGTCGCGGGCTGCTCGGTCGGTGCCTGCGCGATCGCACTGCCGGCCAGCAGGGCGAGGCTTGCCAAGGTGATGATGGTCTGCCGCATCTGCCGGCCTCTCCCCAAATTATCGGAAACGAAAAATGGGCGGGCAGCCCCGAGGAGCCGCCCACCCAGTTGGCGAAAAGCCTTATTGCAGTTCGAGCACGACCACCGACTTGGGCGGCAGCGCGACGGTCAGCGTGCCGCCGCTGACCTGTGCGCCGGTGAAGGCGACGGGTTTGACGGTTTCGGGCGCGTCGAAACTGTTGTGCGAATTGATCGCCGACGCCGTCAGGATACGACCGGTGACGCTGCTGGCGCTCAGGCCATCGAGCTTCACGGTGACGGTGTTGGTCTGGTTCGGGTCGAGGTTCGACAGGCCGACATGGACCTTGCCGTCCTTGCCCTTGACCGCCGAGCCGCTGACCGCCGGCATCGTGTACTGATCCTTCGCATACCAGGGCGTCTGGATGTCGATCGGCAGCACGGTGGCGTCCTGCCAGGGCTTGTACATCTCGAAGACATGATAGGTGGGCGTCAGCACCATCTTCTTGCCGTCGGTCAGGATCATCGCCTGCAGCACGTTCACCATCTGCGCGATCGCGGTCATGCGGACGCGGTCGGCATGCTTGGCGAAGATGTCGAGATGGATCGAGGCGATCAGCGCGTCGCGCAGCGTGTTCTGCTGGCGCAGGAAGCCGGGATGCGTGCCCGGATCCTGGGCATACCAGCTGCCCCATTCGTCGACCGCCAGGAAGACGCGCTTCTTGGGATCATATTTGTCCATGATCGCGCTGTGCTTGGTGATCAGCTCGTCCATGTGCATCGCGCCGTTGAGCGCATCGGCCCAGCCATTTTCGTCGAAGTCGACGGCGGGGGCGCGCGGCGGCCAGCCACCGGCGGGATGGACATAATAATGGAGCGAGACGCCATCGAGCTTGTCGCCCGCGACGCGCATCATGGTTTCGGTCCAGTTATAGTCGTCGACATTGGCGCCGGCGGCGACCTTCATGATCTTGGTGCCGGCAGGCGCCTTGACGAAGGTGGCGTAGCGACGGGTTTCGTCGGCGGCGAATTCGGGGCGCATGTTGCCACCGCAACCCCACAGCTCGTTGCCGATGCCGAAATAGGGAACGGCCCAGGGTTCCTTATGGCCGTTCTTGGCGCGCAGTTCGGCAAGGCTGCCGGCGGGCGCGGTCATATATTCGACCCATTCGGCCATTTCCTGCGGCGTGCCATTGCCGACATTGCCGGCGATATAGGCTTCGGCGCCGACCTGGCGCAGCAGCTCGAAAAATTCGTGCGTGCCGACGGTGTTCGGTTCGGTCACGCCGCCCCAATGGGTGTTGACCTTGACCGGGCGGTCCTTCTTCGGGCCGATGCCTTCACGCCAGTGATATTCGTCGGCGAAGCAGCCGCCGGGCCAGCGGATCACCGGCACCGCCAGGTTGCGCAGTGCGGCGACGACGTCGTTGCGGAAACCGTTGGTGTTGGGGATGGACTTGTCGTTGCCGACCCACAGGCCGCCATAGATGCCATTGCCCAGATGCTCGGCAAACTGGGTGAAGACGCGCTTGTCATAGACGGCGCCGGGCTGGTCGGCGTGGATCGTCGCCGTGGTCGGCTTGCCGCCGGTCTGGGCGTGCGCGGCCGGGGCGAGCGCGGTGGCGCACAGCAGCAGCGCGGCCGTGGTACGGCGCAGGGCTTTCAACATTCCTCTCTCCTCTCGAATGTCAGTCGTGAAATGCGTCGGTGGTTTCCCGCTTGCCGCGCAGGAAGGCGTCGGCGACCAGGCGCAGCGGGTCGGTGTCGACATCGCTGCGGCCGCCGCGGATCAATGTGGCGAAGCGGCTGTAGAGGCCAGCATATTCGATGTCCTCGCCATGCTCGGTGCCGCTGGGCAGCGACAGCACGGCGCCGCCATGGCTGAGCTTCAAGGGGCCGGCATCTGTCTCGACGATGATGTCCCAGCTTTGCGGGCCGGTCTGGCGCCAGTCGAGATCCATGTGGATTTCGGCGCCGGCGGTGTCGCGGAACAGCATGTCGGCGGCGATCGGCGCTGCGCGGTTTTCCGGCAGCACCAGGGTCGCGTCCTTCAGGAAGAAGGGGCGCGGCAGGATATGGGTGGCGATCGACAGGGCGTTGATGCCGGGATCGAACACGCCCAAGCCGCCGGGCTGCCAGATCCAGGCCTGGCCCGGATGCCAGACGCGGACATCCTCACGCCAGATGATCGAAACCTTGTCGATCCGCCGTTCGGCGAGCCAGGCGCGGGCCGGAGCGACGCCGGCGGCAAAGCGCGAATGCCAGGCCGCGAACAGGCTGGCCCCGACCTTGTCGGCACGGGCGCTGAGCGCGGCCACTTCGGCCAGGGTCGCGCCGGGCGGCTTTTCCAGGAAGACATGGATGCCCTTGGCCAGGGCCTGCGCCGCCAGGTCGTAACGGACCTGGGGCGGGGTGCAGAGCGCGACCGCATCGACGGCCGGGCCCTGTTCCAGCAATTCGTCCAGGCTGGCATGGTGCGGCACGCCGTCCAGCCCGGCATCATGCGGGCTGACCGTCGCGGCAAGACTGAACGCGCTGTTCTCACGGATGGCGGGAACATGCTGGTCGCGTGCAATCTTGCCGATGCCGATGATCGCGATGCGGATCGGGTCCATCGCTTCAGAGCGCCTGTACGGTCACTTCGACAGGTTCGGCGCGCTTGAGCGCATTGCGCACCGGCAGGGTGAACGGCGCGGCGATGATTTCGAACACGTCGCCTTCCTGCGTCTGCACGCCGTCGCTGAAGGACAGGGTGGCGGTGCCGAAGAAATGGACATGGACGTCGCCGGGGCGGCGGAACAGGTCATATTTGAAATGATGATGTTCCAGATTGGCGAAGCTGTGCGACATATTGCCTTCGCCCGACAGGAACGGCTTTTCCCAGATGGTCTGGCCGTCGCGCAGGATGCGGCTGGTGCCCTCGATATGCTCGGGCGGGGTGCCGACCAGCAGTTCCGGGCCAAGCGAAGCCTGGCGGAGCTTGGAGTGGGCGAGCCACAGATAATTGTGGCGCTCGGTCACATGGTCGCTGAACTCGTTGGCGAGCGCGATGCCGAGGCGATAGGGCATGCCGTCGGGGCCGATGATGTAGATGCCGGCGATTTCCGGTTCCTCGCCGCCATCCTTGGCAAAGGCGGGCATGGTCAGCGGATCGGTCGGGCCGACGAGCTGCGAGCCGTCACCCTTGTAGAACCATTCGGGCTGCTGGCCGGTCTGGCCGGCGGCGGGCTTGCCGCCCTCCAGCCCTTCCAGGAACATGCGCATCGAATCGGTCTGCTTTTCGACGGCGGCCGCCTCGCGGTGCATCTTGTCGCGACCCTCGGCCGAGCCGAGATGGGTGAGGCCGGTGCCGGTCAGCTGGATATGGGCGCCATCCTCATGGTCGATCGGGGCGAGCAGTTCGCCGGCCTCGAAAGCGACACCGATGTTGACAGCATCACCCTTGCCCGCGGCGGCGACCGCTTCGGCCAGGCTGATCTTGCGGTCGATGGCATGCAGCGCGAGCGCGCGGATGCTGTCGAAACCGGGAACGAAATGGGCGGTGTCACCTTCGGCCGCGATCACGGACCGGACGCCGTTTTCGGCGCGGTGCTGCAACAGACGCAATGTCATGAAAAACTCTCCTCCCGCGCGCCGATCCGTGGCGCTGGTATTGGCTAGACAATCCCGCTTTGCGCCAAGCTGGCGCGCTGCCTGGAAAGGTCGGGCAATCAGCCGAATGGTGGCCGCCTTTTCCCTTTCCATCCCTTAATTACTCCGACATATTACAGGAAGATGGTAATGGCAATGATTGTCTTTTAAGAAGAGCCATGCCTGATGAGGGGCAGGCCGAGAGGAGCGTGAATGGAACAGGGGAAGCCGCCCGGAAATGGGGCAGGGGCGGACAATGGCGGAGGGGCGGCCAAGCCGACGCGCGGCCCCGGCCGCCGGCTGCATGGCGCGATCGCGCACAAGCTGGGCATGGCGATCTTGTCCGGCCAATATCAGCCCGGCGACACGCTGTCGGGCGAAGTCGCCTTTGCCGAGGAACTGGAAGTATCGCGCAGCGCCTATCGCGAGGCGATCCAGGTGCTGACCGCCAAGGGGCTGGTGGAAAGCCGGCCTAAGGCGGGCACCCGCGTGCTGCCGCGCAACCGCTGGAACCTGCTGGACCCCGAAGTGCTGGCCTGGGCCTTTGCCGGCGAACCCGACATCCAGTTCGTGCGCGACCTGTTCGAGCTGCGTGCCATCGTCGAGCCGGCAGCGGCGCGGCTGGCGGCGATGCGGCGCGACAAGGAGGATCTGCGCATCATGAAGGATGCGCTGACCGCGATGCGCCGCCATACGCTGGCGACCGAGGCAGGGCGCGCGGCCGACCGCGATTTCCACAATGCGATCCTGAACGCGACGCGCAATGATGCCTTGCTGACGCTGACTGCCAGTATCGGCGCTGCGGTCAACTGGACCACCCAGTTCAAGCAGCGCGCCCGTGCCCTGCCGCGCAACCCGATTCCCGACCATGTCCGCGTCTATGATGCGATCGCGGCCGGCGATCCGGTCGCGGCGGCTGAGGCGATGGGCGTGCTGGTCGACCTGGCGCTGGAGGACACGGCGAGCACGATGGGGCGCTGAGGCGTCTGACGAAAAATGCGCGGAAGAGCGCATTTTTAAGAGCGGTACCAGCCTTCAAACGAGGCGCGTGACTCGTTTGAACCCCACCCGGCCTCCCATCAGGATACCATGTCTGGGTGGCCGGGTGGGGGTGCGGGCCGGTGCGGTAGCTAACAAAACAACCTAAAGAAAAAGGCCGGGGTGGCGATCCACCCCGGCCTTTTCTGTTTGGGTCCAAGCCTGACGCTTAGTGCAGTTCCGGCTCTGGCAGCGCCTGCGTCGTCTTCGATCCCCACAGGGCGTAGAAGAGGACATAGAGTTCGCAGGCGGCGGTCAGCAGGAAGCTGGTCTGCAGGCCATAATGGTCGGCCATCCAGCCCTGCACCACGACCAGTGCGCCACCGGCAATCGCCATCACCAGCAGGCCCGAACCTTCTTCGGTCAGCGGGCCAAGGCCCTTGATGCCGAGGGTGAAGATGGTCGGGAACATGATCGAGTGGAACAGGCCGACCAGGATCAGCGACCACATGGCGACCGGGCCGGTGGTGAAGACGGTGACCATCATCACGATGAAGGCACCGACCGAGAAGGCGGCGAGGACATGGCCCGCGTCGAACTTCTGCATGATCGCCGAGCCGGCGAAGCGGCCGACCATCATGCCGCCCCACAGGAGCGACAGATAATTGCCGGCCTGTTCATGGGTCAGGTTGGCGATGGTGGGCTGGCTGACGAAATTGACGAACAGGTTGGCGACGCCGATTTCCGCGATCAGATAGATGAAGATCGCCGGGATGCCGAACACCAGGTTGCGGTGCGACCAGAGCGAATGCTTCTTGCGCTCTTCCTTGGCGAGGCGCGAGGTCGCGCTGCCCATGGCGGGCAGGGGGAAGCGGGCGATGACGAAGGCCAGCACCACCAGCACGATCGCGACCAGCACATAGGGCAGGATCACCGACTGGGCGTCGGCCAGGCGTTCGGCCTGGGTCAGGACGACTTCGCCCTGCGCCGTGCCGGCCTTCGACCGGCCGAGGATCAGATAGGCGCCGAACATCGGGGCCAGCATCGTGCCGGCCGAGTTCATCGCCTGCACCAGGTTAAGGCGCGACGAGGCGGTTTCCGGCTTGCCGACGACCGCGACATAGGGGTTGGCGGCGACCTGCAGCAGGGTGATGCCGCTGGCGATCACGAACAGCATGACCAGGGTCACGCCATAGGAGGGGATGGATGCGGCGACCGTCATACCCAGCGCGCCGGCGGCCATGATCAGCAGGCCGATCACCAGCGACTTCTGATAGCCGACCCGTTCGATCAGCTTGGCCGAGGGAATCGAGGCGACGAAATAGGCGATGAACCAGACCGATTCGATCAAGGTCGTCTGGGTATAGCTCAGCTCGAACACGCTGCGCAGATGCGGCAGCAGCGTGTTGTTGATGACGGTGATGAAGCCCCACATGAAGAAGAGGCTGGCCAGCAGCGCGAGCGCGGGCCCATAACGCGTGCCGGGGTTATGCGTTGCGACCGGCGCAGCGCCTGAGGAAATCGGTCCTGCCATTCATCCTTCTCCAGTGCAGTTCCACTAGCTGACGAGACCGATCTAGGGTTGCGTCCGCTTATTTTGTCGGAGTATATCCCCCGTAACCGCCCGTCAATGGGCGTAGGTTTCACGAGAGGAAGTCCATGCGAAAGGTCGTCGATTTGAAAACAGCGCTGTCATACGCACTGGCCCTGTCGCTCGCAAGCGGCACGGCGATGGCGGCGGATGCCAGCCGCGCCCCGGCCGGCAAGCTGGCCGACGGCACCGCGATCGAGACGATCACGCTGAGCAACAGCCATGGCGTGTCGGCCAAGATCCTGAGCTATGGCGCGACGCTCCAGTCGCTGTCCGGCCCGGACAAGGACGGCAAGAGCGCCGACGTGCTGCTGGGCTATGACGATCTGGGCGGCTATGTCGACCATCCCAACTTCTTCGGCGTGACCGTGGGCCGCTATGCCAACCGCATCGCCGGCGGCAAGTTCAGCCTTGATGGCAAGGCCTATCAGCTGCCGCTCAACGACAAGGTCAATTCGCTGCATGGCGGCGGCAAGGGCTTCGACAAGCAGGTGTGGAAGGTCGTGTCGGTCAAGAGCGGGCCGGTCGCGACGCTGGTGCTGTCGCTGGTCAGCCCCGATGGCGATTCGGGCTATCCCGGCAAGCTGGACGTCACCGTCACCTATACGCTGGACGAGAGCGGCAATCTGGGCATCGCGTTCGACGCGAAGACCGACAAGCCGACCATCGTCAACATGACCAACCATGCGATCTTCGACCTGGGCGGCGAAGGCTCGACCGACGGCGCGCTGGGCCATGTGCTGACGATTCCGGCCAAGGCCTATACCCCGGTCGATGCCAATCTGATCCCGACCGGCGAACTGAAGCCGGTGGACGGCGGCGTGTTCGACTTCCGCAATGGCCGCCGCGTCGCTGACGGCATCCGCGACGGCCATGATGCGCAGATCATCGCAGGCCGTGGCTATGACCATAATTTCGCGCTCGACAAGGGACTGACCAAGGCACCGGGCCTGGCCGCGCGTCTGGAAGATCCGGCATCGGGCCGCGTCCTCGAAGTGCTGACCACGGAACCGGGCGTGCAATTCTATACCGGCAATTTCCTGGACGGCACCTTCATCGGCAAGAACCAGCATGTGTATCGCATGGGTGACGGCATCGCGCTGGAGCCGCAGAAGTTCCCCGACTCGCCCAACCAGCCGAGCTTCGTTTCGGCGCGGGTCGATCCGGGCAAGCCCTATCATCATCAGATGGTCTATCGCCTGTCGGTGAAGCGCTGACATGACCGCCTGGCGCAAGATCGAACGCGGCGACATCCGCGACACGCTGGGGGAGGGGACGCTCTGGTCCGCCCGTGAAAATGCGGTCTATTGGGTCGATATCCTGGCCCCGGCGCTCAACCGGCTGTCGCTCGACGATGGCCAGGTGTCGCGCTGGGCCATGCCCGAACCGCTTGGCTGGGTGGCCGAGCGGGCGCAGGGCGGCTTCATCGGTGGTTTCCAGAGCGGCTTTGCCAGCTTCACGCTGGACCCGCTGGCGATCACGCCGATCCATGATCCCGAACCGCATCTGCCTGGCAATCGCATGAACGATGGCAAGGCGGACAAGGATGGCCGCATCTGGTGCGGCACGATGGACATGGCCGAAGGGCAGGATGTCGGCGCGCTCTATCGCCTTGATCGCGATGGTTCGGTCACGGAGATGGACGATGGCTATCGCGTGCCCAATGGCCCGGCCTTCTCGGCCTGTGGCGAATATCTCTATCATAGCGATACCGGCCGCCGGATCATGTATCGCTTCCGCCGCGGCCCGGACGGAACGATTCACGATCGCCAGCCCTTCATCACCTTCACCGAAGCCGATGGCCATCCTGACGGCATGACGGTGGATGCCGAAGGCTATTTGTGGGTGGCCCATTGGGGCGGTTCGCGGATCAGCCGCTTCTCGCCCGAGGGCAAGCTCGATCGGGCGATCGAACTGCCGGCGAAGCAAGTGACCAACATCACCTTCGCCGGTCCCGACCTCGACCGCATGTTCGTCAGCTCGGCCGCGATCGGCCTGCCCGAATTCGACTATGACGGCGCCTTTTTCGAGGTGGAATGCGGTGTGAAGGGCCTGCCGACCAATCTCTACGGCGGCTGATACAAGCCACCGACAGAAAATAAGCCGCCGGCCTGCAAGGGCTTGGCGGCTTTTTTCATGTCCTGCGACGAGCCGTGGCAAATCGCTGTTGCAACCCCTGCGGCTACGCGCTAATGCGCAGGACAACGTTGTCACTCCCCTCTCCAAAAGGGTGGCAATGCTTCATCCCGGTCGATGGCCGGCGACTGCACGCGCTACGCTGTCGGCCGGGATGTGCCTTTTCCTTGAAATCGCTGGAAAATCGGGCGCCGCTCAGGTGGGGCGACGCAGGCGCAATGTCGCGCGCAGGCCTGGGGCGGCATCGCCCAGCAGCAGCGCGCCATGATGCAGCCGCGCCACCGCTTCGACCAGCGACAGGCCCAGCCCCGATCCGGGCTTGGTGCGCGACGGGTCGAGTCGGCCGAAGCGTTTCATTGCCGCTTCATGCTGGTCGGCGGGAATGCCCGGCCCATTGTCGCTGACGCTGATGGTGAGCGCGTCGCCATCCATCGCGGCTTCAAGCGCGATACGATCGCCGCCCTCGGCATATTTCAGCGCATTCTCGATCAGATTGGCGATCGCCTGGCTCACCAGTTCGCGGTGGAGCGGGAAGGCGAGGCCGGCGGGCGCCGCGACATGGAGGGTGAAACCGCTATCCTCGATCAGCGGGCCATAGACTTCGGCCAGATCCTCCAGCAGTTCGGCGATCGCCGTGTCGCGCATCCGGTCGCTGCCGAAACCGGCCTCGGTGCGGCTGATGAGCAGGGCGGTGGAGAGCATCCCCTGCAGCGTCTGCGCCTCGCGATGGACCTTTTCCAGCGCGTCGAGCGCCTGGTCGTCGCGGGTCTGGGTGCTGGCCTGCTCCACCACCGAGAGCAGGCGGGTGACGGGGGATTTCAGATCATGGGCCAGGCCGTCGGTCATCATCCGCAACTGGCTGACCAGCGCGTCGATCCGCTCCAGCATGGCGTTGATCGACAGGCCCAGGCGATCGAAGGCGTCGCCGCTGCCGTCGGTGGCGACCCGGCGATGGAAGGCGCCGACCGCGACCGCATTGGCGGTGTCGGCGATCGCCGAAATCTGGCGTGTCAGCACCCGGCCGAGCAGGATGGCGATGATGAGGGTGAGCAGCAGGCTCATCAGGAAGGCGATGGTCAGCGCCTCCTCATAGATGCGGGTCAGTTGCAGGCTGTGGGACGTGACGATGCCGGCGAGCAGGCGGCCGCCATCGGGCAGGCGGGATGTGCTGACGCCGATCGGCTCGGGCTGTTCGCCGCCGATGCGATACAGCTCGATCGTGCGCCAGGGGGTATTGTCGGGAATCGTCGTCGGCCAGGCGCCCAGATTGCCCGCGACGATCCGGCCCTGCGCATCGGTCAGCAACAGCACGATGCGCTCGCTGCGCACCGTGGGCAGGCGTCGTTCGATATCCTGCCGCAGTCCGGCCGCCCCGCGCTCCCGCGCGACCCGCAGCAATTCGTCGCGCAGGTCATGGACGGCATCGCGGTCGGCGGCGACGACGGTGCGCTGGCTTGCCTGCTGCACGAACAACAGCACGCCGCCGGTGACCAGGAACTGGCAGAGGAAGGCGAGCCCGACGAAACGGCCGATGGTCGACCGGGCAAAGCCGCGCCAGCCGTCCGCAGCCCCGGCCCGCGCCTCCACCTCAGCCATCGAGGCCCAGGCGATAGCCCATGCCGCGTACCGTATGCAGCAGCGGCCGGTCCGATACGTCGTCCAGCTTGCGGCGCAGGCGGCTGATATGCACGTCGATAACATTGGTACCGGGGTCGAAATGATAGTCCCACACGCCTTCCAGCAACATGGTGCGGGTGACGACCTGGTCGGGGTGGCGCAGGAAGAATTCGAGCAGGCGAAATTCGCGCGGTTGCAGGTCAATCGCCTTGCCGGCGCGCTTCACCCGGCGGGCGAGCAGGTCCATGTCGAGATCGTCATAGCGCAGGCTGGTGACGACCGCGGCATTGCCGCCGGCCTTGCGCAACAGCAACTGTACCCGCGCCAGCAGTTCGGCAAAGGCGAAGGGCTTGGTCAGATAATCGTCGGAGCCGCTGGTCAGCCCCTCGACCCGATCCTCGGGCGTGCCGAGCGCGGACAGGAAGATGACCGGGGTTTCGATGCTGGCGGCACGCAGCGCCTTCAGCATCGCCATGCCGTCCATCGCCGGCATCATCCGGTCGAGGATGATCACGCCATAGCTGCCGTCGCTGGCGAGGAACAGGCCGTCGCGGCCATTATCGGCCTGATCGACGGTAAAGCCCGCCTCGGTCATGCCCTTGACGATATAGGCGGCGGTGGCGGCATCATCCTCCACCACCAGGATCTTGTGGCTCATGCGCGCGGCCCCCTAATCTGGCGAACGGTCGAGCGCTACCATGCGGACGGCATCCTGATGCCGCAAGCCCAATATGAGATGGGCGTTGCCATGCTGGCTGAGATAGGCATTGGCCTGGTCCAGCGAGGCGATCGGCGTGCCGTCGATACGGATGAGGTCGTCGCCCACGGCGATGCCGGCGCGGGCTGCCGGGCCGCTCGATTCCATGCTGGTGACGACCAGGCCCGTGCCGGCCGGCTCTGCATTTTCCAGCGTCAATCCGGGCAGCAATTGGGCGCTGGCGCCCGACACGCTGCCATGATCCTCCGCATCGCGGCGGACATGCAGGAAGAAGGCGCCGCTCATCAACGCCGCACACAGCGCCAGGCCGATCAGCAGGCGGCTGGTTGCGGTCTTGTCTATGCGCGGGGCCTCCATGTTCCTGGCCATGTCCTGAGCTGTCTTTGCGGGTAGAATGGGCGAGGCGGGGGTGCGTGTCATGTTACACTTTGTTCATGCCGGGGACCGCTGCAGCGGGTGTGACCGAGACGCGGCCCGACCGCTCCAGCTTGCCCCATCCCACGACCCAGCCGCCAATGGCCGATACGATCGCGCGGACCACCACCCAATACATGATCTGGCGATAAACGAAGCGCTGGGCGACCAGCAGATGGGCGGGGTAGCGCACCTTGTTGCCGTCGAGCCGATAGGCCATCCAGCCACAGGCGATGTCGATGCCGGTAAAGACCAGCCAGTAGAGCGCCATGGTCGCGACGTCGCCGCTGGTCTGGGCCCAGCCATGCTGCTGCACGCGCAGGATCGTCCCGGCGATCGACAGCAGCAGCGCCAGATCGATCAGCGGCGAGATGGCGGCGAAGACGATCTGGAACAGCCAGGCCTGCGGCATGCCCACCAGGGCAAGGCCTGTCGGCTTGCGGCTGCGCAGGATGGCGGCGTGCTTCCACAGGCATTGCAGCGTGCCGAAGGCCCAGCGATAGCGCTGCTTCGACAGCGCCTTGAAGCTTTCGGGCGCCTCGGTCCAGGCGATCGCCTCGGGATCGAAGGTGACGCGCCAGCCGGCGCGCTGGATTGCGATGGTCAGATCCTGATCCTCGGCCAGCGTGTCTTCGGGATAGCCGCCCACGGCGTCCAGTGCCGTCCGGCGCCAGGCACCGACGGCGCCGGGCACCACGGTCATGGCGTCGAAGCCGGCGAGCGCGCGCCGCTCCAGATTCTGCGCAGTAATGTATTCCAGCGCCTGCCAGCGGGTGACGAGATTGACCCGGTTGCCGACACGGGCGTCACCGGCCACCGCGCCGATCGCCGGATCGGCGAACCAGCGCGCCAGCCGCGCGATCGTCAGCGGCTCGAACTGGGTGTCGGCGTCGAGCGCGATCAATATCTCGCCGGTCGCCTCGGTGAGGGCGCGGTTGAGCGCCGCCGCCTTGCCGCCATTTTGCAGCGTGAGCAGCGTGACGCGCGGATCGTCGGCAAAGGCGCGGGCGACGATGGCGCTGGTTTCGTCCTTCGATCCGTCATCGGCGACGATCAGCTGTAGCGCGGGATAGTCGCTGGCCAGCACGCGGCGCACCGATGCTTCGATCACCCGCGCCTCATTATAGGCGGGGATAATGACCGAGACGGTCGGCTGATAGACGGGCGGGGCCGGGCGATCACGCCGGGTCTGAAACCAGGCGAGGAAGGTCATCAGCAGCGCGCGGGCAATGCCGAGCGAGATGGCGACATAGAAGATCCAACCGAGCAGGGCGGAGATGACGGCGAGCGTGATGAACATGCCGACATCGACGCGCACGGCGGTCAGGTCGCCGGCACGGACCGGCGGCATCGCCGCTTCGCGCGACAGACCGGCAAGGCGGGACACCGGTACGAAGCGATAGCCTTCCTTCTGCAGGGTGGTGATGATCTGCGGCAGGGCCGCGACCGTCTGTGACCGTTCGCCACCGCCATCATGCAGCAGGATGATATTCCCGGACCGGTCGGCATCGGCGGCATGGACCTGGTCGATCACCTGGCGGACGATCGTATCGGTGCCCGGCCGCTGCCAGTCATTGGGATCGACGTGCAGGCCGACGACGGTATAGCCGGCCTTCTGCGCGGCCAGCGCCGGCCCCAGTTCGTCCGCCGTGGTCGGTTCGGCGTCGCCGAAATAGGGTGCGCGGAACAGCTTCATGCTGCGCCCGGTATAGGCCTGGACCAGCCGCTGGGTGGCGTTGAGTTCCAGCCGGGTGCTCTCGTCCGACCAGGTGGCAAGGTTGGGATGGCTGTAGCTATGGTTGCCGATTTCGTCGCCGTCGGCGACGATCCGCTGCAACAGGCCGGGATGCTCCAGCGCATTCTCGCCGATGACGAAGAAGGTGCCGGGCACATGATGCTGTTCCAGCACCGACAGGATTTTCGGCGTCCAGGTCGCGTCCGGGCCATCGTCGAAGGTCAGCGCCAGCATCTTGGCCTGGGCGCCGCCGGTCCGCCGCACCTGATAGGGGGTGGGCAGGACATGATAGGTTTCGCGCAAGATCGTCCCCTGCGGGCCGAAGGCGATCGAGCGGCTGCCATCGGTTGGCGTCGCGGTGATGCGCAATATCTCGCCCGATCCCTCGACATCGGTGTCGAGCTTGCTCGCGACCTGGCGCAGGTCGGGCCGGCTGCCGTTGCGGAAGGCGGTGAGATCGGACCAGATGCCCGGATCCTCGCTGCCCAGCCGCCACAGCGCCACGCCCTGGATGCCCAGACGGCGCAGCGCCTGCAACTCGTTCCAGCTGGCGGCGGCATCAAGCATCCAGACCTGATGGCGATGGCCGTCATCATCATAGGCGAAGCCGGCATTGCCGCTGGCGGGATCGAAGCTGACCGGAGCGTCGCTGTCATGGGCGGCGAGCCAGGCCTCGTCGAGCGACAGGGCGTCGGCGCCGCCATCATGCCAGTCATAGCCATAGCTGCCGAGCGCAACGATGATGCGATCGCGGCCGATGCGGCGGCTGGCATCCTCGACCGCGCGGGCGAACCAGTCCTGCGCCGCGATCGGGCCGGGCGTGCCGCCCTGCCAGTGCTGGTCATAGGCCATGAAGATGACATGGTCGGCGATCTGGCCGAGGCGGGCGAGCGGCCATTCCTCGCCGGCGGGGGCGGTCACCGCCAGCTTGGCGCGGGCGGGCAGGTCGCTGCGCAACTGACGCAGGAAGTGGAGATAGGCGGGCAGCGCGCCGGACGGCAGCGATTCAAAGTCCATCACCAGCCCGGCATCATGATGCGCCGCGACCGAGGCGGCGAGCCGCTGGGCGAGCTGGCGGCTGGCGGCCGGATTGGCGAGCAGGCGGGCGGTGCCGGCGCCGTTCCAGCCATGGGCATCCAGATTCTGGACCATCGGCAGCAGCTTGGGCGGTCGGCCCATACTGGCGATCATCTGGTCGAGGCGCGGGTCGGCATGGAATCGGGGCGTGGGATCGTCGCCCGGCACGGTTACGAGGGCGGGCACGACCCAGTCGAGCTGGCCGACATGACGGCGCAGCGAGGCGATGCTGCTTTCGTCATCGGGGACATAGAAGCCGACATTGAGCGGACGGGCCTGTGCGACATGGCCGGGCCAGCGCGGCAGCCATTTGGACAGGTCATGGCGCAGCCGCGACATGCCGGTCAGATGCGCGGCGCGTGGCTGGGGCAAAGGCAGCGCCAGATCGCCTTCCGACGGGACGGCGATCAGCGTCGTCGCAAAGGCGATGGTGGCGGCGATGATGGCGCACAGCAGGGCGGCGAGGGCACGCCGCGCCCAGATGCCGCGCCGGCCGGTGGGATCGAAGAAAATGGGTCTGGTCATGGCCTGTGGTCCGCGCGTCGCTACTCCTCTGCGACGATGACGCGGCAATAGGCCGGCCCGGCTTCCCGCCGGATGATCCCATCATGAAATCTTGGTCATGAACCTTATCGCGCGGTCCAGCGATCGGCCAGGCGCACCGGCTTCCACAGGTCGGGCCCCATCAACAGCAGCGCCATCCCGCCGCTGGCACAAAGAAAGGCCAGCGCGGCGAGCGACAATTGGCCGATGGTGACCGCTGGATGGCCATGGGCGAGCGCAGCCAGGGCGCGCCCTTCGGGCCAGAGCGTGGCCAGCAAGGCGAGGCCGAGCAGGCGCAGGCCGATCTTCAAGGTCCAGCGGGGACGCCAATTATGCATCACGTGCCGCCTCCGTTGCGGCGGCATCGCAATTAAGCGGACGGGCATAGGGATGCGAGACAGGGAACCGGCAGATTGCGTAGGGATTTCATAGCATTTGAAGCAGCTGCGGGCCGCCTGGGCCGGAATCATATGCGAATCCTATGCCGGGGAGGGCAGACCCCTATGGTTTTCAAATGGCCTTTCATGGCATGGCGGCCCGATAGAAAGACGAAGGGCACTCATAGATGACTGAACAGGGGGATCCGGCCGCAGGCCAGGATCGCACGCCGCACGGCCGACCGGCTGCGCTTGCGCTCGGTGCGCTGGGCGTGGTGTTCGGCGACATCGGCACCTCGCCGCTCTATGCGCTCAAGGAAAGCTTCGTCGGCCATCACCCGCTGGCGGTCGATCCGCTGCATATCTATGGCGTCCTATCGCTGATCTTCTGGACGATGACGCTGATCGTCACCGTCAAATATGTGTTCATCGTTATGCGCGCCGACAATGATGGCGAAGGCGGCAGCATGGCGCTGCTGGCGCTGATCGGCCGGCGGCTGGGCGAGACACGCTGGACCCCGGCGATCGCGATGCTGGGGGTGCTGGCGACCGCGCTCTTCTATGGTGACGCGATCATCACGCCGGCCATTTCGGTGCTGTCGGCGGTCGAGGGCCTGACCATTGTGCAGGCGAGCCTGGCGGATATGGTGCTGCCGATCGCGATCGTCATCCTGATTGCGCTGTTCCTGATCCAGCGCTTCGGCACGGCGATGGTCGGCATGGCCTTTGGCCCGATCATGGCGATCTATTTCATCACGCTCGCCGCGCTCGGCATTGCCAATATCGTGCAGCACCCCGAAATCATCGGCATCGTCAATCCGCTCTGGGCGATTCGCTTCTTCGCGATCGACCCCAAGCTCGCCTTCCTGGCGCTCGGCTCGGTGGTGCTGGCGGTGACGGGGGCGGAGGCGCTCTATGCCGACATGGGCCATTTCGGGCGCAAGGCGATCAGCATCGCCTGGCTCTATGCCGCCTTTCCCTGCCTGATGCTCAACTATCTGGGGCAGGGGGCGCTGCTGCTCGACAATCCGGCGGCGGCGCAAAATCCCTTCTTCCTGATGGCGCCGGACTGGGCACGTCTGCCGCTGGTGATCCTAGCCACCATGGCGACGATCATCGCCAGCCAGGCGGTGATCTCGGGCGCCTTCTCCGTCACACAGCAGGCGGTGCAGCTGGGCTTCCTGCCGCGCCTGCGCATCCTGCACACCAGCGCCTCGGCGGCAGGACAGATCTATGTGCCGCTCATCAACTGGCTGCTGCTGATCTTCGTCATCCTGCTGGTGCTGGGCTTTGGCAACAGCAGCAATTTGGCGGCCGCCTATGGCATCGCAGTGACCGGCACGATGGTCATCACCGCCTGCATGCTGGGCGTGCTGACCTTCAGCGTATGGCGCTGGCCGCTGCCGGCGGCGGCGGGCGTCACCGGCCTGTTCCTGGTCATCGACGGCGCCTATTTCGCGTCGAACGTGACCAAGATCCCCGATGGCGGATGGTTCCCGCTGCTGGTTGCGGCAGTGGTGTTCACCGTGCTGACCACCTGGGCGACCGGGCGGCGGATCATGCGCCATTATCTGCGCGAAGGGGCGATGGAGCTGGACCTGTTCGTGCGATCGACGCTGGCCTCGCTCAAGCGCGTGCCGGGAACGGCGATCTTCCTCTCCTCCACCACCGACGGCGTGCCGCCGGCACTGCTGCACAATGTGAAGCATAACAAGGTGCTGCACGAACGGGTCATCATCCTGACCGTGCGCACCCAGGGCGTGCCGCATCTGCCGCTGCAGGGGCGCACGACGGTGGAGGATCATGGATCGGGCTTCTACCGGCTGATCCTGCGCCATGGCTTCATGGAGGATGTGGATATACCGGCGGCGATGAAGTCGGTCCACGACTGTGGCGGGCCGATCAGCGTCAAGGACACGAGCTATTTCCTCAGCCGCCAGACGCTGATTCCGTCGGAACGGCCGGGCATGGCGATGTGGCGCGAAAAGCTGTTCGCCTGGATGATCCGCAATGCCGAAAGCCCGATGGCCTTCTTCAACCTGCCGACCAACCGCGTGGTCGAGCTGGGGTCGCAGATCGAGATCTAGAGCCTGATCGTCTGAGGCGAAAGCGTTCCGCGCTTTCACCGATGGCGTGAATCAGGCTCTATTTTGATGTCAGTCCGCGCCCTGTTTCAGGCGGTAGCCGATCCCCAGTTCGTTGCTGATGATCTGGGGGCGCTGCGGGTCGGCCTCCAGCTTCTGGCGCAGGCCGCGCACCAGCACACGCAGATATTCGACATGATGGGCATGTTCGTTGGGCCAGACATGGTCCATGATCTGCTTGTGGGTGATGACCCGGCCGGGGAAGCGTGCCAGCTGCTCCAGTACGCCATATTCCTTGGGCGTCAGATGCACTTCGACCCCGCCCTTCGTGACGATATGGGCGACCAGATCGATGGTCAGGTCGCCGGCCGTCACCTTGGTCGATCCGCCGTCGCGCGTCATCCGGTTGCGCAGCGCCACCCGCACGCGGGCAAGCAGTTCGTCGGTGTCGAACGGCTTGGTCAGATAATCGTCGGCGCCCAGGTCCAGCGCGGCGACCTTCTCATCGGTGGCGTCGCGCGCCGACACGATGATGAGGGTCGTGTCGCTTTCCTTCTTGATGATCGGCACCAGTTCCAGCCCGTCGCGATCGGGCAGGCCCAGGTCCAGCAGGGTGATGTCGGGCCGCTCGCTGCGCAGCTTGTCCAGTGCCTCGCGCGCACTCTGCGCCTCGATCGTGGCATAGTCTGCGCGGGCGAGAGCGGCCTGGATCAGCCGGCGGATCTGCGGTTCGTCGTCGACGATCAGCAGGCTGTGGCGCGGCTTCATGCGATGTCCTTTTCCATGATGTCGGTGAGGATGAGGGATTGGGGAATATGCAGGGTGAAACAGGCGCCGGGCGGGTCGGTAACGGTGCGCGCCGATACGGTAAGCCCCATCGCCTCGGCAAAGGCCTTGACGATGGCGAGGCCAAGGCCGGTGCCGGTCTTTGACCGGTCGGAGCCTTCCAGCCGGGTGAAGGTGTCGAACACCCGCGCTTCCATGCCGGCGGGGATGCCCGGCCCCTGATCGATCACCGACAGGCTGATGGCGTCGGGTTCGCGCAGGCTACGCACGGTCACGGGCGTGCCGGGATCGCCATAGCGGCCGGCATTGTCGAGCAGGTTGATGAGGATGTGGTGCAGCAGCACCGGGTCGACCCGGACCAGCGGGATGTCGGGCGGGATCTGCACGTCGAGCTGGCGATCGGCCAGCGCGCTGCGGCTGTCATGGGCGGCGCTGGCGACCGCATCGAACAGGTCGGTCGCCTCCGCCCGCATCGGCAGTGCGCCGGCCTCCACCCGCGCCATGTCGAGCAGATTGGCGACGAAGCGGGACAGGCGCTGGGCCTCGCCATCCAGCGTATCGATCAGCTCGGGCGAGGGATGGGTGCGCAGCTCGCGCGTGGCCGAGATGATGGTGGTGAGCGGCGTCCGCAAATCATGGCTGACCGAGGAGAGCAGGGCGGAGCGCAGCCGGTCGCGCTCGCGAATCTGCCCGGCTTCGAGCATCGCTTCCTCCAGCGCCATGCGGTCGAGCGCGATCGCGGCCTGGTCGATCAGGCTCATCAGCAGCGGGAACTGATCGGATCGGACCGGTTCGCCAGCATCCTCGCGGGCCAGACCGATCACGGCCAGCACCGCGTCCTTGGCGGTCACCGGCAGGAACAGCCAGTCCGACGCGGTGAGGGTGGAGGAGCCGCGCCCGGCCGGCTCGCCATGTTCCATCGCCCAACGTGCGGCGGCGCGCTCGATCTCGTCCAGCCGGTCCTCGGGCGGATAGGCGGCGCGCAATTGCGGCCCTTCGTCCGACGGAATCATCAGTACGGTGCGGACGTCGAACAGCCGGGCGATCTCGGCGCAGATGGCGTGGCGGATTTCCTCCAGGCTGGGCGAGGCGGTGAGTTGGCGCGAGAAGCCGGCCAGCGTCGCATTCTGCCGGGCGCTGGATTGGGCCAGCACCGACTGGGCGTGCATCCGCGCGGCAAACTGGCTGGTCACCACCGCCACCCCCAGGAAGACGAGGATCGAAATGACATTTTCCGGATTGCTGACGGTCAGCGTTCCGGTCGGCGGCAGGAAGAAGAAATTATAGGCAAGGCTGGAGGCCAGGCCGGTGGCAAGGCCGGTGCGCAGGCCATGGCTGGCTGCGGCGAACATCACCGGCACCAGATAGAGAAGGGCGATATTGCCGAGGTCGATCACCTCCAGCACCAGCCGGCCGAGCAGGGTCATGCCGATCACCGCCAGCATCGACCAGACATAGCCGATCGGGTCGCCCCAATGGCCGCTGCTGGCGGTGCGCGGGCGCGGCGCGCTTTCCTCGCCGGGCATGACATGGACGGCGACCGGGCCGATGTCGCGCACCAGCCGGTCGACCACCGACCCATGGCGCAATTCGAACCACCAGCTGCGCGCCGACTTGCCGATCACGATCTGGGTCGCGCGCGCGTCGGCGGCGAAACTGCGCAGCCCGTCGGCGACGCTGGGGGCCGGGATGGACGCGGTTTCGGCGCCCAGGCGCGAGGCAAGGGCAAGCGTATCGGCCAGACGCTGCCGGTCCTCGTCGGACAGCTGCGGCCCGCGCGGCGTTTCGATATGGATGGCGGTCCAGGGCGCGCGGAGCGCATCGGCCAGCCGCTTGGCGGAGCGGACCAGGCCGGCGGCGCTGGGCTGTTCGCTCACCGCCACGATCACCCGTTCGCCGGCGGCGAAGCTGCCCGCCAGCGCATGGGCGCGGACATAGTCGAGCATCTGGGCATCGACCGCCTGGGCGGCGCGGCGCAGCGCCAGTTCGCGCAGTGCGGTCAGGTTCGACTTGGAAAAGAAATGGTTGAGGGCGCGGCTGGCTTCCTGCGGGATATAGACCTTGCCGTCCTTCAGCCGCTCGATCAGCTCGTCGGGCGGAATGTCCACCACTTCGATCTCGGCATGTTCCAGGATCGAATCGGGCACCGTTTCCCGCACGCGGACGCGGGTGAAGGAGGCGACGACGTCGTTGAGGCTTTCGACATGCTGGATGTTGATCGTCGAATAGACGTCGATGCCGGCGGCCAGCAGTTCCTCGACATCCTGATAGCGTTTGGGGTGGCGACTGCCCGGCGCATTGCTGTGCGCCAACTCGTCGACCAGCGCCAGCTGCGGATGGCGCGCCAGGATCGCGTCGATGTCCATCTCGCCCAGGCTGTGGCCCTGATGGTCGACGGTGCGGCGGGGGATGATCTCATGGCCATGGACCAGCGCTTCGGTCTCGCGCCGGCCATGGGTCTCCACCACGCCGACGACGACATCGACGCCTGCCTCGCGCCGCTGCCGTCCTTCGGTCAGCATCTCCCATGTCTTGCCCACCCCCGGCGCGGCGCCGAGAAAGACCTTCAGGCGGCCACGGCCTTCCTGCGCAGCTGCGCGCAGGAAGGCTTCTGGATCAGGGCGATGCTGTTCGTTCACTTGGTCCGTTTAGCGTCAATTGCATCCAGCCGTCGATTGAGATCGAACAGATTGACGCGGGGTTCGCCGATGAAGCCCAGCAGGGGCTGCTCGACGCTCTTTTCCACCAGGCTGCGGACGCGCGCCGCATCGATCCCGCGCGCGGCGGCGACGCGATCGACCTGATAAAAAGCTGCCTCGGGGCTGATATGGGGGTCAAGCCCCGAGGCAGAGGTGGTCACCAGATCGGACGGAACAAAACGACCAGGTGTAGCAGCTTGAAGAGTCTCGACGTCGGTCTTGACGCGGTCGGCCAGCGCCTGGCTGGTCGGACCATAGTTGGAGCCGGAGGAGGCAAGGCCGTCATAGCCCTTGCCCGCCGCCGACGGACGGCTGTGGAAATAGATGTCCGAGGTGAAGGCCTGACCGATGATGGTCGAGCCGACGACCTTGCCCTGGTCCTCGACCAGGCTGCCATTGGCCTGGGACGGGAACACCGCCTGGCCGATGCCGGTCAGCGCCAGCGGATAGGCAATGCCCAGCAGCAGGGCGAAGAGCAGCGTCATGGTCAGGGCCGGACGCAAAGCGGATTTGAAATCGGTAAACATGACTTTGTCCTTCCTCAGGCGAGGCCGAGGCCGTTGACGGCAAGGTCGATCAGCTTGATCCCGGCAAACGGCGCGATCAGGCCACCCAGGCCATAGATTGCGAGGTTGCGGGCCAGCAGCGGACCGGCGCCGATCGGGCGATAGGTCACGCCCTTGAGCGCCAGCGGCACCAGACAGGGAATGATCAGCGCGTTGAAGATGATCGCCGACAGGATCGCGCTTTCCGGCGTGGCCAGCCCCATGACGTTGAGGATGCCAAGGCCCGGATAGAGCGCCACGAACATGGCCGGGATGATCGCGAAATATTTGGCCACGTCATTGGCGACCGAGAAGGTCGTGAGCGCGCCGCGCGTCATCAGCAGCTGCTTGCCCAGACCCACCACCTCGATCAGCTTGGTCGGATCGCTGTCCAGGTCGACCATGTTGCCGGCTTCGCGGGCAGCCTGGGTCCCGGTGTTCATGGCGACGCCGACATCGGCCTGCGCCAGGGCAGGGGCGTCGTTGGTGCCGTCGCCGCACATCGCGACCAGGCGACCGCCTTGCTGTTCCTTGCGGATCAGGGCCAGCTTGTCTTCCGGCGTTGCCTGCGCCAGGAAGTCGTCGACCCCGGCCTCGGCCGCGATGCTGGCGGCGGTCAGCGGGTTGTCGCCGGTGATCATCACAGTGCGGATGCCCATCTGGCGCAGTTCGCCGAACCGTTCCCGGATGCCGGCCTTGACGATGTCCTTGAGGAAGATCGCGCCCAGCAGCTTGCCGTCCTTGGCCACCGCCAGCGGGGTGCCGCCGGCACGGGCGATCTCGTCGGTGATGCGGCGCAGTTCGTTGGCGACCGGGGTGGAACCCAGGCCCGGATTGGCCTTCAGCACCGAATCCACCGCCCCCTTCTGGATCGTCGATCCGTCGAGGATGACGCCGGAAATCCGGGTCTGGGCGGTGAAGGGAATGATCTCCGCATTGGCGGGCAGGGCGTCTACCGACTGGTTGAAGCCTTCGCGGGCCAGCAGCACGATCGAACGGCCCTCGGGCGTCTCGTCGGCCAGGCTGGCGAGCAGCGCGGCTTGTGCGAGCTGGGCCGGGGTGGCACCGCCAACCGGACGGAATTCGGTCGCCTGGCGATCACCCACGGTGATGGTGCCGGTCTTGTCCAGCAGCAGCACGTCGATGTCGCCCGCCGCCTCGACCGCGCGGCCCGACTTGGCGAGCACATTGAAGCGCACCAGACGGTCCATGCCGGCAATGCCGATCGCCGACAGAAGGGCGGCGATGGTGGTCGGGATCAGGGTAATCAGCAGCGCCGCCAGGATCGCCACCGGAATGGCGCCGCCGGCATAGCTGGCGAAGCTGGGGATGGTGCCGACCGCGATCAGGAAGATGATGGTCAGGCCGACCAGCAACAGGGTGAGGGCGATCTCGTTCGGCGTCTTCTGCCGCTCCGCACCCTCGACCAGCGCGATCATGCGATCGAGAAAGCCTTGGCCGGGATTGACGGTGACGCGGACGCGGATCTCGTCGGAAATGACGCGGGTGCCCGCCGTCACGGCCGAACGGTCGCCGCCCGCCTCGCGGATCACCGGCGCGGATTCGCCGGTAATGGCCGCTTCGTTGACGGAGGCGACGCCGGAGACGACTTCGCCATCGGACGGGATCAGATCGCCGGTCTGGACCAGCACTACGTCGCCCAGCTTCAGCGCGCTGGCGGCGACATTTTCATAGCTTTCGCCATGGCCCTTCAGCCGCTTGGCGGTCAGGTCCGCCTTGGTCGCGCGCAGCGAGGCGGCCTGCGCCTTGCCGCGGCCTTCTGCCAGCGCCTCGGCAAAGGTGCCGAAGAGGACCGTGAGCCAGAGCCAGATCACCAGTTGCAGCTTGAAGCCGACGGCCAGGCTGTCCTGCCCGACAAGGAGCAGGACGGTCAGCAGGACCGCGACGATCGCGGTGGTGAACATCACCGGGTTGCGGATCAGTTCCTTGGGATTGAGTTTGCGGAAGGCGTCTCGACAAGCCGGGACGATCAGGTCCGCCGTGAAGAGCGATTTTTGTTCGGATTTGTCAGAGGACCGGGCCATGGCATGGGATCCTTAGAAAAGCTGGCCACGGATCATCGCGAGATGATCGGCGATGGGGCCAAGGGCGAGGCTGGGCAGGAAGGTCAGGCCGCCCACGATCAGCACGATGCCGACCAGCAGACCGGTCCACAGCGCTCCGGTGGTGGGGAAGCTGCCGGCGGTTTCGGGCGTATATTTCTTCGCGGCCAGGCTGCCCGCGATGGCCAGCATGGGAATGATGATGAAGAAGCGGCCGATCCACATCGCGACGCCCAGCATCCCGTTATAGAAGGGGCTGTTGGCCGACAGGCCGGCAAAGGCCGAGCCATTGTTGCCGACGGCGCTGGTGAAGGCGTAGAGGATCTCGCTGAAGCCATGCGGTCCCTTGTTGAGCGGACCGGCCAGGCCCGCGTCGGTGACGCTGGCGATGGCGGTGAAGCCCAGGATGATCAAAGGCAGCACGGCAATGGCGAGCACGGCCAGCTTGACTTCGCGGCTCTCGATCTTCTTGCCGACATATTCCGGCGTGCGGCCGACCATCAGGCCCGCGACGAACACGGCCAGGATGGCAAACAGCAGGAAGCCGTAGATGCCTGCGCCGACGCCGCCGATCACGACTTCGCCCAGCTGGATGTTGAACAGCGGGATCATGCCACCCAGCGCGGTGAAGCTGTCATGCATGGCGTTGACCGCGCCGCAGCTTGCCGCCGTGGTGACGACCGAGAAAAGGGCGGAAGCGGCGATGCCGAAGCGGACTTCCTTGCCCTCCATATTGCCACCGGCAACGCCCAGATTGTGGAGCACCGGGTTGCCGGCTGCTTCCTGCCAATAGGTGACGGTGACGCCGGCGAGGAAGATCACCAGCATGGCGGCGAGGATCGCCCAGCCCTGGCGCGGATTGCCGACAGCCTTGCCGAAGGTCCAGGTCAGGCCAAAGCCGATCACGAAGATCGACAGCATCTGCACCAGATTGGTGAGCGCGGTCGGATTCTCGAAGGGATGGGCGCTGTTGGCGTTGAAGAAGCCGCCGCCATTGGTGCCCAGCATCTTGATCGCTTCCTGGCTGGCGACGGGGCCGAGCGCCAGGGTCTGCTTCACGCCTTCCAGCGTGGTCACGTCGACCGACCCGGCCAGCGTCTGCGGCACGCCGCTCGCGATCAGGAACAGGGCATAGACGATGCAGATCGGCAGCAGCAGATAGAGGGTCACGCGGGTGACGTCGGCCCAGAAATTGCCGATCGTCGATGCGCTGCGCCGGGCAAAGCCACGGAACAGGGCGAAAGCGAGGGCAATGCCGGTGGCGGCCGACAGGAAATTGTGGATGGTGAGGCCTAGCATTTGGGCCAGGTTCGACATGGTCGACTCGCCCGAATAGCTTTGCCAGTTGGTGTTGGTGGTGAAGCTGACCGCCGTGTTGAAGGCGAGGTCGCTGCTGGTGCCGGCAAAGCCTTGCGGGTTGAGCGGCAGCAGCCCCTGCAGGCGCAGCACCGCATAGGTGAAGAGCAGCAGCGCGACGTTGAAGATCAGCATGTGAACCGCGTAGCGGCGCCAGCTCTGCTCAGCGTCGGGATCAATCCCCGACAGTTTGTAGAAGCCCCGCTCGACCGGGCCGAACACAGCATGGAGCGGCGTGCGGCGGCCCTCATAAAGGGCGAACAGCCACAGGCCCATCGGCTTGGTGAGCGCCAGCAAGATGCCGACAAAGGCCGCGATCAGCAGCCATCCCTGGAAGGTCATGTGCGGCCCCCCTTAAAAGCGTTCAGGCCGTGCGAGCACGGCAACGAGATAGACGAGAAGCCCGGCGGCGGTGATCGCCGCGAGCCAGAGGTCGATGGTCATGGCATCCCTCCTTCAGGCGTCGCCGCACAGCCGGACATAGCCGAGGCTAGCCGCCGTGAGCGCCAGGATGATGCCGATCCACAAGAGATCCTGCATGGGGGTAACTCCCGCATCACGCCCGCCGCGGGAGGCGGACCGGGTCGTTAGCGAGCGCCCGATTAGGCCCCTCTTCCGTTTGAATGCGAGACGCGGGCCGGGGCGGCTGCATAGTATTTGCGTATGATTTTCCGAAGGGGCCGGGACGGATAGCTTTTCTACCGCGACGGCCAGCATTGCTTGGGGGACGATTCTCTATACCATCGGTAGATAAGCCGCCCGAGTCGGCAGAGAGGACGCACATATGGCCTATCAGGATCAGGACGGACCGTTGACGCGCCTGCGCGATCGGCTGGCGCAGGCCCTTTTCAGGGAGCCTGCCGTCGTGCTGTTCGAGCGCGATGCCGATGACCGTAGCGCGCCCATGTCGCGTAGCGATCGCGAACGCCAGCCGCAGGATGCCTGCGCCTGATCGGGGAAACCCTGTGTTTCCAGGGCGAAAGTCCAACGCCTCTTCGCAGCGGCGGAACATCCGCTAGATAGATTTCCAACAGCATGGCGCGCCGATCGCGTCATCGCCTTGAAGGAGATCCAGATGGCCACCAGCCCGCGCGAAGTTACCCGTCCCGTCGATCCGCTGATCCTGGAGCGCTGGTCGCCCCGCGCCTTTGACGGCTCCGCGATCCCCCAGGCAGATATCGATACGCTGTTCGATGCCGCCCGCTGGGCGCCCTCAGCGTTCAATTACCAGCCCTGGCGCTTCCTCTATGCCCATCGCGACAGCGCCGACTGGGCGCGCTTCCTCGACCTGCTCTTTCCGTTCAATCAGGGCTGGGTGCAGCATGCCGGCGCGCTGGTCTTCGTCATTTCCGACACGCTGATGGCCGCGCCGGGATCGGAAGATTACAAGCCCTCGCACAGCCACAGCTTCGATGCGGGTGCGGCCTGGGCGACGCTGGCGCTCCAAGCGACGCGGCTTGGCTATCATACCCATGCGATGACCGGCGTCGATTTCGACAAGGCGCGCGCCGAACTGGCGGTGCCGGAGCGTTTCCGGATCGAGGCGGCGATCGCGATCGGGCGGCAGGGTGACAAGGCCAGCCTGCCCGAAGCGCTGCAGGCGCGCGAGGCGCCGAGCGGCCGGCATGAGATCGAGACATTCGCCCATCAGGGCAACTTCATCGTCTGAAAAAAAGGGCGGCGTTTTGAAACGCCGCCCTTTTCTGTATCAGGTGGTAGTCCAGCCGCCGCCCAGGGCGCGGAACAGGTCCACCTGAGCAAAGGCGACGGCGCGATTGGCGGTTGCCAGGTCCGCGTCGGCCGATGCCTGGGTGCGCAGCGCGTCGAGCACGGTCAGGAAGTCGATCTGCCCCTCGCGCTGGCGCGCCAGGCTGATCCGCGCAGCACGTGCTGCCTCGTCCCGCGCCGACTGCAGCGTCGCGCGCCGTTCCAGCGCATTGGCGTAAGTGGACAGCGCCGTCTCGGTTTCCTCCAGCGCCTGCAGCACCGTGCCGTCAAAGGCGGCGAGCGAGGCGTCGCCATCCGCCTTGGCTGCCGCGATCTTCGCGCGATTGGCTTCCTGATTGGGGAAGGCCCAGCTGATCAACGGCCCCAGCAGGAAGTTGAGCGGCCCGGCGCCAAACAGATTGCCGCCGCCGACCGCCGTGGTGCCGATCGATCCGCCCAGCGTGATGCGCGGATAGAGATCGGCGGTGGCCACGCCGACCCGCGCCGTGTCGGCCGCCAGCCGCCGTTCGGCCGCGCGCACGTCCGGCCGCCGGGCGAGCAACGCCTGGCCATCGCCGACCGGGATCGGCTGTGTCACATTCGGTGTCACGGTCGCGTTCTGGACGGATGCGGGTAGCTCCTGCGGCGTGCGTCCGGTCAGCGTCGCCAACCGGAACAGCGCGGCATTGCGATCCGCGACCAGATTGGGGATCAGCGCCTGCTGCTGTTCGCGCAGGGTCGTCACGCGGATCACGTCCAGCCGGTCGGACCGGCCGGCGTCGAAGCGGGCGCTGGTGATGTGGATCGACTTGTCGAGCAGGTCGACCGTTTCCTTCGCGACGGCAAGCCGCTGGGCCGAGGCGGTGGCGTCGACATAGGCGCGCACCGTATCGGCGACCACGGCAACGCGGACCGCATCGGCATCGGCCTCAGCCGCGCCGACATCGCCGCGCGCGGCCTCTATGCTGCGCTTCACCCGGCCGAACAGGTCGACCTCATAGGCGACGTCCAGCCCCATATCGACGGTCCAGTTTTCCCGGTCCATGCCGGGCAGGGTCTGGGCCTGCGACACCCGGCCATAGGTCGGGGAGCCGCTGATATTGGTGCTGGGCAGCCGGTCGGAGCGGGCGCCGCGCAACTGGGCGCGGGCGCGTTCCAGCCGGGCGACGGCGACGCGGATGTCGGTATTGGCCTTCAGCGCATCGCCGACCAGTCCGTCGAGCAGCGGGTCATTATAGAGCCGCCACCAATGGTCGTCGGCGGCGCTCTGGGCGACCGCCGGGCTTGCCGCCCCGATGAAGGGGGCGGCGGCTGTCGTCGGGGTGGCGGGCGCCTTGTAATCCGGCCCGGCGGCGCAGGCCGTCAGCGCACTGGCGCCGAGCAACAGGGCAATCAGGTTCCTTGTCATGGCTTTTGTCCTCATTCGGCCGGCTGCAATGCCGCAGCATCGTCAGCCTCCGGGCGCCGGCGGCGGGCGAAACGATCGCCCAGCGCGCGGCACACGACATAGAAGGTGGGGGTGAAGAGCAGGCCGAAGGCCGTCACGCCGGTCATGCCGAAGAAGACTGCCGTGCCCAGCGCCTGGCGCAGTTCCGCACCGGCCCCGCTGGCGATCACCAGCGGCACTGCCCCCAGGATGAAGGCGAAGCTGGTCATCAGGATCGGGCGCAGACGGGTTTGCGCCGCCTGAACCGCGGCCTCGACCGGGCTCAGCCCCTGTTCCTCTTCCGCCTGCTTGGCGAATTCGACCACCAGGATGGCGTTCTTCGCGGCAAGGGCGATCAGCACGACCAGACCGATCTGCGTCAGGATATTATTATCCATCCCGCGCAGGTTCACGCCCAGCATGGCCGCGAACAGGCACATTGGCACGATCAGGATGATCGACAGCGGCAAGGTCAGGCTTTCATATTGCGCCGCCAGCACCAGGAAGACGAAGAAGACCGCCATGCCGAAGACGATGCCTGCGGTGTTGCCGGCACTGATCTGCTGATAGGCAACGCCGGTCCATTCGCTGGCATAGCCGGCAGGGGCGGCGTCGGCGAGCTTCTCCATCGTGCTCAGTGACTGGCCCGACGAATAGCCCGGCGCCGTGTCGCCATCGATTTCCACCGCGGGCAGCAAATTATAGCGAACCACGCGATAGGGGCCGGTCTTGTCGCGGAAGGTGGAGACCGAACCGATCGGCACCATCTGGCCGCTGTTCGACCGGGTCTTCAGGTTGGCGATGTCGGCCACGGTGCCGCGATGTTCGGCATCGGCCTGTGCGGTCACGCGATAGGTGCGGCCGAGCAGGTTGAAGTCGTTGACGAAGGCAGAGCCGAGATAGACCTGCATCGCTTCGAACACGCGTTCTGGCGGCACGCCCAGCAGATCGGCCTTGCGGCGATCGACATCCGCGAAGATGCGCGGGGTGCCGACGTCGAACAGGGTGTAGACCTGCGCCAGGCTGGGGCTCTGATTGGCCTTGCCGATCAGTTCGCCGGCGACCTTGTTGAGTTCCGCATAGCCGCGATCCTCCCGGTCCTCCAGCATCAGGCGATAGCCACCGGCCGAGCCGATGCCCTGGATCAGCGGCGGCGGCACCAGCAGGATGCGCGCCTTGTCATAGCCCGCAACCGCCTTGTTCGCCTGATCCATGATTCCGGCATAGGTGGCGCCTTCCGCCTTGCGTTCGGCAAAGCTCTTGAACGGGAAGTAGATCGCCGCGCTGTTGGGCGCCTGCGTCTGCGACGGGCCGTGGAAGCCGGCGAACATCACCGCGCCGCGCAGGCCCTTGATCGGCAGGATCTTCGCCGCGACCTCGCGCGTCACCTTGTCGGTGCGCTCCAGCGACGCGCCCGAAGGCAGCTGGACGACGGCCAGGAAATAACCCTGGTCCTGCGCCGGGATGAAGCCGCCGGGCGTTACCCAGAACAGGGCGATGGTGGCGGCGATCAGGCCGGCATAGGTCAGCAGCATCTTCTTGGGCCGGGCGACAAGGAAGCGGGTGAGGCGCGCATAGCCCGCGCTCATCCGATCAAAGCCCTGGTTGAAGCGATCCGCCGCCTTGGCCGCGACCTGGCGCCAGCGCGGCGCATTGTCGAGGTCATGGGCTCCATGTTTGGGCTTCAGCAGCAGGGCGGCTGCAGCCGGCGACAGGGTGAGCGAAAGGATCAGCGAGATGACCGTCGCGGTCGAGATGGTGACCGCGAACTGCTGGTAGAAGGCACCGGAAATGCCGGTGATGAACAAAGTCGGCACGAACACGGCGCACAGCACCAGCACGATCGCGATCAGCGCGGTCGACACTTCGTCCATCGACACGCGCGCCGCCTGCAGCGGGCTCATGCCATTTTCGATATTGCGTTCGACATTCTCGACCACGACGATCGCGTCATCGACGACGATGCCGATCGCCAGCACCAGGCCGAACAGCGACAGGTTATTGAGCGAGTATCCGACCGCAGCCAGCATCGTTGCCGTGCCGATCAGCGAGACCGGGATCGCGATGATCGGGATGACCGCCGCGCGCCAGTTCTGCAGGAAGATGAGGATGACGATGACGACGAGGATCACCGCTTCGAACAGCGTGTGATAGACGGCGTCGATCGACTGGCTGATGAATTCGGTGGGGTTGTAGATGATGCTATATTCCAGGCCCTTGGGGAAGCGCTTGGACAGTTGCTCCATCTCCGCCTTGACCTTCTCCGCCGCGTCGAGCGCGTTGGAGCCGGGGCGCTGCATCGTCGCGATGACGACCGTCGGCTTGTTGCTGAGATAGGTGTTGGTGCCATAATCCTGCGCGCCCAGCTCGACGCGGGCGACATCGCGCACGAGCACCTGGTGGCCATCGGCGTCGGAACGGATGACGATGTCGGAAAACTGATCGGGCGTGGTCAGGCGGCCCTGCATCTCGACGCCAAGCTGGAAGGCCTCGCCCCGGTCATAGGGTGGCTGGCCGATCGAACCGGCCGATACCTGGACATTCTGTGCGCGGAGCGCCGAGACGATCTCGCCGGCAGTCAGGTCCAGCGCGGCGGCACGATCGGGATCGATCCAGATGCGCATCGCATAATCGCGCGAACCGAACAGCTGCACGTCGCCCACGCCATCCAGACGAGCCAGTCTGTCGCGTACCTGGGTCAGGGCATAGTTGGAGATATAGTCGCGATCATAAGTGCCGTCGGGCGACTGCAAATTCACGACCATCAGGAATTCGGGCGTGGTCTTGCGCGTCACGACGCCCAGCCGCTGTACCTCTTCGGGCAGGCGGGGGATGGCGACGGCGACGCGGTTCTGCACCAGCACCTGCGCGGCATCCAGGTCGGTGCCGATCTTGAAGGTGACGGTGATGACGACCTTGCCGTCGCCCGTCGACTGGCTGCTCTGATAGAGCATGTCGTCGACGCCGTTGATTTCCTGTTCGATCGGCGCGGCCACGGTCGACGCGACCGTTTCGGCCGATGCGCCGGGATATTGGGCGGACACGGTGACCGTGGGCGGCACGATGTCGGGATATTGGGACACCGGCAGGCCGACGAAGGCGAGCGCACCGACCACGGTGATGACCACCGCGATGACGGCGGCAAAGATCGGCCGGTCGATGAAGAAACGGGAGAAACGCATCGGATAGTCCTTTGCGAAAGGCGAAAGGGATACCGCGCGATCCGGCTAGGCCGGATCACGGGCTTGGGATTTCGTTTGATCGACCCCACCCGTGTGAAGGGTGGGGTCTGTGCTTACCGGGCGAAGGTGGCCTGAGCGGCGACCGGGGCAGCGCTGTCGACCGGGGTGACCGGCGCCGGGGTCGGAGTGATCCGGGCCGGCTTCACCGCAACCTTGGCACCGGGCATCGCTGCCTGGAGATTGGTCACGACTACCCGGTCCCTGGGATCGAGGCCGCTGCGGATGATGCGCAGCCCGTCGACGATCGGGCCAAGCTCGACCGGCTTCACCGCGACGCTGTCATCCTTGTCCACCACCAGCACGGTCTTGCGTGCCTGGTCGGACTGGATCGCCTCGTCCGGGACCAGCAGGGCATTGGCCTTGCCGCCATTGGCCAGGCGCATATTGCCGAACAGGCCGGGGGTCAGGAAATTGCCCGGATTGTCGAAGACTGCGCGGATGCGGATCGTGCCCGACCGGGGATCGAGCCCATTGTCGGTGAAGTCGAGCCGGCCCTTGTGGTTATAGTCCGCCTCATCCTGCAATCGCACTTCCACCGCGCCGCCATTCTCCTTGTCGCGCTGCGACTTGAGGTAGAGCGCTTCGGACGCATCGAAGTTGAAGTAGATGGGGTCGAGCTTGTTGACAGTGGTCAGCAGCGACGCGGTGCTGCCTTCGCCGCCCGAAACCAGATTGCCGATGTCGACGCGGCGATCCGACACGCGGCCGGAAATCGGCGCACGCACCTGGGTGAACTCGACGTCCAGCGCCCGGCTGCGTTCGCGCGCCTGCGCGCCAGCCAATGCGGCCTGCGCCGCCTGCAGACGCGAGCGAAGCGAGTCCACTTCGCTGGCCGACACGGCTTCGTCGCCGGTCAGCCGCTGAACGCGACCATAGTCATTCTGGGCCAGCAGCAGCGCGCTTCGGGCCGAGGCGACGCTGGCCCGCGCTTCGGCCAGAGCGGCCTGGAACGGGCGCTGATCGATGGTGAAGAGCAACTGCCCCTGACGGACGAAGTCGCCGTCACGGAAGTGGATGGCGGTCACCGCGCCCGATACGCGGGGGCGGATCTCGACCGTCTGGCTGGGGGCGAAGCGGCCGACATAGTCATCCCACTGCGTCACGCCGCGGGCGAGCGGCGCGGAAACGCCGACCGCCGCCAGCGGGGCGGCCGCGGCCTGGGCCGACGGGCGGTCGACCAGCTTCCAGCCGATGCCGAACAAGGCGATGAGCGCGACGGCGGCGATGCCGCCATGCTTGCGCGACCATCGGCTTCCTGGTGGCGCGTGAATGTCCGACGCGGTGCCGTCGGCTGTGATCTTGGTGAACTGGTTCATGGATTAGCTCCGGGGGACGCGGGCGGTGCGACCCGCGCTGATGGTGGCGAGCAGCAATTCGAGCTGCGCGGTGGAAAATCCGGCCGCGCGGAAGGCGGCGAGGGCGGAAAGCGACACGGCATAGCCCTTGTGCCAGGCCTCGACGGCCAGGCGGCGCAGCGCTTCCAGCCGTTCGCTGGCCAGGGTTGGGCTATGTTCCTCGCCCCAGATCCACTTGCGCAGACGGGCGAAAGAACCGGGGCCGCGCAGCGAGCGCAAGCCGTCGGTGCGGGCGAGGTCGACGATCTGCCATTCCTGGGCGGAAAAGCTGGTCGCCTGGGCCTCGACACTGATGGCGGGCGCGGCTGGGGCGGGGCGGGCGGCGCCGACCGCCATCTGCGGACCGGCAAGTGCCTGGGCGAAATCAAGGAAAGCCATGGCCTGTTCCTTCCTGCTGTCTGAAGCGGGCACACGTCCGCGCGCGGAAAAGCGCGGATCGCGTCCCGAAATAAGCGCCCGAAGATGCGGGCATGCGTCCTTGCGGCGCGAACGGCACAAACCGTCGCGAAGAGGGCGCAAAGATGGTGAATCAGGAGGAACCCGTTACCGGGAAACCGCCCCTTTAGGTGACGCTATCGTCGACAGCGCCGATGGTGGAATTGCTGCATGATGACCTCCCTGGGCTACACACCCAGCATCATTGTGTACCGCATGGTATATATTAACGGGAGCTGTCCCGTCAACCGTCTTTTTGTACCGGGAGGTATTTTATTTGCAGTGCGGCAATTTCAAGGGGTGGGCGCGCGCAAAAGGGAAATAAATTCCGTTATTTGCTGGGCCACATGGTGAGGGTGGTGTCGATCAGCTGTTCCAGCCGATCGCGCGGCACACCGGCACCGGCCTGCACGGCCATGCCCTGGATCACGGTCGAGAGGTAACAGGCGAGCGCCTGGGGCTCGACTCCGGCGGGCAGGTCGCCCTCTGCCTGGGCGCGTTCGAACCGGTCGAGCAGGGCGCGGTCGGACGAGGCGCGACGGGCCAATACCTCATCGCGGATACATTCGGAATGGGCGGTGCCGCCGACCGAACTGATGACGCCCATGCATCCCTGGGGATCTTTGTTGCCGGTCTGGATCGCCAGCGATCCGCGCAGCATGCGCTCGGCCACGGCCTTAGCGGTCGGTGCCTCCAGCGACGACTTCACATAACAGAGCTTGTCGCGCTCATAGAGGTCGAGCGCCTTGCGGAACAGGGCCTCCTTGTTGCCGAAACAGGCATAGAGGCTGGGCTTGGTGATGCCCATCGCTTCGGTCAGTTCCGCCAGCGACGCGCCTTCATAGCCGCGCCGCCAGAAGACCTGAAGCGCAGCCGCCAGGGCTTCCTCGGGATCGAACTCCCGCGGGCGGCCCCTGCCACTCTGTGTTGCCGTGATTTCCATACCGACCGGTATATAGGGATGATGGCCGCCGACGTCCATAGGGCGCGCGACATCATTGCTGGTCAGCTCTTATCTGATGGGGGGAAGTGTTGGATGCCCGACAAGGATTCGAACCTTGATTGACGGAGTCAGAGTCCGCTCTCTTACCATTAGAGGATCGGGCATCATCAGCAGGGCTTGCCCCGCTTGGGAGGCCGCAGATAGG
This sequence comes from Sphingobium yanoikuyae, assembly GCF_013001025.1. Classification (NCBI taxonomy): domain Bacteria; kingdom Pseudomonadati; phylum Pseudomonadota; class Alphaproteobacteria; order Sphingomonadales; family Sphingobiaceae; genus Sphingobium; species Sphingobium yanoikuyae. The sequence goes on along the minus strand of NZ_CP053021.1, from coordinate 3,646,280 downwards.
CGGGGATTCAGAGTCGGTCAAGCGCTTTATGCAGCCTTTCCGCAGTTTTTTGTCGATCATTCCGATCGCCGACCGGCTGCCTTCGCCGGACAAAGAAAAGCCCGCCGGATCATCGCTGATCCGGCGGGCAATATGTCGGTCTCTCTCAAAACCGGGCTGGGAGCCACTTCCGATGTAGGAAGCGGCTCCCGTCTTTTCAAAGTCAGTCCATGTCCTGCGTGGTGAAATCATCACCCTGCACGGCACCCAGCGGATCGTCGCCGATCGCTGCTTCCGGACCCTGGGCCAGTTCGGCCGCATGTTCCTCGGCCGCGCTCTTCGGCGCGATCAGGTCGACCTGGGCCGAAGCGCGCAGCGCGGCCCGCATCGCCGCGTCACGCGACGAGGCGGCAACGCGCAGGCGGTTCATGCCGGCACCGGTGCCCGCCGGGATGAGGCGGCCGACGATGACGTTTTCCTTCAGGCCAACCAGCGTGTCCTTCTTGCCCTGGACCGCCGCTTCGGTGAGGACGCGGGTGGTTTCCTGGAAGGATGCCGCCGAGATGAACGAACGGGTCTGCAGCGAGGCCTTGGTGATGCCGAGCAGCACCGGCTTGCCGGCAGCGGGGGCGAAGCCCGGCTGCAGCTTGCTGTTGATCTCGTCCATTTCCTCGCGGTCGACCTGCTCGCCTACCAGCAGGGTGGTGTCGCCGGACTCGATGATCTCGACCTTCTGCAGCATCTGACGAACGATCGTCTCGATGTGCTTGTCGTTGATCTTCACGCCCTGCAAGCGATAGACTTCCTGGATTTCGGCGACCAGATATTCGGCCAGCGGCTCGATGCCGAGCACTTCCAGAATGTCGTGCGGATCGGGCGAACCACCGATCAGGTTGTCGCCACGCTTCACATAGTCGCCTTCCTGAACGTCGATCACCTTGCTCTTGGGGATCAGATATTCGACCGGCTCGCCGCCATCCTCGGGATTGATGGCGATCTTGCGCTTCGCCTTATAGTCCTTGAGGAACTGCACGCGGCCCGAGACCTTGGCAATGATCGCATTGTCCTTGGGCTTGCGGGCTTCGAACAGCTCGGCAACGCGCGGCAGACCACCGGTGATGTCGCGGGTCTTGGCCGCTTCACGGCTGACACGCGCCAGCACGTCACCGGCCTGAACTTCCGCACCATCGTCGACCGACAGGGTCGCACCGACCGCCAGCATATAGCGGGCGGCTTCACCGCTATTGTCGTCCATCAGGGTCAGACGCGGACGCAGATCTTCCTTCGTCCGGGCGGCACCACGATGCTCGATGACAACGCGCTGTGCGATGCCGGTGGCTTCGTCGGTCTGTTCGGTCAGCGTCTTGTTGTCGATCAGGTCGACATACTTAACGATACCCGGCTTTTCCGTGATCACCGGCATGGTGAACGGATCCCACTCGGCGAAGCGATCGCCCTTCTTCACGGCATCGCCATCTGCGAACAGGATGGTGGCGCCATAAGGCAGGCGGTGCGTTTCGCGTTCGCGACCTTCGCTGTCGATGATCGCGACTTCGCCGTTACGGGCCAGCGACAGGCGGCGACCATTCTTGTCGGTGATGGTCGGCATGTCGCGCAGCTCGATCGTGCCGTCCGACAGGGCTTCCAGGTTCGACGTTTCGTTGAAGTTCGCCGCGCCGCCGATGTGGAAGGTACGCATGGTCAGCTGCGTGCCCGGTTCACCGATGGACTGCGCCGCGATGACGCCGACGGCTTCACCGATGTTCACCGGCGTACCACGGGCGAGGTCACGGCCGTAGCACTTGCCGCAAACGCCCATCCGGCTTTCGCAGATCAGCGGGCTGCGGATCTTCACGGCCTGCGTGCCGATCGCCTCGATCTGGGTGATCATGGCTTCGTCCAGCAGGGTGCCGATCGGGATGATGACGGTGCCATCCTTGCTGTCGACGATATCCTGCGCCGTGGTACGGCCCAGAATGCGTTCGCCCAGCGAGGCGATGACCGAACCACCCTGTACGATGGCCTTCATCTCCAGCGCCTTTTCGGTGCCGCAATCGTCCTCGACGATGGTGCAGTCCTGCGACACGTCGACCAGACGGCGGGTCAGGTAACCCGAGTTCGCCGTCTTGAGCGCGGTGTCGGCCAGACCCTTACGGGCACCGTGGGTCGAGTTGAAATATTCAAGAACGGTCAGGCCTTCCTTGAAGTTCGAGATGATCGGCGTTTCGATGATCTCGCCCGACGGCTTGGCCATCAGGCCGCGCATGCCGGCCAGCTGCTTCATCTGGGCCTGCGAACCACGGGCACCCGAATGCGCCATCATGTAGATCGAGTTGATCGGCGCCAGACGGCCGGTCTTGGGATCCTTGGGCTGGGCACGGATCTCGTCCATCATGGCGTTCGCGACTTGGTCGCCGCAACGGCTCCAGGCGTCGATCACCTTGTTGTACTTTTCCTGCTGCGTGATCAGACCGTCCTGATACTGCTGCTCATAATCCGCCACCAGTGCCTTGGTCTCGTCGACCATCGTCACCTTGCTGTCGGGGATGACCATGTCGTCCTTGCCGAAGCTGATGCCGGCCTGGAAAGCGTGGCGGAAGCCCAGCGACATGATGGCGTCGGCGAACAGCACCGTGTCCTTCTGGCCGGTGTGACGATAGACCTGGTCGATGACGTCACCGATTTCCTTCTTGGTCAGAAGGCGGTTGACGACGTCGAAGGGCACCTTGTGCGACTTGGGCAGGCATTCGCCCAGCAGCATGCGACCCGGCGTGGTCTCGAAGCGCTTCATATACTGCTGACCATTTTCGTCGGTCTGCGGCACGCGGCTGATGATCTTCGAGTGCAGGGTGACCGCCTTGGCATAGAGGGCCTGATGGACCTCCTGCATGTCGGACAGCAGCATGCCTTCGCCCGGCTCGCCTTCGCGTTCCATCGACAGGTAATAGATACCCAGGACCATGTCCTGCGAGGGAACGATGATCGGCTTGCCGTTGGCGGGCGACAGGATGTTGTTGGTCGACATCATCAGCACGCGCGCTTCCAGCTGGGCTTCCAGCGAGAGCGGAACGTGGACGGCCATCTGGTCACCGTCGAAGTCGGCGTTGAAGGCCGAGCAGACGAGCGGGTGCAGCTGGATCGCCTTGCCTTCGATCAGCACGGGCTCGAACGCCTGGATGCCGAGGCGGTGGAGCGTCGGCGCGCGGTTCAGCATGACCGGGTGCTCGCGAATGACTTCGTCGAGGATGTCCCAGACTTCCTTGCGCTCCTTTTCGACCCACTTCTTGGCCTGCTTCAGGGTCATGGACAGACCCTTGGCGTCGAGGCGGGCGTAGATGAAGGGCTTGAACAGTTCGAGCGCCATCTTCTTGGGCAGGCCGCACTGATGCAGCTTGAGTTCCGGACCGGTCACGATGACCGAACGGCCCGAATAGTCGACGCGCTTGCCGAGCAGGTTCTGACGGAAGCGGCCCTGCTTGCCCTTGAGCATGTCGGACAGCGACTTGAGCGGACGCTTGTTGGCACCGGTGATGACGCGACCGCGGCGGCCGTTATCGAACAGGGCGTCGACGGCTTCCTGCAGCATGCGCTTTTCGTTGCGGACGATGATGTCCGGCGCACGCAGCTCCATCAGGCGCTTCAGGCGGTTGTTGCGGTTGATGACGCGGCGATACAGATCGTTGAGATCCGAGGTCGCGAAGCGGCCACCGTCCAGCGGCACCAGCGGGCGCAGTTCCGGCGGGATGACCGGCACGACGTCCAGGATCATCCATTCGGGGCGGTTGCCCGATTCCAGGAAGCTCTCGACGACCTTCAGGCGCTTGATGATCTTCTTGGGCTTCAGTTCCGACTTGGTGACGGCCAGTTCGTCCAGCAGCGCCTGCTTCTCGCCTTCCAGGTCGAGATCCATCAGCATCTGCTTGACGGCTTCGGCGCCGATGCCGGCCGAGAAGGCGTCCTCGCCATATTCGTCCTGCGCGTCGAGCAGTTCGTCCTCGGTCAGAAGCTGATATTTCTCCAGCGGGGTCAGGCCCGGCTCGGTGACGATATAGCTTTCGAAATAGAGGACGCGCTCAAGCTGCTTGAGCTGCATGTCGAGCAGCAGGCCGATGCGCGAGGGCAGCGACTTCAGGAACCAGATGTGGGCAACCGGCGCGGCCAGTTCGATATGGCCCATGCGCTCGCGGCGGACCTTCGACACGGTCACTTCCACGCCGCACTTTTCGCAGACGATGCCCTTATACTTCATGCGCTTGTACTTGCCGCACAGGCACTCATAGTCCTTGATCGGACCAAAGATGCGGGCGCAGAACAGGCCGTCACGCTCGGGCTTGAACGTGCGATAGTTGATGGTTTCCGGCTTCTTGATTTCGCCAAAGGACCAGCTGCGGATGCGCTCCGGGGAGGCGAGGCCAATCTGGATCTGGTCGAAGGTTTCCGGCTTCTGGATCGGATTGGCGAAGTTCGTCAGTTCGTTCATATCTCAAGTCCCTCTAGAGGGTGTAATTTTCGGGCGAAGAAGGGGAGGGGGCGCTGCCGAAGCAGCGCCCGCGCATCCCTTATTCCGCCGCAGCCGCCATGCCGTCGTCGTCAATCTCGTCCATCGCGGCGAGTTCGACGTTGAGGCCCAGCGAACGCATTTCCTTGACCAGCACGTTGAAGCTTTCGGGAATGCCGGCCTCGAACGTGTCGTCGCCCTTGACGATCGCCTCATAGACCTTGGTGCGGCCGACCACGTCGTCCGACTTCACCGTCAGCATTTCCTGCAGCGTGTAGGCGGCGCCATAGGCCTGGAGCGCCCACACTTCCATTTCACCGAAGCGCTGGCCACCGAACTGCGCCTTACCGCCCAGCGGCTGCTGGGTGACGAGCGAGTAGGGGCCGATGGAACGCGCGTGGATCTTGTCGTCGACAAGGTGATGCAGCTTCAGGACATACTTGTAGCCAACGGTCACCTTGCGGTCGAACACGTCGCCGGTACGGCCATCGAACAGCGAAACCTGGCCGGATTCGTCCAGGCCCGCCAGCTTCAGCATCGCCGACACGTCGGATTCGACGGCACCGTCGAACACCGGCGTTGCCATCGGCACGCCTGCACGGACATTCTGCGCCAGCTCGACGATCTGCTCGGGGCTGCGCGCCTCGATTTCGGCGACATAATTGTCGCCATAGATCGTCTTGAGCAGTTCCTTCACCGCCTCGGGGGGGTGGCCCGCCTCGGGGTTCGGATTGGCTTCGCGCCATGCGTCCAGAGCCTGGCCGATCTGGGCGCCCAGGCCGCGTGCGGCCCAGCCCAGATGGGTTTCGAAGATCTGACCGACGTTCATGCGCGACGGCACGCCCAGCGGGTTCAGCACGAAGTCGACGGGGGTGCCGTCTTCCAGGAAGGGCATGTCTTCGGCCGGCAGGATGCGGCTGATGATACCCTTGTTACCGTGACGGCCGGCCATCTTGTCGCCCGGCTGCAGCTTGCGCTTCACCGCGACGAACACCTTGACCATCTTCAGCACGCCCGGGGGCAGTTCGTCGCCGCGCTGCAGCTTGTCGACGCGATCCTCGAACTTCTCGACGATCAGCTTCACCGCTTCGTCATACTGCGCCTTGACGGCTTCGATGCCGGTCTGACGGACATCGTCCTCGACCGCGAACTTCCACCATTCGTGACGCTCGACTTCGCCCAGCAGAGCCTCGTCGATCACAATGCCCTTCTTGACGCCCTTGGGGGCGGCAGTGGCGGTCTGGCCGATCAGCATTTCCTGCAGACGGTTGAAGGTCGCACGGTTGAGGATGCCGCGTTCGTCTTCACGGTCCTTGGCGAGACGGTCGATTTCCTCCCGCTCGATCGCCATGGCGCGTTCGTCCTTGTCGATGCCGTGACGGTTGAACACGCGGACTTCCACGACGGTACCGGCAACGCCCGGCGGCAGACGCAGCGAGGTGTCGCGCACGTCGCTTGCCTTCTCACCGAAGATCGCGCGGAGCAGCTTTTCTTCCGGGGTCATCGGCGATTCACCCTTGGGGGTGATCTTGCCGACCAGGATGTCGCCCGGCTCCACTTCGGCGCCGATGTAGACGATGCCTGCCTCGTCGAGGTTGCGCAGCGCTTCTTCACCGACGTTCGGGATGTCGCGGGTGATGTCTTCCGGACCCAGCTTGGTGTCGCGGGCCATGACCTCGAACTCCTCGATATGGATCGAGGTGAAGACGTCATCCTTCACGATCCGCTCGGAGATCAGGATGGAGTCTTCGTAGTTGTAGCCGTTCCAGGGCATGAACGCGACGAGCACGTTGCGGCCCAGCGCCAGCTCGCCGAACTCGGTCGACGGGCCGTCGGCGATGACGTCGCCGGCCTGCACCAGTTCGCCCACCTTCACCAGCGGACGCTGGTTAATGCAGGTGTCCTGGTTGGAGCGCTGGAACTTCTGCAGCGTATAGATGTCGACGCCCGACTGGCCGGGTTCGACATCGCCGGTGGCGCGGATCACGATACGGGTCGCGTCGACCTGGTCGATGATGCCGGCGCGCTTGGCGGCGATCGCCGCGCCCGAGTCACGGGCCACGGTGCCTTCCATGCCGGTGCCGACGAACGGCGCCTCGGCGCGGACCAGCGGCACCGCCTGACGCTGCATGTTCGATCCCATGAGCGCGCGGTTGGCGTCGTCATTTTCCAGGAACGGAATGAGCGAGGCCGCGACCGACACCAGCTGCTTGGGGCTGACGTCCATCAGGGTGATGTTGTCGCGCGGCGCCATCAGGAATTCGCCGGCTTCACGGGCGGAGATCAGGTCTTCCGCCAGCGTGCCATCGGCATTGGTTTCGGCGTTGGCCTGCGCGATCGTGTGCTTGGCTTCTTCCATCGCCGACAGATAGACGACGTCGTTGGTCACCTTGCCGTCGATCACCTTGCGGTACGGGGTTTCGATGAAGCCATATTTGTTGACGCGGCTGAAGGTGGCCAGCGAGTTGATCAGACCGATGTTCGGGCCTTCGGGCGTTTCAATCGGGCAGATACGGCCATAATGGGTCGGGTGAACGTCGCGAACTTCGAAGCCGGCGCGCTCACGGGTCAGACCACCCGGCCCAAGGGCCGACACGCGGCGCTTGTGGGTGACTTCCGACAGCGGGTTGGTCTGGTCCATGAACTGCGACAGCTGCGAGCTGCCGAAGAATTCACGCACCGCGGCCACGGCGGGCTTCGCGTTGATCAGGTCGTTCGGCATCACGGTCGACACGTCGACCGAGCTCATGCGCTCCTTGACCGCACGTTCCATGCGCAGCAGGCCGACGCGATACTGGTTCTCCAGCAGTTCGCCGACCGAGCGGACGCGACGGTTGCCGAGATTGTCGATATCGTCGATCTCGCCCTTGCCGTCCTTCAGGTTCACCAGTTCCTTGACGACCGCCAGGATGTCCTCGACGCGCAGGGTGGTGACGGTGTCCTCGGCATCCAGGTCGAGGCGCATGTTCATCTTCACGCGGCCGACCGCGGACAGGTCATAGCGTTCCGGATCGAAGAACAGGCCGGCGAACAGCGCTTCGGCGGTTTCCTTCGTCGGCGGCTCGCCGGGGCGCATGACGCGATAGATGTCGCTCAGGGCCTGGTCGCGCTCTTCGGCCTTGTCGGCCTTGAGCGTATTGCGGATCCAGGGGCCGGTGGTGACATGGTCGATGTCCAGCAGTTCCAGGCGGTCGATGCCCGCCTTGTCCAGCTTTTCGAGGTTTTCAGGCGACACTTCGTCGCCGGCCTCGATGTAGATTTCGCCGGTCTTCTCGTTGATCAGGTCATAGGCGCTGTAGCGGCCATAGACTTCCTCGGTCGGGATCAGCAGGGTGGCCAGGCCATCCTTCTCCGCCTTGTTGGCAGCGCGCGGGCTGATCTTGTGGCCGGCGGCGAACACGACTTCGCCCGACTTGGCGTCGACGATGTCGAACGCGGGCTTCAGGCCGCGCCAGGCTTCGGCGGTGTAGGGGATCTGCCAGCCGCCTTCGCCACGGACGAAGGTCACCTTGTTGTAGAACTGGCCCAGGATTTCCTCGGCGGTAAGGCCGAGCGCGTACAGCAGCGCGGTGACCGGCAGCTTGCGCTTGCGGTCGATACGCACGTTAACGATGTCCTTGGCGTCGAACTCGAAGTCGAGCCACGAACCACGGTACGGAATGACGCGGGCAGCGAACAGATACTTGCCCGACGAGTGGGTCTTGCCACGGTCATGGTCGAACAGGACGCCCGGCGAACGGTGCATCTGCGACACGATGACGCGCTCGGTGCCGTTGACGATGAAGGTGCCGTTCTGCGTCATGAGCGGCATGTCGCCCATGTACACGTCCTGCTCCTTGATATCGAGGACCGAACGGGTTTCGGTGTCGGCATCGACCTCGAACACGATCAGGCGCAGGGTGACGCGCATCGGCGCCGCATAGGTGATGCCACGCTGGCGGCATTCCTCGACGTCGAACTTCGGGTCTTCCAACTCATAATGGACGAAGTCCATTTCGGCGGTGCCGGCGAAGTCGCGGATCGGGAAGACGCTGCGCAGGGTCTTTTCCAGGCCCGAGACATAGCCGATCGCGGGGTTGGAACGGAGGAACTGTTCGTAGCTCTCCCTTTGAACTTCGATCAGGTTCGGCATCTGCACCACTTCGTGGATGTCGCCGAACACCTTGCGGATGCGCTTCTTAGCGCCGGTGTTGATCGTTGGGAGAGCCTTGGTCGCCATGCGGTTCCTGCCTGTCGTCTGTTCGTCGTGTTTTTCCGCATTGCAACGGAAATTCAGTCCGGATGCTCTGGAATCCGGGGTGATTCGCACCCCATATTCCACGCAAAAAAGTGCGGGCCGGGACTGTCCGATCCGCACTGTCAGCGTCTTGTTGCCCGCCAAACTCGCCCAATTCCGCCGGTTTCGTGCGCCATGCGAACCGGACCCCGAGCGATGAGGGGGACGGACCGTCCCATCCGGGGAGGACGGGAACGGACCGATTTCGAACCGCCCATATAGGAAAAGGGGGCGGCTTTGTGAAGGGGGTCAGGTGAAGAGATGCCGCTCCGCCCTGATCGCCGCGACCAATCGGTCCAGCTCGGCGCTGCTGTTGAACAGGGCGGGCGTCACGCGAAGCACTGGCCCGGATGCGAGCCCGGCCTTGGCCACCACCAGCAGGCGATATTTGTCGAGGAACAGCTTGGCCGCCTGTTTGGCGCCATCCGGGCCTTTCATGCCGGGCAGGCGGAAACCGGTGACGGCGCCGAAGCGGCCGGCCTCCTGTGGCACCAATATCTCCAATCCGGCGATGTCGCGGACCCGCTCGACCCAATAGTCGCGCAGCCGGACGAGATGACGATATTTCGCTTCCAGTCCGATCGCATCCTGCACCGCGATGGCGCGCGGGATGGTCAGGCGGGCGGCGAAGTCGACCGTGCCGGTCGGGATGCGCGCGCGAATATCCTCCGGCCCATGGATGCGGTTGCCGAGCCAGGGGGAAATGTCCTGCAGCCGGTCCTTGCGGATATAGATGCCGCCGGTGCCGAGCGGCGCGGCCAGCCATTTGTGCAGCGAGAAGCCGATGAAGTCGGCGCCGGTGTCCTCGACCGTGAAGGGCAGGTGGCCGACGGCCTGGGCGCTGTCCAGGATCACGTCGACGCCCCGTGCCTTGGCCATGGCGACGATCGCCTTGACCGGCGGCACCAGCCCGTTGCGGTTGGACAAATGGGTGAGCAGCAGCAGCTTCGCGCGCGGCGTTTCCTTCAATATCCTGTCATAGGCGGCCAGGATATTCGCTTCCGTATGCGGCTCGGGCAGGCTGAAGCGGACGATGCGGGCGCCCCGGCTCTGCTCCAGATAGTCGCAGGCAAATTGCATCTCGTCATAGTCGACATCGGCATAGATCACCGCGTCGCCGGCCTTGAGCAGCGCATAATTGGCGATCAGCGCATAGAGCGCCTCGGTGCCGCCGCCCGACAGCGCGATCTCCTCGGTCTGCGCGCCGAGCAGCTTTGCCACGGCCGCGCGCGACCGGTCCAGTTCGGCGTCGCGCGGATGACCGGGCGCGGCATTGCGCAGGAACAGCGAATTGTTGCGGTTCACCCATTGCGAATAGGCGCGATAGCTGGCCGCCACCGGCCGGGTCATCGCGCCATAATAGGCCGCGTCGAAGGTCGCGAAATCCCGCTCCACGTCATAGAGGGGCAGCAGTGCGCGCTGTGCCGCCTCGAAATCCGCCATGTCGCCGGTGAAGCGGAAGGGCGCCTCGTCGGGCCAGCCATCTGACGGTCCGGTCGTGGCCGCAACCGCGCCATCCAGCCCCAGGCTGACACCGAAAGTGACACCCAGCGCGCCGCCTGCCCGTCCGATAAAGCCCCGCCGCGTAACCATCTTGCCCCCGAAGAATGTCGTGATTTTATACCATAACGTAATCGCGCACGAAATCCGCCAGCAGCATCCGCATCAGGAGCCGGATGGCGTTGCGGGTGTCACCTTCGGTGTCACGATCGGCGGCGCGGTGGGTGGGGCCGGTGCAATCTTGACCGTCTCGAACCGCTCCTTTCGCCGCACCCCGTCCAGCGAAGGCAGGATCACGGCGGCTGGCGGCGGTGCTGGCGTGACAGTCGGCACGCGCTGCCGCATGCATTCGGCCTTGGTCGGGCGGGGGAACTGGCTGCAGTTCCACAGCGCGCGTTGCAATCCGTTGCCGACATAATGGATATAGGCGAAGCTCATCGCCTCAAGCTGGGCGTCGTTGAGCGGAAGGCCGGTCGGGACGGCGCCGCCGCGCCAGCCCATGATCCGGCATTCGGGCCGGCCGGCACAGAAGGTCTCGGCCAGCGCGGGCCAGCTTTCCGGCGGGCTGCTGCGATTGAGTTCGACCAGGAAGCTGCGCCCGCCCGGTGCGATCGCGATCAGCCGGACGCCGCCGATCGTCTTGCCCAGTGAGTCCGATCCGATGGCGCGTTCCGGCCTGGCGGCCAGCGCGGCGGCGGCTTCGGTCGCCAGGACCGGCGGCATGCCCGGCAGGCCGCTGCCCGGCAGGCCCTGATGCGCGGCGGACAGGCGGGCGATGCGGGCGATCAGCGGCTCGCCACCGGCTTCACCCAGGCGGAAGGCAGGCGGCGTGCCCCACCAGCCGCGCCACCGAAAGAACAGATGCGTGCCGACCGCTGTGATCTTGTCCAGACTGCCGCTCCAATAGGGCACGACCCAGTCGGTATGATAATGGGTGGCATAGCCGACCGCCTTGAACACCTTGCCGGCCAGCGCGCCGCGGGCAATCTCCCGCGCCCGTGCCCAGGCGCCGATGGATGGCGTGCGGGCCAGTGCGCCGTCGCAGGTGAAGGTGAACTGGCAACCGGTGGTCCGTTCCTGCCCCTGGAACACCACGCCGCAGACAGTCTTGGGGAAGGCCGGGTGGCGCACGCGGTTGAGCACGACCTGTGCCACCGCCTGCTCGCCGACAGCATCGTCGCCCGCTTCGTAAAGCTGGGCCGCCGCCAGGCAGTCCGTGGCGCGGGCAAGGTCTGTTTCCGATCCACGGAACAGGAACGGCCGGGCCGACGGATTGGGATCGCGGGAAAAGGGGATCTGGGCGTTGAGGTCGCGGGCCTGTTCGGGGCCGAGCGCGAAAATCGCGACGGGTTCGACGGCGGGCGGCGGCGTTGCCGGTCGGCGCTGGCGGGCGGCTGCAACAGCCGCCAGCCGGCGGCCCTGCGCCACCTCATCGCCAGCGCGCGGCCGGCTTTCCCAGCCGGCCACCGCCATGGGCAGACCGACGAACAGCAACAGCCATATCAGCCACATCGCGCGATGCGGCTGGTCAGGGAAAGTGTCGCCGGTCATGCCCTAGGCTTTGTGCCGTTTATTCGGGCAGGAAGTCGGGCACCGAGAGATAACGTTCGCCGGTGTCATAATTGAAGCCCAGAACGCGGCTGCCCGCGGGCAGTTCCTTCAGCTTCTGCGCGATCGCGGCGAGCGTGGCGCCCGACGAGATGCCGACCAGCATGCCTTCCTGGCTGGCGGCGCGACGGGCATAGTCCTTCGCATCGGCCGGATCGACCTGGATCACGCCGTCCAGGATCTGGGTGTGCAGGTTCGCCGGGATGAAACCGGCGCCAATGCCCTGGATCGGGTGCGGGCCGGGCTGGCCGCCGCTGATGACCGGCGACAGGGTCGGCTCAACCGCATAGACCTTAAGGTTCGGCCACTGCTTCTTCAGCACCTCGGCAGTGCCGGTGATATGGCCGCCCGTGCCCACGCCGCTGATCAGCACGTCGATCGGCGCGTCGGCGAAATCGGCGATGATTTCCTGCGCAGTGGTGCGGACATGGACGTCGATATTGGCGGGATTCTCGAACTGCTGCGGCATCCAGCTATCGGGCGTCTGCGACACCAGTTCCAGCGCCCGTTCGATCGCGCCCTTCATGCCCTTTTCACGCGGGGTCAGGTCGAAACTGGCACCATAGGCCAGCATCAGCCGGCGGCGTTCGATCGACATGCTTTCGGGCATGACCAGGATCAGCTTGTAACCCTTGACCGCGGCGACCATGGCCAGGCCCACGCCGGTATTGCCCGACGTCGGCTCGATGATCGTGCCGCCCGGCTTCAGGTCGCCCGATGCTTCGGCCGCCTCGATCATGGCCAGCGCGATGCGGTCCTTGATCGACCCGCCGGGGTTCGACCGTTCCGACTTGATCCACACTTCAGCGTCCCCGAACAGCCGGTTGACCCGGACATGGGGGGTATTGCCGATGGTATCGAGAATAGTGGCAGCTTTCATTGGGCCGTCTCCTGGCTGATGTCCGCCTCCCTTAAGTCGGGTGGGTCGAAAGTGCGTGCAAGGCGCAGTTCGGGAAAGAGCCGCGCCCAGAATATCGTGACGAGAATGGCGCCGACGCCACCCCCGATGACCGCAGCGATAGGCCCAACGAGCGCCGCAAGGAAGCCCGATTCCGCTTCGCCCAGTTCATTGGACGCGGATATGGTCAGTTGCGACAGGCTGGAAACGCGGCCGCGCATCGCATCGGGCGTGTGCAGCTGCACCAGCGACTGGCGCACGAACACCGACACCATGTCGGCGCCGCCCAGCACGATCAGCGCGGCGATCCCAGCCTCCACCGCAATGTCGCGCGGCAGGAAGGCGGTGCAGCCGAAGGCGATCGTGGCCAGGCCGAACAGGATGACCGCCGCCAGCATCTTGAGGCCGACCTGCGTCTTCATCGGCCGGAAGGAGAACCAGAGCGCTGTCAGCGCCGCGCCGATCCCCGGCGCGATCGCCAGATGGCCATAGCCGGTCGACCCGACATGCAGGATGTCGCGGGCATAGACGGGCAGCAGCGCGGTCGCACCGGCCAGCAATACCGCGAACAGGTCCAGCGTGATCGTCGCCAGCACCAGCCGGTTGCTCTTGAGGTAGGTGAAGCCGTCGATCATCTGGCGGATCGGATGGCGGCCCTGCTGGCGCGGCGGCTGGGGCACCGGCCCGATCATCATCATCGATATCAGGCCGACGCCGAACAAGGCCGCCGACAGCGCATAGGCGGCCCAGGGCTCGATCGCATAGGCATAGCCGCCCACCGCCTTGCCGAGGATGTCGCCGGTCTGCCAGGCGACCGACGACAGGGCGATGGCGGTCGGCAGCACGGCAGGCGGCACCAGATTGGGCGCCAATGCGCCATAGGCCGGCCCGTTGAAGGCGCGGGCGATGCCGACGATGACCGCGATGCCGAAGATCAGCGGCAGGCTGACCCAACCCTCATAGGTGGCGAAGGCCAGCACGGCTGCGGCGAGCATCAGCAGCGCCAGCGTCAGCCGGGTGATGATCCGCCGGTCAAAATGATCGGCCACCCAGCCAGTCACCGGCGTCAGGAAGAAGAGCGGTAGGAACTGCGCCAGGCCGATGAGGCCAAGCTGCGCCGATGCCGCGCCCGTGCTCATCGTCTCCCGCGCGACATTATAGGCCTGCCAGGCGAGCAGGATCATCATGCTGTACTGCGCCAGCGTGGCGCAGAAACGGCCGACCAGATAGGCGCGGAAATTGCCGAAATGGAGCGGGTGGGGTGCAGCAGCCGAGGAAGACATGGCCGCGCTCTAGCCTTATCCCGTGGCGGATAGCAACGGGCCGGACATAATCGACCGGCCCCTTTCCATCCTTATTTGAACAGACTGCCCAATATGCCGCGCACCAGCTGGCCGGCGATGCCACCGCCCGAGGATTTGCGGCTTGATCCGCCGAACACGGCACGGCCCAGTTCGTTGGCAACCTGGCGGCCGACCGAGGAGGCGGCGGAGCGGGTCGCCGACTGGACCGCCTTGTCGAAGCCGCTGGGCTTGGCTGCCTCGCGCGCGGCGGCGGCATCGCGCCGGGCCTGCTCCTTCAACTCCTGTTCGCGCTGCTTGGCCTCGACCTTGGCCTGGGCGGCAGCGGCCTTGTCGGCTTCGGCCTTGGCCTTGGCGGCCTGCGCGGCGGCAGCGGCGGCCTCGCCGCGCGCGGCCAGGATTTCCTCGGCGGATTCGCGGTCGACGGCGGTGTCATATTTGCCCTCGCAGGGCGAGATCGACTGGATGATCGCCCGCTCCTTGGCATCGACCGGGCCGAGGCGCGAGCGGGGCGGGGCGATCAGCGTGCGCTGGACCACGCCCGGCGCACCATCTTCCTGCAACAGCGATACCAAAGCTTCACCGGTCTTGAGTTCGGTGATCGCGGTTTCGATGTCGAGATCGGGGTTGATGCGGAAGGTGTCGGCCGCGGCCTTGATCGCCTTCTGGTCGCGCGGGGTGAAGGCGCGCAGCGCATGCTGGACCCGGTTGCCGAGCTGGCTGGCAATGGCTTCGGGAATGTCGATCGGGTTCTGGGTAACGAAATAAACGCCGACGCCTTTGGAACGGATCAGGCGCACGACCTGCTCGATCTTGTCCTGCAATGCCGCCGGCGCGTCGTCGAACAGCAGATGGGCCTCGTCGAAGAAGAAGACCAGCACCGGCTTTTCCGGATCGCCCACTTCGGGCAGCGTCTCGAACAATTCGCTCAGCAACCAGAGCAGGAAGGTGGCGTAGAGCTTCGGGCTCTGCATCAGCTTGTCGGCGGCGAGGATGTTCACATAACCGCGCCCCTTGTCGTCCACCTTCAGGAAGTCGTGGATGTCGAGCGCGGGCTCTCCGAAGAAATGGTCGCCGCCCTGGGTTTCGAGCTGGAGCAACTGGCGCTGGATCGCGCCGACGCTGGCCTTGGTCACATTGCCGAAACGGGCCGACAGCGTATCGGCATTTTCCGCGCAATAGGCGAGCATGGCCTGCAGATCGCCCAGGTCGAGCAGCAGCAGCCCTTCCTCATCGGCATATTTGAAGGCGATGTTGAGCACGCCTTCCTGCGTGTCGTTAAGGCCCATCAGCCGGGCCAGCAGCAGTGGCCCCATCTCGCTGACCGTGGTGCGGATCGCATGGCCCTGTTCGCCATAGAGGTCCCAGAAGATCGCGGGATTGTCGGCATAGCTGTAATCGGCGATGCCGATTTCCTTGGCGCGCGACACCAGCTTGTCGGCATTCTTGGCGGTCGGCGAACCGGCCATCGAAATGCCCGACAGGTCGCCCTTCACATCGGCCACGAACACCGGGACGCCGAGCGCCGAGAAGCTTTCGGCGATGCCCTGCAACGTCACCGTCTTGCCGGTGCCGGTGGCGCCGGCGATCAGGCCGTGGCGATTGGCCCGGCGCAGGTTCAGATATTGGGGGATGCCGCCGTCCTTTTCGGGCGCGCCCAGACCAAGGAAGATGCCGTCGCTCATGGGCTTATGCTCCTCAAAAACGGGTCGGGCCGCGCCCGCCGGACTGTCTGCTCCTTCTTAGAAGGGAGGCAGGCAATCCGGCAAGCGCGGCCCGTAACGATTGTCGCTTTCGCTGACTTACTTGTCGCGCAGGCGGATTGGCAGGAACAACGGCGCCTGGCCGCGACGCAGCACCTGCAGCAGGATGGCGTTGCGACCCTGGGCCGACACCGCCTTCACCTGTGCATCCAGATCCGCCTGGGTCAGCACCGGCCGGTTGTTGGCCGACAGGATCACGTCGCCGCGACGCAGGCCCTTGGCACCGGCATCGGTCGACCCGTCAACGGCAGTGATGACGATGCCGCGGGTGTCGCCGGCAACGCCCAGCTGGCGGGTGATGCTGGGGGTCAGCGGGATGGCGGAGATGCCCAGCGACTTCTGCGCTGCCTGGGTATCGCTGCCCTGGTCGCCCTGCTGGCTGAAATCATCATCCTGCTGCTGGGCGAAGTTATTGAGTTCGTCTTCGCTCGGGCGCTCGCCCACGACCGCGTTCAGGGTCATGCGCTGGCCGTTGCGCAGCAGCACGATCGGCACGCTCGACCCGATCTTGCTGTTGGCGACGATCGACGACAGATTCTGGTCCGGCGTCACTTCCTGACCGGCGACGCTGACGATCACGTCGCCCGCCTTGATGCCGGCCTTTTCGGCGCCTTTGCCAGGCTCGACGCCCTGCACGAACTCGCCGCGATTCTTCGCGAGGCCGAGCGAGTCCGCCATATCCTCGCCCAGCGGGCTGATCTGCACGCCCAGATAGCCGCGCTTGATGCTTTGGCCCTGGCGCAGCGTGTCGACAATCGGCGCTGCCTGTTCCGAGGGGATGGCGAAGCCGATGCCGACATTGCCGCCCGAAGGCGACAGGATCTGGCTGTTGATGCCGATCACGTTGCCGCGCATGTCGAACATCGGACCGCCGCTATTGCCCTGATTGATCGAGGCGTCGGTCTGGATGAACTTGTCATAGGTGCCGCCGGTGCCGCGATGCACGGCGGAGATGATGCCGGCGGTCACGGTGCCCGACAGGGCGAAGGGATTGCCGATCGCGACGACCCAGTCACCGACGCGCGCCTTGGTGCTGTCGCCGAACTTGACGAAGGGCAGGGGCTTCTTCGCGTCGATCTTCAGCACGGCAAGGTCGGTTGCGGGATCGCGGCCGACCAGCTTGGCGGGATATTCTTCCTTGTTGGTCATGGTGACCGTGATGCTGTCGACGCTAGCGCCTTCCGCACCGGCCGACACGACGTGATTGTTGGTCACGATATAGCCATCGGCCGAGATCAGGAAGCCCGAGCCAAGCGACTGGGCCTGACGGGTCTGCGGCTTGCCGCCGCCACCCTGGCCGAACAGGTCGCCAAAGGGCGTGCCGGCGAAGGGATTCTGCACGGTGACGCGCTGCTTGGTCGAGATGTTGACCACGGCCGGCTGCAGCTTTTCGACCATGTCGGCCAGGCTGGCGGGCGCGCCGGCGGGGGCAGCGGCCTGCAGGCCTTCATTCTGGGCGGTCTGCGCGCCGACATTGGAACTGGTCGTGACGGCGATGGCGGTGCCGCCGAGCAGCAGGGCGCCGGTGATGGCATAAGCGTAACGCACTCGTGACGGTCCTCTTCAGAAATTCGGGAGCGGGAAGGGCGGGACTCTCGGGGAGCCTTATCGATGCGCCGCCCTGCCTTAACCGATATTGAATGACACTGGTTCCGTAATGATCCTGAAACCTGCTGTTAGCGGCCCTGGAACTGCTTCAGGAACTCATTGTCCTTCGACAGCACCATCGTCGTGCCGCCCGCCCGATCCGGGGCGAAGGTATAACGATAGGCCTGCATGGCGCGATAAAAGTCATAGAAATTCGCGTCCTTGCCAAAGCTTTCCGCATAGATGCGGGCGGCATTGGCGTCGGCTTCGGCGCGAATGATCTGTGCCTGCTTCAGGCCCTGGGCGCGGATCGTCAGCGCTTCCTGCTGGCGCGCGGTGCGCATGCGGGTGAAGGCGCTTTCCAGCGGCGTGCCGTCGGGCAGGTCGGCGCGCTTGATCCGCACGTCGACGATCTCGGCGCCATATTGGCGCGCGACCCGGTCAAGCCCGGCCTCGATATTCTGCATCACCTGGCCGCGCTCGGGGCTGAGCAGCGCGGCGAAAGGCCGCTTGCCCAGTTCGTTGCGCAGTGCCGAGCCCAGGATCGGGCGCAGCGCGTCCGACACCTTTTCCTCGCTGCCGGCGGAAATATACATGCGCAGCGGATCGACGATGCGATAGCGGGCAAAGGCATCGACCTGCAGGCGCAGTTGGTCGGTCGAGAGCACCTGCTGGCGCTCCATCTCGACCGAGAGCACGCGCTTGTCGATCCAGACGATCTGGTCGAAGAAGGGCACGCGCAGGATGACGCCGGCGCCGGTCTTGCCGAAATCCTCGTTCGGGCGATAGCGGTTGATGATCTGCTTGGGCTCGCCGAAGCGGACGATCACGCCCTGTCGGGTTTCCGGCACGATGGTGACGGTGCTGCCGACCAGGATCAGCAGGATGATCGCGCCGATGGCGAGGGCGATGGGATTGCGCAAGCTCACTGGCCTTCCTCCGTCGCATTGGCAGCCGACTGGGGTGTGCCCTGGGCGCGCCGCTTGAGTTCGGGAAGGGGCAGGAAGGGGGTGACGTTGCCGCTTTCGACGATCGTCTTGTCGACGGTGGACAGGACACCCTCCATGGTTTCGTAATACATGCGCCGGCGGGTCACGTCGGGTGCCAGCCGATATTGTTCATAGACCTTGTCGAAGGCTGCGGCTTCGCCCTGCGCCTTGGCCGTGACCTGCTGTGCGGCGGCACGGGCCTCGTTCAGATAGGTCTGGGCGGTCTGCTGCGCGGCCGACACTTCCTTGAAGGCGTCGTTGACGGCAGCCGGCGGATCGGCCTGCTTGATCGCCACGCCCTGGACACGGATGCCCGACTTGTAGCCGTCGAGAATCTCCTGCATCCGCTGTTCGACCTGCTGCTCGATCTCGGTGCGACCCGCACCCAGCGCATCGTCCAGGCTGACGCTGGCGACCACCGAGCGCATCGCGCTTTCGGCGACTTCGCGGATCGATGCATCCGGGTCGGCCAGCTGGAACAGATAGAGTTCCGGATTGCGGATGTTCCAGCGCACCGAATAGGCCAGGTCGACGATATTCTGGTCGCCGGTCAGCACCAGATTTTCGCTCTCCGCGCTGGCCGAGCCGATGTCGATCGTGCGGATTTCCTCGACATCGACCGTGCGCACCGCCTCGAACGGGGCGGGCAGGGTCAGGCTGATGCCGGGCGAGAGGGTGCGGCTATATTTGCCGAGCAGGGTGACGACGCCGCGTTCCTGCGGGCCGACCCGGTGGAAACTGGTCAGCACCAGCCACAGGACGACGACAATGCCGACGGCAATCGGCCACAGCGCCCGGCCGTTCGCGCGCGGCGGCAGGCCACCGAAGCCGCCGCCCTGGCCAAAGCTTTCGCGGCTCTTGCGCAGCAATTCCTCGATCGCGGAAGGGGATTTTGCGCCGGCCGGCTTGCCGGGCTGGGTCCAGGGATTGCGCGGGCCATCACTGCCCCCGCCGGACCCGTTCTTGCCCGGTCCGTCATTGCCCTCAGGCCCGTCACCCTTGCCGCCCCAGGGACCCTGGGCCATGGCGCTCGCGATGCCGGGCATCCACCCGAATAATCTTCTCATGTCATCTCTATAGGAATGGCTGCACGCGAAAAACAGTGCCCTTAACGACGATTATTGCCTAGAGGCCCCAGTCATGACCGATATCGATGATTTTGCCGCCCGCCTGAAGACGCTGACCGATGGCCGTGCCAGCGCGCCGCGGGTGAAGGATGGCGTCATGACCCTGGCGCTCGACGTGGGCGGTCTGGCGCCCGAACGGCGCGATGCCGTGGCGGCCGCCATCCGCGAGGGCGGCCTGATGCTGCCGGGCGTCACCGACGTGCGCATTGCCATGACCGCCGAACGCCGCGCACCGCGCATCATCGCCGTGGCGTCGGGCAAGGGGGGGGTGGGCAAGTCGACCCTGTCGGCCAATCTCGCCATCGCTTTGTCGCGGTTGGGGCACAAGGTCGGTCTGGTTGATGCCGATATCTATGGCCCGTCGCAGGCGCGTCTGCTCGCCAGCGAGGACCAGAAGCCGCAGGCGCGCGAAAAGCGCCTGTTCCCGGTCGAAAGCCCGCTCGGCATTCCGATGCTGTCGATGGCGCATCTGGTCGATCCGGGCAAGGCGCTGGCCTGGCGCGGGCCGATGGTCGGCAATGCGCTGGGGCAGTTGATCGACGCCGACTGGGGCGACACCGACCTGCTGGTCATCGACCTGCCGCCGGGCACTGGCGACATCCAGCTGACCATGCTCCAGAAGCACAAGCCGGCCGGTGCCGTCATCGTCTCGACGCCGCAGGATCTGGCGCTGATGGATGCGACCCGCGCGATCAGCCTGTTCGAACAGGCGCAGGTGCCGATGATCGGCCTGGTCGAGAATATGGCCGGCTATGCCTGCCCGCATTGTGGCGAAGTGTCCGACCCGTTCGGCTGTGGTGGCGCGGAAGCAGCGGCGGGAGAGCTTGGCCTGTCCTTCATCGGCCGCATTCCGCTGGCGATCGACATTCGCAAGCGCTCCGACGCGGGTGATCCGCCGGCGGCTGGCGAAGGGCCGCATGCCGATGCCTTCCGCGCCGTCGCCGAAAAGGTCGCGGCCTGGCTGGCGAAGGCCGCCTGATCAGAGGCTGAGGTGCAGAAACTGGTTGAAGGCGCTCGCGCGATAATCGCCGAACGCCTCGCCATTGCCGAAGCCGTGCCGGCGATACAGCGTCAGCGCCGGATCGAAGGCGGGGCCGCTGCCGGTTTCCAGGCTGAGCCGGGTCATGCCGCGCTGCCGTGCCTGCCCGATGATATGGCGCAGCAGCGCTGCGGCCACGCCCCGGCGCAGATGATCGGGATGGGTGCGCATCGATTTGAGTTCGCCCTGGCCGCCGCCCAGATCGCGCAGCGCGGCGACGCCGGCGATGCTGTCGCCATCCCAGGCGGTCCAGACGCAAATGTCGGGCTGCTGCAATCCTGACAGGTCGAGCGCGAAGACGCTTTCTGGCGGCGATTCCGCCTGCATGCCGGCCAGATGGATGGCCAATAGCGCGCGGGTCGGTGCGCCGCTCAGATCGTCTTCGCGAATATCGAACATGGGCAGGGTCTAGCCGTGGCGCGTGCGGTGCGCCACGGCCAAGTCCGGCTTATTTGACGTTGATCTCCAGCGACGGGTCGACCATCGACCGACGCGGTGCTGGCCGGGCGGCCGGCAGCGGCGCAGCGCGGGGTGCGGGCGTATAGCTGGCGGGGATCGGTGCCGGCTGGCCCGGCATGGGCGCGGGGCGGCGCGGCGGCGCCAGCGCGATCTCATTCTGGGTGAAGGCCTGCAGTTCCCGGCCCGCCGGGATGATAGCCGTCTTGCCGGTGATGAAGCCCGCGAACACGCCGGCCGCGATCACGCCACCGATGGTTGCGGCGGTATTGCCTTCGCCCTCCTGGCGGAAGCTGCCCTTGATCGGGATGCGGCGCCCGGCGACTTCGATATAGCGCAGCTCGATATTCATCTTGCCCGACTTGCCGAAGGCGCCCTTGCCGGTCAGCCAGGTCACTTCGCCCACGGCGCGGGCGTTCATCGGGATGACGACATAGCCATCGACCATCACCGGGTCGGCGACCGACAGGTCGAACATCGACCCTTCCTTGGCGGTCTTGCTCGACAATTCGCTGTTCATGCGCAGCATGACGGCGGTGTTGGCGGGCAGGACCATGGCCGGACTGGCCTCGGGCGGCTGCATGACGGGCAGCGGCGCATCGGCCTGTGCCAGCAGCGGCTGGGCAGTCGCGGACATGATGGCAAGCGCGGTAATGACGACAGACTTCATCTCAGACCCCCTGAATGCGGCCCGTCCCCACCGGCCGGCGCGAATCGCGCATTGCCCGGCCTAGCTGGACGCTGCTTAGGAATTGGTTAGGAGCGGGGCGCGCCAGGCCCCTTGTTCGCGCCTTCGCCCTGCCCATATCGGGGATTAGAACAGGAGGACCGCCATGCCGCTCACCGCCGCGCAGGATATTGCCGATCTGCTCAACGAAACCCGGACGATCGCGCTGGTCGGTATTTCCGATCGCCCCGACCGGCCGAGCTATAGTGTGATGAAGACGCTGCAGGATCATGGCTATCGGGTGCTGCCGGTCAATCCGCAGATCGCCGGCGAACATGTCCATGGCGAATTTGTCTGGGATCGGCTGTCGGACATTGGCGTGCGGATCGACATGGTCGATATCTTCCGACGCAGCGAGGTCGCGGGCGAGGTGGTGGACCAGGCGATCGCCGCTGGCGCCAAGTCGGTCTGGATGCAATTGGGGGTGATCGATGCCGATGCCGCGGCGCGGGCCGAAGCGGCGGGCCTCAAGGTCGTGATGGACTATTGCCCGGCGATCGAGATCCGGCGGCTTGGCCTTGCGCCGATCGCGGCGGATTAGCCCTAGGCAGCACGGCCCCGCGCCTCTATCAGCAAGGCCATGGCGCGGGCACCGTTGAAACGACGCAAAGACAGAGGTTTGAGCGATAGAGGTGTGAGCCGTCGCACGCTGCTGATCGGTGGCGGTGCGGCAGCGGGACTGGTTCTGGCCTGGGCGGCCTGGCCGCGCAGCTATCGGCCCAATCTCAATGTCGGGCCGGGCGAACAGGTATTCGACGCCTTCCTCAAGATCGACCGGGCGGGGCAGGTGATCGCCATCGTGCCGCAGACCGAAATGGGGCAGGGGGTGTCCACCATCCTGCCGCAGATATTGGCGGACGAACTGGGCGCCGACTGGCGCACCGTCGCGGTGCAGAGCGCGCCGATCAGCCCGCTCTATGCCAACGGCCTGCTGGCGCGTGACTGGCTGGCGAGCGACTGGACCCGCGTGGCGGGCGATGCCGGCACCTGGGCAATCGACCAATATGCGACGCGCAGCGCGCTGATGCTGACCGGGGCGGGCACGTCGGTGCCGATGTTCCATGATGCCTATCGTAGGGCCGGTGCGGCGGCGCGCGTGCTGCTGTGCAAGGCGGCGGCGGCGCGCTGGGGCGTGCCCTGGGAAAGCTGCGACATCCAGAATGGCATCATCACCGACGGCGCGGAGCGCAAGCTGCGGCTGGGCGATGTGGTGGAGGATGCCGCCGGTTTCACCTTGCCCGACATCCTGCCCTATCGACAGGGCAATGACGGCCGGCTGACCGGGCAGGATCTGCCGCGGCTCGACACCCCGTCCAAGATCGACGGCAGCCATAATTTCGCCGCCGACATCCGCCTGCCCGACATGGTCTTCGCCTCGATCCGGCAGGGGCCGATCGGCGACGCCGTGCTGAAGGATGCGCGCGATGCCGAGGCGCAGAAGGTCACCGGCTTCCTGAAACTGGTCCGCACCGAGCGCTGGATCGCGGCGGTCGGCACCAACTGGTGGGCGGCGAACCGGGCGCTCGACCTGATCGATCCCAGCTTCACCCTGCGCGGCACGCCGGTCGACAGCGGCCGCATCGATGCTGCGCTGGAGGATGCCTTTTCCGGGGATGCCGGCCGGCGTCTCTATGTACAGGGCGACCTGCTGCCGGTGTTCGAGAAGGCGACGATCCTGGCCAGCGAATATCAGGTCGATCCCGGCCTGCATCTGGCGCTGGAGCCGATGTGCGCGACGGCGCGGGTGACGGAGGAGGGCGCCGAAGTCTGGATGGCGACGCAGGCGCCCGCGCTGGCCCGCGCCGCGATCGCCGATGCGCTCGGCCTGTCGGACAGCGCGGTGACGCTCTACCCGCTCCATGCCGGCGGCGCGACCGGACGGCATATGGATTGGGAGGCGGGCGTGCAGGCGGCGCTGATCGCGCGTGATGTTAGCCGCCCGGTGCAACTGCTCTGGTCGCGGCTGGAGGATGTGATCCAGGATCGGCCCGGCGCGCCGGCCCATGCCCGCATGGCGGCCAAGCTGGGCCGTGGTGGGATGGTCGAGGGGTGGCTGGCCAAGGTGGCGGCCCCCTGTGCCATGACCCAGACCTGGTCGCGCATCGCCCATGGCAAGCTGCCGCATGAGGCGGCCGCCGAAGCGGGCGACAAGGCGACCCGGCTGGCGGTGGCCGGCATGGTGCCGCCCTATGCCATTCCGAACTGGGCGGTGGATCATTATCCCGCTGACGTTGGCCTGCCGCTCGGCTTCATGCGCGGCAATGCGCATCTCCATGGCGCCTTTTTCACCGAATGCTTCCTGGATGAACTCGCCCATCTGGCGGGGATCGAGGCGATGTCCTTCCGCATCCAGATGCTGGGCGGCAATCCGCGCTTGGCGCATTGCCTGTCCACCGCCGCAGCCATGGGCGGCTGGCAGGGTGGCATTGCCGGCAGCGGTCAGGGGATCGCCGCGCATATGATGAACGGCGCCTATGCCGCCGTGATGGTCGAGGCGGGGATCGAGGGCAGCAAGCTCAGCGTCCGGCGGATGGTTGCGGCGGTGGATTGCGGCGATCAGGTCAATCCCGATATCGCGCGGCAGCAGATAGAAAGCGGGCTGATCCATGGCCTCGCGCTCGCCATGGGGGCGTCGGTGCCCTATGCCGGTGGCATGCCGACGCGCGCGATGCTGGGGCGGATGAACCTGCCGCGGCTGGGCGACATCGGAGAGATCAGCGTGGAACTGATCCGCAGCACGGCCGATCCGGCCGGCGTCACCGACCTTGGCGCGCCGCTCGCCGCGCCGGCGATCGCCAATGCGCTCTTCACCGTCACCGGGCAGCGATTCCGCAGTCTGCCAATCATGGGAAATGGCTGATGCCTGACAGCGAAATTGACACTCGAACGCCATCGCGCGTCGGCGTGTTGCTGATCAATCTCGGCACGCCCGACGCGCCCGATGCCAAATCGGTGCGCCGTTATCTGGCGGAATTCCTGTCCGACCCGCGCGTGGTGGAAATTCCGCAGATTATCTGGCAGCCGATCCTGCGCGGCGCGGTGCTGACGACGCGGCCGAAAAAGTCGGCCCATGCCTATCAGCAGGTGTGGATGCCCGGCGGATCGCCGCTGGCGGTCTATACCCGCGAGACGGCGGAGGCGTTGCAGCAGGCGATGGGGCCGGACCTGATCGTCGACTGGGCGATGCGCTATGGCAATCCGTCGATCGCCAGCCGGCTCCAGGCGATGATGGCGCAGGGTTGCGAGCGCATCCTTCTGGCGCCGCTCTATCCGCAATATTCCGGCGCGACCACCGCGACCGCGCTGGACAAGGCCTTTGCCGCGCTGGCCGACATGCGGCTGCAACCGGCGATCCGCACCCTGCCGCCTTATTATGCCGATCCCGACTATATCGCCGCGTTGAAGGCGTCGATCGACGGCCATCTGGCGCAGCTCGACTTCAGGCCCGACGCGCTGCTCGCCAGTTTCCATGGCATGCCGGAACGGACGCTGAAGCTGGGCGACCCCTATTATCACCAGTCGGTGGAGACGGTCCGGCTGCTCGATGCGGCGATGGACCTGCCCGTCCATATGAGCTTCCAGTCGCGTTTCGGCCGGGCCAAATGGCTGGAACCGGAGACAGAGGCGACGCTCACCAGATTGGTGAAGGAAGGTGTCCGGAACATTGCTGTCGTGACACCCGGATTTTCGGCAGATTGTCTGGAAACCCTAGAGGAAATCGGACTTCGCGCGAAAGAAGTTTTTTTAGCGGAAGGTGGCGAAAAATTTGCCTTTTTGCCCTGTCTAAACGCATCCCCCGAAGCTATCACCCTCTACCAGCGGCTGGTCGGCCGCGAGCTTTCAGGATGGGTGGACCAGAGGGTCTAGCACAGGAGAGGACAGGCGCATGTCGAGAGTAGCGATCGTGACCGGCGGAACCCGCGGTATCGGGGAAGCCATCAGCCTGGCACTCAAGGAAATGGGATATACGGTTGCCGCCAACTATGCCGGCAACGAGGAAAAGGCCAAGGCCTTCACCGACGCCACCGGCATTGCCAGCTTCAAATGGGACGTCGGCGATCATCAGGCCTGCCTGGATGGCTGCGCTGCGGTGGCGGAAGCGCTCGGCCCGGTCGACATCGTCGTCAACAATGCGGGCATCACCCGTGACGGCGTGCTCGCCAAGATGAGCTTCGACGACTGGAACGAAGTCATGCGCATCAACCTTGGCGGTTGCTTCAACATGGCCAAGGCGACCTTTGGCGGCATGCGCGAGCGCGGCTGGGGCCGGATCGTTAATATCGGTTCGATCAACGGCCAGGCCGGCCAATATGGCCAGGTCAACTATGCCGCCGCCAAGTCGGGCATCCACGGCTTCACCAAGGCGCTGGCGCAGGAAGGCGCCAAATATGGCGTCACCGTCAATGCGATCGCGCCCGGCTATATCGACACCGACATGGTCGCCGCCGTGCCGGCACCGGTGCTGGAAAAGATCGTCGCCAAGATCCCGGTCGGCCGTCTGGGCCAGGCGCATGAGATCGCGCGCGGCGTCGCCTTCTTCTGCAGCGACGAAGGCGGCTTCGTGACCGGCAGCACGCTGTCGAT
Source organism: Sphingobium yanoikuyae (assembly GCF_013001025.1). NCBI lineage: Bacteria > Pseudomonadati > Pseudomonadota > Alphaproteobacteria > Sphingomonadales > Sphingobiaceae > Sphingobium > Sphingobium yanoikuyae. Next base: position 3,619,948 of record NZ_CP053021.1, on the reverse strand, counting down.
CAACGGCGGCCAGCACATGTATTGATGGCCAAGGGCGACGCTTCCGATGGCGCAGCCGCGTCCGGGGCGTCGCCCTTTGCCCCTCCGGTCAAGCGCAGCGTGACCATTGCCGGGCACCAGACCGCGATCAGCCTGGAGCCGATTTTCTGGCAGGCGCTGCGCGATGCCGCGGCCGAGGCCGAATTGCCGATCAATGCGCTGATCGCCCGCATCGACGTGACGCGGATGGCGGCCGACGATCCCCCCAATCTGGCCAGCGCGATCCGCTGCTGGCTCTTTGCCCGCGTCCGGACACAGGATTCGCCGCCGGGCTGAGCGTCTCCCGCCGCTTTCCCTTATTGCTATAGCGTTTCTTCCGCACTTCTGCGCCGGGGCGAAATAGGCTAGGGCGCTGCGAATGAAATTGATTCGCATTATGGTCCGCTGTATCGCGGACCGGGGCTGACGGACGGAGGACGGGCAATGCTGCAGGCGGCACAGGGCAGGGCGGAGGTCTATGCGACCGATTTCGCCGATGTCGGTGACGATCGTCCGATGCCCGTTGCCAGCGGGCGTGCCATCGCTGTTCCGGCCGAACGCTATGGCGCCCGGCGCGGTCCGAACCTGCCCGCCATTGCCGCCATCCTGGTCGTGCATGCGCTGCTGATCGGCGCGCTGATCCAGGTGCGCAATCATGTCGTCCGGGCCGAAGAGGCGAAGCTGACGGTGGTGAACCTGTCGCCACCCCCGCCACCGCCCGCCGCCGAAGCGCCCCCGCCGCCGCCATCCCAGCCGCAGGTCGTGGCGCCGCCGCCGATCGTCCAGACGCCGGTGCCGCCGGTGCAGATCGCCACCACGCCCGATCCGATCCCCGCGCCATCGCCGGTCGCCGTGTCGGCCCCGCCATCGCCGCCGGCCCCTGCCGCGCCGGTCATGGCTGCCGCGGCCCCTTCGGTCGTCCAGGCGGGCGATATCGGCGCGCAGATGGTGTCGGGCAAGCCGCCCCGCTATCCGATCGACAGCCGGCGCAAGCGCGAGCAGGGCACCGTCGTCCTGGTGCTGGTGGTCGGCACCGACGGCGGTGTCGAGAGCATCGGCATCGCCCGCAGCAGTGGTTTTGCGCGACTGGATGATGCCGCGCGCGATGCGGTGAAGCATTGGCGCTGGCGCCCGATCATCCGTGACGGTCAGGCCGTGCGGGTGAAGGGCGTGGTCGAAATCCCCTTCGTCATCCGCACCGACAAGGTCTGACAGACAGGGCCTGACAGACAGCGCCTCACCGGCGCGCCTCGCCCGACCGCAGGCCCAGGCCATCCCGCCCCGGAGTATCCTTCATGCTGATCGTCATTCCCGACCTGATCGATGCCGCCGGCGTCGCCCACATCCGCGCGCTGATCGATGCCGCGCAATGGGTCGATGGCAATGTCACCTCCGGCCATCAGTCGGCGCTGGCCAAGCGCAACCTGCAACTGCCCGAAAGCGCGCCGGAAGCGCGCCAGGCGGGACAGATGATCCTCGATGCGCTTGGGCGATCGCCCCTGTTCATCGCCGCCGCGCTGCCGCTCAAGATCTTTCCGCCTTTGTTCAACAGCTATGCCGGCGGGCAGGCGTTCGGCACCCATGTCGACAATGCCGTGCGCATCCAGGCCGGCACCGGCTTTCGCGTGCGATCCGACCTGTCGATCACCGTCTTCCTGGAGGAGCCGGAAAGCTATGAGGGCGGCGAACTGACGATCGAGACCAATTTCGGCGTGCAGCAGGTGAAGCTGCCGGCGGGGCAGGCGGTGCTCTATCCCTCCTCCTCGCTGCATCGGGTCGAACCGGTGACGCAGGGCCGGCGCGTCGCCAGCTTCTTCTGGATGCAGTCGATGATCCGCGACGATGCCGCGCGCCAGATGCTGTTCGATCTCGACAGTTCGATCCAGCAACTGGCGCTCGATCGCGGCCATGACGATGCGCAGGTGATCCGCCTGACCGGCGTCTATCATAATCTGCTGCGCCGCTGGGCCGACGCCTGAGCCTGCTGCCCGTTTTGACTATAGCTAACTGACTGGCAATTATAGCGAATCTATAGCCGTCACGCCGCGCGTACGGACGCTGGCTCGCCGCACATGTCGTTCGTCGGCGCTGGTTGCCCTTTGGTCGAAAGCCCGCATGTCACGCCCTGCCGTCCGGAAAAGCCGTTTGACCTCATCTGTCCGGCTCGCAATGATCCGCGCCATCCACGCGGGGGGTGCCAAGGGGGTGGCCTTCGCGACAAGACAGACCCGCGATCTGCGGGCATTCCAGTGGAGGCTATCTTGCATAGACGCGACTTCCTGGCCTTTGGCACCATGGGTGTCGGCGGGCTCGTCCTGCCGTCCTTTTTCGGCAAGGTCATTGCAGCAGAGGATCTCAGCAGCGCGCTCGACGTCGGCTTCAAGAAGGGGCTGGCCGACGCCGCGATGAACGCGGCCAAGAGCGCCGGTGCCAGCTATTGCGACGTGCGCGTTGGCCGCTATCTGCGCCAGTTCGTCATCACCCGCGAAAAGAATGTCGAGAATATCGTCAACACCGAATCCACCGGTGTCGGCATCCGCGTTCTGGCCAATGGCGCCTGGGGCTTTGCCGCCACCAATGAGCTGAGCAAGGAAGCGGTGGCCAAGGCCGCGCAGCAGGCGGTCGCCATCGCCAAGGCCAATGCGCCGCAGCAGAGCGCCCCGGTCCAGCTCGCCCCGGTCAAGGGCGCGGGCGAGGTCAGCTGGAAGACGCCGATCGTCAAGAACAGCATGGCCGTGCCGATCAAGGACAAGGTCGAGCTGCTGATGGGCGTGAACGCTGCCGCGATGGAGGCGGGCGCCGACTTCGTCAATTCGATCCTGTTCCTGGTCAATGAGCAGAAATATTTCGCCAGCACCGATGGCAGCTATATCGACCAGGATGTCCACCGCATCTGGGCGCCGATGACGGTCACCGCGGTCGACAAGACCAGCGGCAAGTTCCGCACGCGCGAGGGGCTATCCTCGCCGATGGGCCTGGGCTTTGAATATCTCGACGGCGCCGCCAGCGGCAAGACCGTGCTGCCCAATGGCGTCACCGTCTATGGCAACAGCTATGACATGAAGGAAGACGCGATCGCCGCCGCCAAGCAGGCGCGTGCGAAGCTCAAGGCGCCGTCGGTCAAGCCGGGCAAATATGACCTGGTGCTCGACCCGTCGCACACCTGGCTGACCATCCACGAGTCCGTCGGCCATCCGCTCGAGCTGGACCGCGTGCTGGGCTATGAAGCCAATTATGCTGGCACCAGCTTCGCCACCATGGACAAGCTGCAGGCCCATTTCCAATATGGCAGCGACAAGGTGAACATCGTCGCCGACAAGGTTCAGCCCGGCAGCCTGGGCGCCGTCGCCTATGATGACGAGGGCGTGAAGACCAAGAAATGGGATCTGATCCGCGACGGCAAGCTGGTCGGTTACCAGGCGATCCGTGACCAGGCCCATATCGAGGGCAAGAAGGAATCGGACGGCTGCGCCTATGCCGACAGCTGGTCCAATGTGCAGTTCCAGCGCATGGCCAATGTCAGCCTGGAACCGGGCAAGACCAAGCAGAGTGTCGCGGACATGATTTCCGGTGTCGAGGACGGCATCTACATCATTGGCGACGGCAGCTTCTCGATCGACCAGCAGCGCTACAACGCCCAGTTTGGCGGCCAGCTCTTCTACGAGATCAAGAACGGCAAGATCGGTCAGCAGATCGAGGATGTCGCTTACCAGATTCGCACCCCGGAATTCTGGAATGCCTGCGTCGGCGTCTGCGACCAGAGCGACTATCGCCTGGGTGGCTCCTTCTTCGACGGCAAGGGCCAGCCGGCCCAGGTCTCCGCCGTGTCGCACGGGTCTTCGACCGCGCGCTTCAACGGTATCAACGTCATCAACACCGCGCGTTCGCTCGGCTGATCGCTTAGGGAGACAAGAAAATGAGCATCCTTACCGAAGCGCAGGCCAAGGCCATCCTGACCAAGGTCGTCGCCCTGTCGAAGGCCGACGAGTGCACCGCGCAATTGACCGGCAAGATCCAGGGCAATATCCGTTTCGCCCGCAACGACGTGTCGACCGCGGGCCTCACCGACGATATCGAACTGGCGGTCCAGGTCGCCTATGGCAAGAAGGTCGGCACCGCCACCATCAACCAGTTCGACGACGCCTCGCTGGAACGCGTGGTGCGCCGGGCGGAAACGCTGGCCAATCTGGCCCCGGACAATCCGGAGTTCATGCCGGCGGTGGACAGCCAGGCCTATAAGGCCAGCCCGACCTTCGCCCAGTCGACCGCCGACATCACGCCCGAATATCGCGCCCAGGTGGCGTCGACCTCGATCACCGCCTGCAAGTCGCAGAAGCTGATCGCGGCCGGCTATCTGGAGGATAATCAGAGCTTCGTCGCAATCGCCAACAGCAAAGGCAATTTCGGCTATCAGCGCTCGACCATGCTGGATTATACCTGCACCGTCCGTACCGAGGATGGCCGGGGTTCCGGCTGGGTCGGCACCGACACGCAGGACGCCACCCGTTTCAAGGCGGACAGCGATATCCAGATCGCGATGCGCAAGGCATCGGCCTCCTCCGAGGCCAAGGCGCTGGAGCCGGGCAAATATACCGTGATCCTGGAACCGATGGCGGCCGCGGGCCTGATCGGCTTCATGTTCTACTTCTTCGGCGCGCGCGAGGCGGACGAGGGCCGCAGCTTCCTGTCGAAGAAGGGCGGCGGCAACAAGCTGGGCGAACAGGTGTTCGGGCCGCAGGTCAATTTCTACACCGACCCGTGGGATCCGGTCGCGCCCTGTCTGCCCTGGGACGATGATGGCCTCGCCCGCCAGCGCGTCGACATGGTCAAGGACGGTAAGGTCACGAACCTCAATTACAGCCGTTACTGGGCGAGCAAGCAGGGCAAGCCTGCGATCGGCCAGATGGGCAATATCCTGATGACCGGTGGCACCAAGACTACCGCCGATCTGGTCCGTTCGACCGAGCGCGGCGTGCTCGTCACCCGCACCTGGTATATCCGCATGGTCGATCCGCAGACCGTGCTGCTGACCGGCCTGACCCGCGACGGCACCTTCTATGTCGAAAACGGCCAGATCAAATATCCGATCAAGAATTTCCGGTTCAACGAGAGCCCGGTGATCATGCTCAACAATGTCGAAGAGCTGGGTCGCCCGGTCCGCGTGCCGCCGGACGAAGTGTCGATGAACATCGTCGTGCCGCCGATGAAGCTGCGCGACTTCACCTTCACCTCGCTCTCGGACGCGGTGTAAGATAGGAAGCAACCCATAATCCTCCCCTGTGAAGGGGAGGTGGCTGGCCGTAGGCCAGACGGAGGGGTGTCACCCCATCGATGGCGGGACACCCCTCCACCATTTGCTGCGCAAATGGTCCCCCTCCCCCAATGGGGGAGGATTATGCAGATTGGGCGTTCGATTAGCTTTGATGACACGCGGCGAGTTTCTTCGGTTGATGGCGGGCGGTCTGGCTGGCGCAATGCTGGCCCGTCCCCTTGCCGCCGCGGGAGGCTATGATTTCTGGTTCACGCGGCTGCGCTATGACTCGGGCGACTGGGATGTCGACCAGCGCATGCCGTCCAACCTCATCACCTCGCTGATCGATTATACGACGCTGCGGGTCGACCCGAAGGAGCATGTCATCGCCCTTTCGGACCCGAAGATGCTGACCGCGCCCTTCTGCTACATGGCGGGGCACAAGCTGGTCGAATTTTCGGAGGCCGAGCGGCGCAATTTCGAGCGCTATGTCCGCAATGGCGGCTTCGTCCTGGTGGATGATTGCAACCATGACATAGACGGGCTGTTCGCCCGCTCGTTCGAGGCGCAGATGGCCAAGATTTTTGGCCCCAAGGGCTTGAAGACGCTGCCCAAGACCCATCCGGTCTATCGCAGCTTCTTCAAGTTCGACGGGCCGCCCAATACCGCGCTGGAGCTGAACGGCTGGGGCGACGATCTGGTCCATGATTATCTCAAGGGCATAGAGGTCAATGGCCGCCTGGGCGTTCTCTACAGCAACAAGGATTATGGCTGCGAGTGGGACTATGACTGGCGCAACAAGCGCTTCCTGGCCGAGGATAATACCAAGTTCGCGGTCAATATCGTGATGTATGCGCTGTCATCTTGACGGCGGCGTCATCATTCCTCCCCTGTGAAGGGGAGGGGGACCGGCGAAGCCGGTGGAGGGGTGTGAAGCTATCGTGAGGGGGACACCCCTCCGTCAGGCCTGCGGCCTGCCACCTCCCCTTGCAGGGGAGGAATTTGGTGGCCGAAAGCCGACAATAAGGAAACAGGAATGACCGATATCAGCGAAGCGGAAATCCAGCAGAAACTGGCGCGCCTGGGCGAATTGCGCGCGGCGATCGGCCAGGCGATCGTGGGGCAGGGGGCAGTGGTCGAACAGTTGCTGATCGGCCTGCTCGCTGGCGGCCATTGCCTGCTCGAAGGGGTGCCGGGCCTCGGCAAGACGTTGCTGGTCCGCTCGCTCGGCGAAGCGCTCAAGCTCGACTTCCGCCGGGTACAGTTCACGCCTGATCTGATGCCCAGCGACATTCTCGGCACCGAATTGCTGGAGGAGGATCATGGCACCGGCCATCGCAGCTTCCGCTTCCAGAAGGGGCCGGTCTTCACCAACCTGCTGCTGGCCGACGAACTCAACCGCACCCCGCCCAAGACGCAGGCGGCGCTGCTGGAGGCGATGCAGGAGCGGACCGTCAGCTATGGCGGCACCACCTATCAGCTGCCATCGCCCTTCTTCGTGCTGGCGACGCAAAATCCGCTGGAACAGGCCGGCACCTATCCGTTGCCTGAGGCGCAGCTCGATCGTTTCCTCCTCCATATCCGGGTCGATTATCCGACCGAGCAGGAAGAGCATGACATTCTCGCCCAGACCACCGGGGCCAAGCCGGGCGCGGTGCCGGCGGTGATGCAGGGCGAGGAGGTTCTGGCGCTGCAGAAACTGGTGCGCGACGTGCATTTTGGCGAGGATCTGCTGCGCTGGGTGACGCGGATCGTGCGGGCGAGCCGTCCGGGCGAGGGTGCGCCGGAGGAAATCCGCAAATATGTGAAATGGGGCGCCGGCCCGCGCGCCGGCCAGTCGCTGATCCTGGCGGCCAAGGCGCGGGCGCTGCTGCAGGGCCGTCTGGCGGCGACGCGCGAGGATATCGTTGCGCTGGCCGGGCCAGTGATGCGCCACCGCCTGCTGCTGTCCTTCGCCGCCGAGGCGGAGGGGAAGAGTGCCGACGATGTCGTCGCCGCGCTCGTCCGCGCCGTGCCGCTCGGCTGATCCGGACACGACGCCATGGCCGATTTCATCCCCCCAGATGTGCGCAGCCGGCTGAAAAGCCTGCGCCTGCTCACGCGCCGGGCGGTGGGATCGCATGGCCTCGGCCTCCATCACAGCCACAGCCGGGGGGCGGGCCTCGAATTTGCGCAATATCGCGCCTATGAGCCGGGCGACGAACTGCGCCAGATCGACTGGAAGCTCTATGCCCGGTCGGACAAATTCTTCGTCCGCGAGGCGGAACGGGAAAGCCCGGTCGCGGTCTGGATCGTGATGGATGCCAGCGCGTCGATGGCGCAGACCGATGCGATCCGGCCCGATTATAGCCGGCTCGACGCGGCCAAGGGGATCGCCGCCAGTATCGCCGAATTGGCGATGCAGCAGGGCGATCGCTTCGGCTGGATGGCGCTGTCCGACACCGGGCTGCGGCTGTTGCCGCCCGCGACCGGCCTGCGCCAGCGCGACCGGCTGCTGCTCGACATGCTGCCGCTGCAGGCGGAAGGAGGCTTTGCCGCCGAAGCGCAATTGGGACCGCTCTGGGAGCGGATCGGCGCGCATGATCTGGTGATTTTGCTCAGCGATTGTTTTGAGCCGGGCGCGATCGATCTGGTCGAGAAGCTGTCAGCCGCCGGGCGCGAGGTTCTGGTGATCGAGATGCTGACCGTGGGTGAACGGGATTTCCCGTTCGACGGCGGCTATCGCTTCCGCGACCCGGAAACCGGCGAGGAACTGCTGGGCGACGGCGCCGCGCTGCGCGCCGAATTTCTGCGCCGTTTCGGCGAGGCGCGCGCGGAGTTGCATGCCCGGCTGGATGCGGTCGGCATCCGCCGCGCGACCCATGTGCTGGACGAGCCGATCGACCTGCCGCTGCGCCGCCTGTTCGGCGCCCATGACGCGGCCGAATATTCATGACGCCCGCCTTGCTGCTCCCCGCCGCGCTGGCCGGCCTGCTGGCGCTGCTGATCCCGCTCGCGATCCATATCGCGCGGCGCAGCGAGCAGTTGCCGACTGATTTCGCCGCGCTGCGCTGGCTGCGGCAGAAGCCCAAGCCCCGGTCCCGCCTGCGTTTCGACGAATGGCTGTTGCTCGCCCTGCGCCTCGCTTTGCTGGCGCTGGTCGTGCTGTGGCTCGCCCATCCGGTGCTGTTCGGCGCGGCGAGCAAGCTGCCCTATGTCGCGCTGACGCCCGGCGTCGATCCGGCGGCGGTGGATGACAAGGCGCTGGCCGAGGGCAGGGCACATTGGCTGGCGCCCCGCTATCCCCGTGTCGAACCGGGCAAGCCGCTTGCTACCGACGCCATCCCGCTCGCCAGTCTGGTGCGCCAGCTGGACGCGGAACTGCCATCGGGTGCGCCGCTCACCATCATCGTGCCGCAGACCATCCAGGGCGCCGATGCGGAGCGGCCCCGCCTGTCGCGCAAGGTCGACTGGCGCATCGTCCCCGGCGCGATGCCGGCGGGCAAGCCGGTGCCAGTGAAGCTGCCGTCGATCGCCATCCGCGCCGACGCGGGCCATGCTGCCGGGCTGCGGTACCTCAATGCTGCTGCACTTGCCTGGCAACCCGCAGGCAAGTCGGCCGATGTCGACAGCGGCGCGCTCAACGCCCCACTGCCGCCGTCGGACAAGATCTTGTTCTGGATGAGCGCGGGCAGTCTGCCCGAAGCGCTGCAACGCTGGATCACGCAGGGCGGGCAGGCGATCGTCGCGTCGGACGCCTTGTTGCCACAGGGCGCGGCTCCCGCGCCCCTATGGCAGGATGATCTTGCCCGGCCGCTGGTGGAGGTCATGCCGATCGGCAAGGGCCGGTTGCTCCATTTCACCCGCCCGTTGCAGCCCGCGCAGATGCCACAATTGCTGGAGGCGGATTTCCCCGCCCACCTGCGCGCGCTGATCCAGCCGCCGAGCGTTGCACCACAGCGTGCCGAGGCCGCCGCCTATGCGCCGCTCACCGGTGGACGTGCCTACCCGCAGCCGCCAGCCGAGCTGCGCCCCTGGCTGGCTCTGCTGATCGCGGCGCTGCTGCTGGTTGAACGCTGGTTCGCCACCCGCCGCAAGCGGGCGATCGCGCCATGAGTGCCGACGCCTTGCTCTCCACCTGGCTGACGCCCAGTCGCCGGCGCGCGCGGTTCGACACGCTGCTGCTCGGTCTGCCGGTTCTGCTGCTGGCGAGCGCGCTGGTCTGGCGCTTCGCCGGACTGGTGCCGGCCGCAATCCTGTTGCTGCTCGGCGCTGGCCTGCTTGGCGCCCTCATCGTCCGTCGCGCCCAGCGCTTCGATCAGCGCTGGCTGGTCTGCCGCCTCGACGCCAGCCGCGCCGATCTGGAGGATAGCAGCGGGCTGCTCTTCGCCGATCCGCAGGGCTTGGGGCCGCTGCAACGGCTGCAGCGCAGCCGGCTCGATCAGCGGTTGGGGCAGGGCATGCCGGACGAACTAGCGCCGGACTGGTCGCGCCGCATGATTATCGCACTCTGGGCCGTGGCTTTGCTCGGCATCGCCGCTCTCCTGCTCTGGCCCCGTGGCAGCGACAAACCCGTCGTGCTGGCGCCCGCCGCCGAGGGCATAGCCGCAAGGCCCGGCATTCCGCGCCTTGTCGCCCAGAATCTGCGCATCATCCCGCCCGCCTACACCGGCCTGCCGCTGCGCGACGAGGCGAAGCTCGATGCGCGCGCGCCGCTCGGGTCACGGCTCGAATGGACCTTCCGCTTCGATCCGCAGGCAAGCGCGCCGGCGCTGCTGCCGCTGGGCGGGGCGGGCATTGCGCTGCGCCGCGATGGCGATCACTGGATTGCCAGCCGCACGCTCGATGCCTCCTTCCTCTACCGCGTCGATCCGGCATCCGGGCGCGGGCCGCTGCCGCCGCTGCACCGGATCGACGGCGTGGCCGATGCGCCGCCGCAGGTGAAGCTGATCGCGCCGGTCGCCAGCCTCAATATGGTGGCGCCGGGCCAGCGTAGCTGGACGCCCGTCTTCGCCGCGACCGACGATTATGGCGTCGCCGCCACCGCCCGGCTGCGCATCACCCTGGCGATCGGCGAGGGCGAGAATATCCGCTTCACCGAGCGCGAGATCGCCGTGTCCGGCACCGGCCCGGCGCGCGACCGGCGCTTCGCCCCGCGCCTCGATTTCGGTGCGCTCGGCTTTTCGGCTGGTGGCGACATGGTGGTGCAGATCATCGTGCGCGACAATCGCGCACCGTCGCCGCAGGAGGTGCGCGGCCCCAGCGTCATCCTGCGCTGGCCCGCAGCCAAGGCACCCGAAAGCGGCGGCCTGCAGGGCATGGTCAACACCACCTTGCCGGCCTATTTCCGCAGCCAGCGCCAGATCATCATCGATGCCGAGGCGCTGCTGAAGCGCAAGCGCAGCCTGCCGGCCGACAAATATCTCTCGCAATCCAACGGTATCGGCAACGACCAGAAAATCCTGCGCGGCCGCTACAGCCAGTTTCTGGGTGGCGAGAGCGAAGGCGAGCCCAAATTGCCGACGGCCGATGCGGATGGCCATAGCGAGGGTGACGGCCATGATCATGGTCCGCCGGTCGCGACCCCCAATGTCTTTGGCGAGAAGGAGGATGTGCTCGCCGAGTTCGGTCATCCGCACGATGAATCGCCCGCCTCCAGCCTGGATCCGGAAACCCGCGCGATCCTGAAACAGGCGGTCGATGAAATGTGGCAGTCGGAAATGCAGTTGAAGCAGGGGCGACCCGACCTGGCCTTGCCCTTCGCCTACAAGGCGCTGCGCTTCATCAAGGAAGTGCAGCAGGCGACCCGCATCTTCCTGTCGCGCGTCGGCCCGGAATTGCCGCCGATCGATCCTGCCCGCCGCATGACCGGCAAGCGCGAGGGGATTGCCGGTCATTTCGAGCCGCTGGTTGCGGTCGAGGGTGATGATGGCCCGGCCGCCGCCGCCTGGCGCGGGTTGGCCCAGGGACTGGTGTCGCTCGGCGCGCTGGAGGGCTGGGCGCGGGCCAATGCCACGCGCCTGCCCGATCCGCTGGCATTGAGCGGCGCGATCGACGCCGTGCGGCGCGATCCGGGCTGCGCTTCCTGTCGCGACAAGCTGCGCGCGCAATTGTGGATGGCGATGGAGCGGCCGCAGGGCGGCGTGGCGCGGTGGCGCCCGGCCGACGCTGCCGGCGCCCGCTATCTTGGCGCGATCGGGGGACGGCCATGAGCGCGCAGATCATCACCGCGCTGCTCCTCGGCGTCGCCGTGCTGGTCGGCTGGGCAAGGCTCCTGCTGTGGCAGCGTTCAGCCGGCGATCTGGGCGCACGGCCCTTGCGCCTCGCGGCCCTGCTGTTGCTCCAGCCGCTTGTCGCGCTACTCCTCTATTTCGGCCTGTTCCCGCCCGCGTTGCCGGTTGCGGGCGGCACGTTGACCGTCGCGACCCAGGGCAGTGCGCGCTTCGCCTCCGCCGGCAAGGGCGCGCATCTGGTCGCGCTGCCCGAAGCGCCGGACATGGCGGGCGCGCAGGCAGTGCCGGATCTGGCGACCGCGCTGCGCCGCTATCCCGACACGCGCCGCCTCGTCATCCTGGGGCAGGGCCTCGTCGCCCGCGACCGCGATGCGGCTAAGGGGCTCGCGATCGATTATACGCCGCCGGCCGCCGCCGCAGGACTGATCGCGCTAGCCCGGCCTGACCGGATCGCGCCGGGCGCAACCTTCGCCGTCGGCGGACAGGTGGCCGGCCTGCCCAAGGCGCAGGTCGAACTGCTCGATCCCGCCGGGCGGGTCACCGATGCCGCTCCGGTGGATGCCGATGGCCGCTTCAACCTGACCGGCACCGCGCGCGCCGCCGGCACCGCCGAATTCACCCTGCGCCTGCGCCACGCCGATGGCGGGCTGGTCGAACAGGCCGTGGTGCCATTGCTGGTCGAGGGCGATGCCGCGCCGCGCCTTCTGATCCTCGCCGGGGCGCCGGGGCCGGAGGTCAAATATCTGCGCCGTTGGGCGACCGATGCCGGCTATGCCGTCACCGTCAACATGAGCGCGGGCGGCGGCATTGCGCTGGGCGACGCACCGGTGACGATCAACGCCGCCAGCCTGCGCCGCTATGACCTGCTGGTCGCCGACGATCGCGCCTGGTCCGGCCTGGGTGGCGGACGCGGCGCGGTGCTGGAAGCGGTGCGCGGCGGCATGGGCCTGCTGCTACGCGGCAGCGGCCCGGCCGACGGCGCGCTGCGCGGCCAGTGGCGCGCGCTGGGTTTCGATCTGTCTGGTGGCAATGGCGTCGCGCCGATCGCCCTGCCTGCGCCGCTGGCCGCCGATCGCGCCCGCACCCGTGCCGGCATTGGCAGCGCCGACCTCCCCGCCGACCTCAATATCGGCGACGATATTTTGCCCGAAGCGACCCGCATGGATGGCGTCCCGGCCGGCGGCGACGCGGTTCCGCTGGTGCAGGACGCTGCCGGCACGTCGCTGGCCGCCTGGCGCGCGCTGGGCGCGGGCCGGGTCGCGGTCTGGACCGGGCTCGACAGTTTCGGCCTGGTGCTGAGCGGCCGGGGCGATCTTTATGGCGACTGGTGGGGGCGGATGATGGCCGCCATCGTGCGCCCGACACCGGGGGCTGGTCCCGCCTTCACCGGCCTGGCCTGGGTGGGCGAACGGATCAGCCTGTGCGGCCTGAAGCCCGGTGCGCGTGTCGATGGCGCGCCCTTGGCGATCGATCCCTCGACCGGCGATTGCGCCGCCTGGTGGCCTGATCGCGCAGGTTGGCACCAATTGCGCTGGACGGATGGCGCATCCGCAGCCTTCTACATCTATCCCGCCAATGCCCTGCCAGCCCTGCGCATCGCGCAGATGCATCAGGCCATGACACTGCTACAGGGCGCCGATCAGAAGAGCGATTTTGCCACTGCCGGGCGCGCCGTTCCCGGCCCGTCCTGGCCCTGGTTCATCGGCTGGCTGATCGCCAGCGCCCTGCTCTGGTGGTTCGAGCGGTCCCGGATCGGCCGCACGGCGATCCCGCAGTCCTAACCCACGCCCAGCATCACCGGTCGCAGGCGCTCGCTGGTCGCCACCAGCCAGCCGACAAACTGATCGATCCGGGCAATGCCGCGCAGGTCGCGGGGCACCACCAGCCAGAAGCTGCGCTGGATATCGACCGCCTCGGGCAGCACGCGGACCAGCCCCGGCATGGCGTCGCCAATGAAGCAGGGCAATATGCCGCAGCCCGCGCCGCTGGCGATGATCTCCGCCTGGGCATTGATGCTGCTCGACCGGATCGCCGGTTCCAGCCGGGCATCGACCTCCGCCAGATAGCGCAGTTCGGGCGCGTAGATCTGGTCGGGGACATAGCCGACCAGCACATGGCGCAGCAGGTCGCCTTTGGCCTTCAACGGCGGTGCACCCTCCAGATAAGCGGGTGTGGCATAGAGGCCGAGATGATAGTCGGTCAGCTTGCGGGTGATCAGCGGGCCGGTCTTGGGCCGGGCCAGCATCACCGCAATATCCGCCTCGCGCCGCGAGGGGTTGAGGAAGCCGCTCGACGCCACCAGGTCGATCTCGATCCGGGGATGATCTGCGGTGAAGCTGCGCAGATGCGGCGCGATCACCCGGCTGCCAAAGCCCTCCGATGCGCTCAGGCGGATCGTCCCGGCCATCTGCGTGCCCGCCGCGCTGCCGCTCCGCTGCACGCCGAGCGCCGCCGCCTCCATCCGCTCGGCCTGTTCCAGCAGGCGGGTGCCATGGTCGGTCAGCACATGGCCGGCCGGCGTATGCTCGAACAGGCGTTGCTCCAGCGCCTGCTCCAGCCGCTTGATCCGCCGCGATATGGTGGTGGCGTCCATCCTGGTCATCGCCGCCGCCGCGCTCAGCCGCTCGGTGCGCGCCACCGCCAGGAACAGGCGCAGATCGTCCCAGTTCATCGGTGCGGCATTTTTGCAGGGGTGATATGCATATCCGTCAGCTTGCCTGCATTTCTGATATCCTGCAAGGCGGGGTGAAACTATATTGGAGAGGATGGGCCATGCGTATCATCGATCATGTCATCAGCGGTCATTCGGCAGGTGGCGGCGGCCGCACCAGCGACGTCTTCGACCCCAATAACGGCGGCGTGCAGGCGCAGCTGCGCCTCGGCACCCAGGCCGACCTGGACGCCGCCATGGCTGCCGCGCTTGCCGCCCAGCCGGCCTGGGCCGCGACCAACCCGCAACGCCGCGCCCGTGTCATGTTCGCGTTCAAGACGCTGGTCGAACAGAATATGGACGAACTCGCCCATCTGCTCAGTTCCGAACATGGCAAGGTGATTGCCGACTCAAAGGGGGACATCCAGCGCGGGCTGGAGGTGATCGAGTTCGCCTGCGGCATTCCCCATCTGCTCAAGGGCGAATATACCCAGGGCGCCGGTCCCGGCATCGACGTATACTCGATGCGCCAACCGCTCGGCGTGGTCGCCGGCATCACCCCGTTCAATTTCCCGGCGATGATCCCGATGTGGATGTTCGGCGTCGCCATCGCCTGCGGCAATGCCTTCATCCTCAAGCCCAGCGAGCGCGACCCCAGCGTGCCTGTGCGCCTGGCCGAACTGATGCGTGAGGCGGGCTTGCCCGACGGCGTGCTGCAGGTCGTCCATGGCGACAAGGAAATGGTCGATGCGATCCTCGACCATCCCGAGATCAGGGCGGTCAGCTTCGTCGGCTCGTCCGACATTGCCCATTATGTCTATCGCCGCGGCGTCGAGGCGGGCAAGCGCGTCCAGGCGATGGGCGGCGCCAAGAATCATGGCATCGTCATGCCCGACGCCGATCTCGACCAGGTGGTGAATGACCTGGCCGGCGCGGCCTTCGGCTCGGCCGGCGAGCGCTGCATGGCGCTGCCGGTGGTGGTGCCGGTGGGCGAGGCGACGGCGATCGCGTTGCGCGAGAAGCTGATCCCGGCGATCGACGCGCTGCGGGTCGGCGTCTCGACCGATGCCGCCGCCCATTATGGCCCGGTCGTCACCGCCGCGCACAAGGCGAAGATCGAGAGCTATATCCAGATGGGCGTCGATGAAGGCGCCGAACTGGTCGTCGACGGCCGCGGCTTCGCGCTGCAGGGCCATGAACAGGGCTTCTTCGTCGGCCCGACCCTGTTCGACCGGGTGACGCCGCAGATGCGTAGCTATCAGGAGGAGATTTTTGGCCCTGTGCTCCAGATGGTGCGCGCCGACAGCTTCGAGGACGCGCTGCGCCTGCCGAGCGACCACCAATATGGCAATGGCGTCGCCATCTTCACCCGCAACGGCCATGCCGCGCGCGAATTTGCCGCGCGGGTCAATGTCGGCATGGTCGGCATCAACGTGCCGATCCCGGTGCCGGTCGCCTATCACACGTTCGGCGGCTGGAAGCGCAGCGCCTTTGGCGACACCAACCAGCATGGCATGGAAGGCGTGAAATTCTTCACCAAGGTCAAGACCGTCACCCAGCGCTGGCCCGATGGCGGCGCGACCGGCGACAGCGCCTTCGTCATCCCGACCATGGGGTGAGGGGAAGCGGGGAGGCGATGATGCCTCCCCGGACAGGACGCGGCAGGTTGACGCTGCATATCCCCGTCGCGCTAATGGGTGTCGGATCAAGTCCGGCATGACAAGTTGAAAGAATGAGACAAGCCCCATGACCCAGTTTGACCTCACCGACGAGCAGCGCGCCGTGCAGGAACTGGCGCAGCGCTTCACCGCCGATGCGATCACGCCCCATGCGGCCAAGTGGGACGAGGAGCATCATTTCCCCCGCGACACCATCCGCCAGGCCGCCGAACTGGGCTTTGGCGCCATCTATGTCTCGGAAGAGAGCGGCGGCATCGGTCTTGGCCGGCTTGAATCCGCGCTCATCATGGAAGCGATGGCCTATGGCTGCCCCTCCACCTCGGCCTTCATCTCGATCCACAATATGGCCGCCTGGATGATCGACCGCTTCGGCGACGATGCGGTGAAGCAGCGCTATCTCCCGTCGCTCGTCAGCTGCGAGACGATCGCTTCCTATTGCCTCACCGAACCGTCCGCCGGCTCCGATGCGGCGTCACTGCGCACCCGCGCGGTGCGGGATGGCGACCATTATGTCGTCACCGGTTCCAAGGCGTTCATTTCGGGCGGCGGCGAAAATGACATCTATGTCGTGATGGTCCGCACCGGCGAGGATGGCCCCAAGGGCATCAGCTGCCTGGTGATCGAAAAGGACATGGAAGGCGTCAGCTTCGGCGCGCAGGAACGCAAGCTTGGCTGGCATTCGCAGCCCACCGCTCAGGTCAATTTCGACGGCGTCCGCGTGCCGGTCGCCAACCGGGTCGGTGCGGAAGGTCAGGGCTTCGCCATCGCCATGGCCGGGCTTGACGGCGGCCGGCTCAATATCGGCGCCTGCTCGCTCGGTGGCGCCCAGCGCGCGCTGGACGAGGCGGTTGGTTATACCCGCGAGCGGCGCCAGTTCGATCGCGCGATCGCCGATTTCCAGAATACCCAATTCACCCTGGCAGACATGGAGACCGAGCTTCAGGCTGCCCGCGCGCTGCTCTATCTCGCCGCCGCCAAGGTAAGCGAGGGCGCACCCGACAAGACCAAATTCGCCGCCATGGCCAAGCGCTTTGCGACCGATACCGGATCGGCCGTGGCCGACCGTGCGCTGCAGCTGCATGGCGGCTATGGCTATTTGATGGATTATCCGGTCGAACGCATCTGGCGCGACCTGCGGGTCCACCGCATCCTGGAGGGCACGAACGAGATCATGCGCATGATCACCGCCCGCGAACTGCTCAAGGCCTGAAGGGGATGACCATGACCGACGATGTGCTGATTGCGGTGGAAGGCGGCGTCGGTCGCCTGCGGCTGAACCGGCCCAAGGCGATCCATGCGCTGACCCGCGCCATGTGCGCAACCATGACCGACGCGCTGCTCGCCTGGCAGGATGATGTGGCGATCCGCGCGGTGATGATCGATCATGCCGAAGGACGCGGCTTCTGCGCCGGCGGCGACATCCGCCTGATCGCGGAGAGCGCTGCGGGTGACAATCTCGCCGCGCGTGATTTCTTCGCGACCGAATATCGCCTGAACCATCTGCTCTTCACCTATGGGAAACCGGTGATCGCCTTCATGGACGGCATCACCATGGGCGGCGGCGTCGGCATCGCCCAGCCGGCGCGCTATCGCGTCGCGACCGAACGCACCGTCTATGCCATGCCGGAAACCGGCATCGGCCTGTTCCCCGATGTCGGCGGCGGCTGGTATCTTTCCCGCCTGCCGGGCCGGTCGGGCCGCTATCTCGCCGTCACCGGCGCGCGCATCGACGGCGCGGACGCGATCGCGCTCGGCCTTGCCACCGACTATCTGCCCAGCGACCGGCTGGAGGAGGCGAAGGCGGCGATCATCGCCGACCCGTCCGATATCGGCGCGGTGCTGGCGCGCTTCGCCGTCACCCCGCCCGACAGCCATTTCGCCGCCCGCCTGCCGGACATCGACCGGCTGTTCGCCAGCGACCGGCTGGAGGATATCTATGCCGCGCTGCGCGCCGACGGATCGGACTGGGCGCAGGCGCAACTTGCCGCGCTCGACACCAAATCGCCCCAGACGATGAAGGTCGCGCTGCGGCAACTGGCGCAGGCCAGCCGCCTGACCCGCTTCGTCGACAATATGGCGATGGAATATGATCTCGCCTGCCGCATCATCGCCCGGCCCGACATTGTCGAAGGCGTGCGCGCGCTGATCGTCGACAAGGACAACCAGCCGCGCTGGAACCCGCCGGCGGTGGAGGCGGTCACCGACCAGCTGGTCGACGCGATCTTCGCGCCCCTGCCCGAAGGCGAGCGCTGGACCCCGCTGCCCCAGGCGGCGGTCGACGCCTGATAGAATAAAAGGAGAGGATGGACATGAGCAGCATCGGCTTCATCGGCCTGGGCAATATGGGCGGCGGCATGGCCGCCAATCTGGTGAAGGCGGGCCACGCTGTCACCGCCTTCGACCTGTCCGAAGCCGCGCTGGCCCGCGCCGAGGCGGCCGGTTGCACCCGCGCGGCGTCTGCCGCGGGAGCGGTGAAAGGTGTCAACATCGTTGTCACCATGCTGCCCGCCGGCAAGCATGTCCGCGCCGTCTATGGCGAGCAATTGCTGGGCGCGGTCGCGCCGGACACGCTGCTGATCGACTGCTCGACCATCGACGTCGCTTCGGCCCGCGCCGTCATCGAACAGGCGGCCGAGCGCGGTCTTGCCATGGTCGATGCGCCGGTGTCGGGCGGCATCGCCGCGGCCAATGGCGGCACGCTCACCTTCATGGTCGGTGGCGAGGGTGCCGCCTTCGCCCGCGCCGAACCGATCTTGCAGGCGATGGGCAAGGCGGTGATCCATGCCGGCGCGGCGGGCGCGGGGCAGGCGGCGAAGATCGTCAACAACATGCTGCTCGGCGCAACCATGGTCGCCACCTGCGAGGCCTTCGCCCTCGCCGAAAAACTGGGTCTCGATCTCCAGACCTTCTTCGACATTTCGTCCAAGGCATCGGGGCAGAGCTGGTCGATGACCAGCTATTGCCCGGTGCCCGGCGTCGGCCCGGAAACGCCGGCCGACCGCGACTATGAGGGCGGCTTTGCCAATGCGCTGATGCTCAAGGATCTGAAGCTCGCGGTGGAGGCCGCCCATGGCGTCGACGCCAGCGTGCCGATGGGCGCGGCGGCGGAATCGCTCTATCAGGCGCTCGTCAACACCGGCGCCGGGGCCAAGGATTTCTCGTCCATGATCCGCTTCCTCAAGGGGGCGGCGGCCTGACCTTGAAGGTCGGGACGGCGCGGGCCATCGGCCCGCGCCATCGCGCTCAATTATTGACGAAGGTCAGCGTGGCGATGTTGTAGAGTGTCGCCACCTTGGCGCCGCGCAGGCTGAGGTCGCCCTTTTCCTCCTGCGTCGCGGTCAGGATATAGCAGCCCTTTTCCTTGATCGGCAGGGTCACGCGGCCCTGGGCGTCGGTGACGAAGCCCTTCGACCATTTGTCGGGCGAGATCGCGGTCACCTTGACCCCGGCGAGCGGCTTGCCGTCGCGGACCAGCGTGAAGCTGTTGGCGCCCGCAGCGGTCGGCACGATTTCCAGCGGCATCCCGGCCTTGGCCTCGCTGCGGCCGGCGCGCGCATAATAGATCACGCCTTCCTTCTTGCCTTCCTCGCCCCAGGGCTCGAACACGCTGTCGTCGATCACGCGCACGTCGCCGGCGGGCACGGCGACTTCGATATAGCCGGCCTTGCGCACCTGCGCGGCGGAGGATGCGGGCACCAGCTTGGGCGCCTTCAGCTTCTCGAACTCGGGATCGCCACCCTCGGGCAGCGGGTCGCCCGGTTCGCCCAGATAGATGCGCGCCGGGCCGGCGCCGTCACGCTCGACCCACACTTCATGCGCCTGCGCCATTGCGGGCAGGCAGGCGATCGCCAGCAGCGCACTAGTCCATTTCAGCATAGTCTCTCTCCTCAGAAACGGAAGCCGACCGTGCCCATGACGTTGCGCGGCGCGCCCATGAAGCAGTCGCCACGCGCCAGGCAGGACGCGTAATATTTCTTGTTGAGCAGGTTGGTCGCATTGAGCGCGAAGCGCCAGTCCTGCCAGGTGATTTCCGCCAGCGCGTCGACGGTGGTGCGCGACGGCGTGACGATCGACCAGATCGCGCTGGTCGACACGCTCTTGCCGCTATAGACGACGCCGCCGCCCAGGCGCAGCTGCGCCTCGTCGGCCAGGCCGAAGGTCTTGGTGGACCAGAGCGACGCAGTGTGGCGCGGCATATAGTCGAGGCTGGTGTTGGTTTCCGACTTCAGCTTCGAATAGCCATAATTGGCCAGCAGTTCGAAATTGCCGGGCAGGGTATGGCTCGCCTCGATCTCGAAGCCCTTGGTGTTGAGCACGCCCGATTGTTCGGTGCCGCCCGCTGCGAGATAGAGGACGCGGTTGCGCTCCTTGATCTTGAACACGGTGGCGGTGACCAGGGTGCTGGGGGCGGGCTGCCACTTCACGCCGGCTTCATATTGGGTGCCGGTCTGCGGCTTGTAGGCATCGCCATAGCTGCCATCGCCATTGTCGATCCGGCCGGCGACCGGCAGGAAGCTTTCGGTGTAGCTGAAGAAGGGCGAGATGCCGGCGCCGATTTCGCCGATGATGCCGGCGCGGAAGGTGGTGGCATTGTCCTTCTGGCCCGAAGAACCGGTCACGCGATCGCGGCGGGCGCCCAGCACGACCGATACCCGGTCATAGAAGCGGATCTGGTCCTGGACGTAGACGCCCAGCTGCTTCTGGCTGTCGCTGGTGAAGGGGCCAGTCGGATCATAGGTCGCCAGCGCATCATAATCGATGTCGTAAAGGTCGACCAGTTCATAGCCGCCGGCATAACGCTTGGACACCTTGTTCCAGCTATAGTCGATGCCGACCAGCAGCTTGTGCTCGATATTGGCGCCGGTGTTGAAATTGAACTGGACGTTGTTGTCGGTCGAAAAGACGTTCATCCGCGCGTCGCTGGCATCGGCCGTCAGCGCGATGGTGCGCCCGTCGGTGCCATAGACCGAGAAGGGATCCTGCGGGTTGGTATAGCTGTCGGCATAATGGGTGTTATATTCCAGGTCGCTGTCGATATAGCGCGCCTTGAGGCTCAGCTTCACATTGTCGGAGAAGCGGTGGGTGATCGAGCCGCCACCCTGCAGCGACCGGCCATCATAGCGATCCCAGCCGGCCTTGCCGACGAAGGTGTAGCGATCCAGCTGCTCGCCCGCGACATTGTTGGGCATGAAGGTGCCGACGATCGGCAGGAACTGCGATGTCGAACCGGTGTCATCCTCCTGATAGAGGCCGGTCAGCACGATGTCGGTATCGGGCGTCGGCTGCCAGCGGATCGAGGGCGCGAACATCACGCGGTCGTCGGGGACATGGTCGACATAGGTGTCGGCGTTGCGGACGCGGCCGACGAAGCGCACTGCCAGATTGTCGGCCAGCGCGACATTGACGTCGCCCATCGCCTCCTTGCGGTCATAGCTGCCATAGACGAGGTTGAGCTCGCCGCGCGTGGTGAAATCGGGCGTCTTGCTGACCAGGTTGACCAGGCCGCCGATCGACCCTTGGCCGAACAGCACCGATGCCGGGCCGCGCAGGATTTCCACGCGCGAGAAATTATAGGGGTCCGACGTGATCGACGCATAATAGCTGAAGATGTCGCGCATGCCGTCGCGGAACTGCAGCGCGTCCAGGCCACGCACGTTGAAGCCGTCGACACGGGTATCGCGGCCATAGGGGTTGGCCAGCACGCCGGCGGCATATTTCACCGTGTCGCTGATGCTGATCGCACCCTGCGACAGATATTGTTCGGACGTGATGACCTTGATCGGCTGGGGCAGTTCGACCAGCGCGGTGTCGGTCTTGGACCCGGTGGTTGCGGCGGTGACAACGATGCTGTCTTCGTCAGTGCGGGGGGCGTCCGCAGCGGCCGCCTCTGCCGACCAGGCGGTGCCATGGCACAGCGCGATCAGGGCCGCGCCGCTCAATGCGATGAACTTCTTCATATGGGATCCCCCGTGACTCGTTTATGGGGCGCCCATAGCGATATTGATATTCGTTCGCAATTCTGTTGACTTGCATTTGCGAAAGGCATGTTGCGCAAATGCAACCGGCCGCCCCAGCCGGAGCGGCCGTGTGCTGATTGGAAACCGGCTGTGCCCTTATAATTCCTCGGGCCAGTAGAGCCGCATGGGGTTGTCGATCAGCAGCTTGCGCTGCAATTCCACCGTCGGGGCGATGCGCGGGATCATGTCGACCAGATGGCCGTCGTCGGGGACCGCATCCTGCATGTTCGGGTGCGGCCAGTCGGTGCCCCACAGCACGCGGTCCTGATAGTCGGCGACCAGCGGCGCGACCGCATCGGCAAAGGCGTTCCACGGATCGCCTGTCGGATCGAGCCGGTCGGGGCAGGTCGCCTTGAACCAGATGTCGTCGCGGCTGTCGAGGAAGGCGCGGAACGCCTTCAGGTCGGCGCCATCCGGCCCCTGGGTCACGTCCGGGCGGCCCATATGGTCGATCACCAGCGGCACCGGGATCGCGTCCATGAAGGGGCGCAGTTCCTCGAGGATGTCGGCCTCGAAATAGATGACGACATGCCAGCCCTTGGGCAGGCGCTTGGCCACTTCGAGGAACTTGTCCTTGGGCGCGTCATCGACCAGGCGCTTGAGGAAATTGAAGCGGATGCCACGCATCCCGCCCTCATGCAGGGCGGCGAGATCGGCCTCCGAAATGGCCGGATCGACCACGGCGACGCCGCGCGCCTTGCCGTTCGATTTGGCGATGGCGTCCAGCGTCGCGGCATTGTCGGTGCCGTGGCAGCTTGCCTGGACGATAACATTGCGGGCGAACCCCAGATGATCGCGCAGCGCGAACAGCATGTCCGGGCCGGCATCCTCCGGCAGATATTTCGCCTTCGCGCTGAACGGGAACTCCGCCATCGGACCGAACACATGGCAATGGGCGTCGATCGCGCCGGCCGGCGGGGTGTAGCGCGGTTTGGACGGATTGCCGTGCCAGCTGATGATGCGGCCAAGTTCAGGGGCGGTCATGCGAAAATCTCTCCATCCATCAGCTTGCGCGCGGTGCGCAGCATGGCGGCGCTGGTGACCGCGCCACTCTCGTCCAGTTCCATGACACAGGTCGTCTCGCCGGTGGGATGCTCGACCGACAGTGTCTTGCGATTGCCGTCGGGGATCGACGCGACTTCGGCCGCGGGCGATCCGTCGATCAGGCAGGCGGTGGCGACGCTGACCGCGCCGAGCACGCCGATCGAGGCATGGGCGCGGTGCGGGATGAAGCTGCGCACCGTGACCGCGCCGCCATCGCGCGGCGGGGCGACCAGCATCATCTTGGGGACCGACTTTTCCTTGACGTCGCCCAGGTTCATCCGTTCGCCGACAGCCAATCGGATCGCCTCGATCCGGGCCTTGAGCGCTACGTCCTTGTCCAGCGTGTCGCGGTCTTCATAACCGGTGATGCCGACATCCTGCGCCTTCATGACGACGCAGGGCATGCCATTGTCGATCAGGGTGACGCGCACGCCCTCGACCTCGTCAAAGGCATTGCCGGTCGGCAGCAGCGCGCCGCAGGAGGAGCCGGCGGTATCGCGAAACTCCAGCGGGATCGGCGCGGCGCTGCCGGGCACGCCATCGATCCTGGCCTCGCCATCATAGCGGACCGTGCCGCCGGGCGTCTGCACCGTGGCGATTGCGATCTGTCCGGTATTTTCCATGAAGATGGCGACGCGGGTCTCGCCGTCCTGCGCGGCGACAAGGGCACGCTCGATCGCGAAGGGGCCGATGCCAGCGAGGATATTGCCGCAATTCTGCGCGTCGCTGACGATCGCCTGATCGACGAAGACCTGGAGGAAGAGATAGTCGACATCGACGCCCTCCCGATCGGATTTCTTCACCACCGCGACCTTGCTGGTCAGCGGATCGGCGCCGCCCATGCCATCGATCTGGCGCGGATCGGGCGATCCCATGGCCCGCAGCAGGAAGGCGTCGCGCGCGGCGCTGTCGGCGGGCAGGTCTTCCGAAAGGAAATAGCCGCCCTTGGACGTGCCGCCGCGCATCCACATGACGCGGGCGCTGGTCGGGACGTCACACATATTTGAGGCCCATTTCCTGCAGGCGCGGGCGCATATTGTAGATGTCGAGGCCCAGTTCCCCGGCGGCCAGGCGGACGCGCTTGGCTTCCTCGACGGCTTCGCGGGCCTGCGCCTTTTCCAGCACGGCGGCGGCGTCGGCGCGCGGCACAATGCACACGCCATCATCGTCGGCGATGATCACGTCGCCCGGATTGACCAGCGCATTGGCGCACACGACCGGGATATTGACCGATCCCAGCGTGCCCTTGATCGTGCCCTGGGCGTGGACCGCCTTGGACCAGACCGGGAAGTTCATTTGGCTAAGGTCGCGCACGTCGCGGACGCCCGCGTCGATGATGAGGCCACGGCAGCCGCGTGCCTGGGCGGAGGTGGCGAGCAGGTCGCCGAAATAGCCGTCGGTGCAGGGGCTGGTCGGGGCGAGCAGCAATATGTCGCCTTCCTTCAACTGTTCGATCGCGACATGGACCATCCAGTTGTCGCCCGGCGGCGCGGAGATCGTCACCGCGCTGCCGGCGATGCGGGCGCCCGGATAGATGGGGCGCATATAGGGGGCGAGCAGGCCCTTGCGGCCCTGGGCTTCATGGACGGTGGCGACGCCCGCCTTGGCGAGGCCATCGATGACGGCGAGGTCCGCCCGTTCGATATTCTGGACGACAATGCCGGACATCAAGCCTTCTCCTAGCGCATAAGTTGACAGCGATGTGGACAGGTGCAGCGCGATGCTCAAATCCGAACTGGAACCAGTGCATAAATTTTTGCTAAGTGTTGGACATGAACCCCGACCAGTTCAATATCCGACATCTGGCCGCGATGGCGGCCGTGGTGGAGCTTGGCAGCGTCAGCCTGGCGGCGCGCGCGGTCAATCTGACCCAGCCGGCGGTGACCCAGGGGATTGCCAAGCTGGAGGCGCAACTGGGCCTGCCGCTGTTCGCGCGCCAGCCCGGCGGCATGGTCGCGCTGGAGCCGGCGGAGCGGCTGAAGCCCCGGATCGATGCGGCGCTGCGGCTGATCGGCAGCAACCGCGTGACGGCGGCGCAGGTGCGCGCCTTCGTCGCCCTGGCGCGCGGCGGCAGCTATGCCTCGGCGGCGGTGGCGACCGGCGTGGCCGAACCCTCGCTGCACCGGGCGGTCGGCGATCTGGGGCTGGCGCTGGGGCAAAGGCTGGTCGACCGGCGCGGGCGCGGCGTGATGCTCACCAGGGCCGGGACGGTGCTGGCGCAGCGGCTGCGGCTGGCGCTGGCGGAATTGCGGCAGGGGCTGGAGGATCTGGCCGACCTGCGCGGGCAGGAGGGCGGGCGCATCCTGGTCGGCGCCATGCCGCTGTCGCGCGCGCGCCTGATCCCCGATGCGATCGCCCGGTTCCGCGCCGATTTTCCGCTGGTCGACATCAGCGTGCATGAAGGATCGCATGCTGAACTGGTCGGCCCGCTGCGCGATGGCGAAATCGACATGATGGTCGGCGCGCTGCGCGATCCGGCGATGGCGCTGGACCTGACGCAACGGCCCCTGTTCGAGGATCGGCCGACCATCCTGGCGCGGCGCGGCCATGCGCTGGCGGTGGGCTGGGACGCTGATGCGCTGCGCCGCTATCCCTGGATATTGCCGCCGGAGGGCACGCCGCTGCGGCAATTGTGGCAGGCGATGTTCGCGGCGCTGGGCGGCGATCTGCCGGCGGTGCCGATCGAATGCGGATCGGTGATGACGATCCGGCAATTGCTGGTCGGCGGCGAGTATCTGACCTTGCTGTCGCACGATCAGCTGGCGCTGGAGCTGGAGGCGGGGCTGCTGATCGATATCGGCCCGGCACCCGGCGCGATCAGCCGGACCATCGGCCTCACCACGCGGGCCGACTGGCGCCCGACCCGGTTGCAGCAGCAGTTCATGGCCGCGATCGATCAGGCTGCGGCACATATGAATTCGTAAAATCTTATACTGGTCCAGCGGATTCGATTGGCGGCATCTGACATGATCCGTCATCCAACCCGACATGGAGCAGGAAATCGGTCTGATCGGATTTGGCGAGGCAGGGTCCACCTTTGCGATGGCGGGGGACTGGATCGACGCGGCCCGCGTCTATGATATCCAGACGGATGCCGGCGCCACCCGCGATGCGATGCTGGCACGCTGTGCCAGGGCCGGTGTCCGGGCCGTGCCGACGCTGGCCGATGCCGTCGCGCCCGTCACCTTCATCCTGTCGCTCGTCACCGCCGACCAGGCGCTCGCCGTGGCGCAGGCCGCCGCCGCCCATATCGCGCCCGGCGCGCTCTATTGCGATCTCAACAGCGTCGCGCCGCAGACCAAGCAGGCGGCGGCCCGCGCGATCGAGGCGGCCGGTGGCCATTATGTCGATGTCGCCGTCATGGCGCCGGTCGATCCGGCCCGGCTGAACGTGCCGCTGCTGGTCAGCGGTGGCCATGCCGATGCGGCGCGGGCAGGGCTGGCCCGGCTGGGCTTCACCAATATCCGCGTCGTCGGCGAAGCCGTCGGTCGGGCGTCGGCGATCAAGATGATCCGGTCGGTGATGGTCAAGGGGCTGGAGGCGCTGACCGCCGAATGCATGCTGGCGGCCGATGCGGCGGGCGTGCTGGACGAGGTGATCGGATCGCTCGACGCCAGCGAGAAACCGCGTCCCTGGGACATCCGCGCCGACTATAATCTCGACCGCATGATGGTCCACGGGCTGCGCCGCGCAGCCGAGATGGAGGAGGTGGTCAAGACGCTCGATGGCCTTGGCACCGGTTCCGCGATGACGCGCGGCACGGTCGAGCGCCAGCAGACGATCGGCACGCTGGGCCTCAAGACGCCGCCCGAAGGGCTGGGCGCCAAGATCGACAGCATCATCCAAGCAAAAGCAGAACAGACAGGAAAGGCCGACGCGGCATGACCATGATTATCGACTGCCACGGCCATTATACCGTGCTGCCCAAGGGGCATGACGCCTGGCGCGAGGAGCAGAAGGCGGCGTTCAAGGCGGGCGTGCCTGCCCCCGCCTATCCCGACATCAGCGATGCCGAAATCCGCGAGACGATCGAGGCGAACC
Organism: Sphingobium yanoikuyae; assembly: GCF_013001025.1. NCBI lineage: Bacteria > Pseudomonadati > Pseudomonadota > Alphaproteobacteria > Sphingomonadales > Sphingobiaceae > Sphingobium > Sphingobium yanoikuyae. The sequence continues at coordinate 3,593,036 of NZ_CP053021.1, read as the reverse complement.
AGCTGCGCCTGATCAAGGAACGCGGCGCGGACCTCACCATCTTCTCGCCGCGCGCGTCGGCCATGGCCCCCCATGTCGGCGACGCGGCGGTGGCGAAGGAATGGGCGATGCGCTGCAACGACCTGATCGCGCGCGTCGTCGGCCTGTTCCCCGAAACCTTCGTCGGCGTGTGCATGCTGCCCCAGTCGCCCAAGGCGGACATGGCGAACAGCATTGCCGAGCTGGAACGCTGCGTCGACATGGGCTTCATCGGCTGCAACCTCAATCCCGATCCGGGCGGCGGCCATTTCCAGCATCCGCCGCTGACCGACAAATATTGGTATCCCTTCTACGAGAAGATGGTCGAGCTGGACGTGCCGGCGATGATCCATGTGTCGGGCAGCTGCAATCCGGCGATGCACGCGACCGGCGGCTATTATATCGCCGCCGATACCATCGCCTTCATGCAGTTGCTGGAGGGCGACCTGTTCAGGGACTTCCCGACCCTCAAGTTCATCATCCCGCATGGCGGCGGCGCGGTGCCCTATCATTGGGGCCGCTATCGCGGTCTGGCCGACATGTTGAAGAAGCCCGACCTGTCGACCCATCTGATGAACAACATCTTCTTCGACACCTGCGTCTATCATCAGCCGGGCGTCGACCTGCTGGCCGACGTGATCGACAACAAGAATATCCTGTTCGGGTCGGAAATGGTCGGCGCGGTGCGCGGCATCGATCCCACCACCGGCCATTATTTCGACGATACCAAGCGCTATGTCGATGCGCTGGACATCAGCGAGGGCGCGCGTGCCGCGATCTTCGAGGGCAATGCCCGCCGGGTCTTCCCCCGGCTCGACGCGCAATTGAAGGCGCGCGGCCTGTAACCCTATCCCCGCGGAGGGGCGCGTTCATCCCCCGGTCCTTTGTTGGAAGGAAGGGCCGGGGGATGGATGCCAAGAGAGGATGAGATGAGCATCGATATCCACGAATATCTCGCCGAGTTCAACGATATCCCCGGCACCCGCGTCTATACGGCGGCGCGGGCGCGTCAGGGCTATTGGATGAACCAGTTCGCGATGAGCCTGATGAAGGCGGAAAACCGCGTCCGCTGGCTGGCCGGCGAGCGCGCCTATATCGACGAATGGCCGATGACCGAGGCGCAGAAACAGGCGATCCTGGACCGCGACTATAATCGCTGCCTGGACCTGGGCGGGAACATCTATTTCCTCGCCAAGGTGTTCTCGACCGACGGCCTCAGCTTCCTGCAGGCGGTCGGCACCATGACCGGAATGAGCCCGGAAGACTATCAGGCGATGATGATCGCCGGCGGCCGCTCGCCTCAGGGCGTCCGCTCCATCAAGGAGAAACGCTGATGGCCCGCATCACTGCCGGCGTCGCCACCAGCCATGTGCCCGCCATCGGCGCTGCCATGGACCTCAAGAAGACCGCCGAGCCTTATTGGCAGCCTTTGTTCGCCGGCTATGACTGGTCGCGGCAATGGATCGCGCAGGAAAAGCCCGATGTCGTGATCCTGGTCTATAATGACCATGCCTCCGCCTTCGACATGAAGATCATCCCGACCTTCGCGATCGGCTGTGGCGAACGCTACAAGCCGGCCGACGAGGGCTGGGGGCCGCGCCCGGTGCCCGACGTGATCGGCGAGCCGGACCTGGCCTGGCACATCGCCCAGAGCCTGATCCTCGACGAATTCGACATGACCATCATCAACGAGATGGATGTCGACCATGGCCTGACCGTGCCGTTGAGCCTGATGTTCGGCCAGCCCGACGCCTGGCCATGCCGGGTGATCCCGGTGGCGGTCAATGTCGTCACCTATCCGCCGCCGTCGGGCAATCGCTGCTGGCGGCTGGGCGAGGCGATCGCCCGCGCGGTCGACAGCTTCCCCGAGGATCTCAACGTGCAGATCTGGGGCACGGGCGGCATGAGCCACCAGCTTCAGGGCCCGCGCGCCGGCCTCATCAATGCCGAGTGGGATAATCGCTTCCTCGACCTGATGAGCCAGAGCGACGATGGCGAGGCGCTGCGTGCGATCGAGCATATCGAATATCTGCGCGAGACCGGGTCCGAAGGGATCGAGATGGTCATGTGGCTGATCATGCGCGGGGCGCTGGGCGACAAGGTCCGGCCGCTGCACCGCCATTATCATGTTCCCGCTTCCAACACCGCGGTCGGGCACCTGGTGCTCGAACCGACGGACTGAATTTCGGTTCGCACTGCTGCCTCCCCTCCCTTCCAGGGAGGGGCCGGGGGTGGGTGCGAGCGTAGCGAGCCTCCTTCGGAGGCACCCACCCTTGAATAGAGACAGGTGTCTCTATTCAACCCTCCCTTCCAGGGAGGGGCTTTAGATGGAGAAAATTCCATGCGTATTGCCCTCGCCGGTGCCGGCGCCTTTGGCGAAAAGCATCTTGATGGCCTCAAGAATGTCGACGGCGTCACCGTCACCTCGATCATCGGCCGCGAACTGGAGACGACGAAGAAGGTCGCCGAGAAATATGGCATCGGCCATGTGACCACCGACCTCAACGAGACGCTGGCGCGTGACGATGTCGACGCGGTGATCCTGTGTACGCCGACCCAGATGCACGCGGAACAGGCGATCGCCTGCATGAATGCGGGCAAGCATGTCGAGGTGGAAATCCCGCTCGCCGACAGCTGGGCCGATGCGCAGGCGGTGCTGGCCAAGCAGAAGGAAACCGGCCTTGTCTGCATGGTCGGCCATACCCGCCGCTTCAACCCGTCGCACCAGTTCGTCCACAACCGCATCCAGGCGGGCGAGTTCAACGTCCAGCAGATGGACGTGCAGACCTATTTCTTCCGCCGTAAGAACATCAATGCCAAGGGCGAGCCGCGGTCGTGGACCGACCATCTTCTGTGGCATCACGCCGCGCATACGGTCGACCTGTTCGCCTATCAGGCGGGCAGGATCGTCGCCGCCCATGCGATGCAGGGGCCGATCCATCCGGAACTGGGCATCGCCATGGACATGTCGATCCAATTGAAGAGCGAGACTGGCGCCATCTGCACCCTGTCGCTGAGCTTCAACAATGACGGGCCGCTTGGCACCTTCTTCCGCTATATCGGCGACACCGACACCTATATCGCTCGCTACGACGATCTGGTGAACGGCAAGGAAGAGCCGATCGACCTGGCCGGCGTCGCCATCTCGAACAATGGCATCGAGTTGCAGGACCGCGAGTTCATCAGCGCCATCCGCGAGGGCCGCGAGCCCAACAGCTCGGTCGCCAAGGTGTTCGACTGCTATCGCGTGCTGGGCGAACTGGAAACGCAGCTCGCCGGCTGATCGAAATCCCTTCGGGGTCGCAAGGGGGCGTGGATGGCGATAAGCCGTCCGCGCCCCTTTTTGTTAGCGATCAATCAGCGGATGGCGCAGATGCAGATCGTCGAGCAGTGTCTCGATCACCGATATCTCGCCCGCCGTGCCGCTCGGCGTGAAGGCCCAGTTGCAATGGGGATGGGTGGCGCGGCTGTAGATTCGGACCGGACCGATCGCCTTGCGCCAATGATGCTTGCTCTTGCCATGGGCGATCACCAGCCGCGCGATCATCATGTCGATCAGCCGGTCAGACGTCATCGTCCCACCCTTCGATCCCGTCCGCATCGCGATTGCCCGACCAGCTGACCGGGCTGTCCAGATAGGCTTCCAGCTCGCGCCAGTGCCGGTCCCAGCCGGGGCCGCGCCGCGCTTCGGGCACCTGCCGCTCGACCAGCCAGCGGGCGCGGGCCACGGGATTGCCCGCCGGGGCGCGCAGCCGGTCGAGGATGGCGCGGATGCTCTGCTGATCGTCGGTCATGATGACCGCCTGATAGGCGGCGACTTTCCCGCGTTCAAGCGAGCATCCGCGCGGCCCCTGCTTATTGTTCCGCCGACAGCGTGACCGGCCCGATCAGGCTCGACGGACGCAGCGGCGCATCGGGGCGATAAGTGGGGGCGGCGGTGAAGGTGATCTTGTCCGCGCCGGGCTGCTGGTCGCCGATCAGGCGGTTGACCCACAGGTTCGCGACCTTCACCTCGATCGCGTTGCGGCCCGGCTTCACCAGCCTGCCGACGTCCAGCCGATAGGGGGCGAACCAGCTTGTGCCCGCGACCTGGCCATTGACCCGCACCTCCGCGACATCGCCGACGCTGCCCAGATCAAGCCACAGCGGCGCACCGGGCCTGGCGCCCTTGGGCAGCGTAAAGCTGCTGGCATAGGTCGCCTCGCCGGAGAAATAGCGCACGCCCGGATCGCTGCTCTTGTCGAGCGCCGTCAGCGTCGGCATCGCAATCTCGGCTGGCGCGCCGCGACCCGGCTGGAAGCGCACGGTCCAGGGCTGCGCCAGGGTGGCGACCTGCTTTACGGCCGCCGGCGCGATCGTCCGGCTGGGGGTCTGCGCCGGCTTGCGGAACAGGATGAAGAAGGCATCCTCCGGCCCGACATCGAGCGGGACGACCGTGTCACTGCCCTCGGTCCGGTAGGATAGCGGCGCGGCGCTGCCGTCGATCGCGCGCCAGATTTCCGGCTGGCGGCCGGTGACACGGAAGCGCGCTTCGACATGTTCGGCCTGGGCCTTGCCATTGGTCACATAATAGAGGTCGCCATCGGGCAAAGCGCGGTGGAGAAAGCGATAGGCGCCGGCATCGCCGCTGCCGGTCACGCGGAAATCGGCGCCGACGCCCGTGCCGGCGAGCGCGGCGTCGACATCGGTGCTGGCGATCACCTTGCCCTTGCCGACCGGCTGGCCGCTCCACAGTTTCGCCACCAGCGCGCGGAAGGCGGCGGGATCATCCTGCAGGCCGGGCGCGCGGTCGGGTGCCGTGCCGATCAGGGTGGCGCCAGCCTCGACCAGCGCGGCGATGCGCTGCAGCGTGGCGAGGGTCATCACCTTGCTCGATCCGCCCAGATACAGTGCCTCGTAGCGGGCCTTGCCGGCGATCAGGTCGCCATTCTGCACTGACGCCTTGGTCGCCAAAATCTCGGCATTGACGAAGTCATAGGCATAATCGCTGGGCAGGTCGGCCGGCACGCCATGCTCGAACAGCGCGGTGATCGGCGCATCCTCGCCATAGAAATAGGCGATGTCGGCATGGTCGCGGCCCTGCTGCAACAGGAAGCCGGTGCGCGCCATATAGTCGACCCAGGGCTTGGCCATATTGGCCCAGCTTTCGTGGCGGTTGAAATATTGGCCGAAGATCATGAGGCTGAGGCCCGGCACCTTGTCATCCACCGGCTGGTGGACGGAGGTGTGGACGATCGGCCGGTTGACGCCGGACACGAATTCCAGGTCGATCACGCGCTTGAGGTCCGCCGGGGCAAAGGCCCAGGGCGCGAAGGCCGAGGTCATGCTTTCGGCCGACACGATATTCTGGCCATAGATATGGGCGACCGACGCCGCGCCCTTCATGTCGCCGATCAGCGTCGGGCGCGGCGCGCTGCCGCGGTTGAAGGTCCACATCGCCGCCATCGGCACGTCGGTATGCGCGCGCATGGCAAGGTCGTCGCCCAGCACCGGCCGGCCATTTTCCAGCGCCTCGCCATAGACGGTCAGGCCATGCTCATGCGCGACCTTGGCCACCGTGCCATAATGGGCGTCGGCCAGCAGGTCGGCCAGGGTCTGGCGATAATCATGCAGGAAGGCGTCGCTGCGCGCCGCCGATCCCACCACCGCGCCGGTCAGCGTCGGCAGGAAGGGGACCGGATCATATCCGCGCCGCGCCTTGAACTCCTCCACCATGCGCGGCGTCCAGTTGGACGCGCCCACCTCGATACTGTCGGTCAGCAGCGCGCTGATGCCCTTCTTGCCGATCCAGTCGGCGCCGACCGCATCGCGATACATGGCGAGATAGGTTTCGAGATAGCGGCGCACGGCGGCCGCATCATATTTGTCGACCTCCAGCCCGGTGGCTTCGGGCGTGGCGGGGTGGTTGGTCTTGCCGGTCAGCGACCAGCCCATGCGGACGATGCGCCAGCGCGTTCCCCTGGGCGCGGTCCAGTCGAGCGTGCCGTCGGGGCGCAGCCGGTCGGTCAGGTCGATAACCCTGGCCGGATCGATCGCCGGCGCATCGGCCGGACCCATATCCAAACGGTTATAATCGGGGGCGATGGCATAGCCGGCCTTCGCTTCAAACTGGTCGATCCGCGCCTCGGCCGACAGGCGCAGGTCGCCAATGCCCAGGGTCGGGCTGGCCGGGCGGCCGAACACGTCGATCATCACCGCGCCGGGTGCGCCATCGCCCAGGCCCGGCGACTTGGCGGCATCATTGGGCGACAGGACCAGCCGGAAGCGCTGCGCCGTGACGGGCGCAAAGCTGGTGGTGGAGGCGACTTCGGTCAGCGAGAAGCGGCCGAGCGGCTGCCAGCCCTGCGCCGTTTCCGCCTCGATCGTCGGGCGATAGGCGGGATCACCGAAGGGCGGCCGGGCATGGGGCACGAACAGGCTGGCCGATCGCACCGTGACGGGCTTGCCATAGTCGAGGATCAGTGTGCCGGGATGCGCCGCACCGCCCTTGGCCATCTGGGCCACGGTTTCCAGATCGCTATCGCCCAGCGCGGCGGCGCCCGCGATCGGCTGGCCATTGGCGTCAAGGATGCGGGGCGTCGGCAAGGGTGCCGCTGCAATCGGATAGGCCAGCACCCGCGCCTCGCCATAGGCGCGCGGCTGGTCCGTTATCTCCGCGTCGCCCGCCAGCGGATCGCTGAACTTCGCGCTCTGGAAGGCGCCGGTCACATTGGACGGGGTGGGCAGGGCGCCCTTGACCCGCTGGCCGCCCTCGACCTCGGTCAGCGCCCAGACCAGCTTCTTCATCGCATCCTGCGGCTTGACCCAGGGGCCGCCGGTCTCGCTCCAGCCCGGCGACGCCGCGATGGCGAATTCCAGCCCCTTGGCATCGGCGGTCTGGACGGCGTGGCGGAAGGCGTCCTTCCAGCCGTCGGTCATGTAGACCAGCCGTTCCTTGACGATCTGCGGCGTCTGCAGATTGGCGTCGAAATTCTGCACCCCGCCAATGCCGATGCGCGCCAGCCAGTCGAGATCCTTTTCGATCCCGTCCTTGGTCACATTGCCGTTCAGCCAGTGCCACCACACGCGCGGCCGGGCCGACTGGGGCGGATTGTTGAAGCCGTCGGCCAGGTCGTCGGCCTGGGCGGGCATGGCGAGCGAGGCGCAGGTGAGCAGGGCGGCGAGGCGCAGGGCTTTACGGGTCATGGGCTATCCTTGAGACAATCAGCGGGCGGCGAGCAGGCCGCGCATATCCATCCAGGCGAGGAATTCGGGCAGCAGCAGCGCGGTTGTGGTGCCGGGGCGACCGGCGCCAAAGCCATGATCGCCCCGCTCATAGGCGTGCAGCTCGACCGGCCGCTTTGCTTGGCGCCAGGCTTCGACGATGGCGAAGCCCTGACCCTTGAACAGGCCGTCATCCATGGCGATGGCGTTGAACATCGGCGGCGCATCGGCCGGGACGGCGGGCGCCAGCATCGGGCCGTAAATATAGCCGATGAAGGCGGGGCGCTGGGCGGGCTTTCCCTCCAGCACGGCGTTCAGGGTGGTCATCGCGCCAGCGGAAAAGCCGATCATGCCGACCCGGGCGGGATCGACATGGAAGCGGGCTGCATCGGCGCGGACCATGTCCAATGCCTTGAGCGCATCCTGGGTGGCGCGCGGTTCCTTCACCTCGGCCTGTGCGCCGGGCTTTGCGGCATCGGCGAAACGCTGGCCCATGACACCCAGAAAGGTCCGGTCGTCGCGGGGCGTTTCATTCAGCCGATATTTGAGGACGAAGGCGGCCACGCCATGATCGGCCAGCCAGCGCGCGACGTCGCTGCCCTCACCGGTCATCGACAGCGAGAGGAAGGCGCCACCCGGAGCGACGATCACCGCCGCGCCGGTCGCCTTGGCCGGATCGGGCAGATAGGGGGTGATGGTCGGCCGCACGACATTGCGGACCATGATATTGTCGATGCTGTTGGCGCCGATCTGGACATGCATGGTCGACCATTGTTCGTCAGCGCCCTTGGCCGGGGCGGGCTGATCAGGCCAGAGCGGGATGGCATCGGCCTGATCGACCGGGGCGACCGGCGCCATCCGGACATCCTGCGCGGCGGCGGACGTGGCCGCCAGCAGCGCCAGCAGCGCGATCGTCGATCGGATCATCAGGCCATCCTTCTCATTATCTTTTTCAGTACCAGGGTCGTGATCGCGGCGCCGAGCAGGCCGCCATAGAGCAGCTTGAGCACGAGCGCCGCGCCCCAGGCGATCGACGCATCGCCCCCGGCCTGTGCCAGCGCCGCGAGCGCGCCGCCGAGCACCGCCCCGACGAGGGCGCAGCCCAGCGCCCGCAAGATAATCGTCCGGACCGGAACGGCCAGCGCCAACCGCTTGCGGACGAGCAGGGCGGGCACCAGCGCGCTCATCAAAGCGACGGCGATGCTCTGCGGCACGAAGTCGATCGCCAGCGCGTCGGGCGCTGCCCAGCTGAGCGGCCGGACGGCCAGGCCGAAGATCCCCAGGAAGAAGGCGATGCTGAGCACGGCATTGATGGCGAAGCCGATGGCGGCTTCGCGCCCGAGCGACAGGGACGGCGTGGCCATCGATCAGAGCGCGTTGCGGCGAGCGATTGCGCCATAGACGGCGGCGCTGGGCTTGGCCGTGCGGGCGAAGGTCACCGGATCGACGCTGTGCAGGCCGAATTTGGGCTTGTAGCCGAAGATCCATTCGAAATTGTCGAGCAGCGACCAGTGGCAATAGCCCAGCACCGGCACGCCATCGTCGATCGCGGCCTTGAGCCCCGCCAGCGCTTCGGGAATGAACTTCGCGCGAACCGCATCATCGTCGCTGCCCACGCCATGTTCGGACACCAGGATCGGCACGCCGGTCGCTTCATGGGCAAAGCGGACCGCGCCGCCAAGCGAGGGCGCCCAGACTTCGGTGCCGGACCAGTTGACGGCCGATCCCTTGGGCGCGTGCAGGCGGCCCTTGTCGCCCCACAGGGCGCGCTCATAATTCTGGACGCCGATGAAATCGTCGCCCTTCGCGATCTCCAGCCAGTTGCCGTAAAGCTGCTTGCGCATGGCGTCGCGCACCGAATGGGCGCCGACCGCCTGATCGTCCATCAGCGCCAGCGAGAAGCCGACCGGCAGATCGCCGCGCACCGCCTTGATCGCCGCCTTGCCGGCCTTGTGCGCCGCTTCGAGGCCGGTCTGGAGCGCGGGCAGATCGTCGAAGCCAGCGACATTGACACAGACATATTTGGGCACGCCCAGCCGCTTGGCGGCGGTTTCCAGCGTCAGTTTCTGGATGTCCCACACCTGCGGCGGCAGCATGGGCTTCAGGAGCAGCAGGATATTGGGTTCGTTGAGGGTGATGGCGCTGGCGATGCCCTGGCCCAGCGCGCGCATCGCCTTGTCGCAATAGCGGGCGAAAAGCTGCGCGCTTTCCGGGTTGGTCCAGCCGCCCTGCGCGCTGAACCAGCGCGGCGCGGTGAAATGGCTGAAGGTGACGATCGGGGCCAGGCCGCGGGCATGGCAGCCGTCGATCACCGCCTTGTAATGATCGAGCATCGCCTGGGAGAAGAGGCCCTTTTCCGGCTCGATCCGTGCCCATTCGATGCCGAAGCGATAGGCGTTGAGGCCCATATTCTTGACCAGATCAAGGTCGGTTTCCCACAGCGCGAAGCTGTTGCAGGCGTCGCCCGAAGGCTGGGCAAAGACGGTCGGCTGCTGATTCTCCACGAACCACAAGTCGCTGGCGATATTATTGCCCTCGACCTGATGCGGTGCGGTGGCAGCGCCCCAGTAGAAGCTCTTGGGGAAATTGGGGTTGGCGCTCTTGCGCGCGGCGATGGCAGGGGCGGCCATCAGCGCGGCGCCGGTAGCCAGAAGGGTGCGGCGATCCAGCATGTTCCGTCTCTCCTATTATAATTGTCAGGCAGTGGTTTCGCGCACGAAGGCGCAGATTTCTTGCAACAGCCGCCGATCGGCGGTGCCCAGATGCATGGCCATGGAATAATGATTATGGCCCGATTGGATGAAGGCGCGCGGCATGGCGCCATGGCGCACCAGCCGGTCCTGCAACAGGCTCAGGAACTCGGCCTGGAAGCGGGGCGGGTCGAACTCGGCGCAGGCGATCAGCAGCGGCAGGTCGGTCGAAGCAATGGCTTCCAGCGGCATGCGGTTCGGGTAGAGCGAAGCCTCGCCATAATAGAGCATGTCGCGTTGATCGAGCGGGGTATAGCCATAGAGACCCGACAGCAGCACGGCGGCGCGAACGGCGTCCGATCCGGCCAGTTTCAGATAGCCCGCAACATGGACGGCGCCGGCCGACGTGCCCATCAGGACGATGCGATCGGCATCTCCACCATGTTCGGCGGCATGATCCTTGAGCCAGGCGACGACGGCCGCGACATCTTCCGCCCCGGCCGGCCAGCCATGGTCGGGGGCGAGGCGATAATTGATGACGACGCCCAGGAAACCGGCCTCCGCCGCCATCCGTCCGACATTGGCATTGGGCCAGGCGTCGGCGCTGCCCTTGTCGCCTTTCAGGAAACCGCCGCCATGGACGAAGACCAGAATGGGGGCAGGGGCATCACCCTTGGGGGCATAGAGGTCGAGCCGGTGGCGGGTGTCCGGGCCATAGGCGATGTCCGCCTGCGTCATTGGCACCGCCGCCGCCAGCGCCGCCTGCTCGGCATCGAACAGCGCCCGGCACTGGCCGAGTATGTCCGGTCCCAGATCGGTGCCCAGTGCGGCGATGGCGTCCCTGATCGGCTTCATATGTCCCCTCTGGCCAGAAGGATTAGGAAAAAAGACGGGACGCCACCAGCGGCGCCCCGCCCCAGGAGGATCAGAATTTCGCGTCCAGGCTGATGCCGATCTGGCGGAAGGACTGCGGACCATAGATGGCGCCGATATTCTGCTCGCCCTGGTCGGTGGTGTAGGGGAAGTCGCTCTGCATCAGCGAAGGCTCATGCACGTTGAACAGGTTGCGACCGAAGATCGCGACGCTGTAGCGATCATCATCGGTGCGCAGGCCGATGCGGCCGCCGACCAGCCAGTGCGAACGGAAGGTGGTTTCGTCGTTCGAATTGGCTTCGTAGCGCACCTTTGACTTCCACACCGTGTCCGCAGCCAGGAAGCCCTTCAGGCGGCTCGTGACCGGCGCTTCATATTCGCCCGACAAAGTGAACTTGTACTTGGGCGCATAGGCGAGCTGGCTGCCGCCGATATTGGTGCCATCGGTGCCGATGAAGCCGCCCGGATAGGTCGCCTTGGCATAGATGAAGCCGGTGTTGAGCGACAGGCCATCGAAGACCTTGCCGAAGAAGTTGATTTCCGCGCCGCGCGACTGCACGCCGTTGATGTTGGTCTGGACGCAGGAAATGACCGCGGTGCTGTCCACCGTGCACTGCTGCGCCTGGAAATTCTTGATCTTGCTGTAGAAGACATTGAGGTCTGCGACCCAGCCGCCGAACAACGTGCTCTTGAGGCCCAGTTCATAGGCGGTCGGGATTTCCGGCTGCACGACGAAGGGCTTGGCCGGCGCCGAGGGGATGGCGATCTGCCCGCCCTTGAACCCGCGCGAGGCAGTCGCATAGACCATGGTGTCATTGGCCAGGTCATATTGTGCGCCCAGGCGCCAGGAGAATTTCTGGACGTCCAGCACCGTGCGGCTGAACGGATCGGCCGGGGTGAAATAGTCGTAGCGGTCCATCGACAGCCGGTCGGTGGTGTAGCGGCCGCCGGCGATCAGCCGCAGCGCCGGAGACAGGTGGAAGGTGCCCTGGCCGAATACGGCGAGCGATTCATCCTGGATGTCGATGTCGGCGCCGGGGTTGCGCACGATAGGAATGACGAGGCCGGGGAAGGGTACGACCGACACGGCCAGCGTTTCGGGATCGCGGGTCTGCTTCTGGTTCGAATAGAAGACGCCAGCGGTATATTCGAGGAACTGGTCGGCAGGCGAGCTGACCCGCAACTCCTGGGTGAAGAGGCTCAGGCGCCGGTTGGTCGGGCCATTGGCGACCTGCAATTCCAGCGGATCGCCACGGAACACGTTGGTCGCCGCACCATAGCCGGTCTCGTTCGACTTGCGATAGGCGGTGATGGAGGTGAGGGTGAAGGGATCGGCCTCATAATCGACCTGCAGCGATCCGCCATAATTTTCGGTATGGCCCACATAGCTGTCGTCGCTGCAATAGTCGCGATTGCCCTCGCCCGGCGTCACGCCGCAGCTGGCAAGCCGGGCGGTGATGCCGGTGGTGTCGGCCAGCAGGCCACCCAGCGCCGTGCCCGGACCGCTGGTCTTGACGAAGGTGAAGAAGTCGCCGCCATTCTCGATCCGGCTCTTGGTGTAGTCGCCGATGACATTGACGGTCAGGCGATCGGTCGGCTCCCACAGGAAGCGGCCGCGAATGCCGTAGCGATCGGTATCATTATAGTCGCCGGTGCTGGCATTGCGGTTCGGCCCCTGGCGGAAATTGGCGACGCCCGACAGGCGGATCGCGGCGTTGGTGGCCAGCGGGATGTTGACCATGCCCTGCACGATCTGGTTGCCGAACTTCGACCCCAGCGTGCCGGCGTCGGACAATTCGGTGCGGACGCGGGCGGCAAAGCCGGTCGGATCGGGCGCATTGGTGGTGATGTTGATGACGCCGGCCGATGTGGTGAGGCCGAACAACGTGCCCTGTGGTCCCTTCAGCACTTCGATCCGGCTGACGTCGAACAGGTCGGAGATATTGGCATTGCCCTGGCTCACCTGGTCGACGACCACGCCGACCGATGCGACGGCGCCGGCCGAGAAGGTCTGGGTGCCGATGCCGCGGATCGACCCGCCGCCGCCGGTATTCTGGCCCGGCGCCTGCTGGATTTCCAGGCTTGGCGCGATGCGGTTGAGGTCGTTCATCGTGTTGACCTGCTGCCGTTCCAGCTGGGCGGCATTGGCCACGGTGATGGAGATCGGCACCTCGGTCACCTTTTCCGCCTTGCGCTGGGCGGTGACGATGATGTCCGAATTGTCCGCCGGCTGTGCCGCCTGTTCGGGCGCGGGCGCGTCCTGTGCAAAGGCCGGCGCGGCGATCGCGATGGCGCTCGCGCTGGCGAGGGCCGCAATGGTGATGTGGATGTTACGCATGGTCTGTCCTCCCCCGGTATGCGGGTTGATGATTGTTATTGTTCGTCGATGATGCGGTTGCTGAGCGTGCCGATGGTGCCGATGGTCACTTCGACCTTGTCACCGGCCTTCATGTAGAGCGGCGGGGTGCGCTTATCGCCGACGCCGCCGGGCGTGCCGGTGGCGATCACGTCGCCGGGGCTCAACGGCGTGAAGGCGGTGACATATTCGATGACCGTGGGAATATCCCAGATCATGTCGCTGACCGGCTGGTCCTGCACCAGTTCGCCATTGAGGCGGGTCTGGACGCGCAGCGCGGCAAGATCGTCAATCTCTTCGGGCGTCACCAGCGCCGGGCCGAAGCCGCCGGTGCCGGGAAAGGTCTTGCCCGGCGTGAACTGGATATTGTGGCGCTGCCAGTCGCGCGCGCTGCCATCGTTGAAGGCGGCGTAGCCGGCGACATAGTCCCAGGCGTCGGCGGCCGCGACCTTGTGCGCGGGCTTGCCGATCACCAGCGCCAGTTCGCCTTCATAGTCGAAGCGTTCGGTCACGGCCGGCTTCACCATCGGCTGGCCGTCGGCGATCAGGCTGTCGGCATAGCGCACGAAGATCGCTGGATGCGCCTTCTGCTCGCGGCCGGTTTCCTTGACATGCTCGGCATAGTTGAGGCCGACGCACAGGATCTTGGCGGGGTCGGGGATCACCGGCAGCAGCACGACATCGGCGGCGGCATAGGATGCGCCATCGGCCAGGCCCGACAGGCTGCCGTCGGTCAGCGCGGCCTTCAGGCTGGGCGCCGCATCGGTCGCCAGCTCGACGATCGTCTCGCCCTCGATCCGGCCGAAGCTGGGGGTGCCGTCGGGACGGCGGAAACTGACATAGCGCATCAGGCTTGTTCCTCGTTGATCAGGTCTTGCGGTTGGATCAGGGGCTGGGCGTCCCAGTCGCGGCGATGGCGGAATTTCTCCTCGGCGGCGCGCAGGCCGGCGAAGTCCTTGTCGGACATGCCCCACTGGTCGATCCGGCCCTCGGGCCAGGTCCAGTCCTCCGGCGCGCCGGCCTGATAATCCTCGGCCACCTTTTCCACGGCGGTCGAAAATTCGATCACCGGGCCAAAGGGGGCGATGAAATAGGCAAAGACATTGGCGCCCGGACCATGGCGACCCGGCCCCCAGGCGGGGACCATGTCATGGTCGCGCAACCGGCCGATGCCGCGCATCACTGCGTCCATGTCCGCCATTTCGAAGGCGATATGGTTGAGCGAGGGGAAGCCGGCGCGGGCGAAGGCGGTCGAATGATGCGAGTCATTGCAGCGCACGAACACCATGCCCTTGGTCCGGTCCGAGACGCGAAAGCCCAGCGCCTGCTCGACCAGATGGCCGGTTGCCTCCGCGTCGGCGCTGTTGAAGACGACATGGGTCAGCTTCACCGGCAGGTCGGCGCCCGCGATCGGTGCGACTTCCTCGGAATCGACCAGGAAGCGCAGCAATTCGCCCTCGGCCAGTTCGACGATGATGCCATGGCCGCCGCCCAAATCTTCCGACACAGTCGGCGTCGCGGGCAGGCCGGCGGCGGTGACGCTGCGCTTCAGCTGCTCCAACCGGTCGGCGGTGCAGACGAAGGTCGTCGAGCGGACATAGGCGTCCGCCGATTCCGTCAGCGCCACGAGATAGGGATAGCTGCCCGATCCGCGCAGATAATGGGTCTCGCCCTCTTGCGCCGCCGGGGCCATGCCCCAGATGTCGGTCAGGAAGGCGGCGGCCTCACCCGCATGGGGCAGCGCCAGTTCGATGCTGCGCAGCTTCATTTTCTGTCTCCGTGGAAAAGTCCGGCGGCGTCAATGCCGGCGATGGCGCAGGCCTCGTCGCACTCGCCGGTATCGCCGCTGATGCCGACCGCGCCGACCAGCGCGCCGTCCGCATCGCGGATCAGTACGCCGCCCGGCGAAAAGGCCATCTGGCCGGTGGCGGCGGCTATGCTCTGGAAAAAGACAGGGTTGGACGCGGCGCGGGTGGCCAGCACCCGCGTATCCGCGCCCATCCCCAGCGCACCCGAGGCTTTGGCCTTCGCGATGTCGAAACGGAACAGGCTGGCGCCATCTTCGCGGGCGAAGGCGACCGGATGGGCGCCGGCATCCAATATGATGACGGCCAGCGGCTGGGCGCCATCGGCGCGCGCCTTGGCGAGCGCGGCGTCGATGATGGCACGGGCCTGCGCGAGCGAGAGGGTCATGCGGCAATCTCCTGCCGGGCGGTGCCGGCGATCAGCGCGTCGCGCCGGGCGATCAGCTCTGCGGGCGCGCCAGTGCCGAAGACATAATGGTCGGGGCGGACCAGCACCGCCTCGGCGCCGCGCGCGTCGAGCCAGTCGGCGACATGACCGTCATCGCCCAGGTCCGCCACATCGACGACGGCTACGTCACCGCCGACAACCGGCTGGCGGGTGAACAGGCGCCAGCCATCGCCGGTCACATCGTCCAGCAGCCGGTCGCCGACGCGCGGCTGGATGAAGCGTTCGCCCGCGCCCGGCGTTCCGGTGGCGATGATGCCGGTGGCGATGGCGGGGATCAGGTCGGCGGCCGTGCCGCTCTGGGCGCCCTTGGCCGCTTCGCGCAGCTGATGGTCGCGCGCGGTGGCGGCGTCGGGGTCGAGCACGCAGATATAGCGACCCGCGCCCACGGCGGCGGAGATGACGGCGCGGACATGGGGATCGCGCTCTGGCTGATAGCTGTCGAGCAGCGTTTCGGGCGCCTTGCCCGCCAGCACCAGCTCCAGCTTCCAGGCCAGGTTCGCGGCATCGCGCAGGCCATGGCACATGCCCTGGCCGAAAAAGGGCGGCGTCTGGTGCGCGGCATCGCCGGCCAGGAAGACGCCGCCCTGCCGCCACCGCTCGGCGATCAGGCCATGGAAACGATAGGTGGCGGCGCGCACCACCTGGTGCGGCACGCCGTCGAGATAAGGGGCTACCAGCGCGGCCACGGCGTCTGGCTGCATCATCGCCTGGTCGTCTTCGCCGGGCAGCAGCATGAATTCCCAGCGGCGATGATTGCCGCGCCCCGGCACGATGGTGGCCGGGCGCTTGGGATCGCACATCATCACCGACAATTTCTGCAGGTCGGCCGCTTGCGGCACGCCCCACAGGTCGGGGAAGCGGACCGGGCCATCGACCTCGGCATCGACCACCAGCCAGGGTTCCTCGAAATCGAGATCATCCAGGCCGATGTCGAGCGCCTTGCGCACCGCGCTGCGGGCGCCGTCGCAGGCGACGACATAGCGGGCGCGGACCTGCTCCTCGCCGGCGTCCGACCGCAGCGTCAGCGTGACGCCGTCCTCGTCCTGCGCCAGCGCCTCGAACGCGGTGCCCAGCGACAGCTCGACATTGGGATAGACGTCCAGCGCATCGCGCAGATGGTCTTCCAGTTCGGGCTGGTAGAAGAAATAATCGTTGGACCAGCTGAAGGGGCGGGGGCGGCCGACCGTGCCCATATAGCGGATCACGCCATGATCGGCGCCGACGTGCAGATGGCCTTCGGTATCGCGCATGTCCGGGGCGACCCGGTCGATGACGCCGGCCGACTGGAACAGGCGCATCATCTCATGGTCCAGATGGACCGCGCGGGGCAGGGGATAGGGGTTGGCCTCGCGCTCGATCACCAGGACCGAGACGCCCGCCTTCCCAAGTAAATTGGCCGCAAAGGCCCCCACCGGCCCGCAGCCGATGATCGCAACATCGAACATGAAAGCGTCTTTCCGGTCAGACCGTCAGGGGCTCGGGCACGGGGGATTTGTGCATCCGCCCACCCAGCATGATCATCTTGATATTGGCCGCATCCTGCAGCAGGCGGACGTCCGTGGTCGGATCACCCTCGACCAGCAGCAGGTCGGCGAGATAGCCCGGCTTCACCTGGCCGACGGGCTGATCCATCAGCTCGCCGCCCAGCATGGTGGCGGCATGCAGCGCCTCGGCCGGGGTGAAGCCATAATAGGTGACGAAATGTTCCAGGTCGCGGGCGTTGCGGCCATGGGGGTTGAAGGGGAAGCCATAGTCGCCGCCGGGCAGGACGCGCACGCCGCGCGCCTTCAATTTGGGCACCAATGTCTTTTCCAGTTCCAGCCGCTCGGCCGCGCTCGCCTTCATCGACGCCATATTGATATGGGGCGGCGGATTGGCCTCCAGCGCGGCGACCGATACGCCGGGACCGGGGGCGTAGAAGATGGCGTCCTTCTTCGCCGCCATGGCATCGACCGCCGCGTCATCGGCGAAGGAGCAATGATAGAGGATGCGGGCGCCGGCTTCGAGCGCCAGGTTGATAGCGCGCGGGCTATAGGCATGGGTGGCGATCCACAGGCCCGCGTCCTTCGCCGCCTCGCCGGCCGCGATCATCTCTTCGTCGGTATAGAGAATGTCCTGCGACGATCCGGGCTTGAGCGCATCTTCGCCCGAAATCACCAGCTTGAGCGACTTGACGCCCTCCGCCGCGCAATAGGCGACGAAGGCGCGCATCGCTTCGGGCCCCCGCCCGTTGAACACATCGCCGGTTTCGACCCCTTCCTCGCCTTCCGGGCTGCGCTCCAGCGTGGAGGGCACCAGGCGCGGGCCGGGGGTTTCGCCGGCCGCGATGGCGCGGGCCAGTTCCGGTTCGATCTGGTCGCCCAGCGCGCCGGCCGAATAGAGGCTGGTATAGCCATGGTCGAGCAGCACGCGGGCATTGCGCCAGGCGGCGACCTTCAGCTCCTCGGGCGGCAGGATGAACTGATGATAGATTTTCTCGACCGAGCTGCCCCAGGTCAGATGGGTATGGGCGTCGACCATGCCGGGCATCAGCGTCGCGCCCTGGCCGTCGATCACCATGTCGGCCTGCGCCACGTCGATCGCGGCTTCGTCGCGCAGAATGTCTGCGATGCGATCGCCCTCGATCATGACCGCGCCGGGGAAGGGCGCACTGCCGGTCCCGTCGAAAATCGCAATATTGCGGATCAGCTGCCGCACGAGGGCTCTCCCGAAGTCTCTTGTTGAATGCCCTTATGCGCCGAATTTATACGCAAGAATAATAATGATTTTTGGGAACGTCATAGCTTGGAGCTATGGATCATGATGTCCAGCAGCGCCTCGCCCAGCCGCGACAGGCGCGCGTCCTTCAGCTTTCGGATGCCGATGCTGCGCTGGAATGTCGCTTCGCGGATCGCGATCGCGCGCAGCACGCCGATCGACAGTTCGGCCGCCGCCACCTTCATCGGCAGGATGGTCAGCCGGCTGCTGTTCCGCACCATCGCTTTGGTCGTCAGCAGGGAGTCGCAGCGGATCACATCCTGTGGCACCGGCACGCCGGCCGCCATGAACAGCGCGTCGATCTGCCGGCGAAAGGCGCCGCGCGCCTCCGGCAGCACCCAGCGCTTGGCCATCATGTCGCGCAGCGAGACCTCGGCGGGCAGATGATCGTTGCGACGGCCCACGACTAGCGCGAACGGATCCTGCGCGAAGGTGATTTCCTCGATCCCCTCGGGCGGCTCCTCCAGCCCCGTGGTGACGAAGGCCAGCTCGATCTCGCCCCGGTGCAGCATGTCGGCCAGGTCATGGTCGGGCCGCTCTACCGCATGCAGCGCGAAATGGCCCATCTTGTCCTCCAGCCGGCGTACTGCGTCGGGCAGCAGGCTGACCAGCGCACCCGGCGTGCCGCCGACGCGCAGCGGGCCGGTCACGCCCGCGCGCGCCAGCCGCAATTCCTCTTCCGCGCCGCTGATCAGGCTGTCGACCGCCTCCGCCCGGCGCAGCAGCACTTCGCCCTCCGGCGTCAGGCTGATGCCGCTGCGCGACCGGGCGAACAGGGCCGCGCCGACCGACTGTTCCAGTTGCGCGATCGCATTGGACACCGATGGCTGGGAGATGTTGAGCAGCCGCGCGCCGCCGCTGATCGAGTTGGCACGGCAGACGGCGAGGAAGGTGCGAAGCGCGCGGGGATCGATCATCGGCCTAGATAGCCCGACCATCGCCGCGCACAACAAGACAATCTAGCCGTCGGTGCCGCTCGCCTCCCGCACCAGGGCGATCAGGGCGGCGGGACTGCTGGCCCCGGTCTTGGCGACGATCGCGGCGCGATGATCCTCGATCGTCTTGGGGCTCAGCGACAGGGCGGCGGCGACCATCTTGTTGCTCATCCCCTGGGCCAGGCAGTGCAGCACCTCGCGCTCGCGCGGGGTCAGCGGCGCCAGCCGGGCCAGCGCCCCGCGCCGCTGCCGGCTCCAGCGTGCGCCCTCCGCCACGGCGGCCAGCAGCCGGCCTTCGTCGATCGGCTTTTCCAGATAGTCGAGGCCGCCATAGCGGCGTACCGAATCCACCGCGCTGCTGGTGGTCGGCCAGGCGGTCATGAAGATGATCGCCACCGCCGGATCCTGCGCCCGCATCCGCTCGGCAAAGGCAAAGCCGTCCATGTCCGCCATCATCACGTCGGTGACCAGGCAATGGGCCGGCTCGTCGGCCTGGGCGCGCAGCATCGCGCGGGGCGTGTCGAACGCCTGGGTGCGATAGCCGTGCCGGCCCAGCAGCCGCGCTACCGCCCGGCCCAGATCATGATCGTCATCGACAACATGGATGATGGCGGGATCGGCCGGGTCAGTCATGGCTGGGCTCCGTGCGGGGCAGGGACAGGCTGGCGCGCGCCCGGCCCTGCGCGATGTCGCGGGTCAGCGTGCCGCCATGGGCGTCGGCGATGGCGCGCGCCACCGGCAGGCCGATGCCCATGCCGCCATAGTCGGGGGTGGGGGAAGGGACCGGGTTGGCGACATGGATCGTCACCTGATCGGCCCGGCTTTCCACGGCGATCTCGATGGTCGATCCGGGCGCCGCCAGCATCGCGTTGCGCAGTAGGTTGAGCAATATCTGGGTCAGTTCGATCTCATGCCCGGTGACCAGCAACCGCGCATCCATCGGCGGCAGGCTGATGGTGCAGCCCAGGCTGCGCGCCTCGCCGCCGACCATGCCGGCACAGTCGCGCAGCATCTGGCCGACGATGATCGGCGATGGTTCGTCGACCGCGCGCCCGCCAAAGCTGCGCAGCCGTCGCACCATGTCGGCCAGCAAAGCCGCCTTGCGATCGACCAGCTCGATGCTCTCGCGCATCTCCGCCAGGTCGGGCTGCGGATCGCGCGACAGGGCGGACAGATGCCGGGTCTCGATCGCCAGCGTCGACAGCGGCTGGCTGATCTCGTGAATGATCGCCACCGACATGGCGCGCAGCGTCTTCAGCCGTTCGGCCTGGAACAGGATGCGGTCGCGCCGGGCGATATCCTCGCGGGCGCGGATCTGCGCCTCGGCAAAGCTGCCGGCCAGATAGGTGGCGATCGCCATCGCGGCGAGGCCCATGTGCAGCGCGAAGCGGGTGGCGCTAGCCGACAATGGTGCCGACCAGGGCAGGATGATCGCGGCCGACAGGATGATCGCGATCCACGCGCCCAGCCGGCCGCAGCGCAGCCCCACCCAGATCGCGCCGATCAGCACCGGCGTGACCGCGATCTGCGGCTCGACCCGCGCCAGCCCCCAGGCGAGCAGCCAGGCAAAGACGAAGACGGCGGCCGCCTCGACCGCGCGGCCGCGCCCGATCTGCATCAGCCGCCGCGCCTCCTCATTGCGCGTGCCGATCCACAGCAGGGGCGGCGCGACCAGCAGCACGCCCAGCAGGTCGCCGACCAGGAAGGCGGCGATGGTGGTGGCGACCGGCTGGCTGGGCAGGGTGCCCGACACGCCAGGCCACAGCCATTCCCAGAAGCCGGCGGTGAAGGACACCAGCGTCGGCGCCAGCACCGCGGCCAGGCCGAAGGGCATCGGCGCGATCGCCAGTTCCGACCGGCTGCGCCGCTCGATGAAGCGCACCAGCGCGATCATCAGGCCATAGGCGGCGGGCGCGCGCGCCACCCCGCCCAGCTGGTTGAGAAATTCGGGACCGCCCCACACGATCGTGCCGGTCAGCAACTGGATCACGCATTCCTCGACGATCAGGACCGGCGTGAAGCGCGCGCCGATCCGCCACAGCAGCGCCAGCCGCACGCCGGCGGCGGGATACCAGAGGCTGAAGAAATGGGCGCCGCCCCACGGGCTGGCCGCCATATGCGCCAGCTTGAACGCGAAGGGATAGGCCAGCAGCAGCGCCACCAGCCGCCAGTCGATGGCGCGTGCCTCCAGGCGAAAAGGGCGCGGCCGGGCGCTCAGGGGGGACAGGGTGGCCATGGCCCTGTCCTAGCCCGGATCACCCGCCTGCCAAGCCGGGAAATTCCCTGCCGTTTCAATCTTATCCGGGAATTAACCGGATAGGCCGGGCGCTGTGACGCGGCCATCACGGGGACGACCGTTTGGGGGCAACGCCTTTCGGTTGCCGGGCGGCGCATTGCGACCCGTGTCGCCCGGCCCCACAGACGCCGGCATCTTCCTGCCTGGCATGGATGGAGGACATCCCATGAGCGTGATCGGAACCAACAGCGCGGCGCTGCGCGCGCAGCGGGCGATCGAGGCGGCCACCAAGGCCCAGGGCCAGGCAAGCGAGAAATTGTCGACCGGCAAGCGGATCAATTCGGCCAAGGATGATGCGGCCGGCATGGCCATCGCCCAGACCATGACCAGCCAGTTGCGCGGCATGGAAGTGGCCAAGCGCAACGCCGCCGACGCCATATCGCTGACCCAGACCGCCGAAGGCATATTGGGCGAGGTCCAGAACAGCCTGCAGCGGATGCGCGAATTGACGCTCCAGGCGGCCAATGGCGTCAACCGGCCGGAGGATCGCGCCGCGCTCCAGACCGAAATGGACCAGACTGTCGCCCATATCAACGCGCTGCTGCAGAACAGCGAGTTCAACGGCGTGAACCTGTTTTCCAACACCGCGCAGGGTGTCGCAGCCCGCGATTATAATGCGGATGGCGATCTGCTCGATATCCACGGCCCCTACAATTATCGCAACGAACTCGACCACAGTGCCGGCAGCACCGTCATCAATGTCCAGGCGGGCGCCAATGCGACGGACAATGTCGCCATCACCCTGCCGACCCTGCGCAGCAACAGCGACGATTTCACCCTGCTGGGCACCGACCTGTCGGTTGGTGGCACGATGCGCTTCGTGGGAATCAGCAATATCGACCTGACCCTGGACTATGATGTCGGTGTGGCTGCTGTGGAGCGCACCAATGATCTTGGTGGATTTGGCTGGATGGACCCGGAAGGCTATGTCGCCTTCACCGATTCCGACTATAAATCCTACGCCCAGATCGGCGTGACCGCGCAGCAAGGGCTGGCGGTGATCGATGCGGCGCTGGCGCAGATTTCGACCGCCCGCGTCAATCTGGGCGCGGCGCAGAGCCGGCTGGAATCTATCTCCAGCCAGCTCGACACCAATATCGTCAACCTCACCGACGCCCGCTCGCGGATCGAGGATGCGGACTTCTCCACCGAATCCACCGCCCTCGCCAAGAGCCAGATCCTGTCGCAGGCGGCGACGGCGATGCTGGCCCAGGCCAATGCCCGGCAACAGGATGTGCTGAAACTGCTCGAATGATCCGCGCGGCCCGGCTAGGACCGCTGCGGACATTCAGCGGGAGAGGCCGAGATGATCAAGCGGGCCATGGCCCTTTGCCTGCTGCTGGGCAGCGCAGCGGCGGCACAGGCGGGCGATCCGCCCCGGTTCGATGTCGCGATCACGGTCGATGATCTGCCTGCCCATGGCCAGCTGCCGCCCGGCACGACCCGCGCCGATATCGCCCGCCGCTTCCTGGCGACGTTGAAGGCGCATCATGTCACGGAGGCCTATGGTTTCGTCAACGCGCGCGGCCTGGCGGACGATCCGGCGTCGGACGCGGTGCTGACGCTCTGGCGCCAGGCGGGCTATCCGCTCGCCAACCACAGCTACAGCCATTTGAATCTCGACGGCGCGCCCTCGCTCGACGCCTGGCAGGCGGATGTGATCGCGGGCGAGCCGGCGCTGGAACGGCATATGGGGAAAGGGGACTGGCACTGGCTGCGTTTCCCCAACCTGTCGAGCGGCAAGGATGCGACCCGCCATGACGGCGCCGCCGCCTTTCTGAAACAGCGCGGCTATCGCATCGCCAGCGTCAGCCTGGCTTTCGAGGACTGGGATTATAGCGACGCCTATGCCCGCTGCCGCGCGCAGGGCGACGATCGCATGATCGCGGCGATGAAGCGCCATTATCTGGCCGTGGTCGATCAGGCGATCGCGCGGGCAAAGGCCAATGCGCAGCGCGTCCATGGCCGCCCGATCCCGCATGTGCTGCTGCTCCATGTCGGCGCCTGGACCGCCGACACCCTGCCCGATGTCATGGCCCGGCTCGACGCCGCCGGCGCGCGCTATATTCCGCTGGCACAGGCGGAGGCCGACCCGGCCTATGCCCAGGCCGAAGCCCTGCCGGGCGGCGGCGGCATCATCGAACGGGTGGCGCAGGCGCAGGGCATCGCTCTCCCCGCCGATAGCGCGCCGGCACCCGGAATCGACCTGCGCCAGGCCTGCCGTACCCCCGGCTGAGGCGACTTCACCTTGCATTCAGCGCGCGACCGATAGAATGGCGCGCAATATGATCATGGGTAAAAGCCGGCATGGCCGGGCGCTGACAATCTTCCTGCCTTTCCTGGTCCTGACCGCGGGTGCGACATCCGCGGCGCAGGCGACGACCTATTATGTCAACAGCGCCACCGGCAATGATCGCGCCGCCGGCACCACCGCCGACCAGCCCTGGCGCAGTCTGGCGCGGGTGCGCGACTATCCGCTGATGCCGGGCGATCAGGTGCTGCTGATGGCCGGATCGCGCTGGCAGGAGCCGCTCACCATCACCCGATCGGGCCGCTCCGGCGCGCCGATCAGCGTCGCCGCCTTCGGCGCCGGCGCACGGCCGCGCATCGACGCCGGCGGTGTCTCGCCCCATGGCGTGGGCGTCATCAACGCCGAATATGTCAGCGTCAGCGGGCTGGAAGTCACGAACGACAATCCCGCCCCGGCCCAGCGTTTCGGCGTGCTGGTCTCGGCGGTCGACCGGGGCGTGACGCGCGGCATCCGCATCAGCGACATGTATATCCACGACGTGCGCGGCGTGAATGATCGCAAGGATAATGGCGGCATCGTCTTCAGCGCGACCGGCAAGAAGCTGCCGACCCGCTTTCAGGATCTGGTGATCGAACGCAATATCGTCTGGAAGGTCGACCGGTCCGGCATTGCCGGCATCGCCGACCGGATCAGCGCCAAGGACTGGTTCCCCAGCGAAAAGATCGTGATCCGCGACAATCTGGTCGAGGATATTGGCGGCGACGGCATCGTCCCGCGCGGCACCGACGGCGCCCTGATCGAACATAATATCGTGCGCTATGCCGGTGCCCGAGCACCCGGCTATAATGCCGGCATCTGGCAGTGGAGCACCGACAACAGTCTGATCCAGCTCAACGAGGCCGCCTATACCCGCACCCGCTATGACGGGCAGGGCTTTGACAGCGACTTCAATTCGCGTCGCACGACATTGCTCTACAATTACAGCCACGACAATGCCGGCGGCTTCCTGCTGATCTGTTCGCCCGGCCGCAACGACAAGGATAATCTGGGCAATCGCGGCACCGTCGCGCGCTACAATGTCAGCCGCAACGACGCGCTGCGCATCTTCCAGCTCGCCGGCAATGTCTCCGACGTGCTGGTGGAAAAGAATGTGATCCATGTCGGCAAGGGCATGGATGTGCAGATGGTGGTGGCGACCAACTGGGATGGCTGGGCGCAGGATGTCCGCATCGTCGAAAATGACTTCAAGGTCGCCGGCACCGCCCGCTATGGCAGCGAAAGCGGCCGGTCAGGCCCCGATTACCTGATCAAGGCGGGCTTCGCCCCGGCCCAATTTATCCGCTTCCGCGACAATCGCTACTGGGGCAGCCATGTCGACCTGCCGGCCGAGGCGGCGGGCGACGTGATCCCGCCCTATCTCGATCAGCCCGCCGACTGGCAGGTGCCGGTGTTCGACCCGGCCAGGGCAGAGGGCTTTCCCGAATTCATGGCCCGGCACCGCGCCTGGATGCTGGCCATGCTGCAACGCGAACTGGGCCAGGCGGTGCAGCCGCGCCAGCCGCGCCGCATCTCCATCTTCGAAGCGCGCCGATGACCGGCGGCGCGGGCGGCATGCACCGCCCGCGCCCGGCCATCACCCGCCCGTTACAGGGTGAGCGAGATGCGCCCGTCCACCTTGCCGGCGCGCAATTCGTCCAGCACGGCGTTCACATCATCGAACGGCCGGGGCGTCACATGCGCCTTCACCTTGCCCTCGACCGCGAAGGCGATCGCTTCGGCCAGGTCGCGCCGGGTGCCGACGATCGACCCGCGCACGGTCACGCGCTTGAGCACCACGTCGAAGATCGGCGTCGGGAAATCGCCCGGCGGCAGGCCGACCAGGCTCACGGTTGCGCGCCGGCGGGTACAGGCGATCGCCTGGGCAAAGGCGGGGGGCGACACCGCCGTCACCAGCACGCCATGGGCGCCGCCGCCGGTCGCATTCTGCACTTCCGCCACGACATTGTCGGCCCGCGCATCCAGCGCCAGGTCCGCGCCCAGCGACCGGGCCAGCTCCAGCTTGCTCTCGCCAATGTCCAGCGCCACGACATGCAGGCCCATCGCCTTGGCATATTGCACGGCGACATGACCCAGCCCGCCGACGCCGGAAATGGTCACCCATTCGCCCGGCTTCGCCTCGGTTTCCTTCAGCCCCTTGTAAACGGTGACGCCCGCGCACAGGATCGGCGCCATCGTCACGAAATCGACAGTGTCGGGCAGGCGGCCGGCAAAGGGCGCGCTGGCGATCGCATATTCGGCATAGGTGCCGTTGACGCTATAGCCGGTATTATGCTGCCGCTCGCACAGCGTTTCCCAGCCGGTCTCGCAATATTCGCAGGCGCGGCAGGCATCGTGCAGCCAGGGGATGCCGACGGCGTCGCCTTCCTTCAGGTCGGTGACACCCGCACCCAGCGCCACGACATGGCCCACGCCTTCATGGCCGGGGATCAGCGGCAGGGTCGGCTTCACCGGCCAGTCGCCATCGATTGCGTGCAGATCGGTATGGCATACGCCACTGGCGACGATCTTCACCAGCACCTCGCCAGGCCCCGGCTCGGGTATCGCTATCTCCTCGATCGTCAGCGGCGCCTTGAACGTCCTGGCAATCGCGGCTCGCATGGTCGTCGGCATGATTTCCTCCTTCTTCTGCGGCTGTTGGACTGTGGATAATGGCGGTCAGATATCCTCGAACCAGGCGAGCCGATGGGCGGCCAGCTTTTCGAGTTCCAATACGGCGAACATCGCCGCGCCCAGACCGATGATCATCAGCCCGTCGGTCAGCGACAGCGGCCGGCTGTCGAAAATATCGTGCATGAACGGCGCATAGGTGAAGAGCAGCTGGGCGATCACCACCGCCACGATCGCCGCCAGCACGATCGGCGTGCCCATCGCGCCGCGCAGCGTCAGCGATCGCATGTGCAGGAAGCGCACATTGAACAGATAGAATATCTCGCCCACGATCAGCATGTTGACCACCATGGTCCGGGCGGTGTCGATGTCGTGGCCGACATGCTGGGCATAGAAGAATATCCCCAGCGCCATCGCCCCCATCAGCACCGATACCAGCATGATGCGCCACAGCAGGAAGGGGGAAAGCAGCGGCGCACCGGCGGCACGCGGCCGCCGCTCCATCGTCCCCGGTTCGGTCGGCTCGAACGCCAGCACCAGCCCCAGCGTCACCGTCAGCACCAGATTGATCCACAATATCTGCGTCGCCGTCATCGGCAGGGCAAAGCCGGCGATGATCGCGATCACCACCGCCAGCGTCTCGCCGCCATTGGTCGGCAAGGTCCAGCTGATGACCTTGCGGATATTGTCATAGACGGTGCGCCCTTCGCGCACGGCCGCCACGATCGACGCGAAATTATCGTCCAGCAGCACCATCTCGGCCGCCTCCTTGGCGGCCTCCGTGCCCTTGATCCCCATCGCCGTGCCGACATCGGCCTGTTTGAGCGACGGCGCGTCGTTGACGCCGTCGCCGGTCATGGCGACGACCAGCCCGTGCGACTGGAGCGCGCGGACGATGCGCAGCTTGTGCTCGGGGGAGGAGCGGGCGAACACATCGACATCGCGCACCCGCGCCGCCAGCGCAGCATCGTCCAGCGCCTCGACCTCGGCGCCGCTCATCGCCTGGGGATCATCGTCCAGCGCCAGTTGGCGTGCGATGGCGATGGCGGTGCCGACATGGTCGCCGGTGATCATCTTGACCGCGATGCCGGCCGACCGGCACTGGGCGATCGCCTGCCGCGCCTCGTCGCGTGGCGGATCGATGAAGCCCATCAGCCCCAGCAGCTCGACCCCGCTCTTCAGATCGTCGAAGCCGATCCGGTCGGGCGCTCCGGCGATCCGCTTGACGGCAAAGCCCAGCAGGCGTTCGCCCCGGTCGGCGGCGGCCGACAGCCGCGCGTCCCAGGCGGCGGCATCCGCGCCGGTCATCGCCAGCACCGCTTCGGGCGCGCCCTTGATGAAGATGGCGCTGCTGCCATCGAGCGCGCGATGCAGCGTCGCCATGAAGCGATAGGCGGCGTCGAACGGGATTTCGTCGATCCGCGGCCATTCGCCGCGCACATGGTCGGCGCTCAGCCCCGCCTTCATCGCCAGCGCGACCAATGCCCCCTCCATCGGGTCGCCCTGCACGGTCCAGCCGTCATCCGCTTGGCGTAGCAGGGCATCGTTACACAACAGGCCGCAGCGCAGGATTGGCGCGGCATCGGCCAGCCCCTCCGCATCGTCGCCGCCGCCAGCGACGCTGATGGCGCCCGTCGGCGCATAGCCCGATCCGCTGACATGCAGGTCGCCGCCCGGCAGCAGCAGATGGCGCACGGTCATCTCGTTGCGGGTCAGCGTGCCGGTCTTGTCGGTGCAGATCACCGACGTGGCACCCAGCGTCTCGACCGCCGGCAGGCGCCGGATCACCGCCTGGCGCGCGGCCATGCGCTGCACGCCGATCGCCAGCGTGATGGTGATGACGGCGGGCAGTCCTTCCGGCACCACGCCGACCGACAGGGCGACGATCGCGATCAGCGCATCGATCCAGTGGAAGCCGCGCGCCAGCACCGCGAACAGGAACAGGACGACCGCGCCGGCCAGCACCGACCAGGTCATCAGCCGGGCGAAATCATCGATCTGCCGCACCAGCGGCGTCTTGCTGACCTCGACCGCCTTCAGCATGCCGCTGATCCGGCCGATCTGGGTGTGGCTGCCGGTCTCGACCACCAGCCCGGTCGCCTGACCGGCGGCGACCAGAGTGCCGGAAAAGGCCATGTTGCTCTGGTCGGCGATGCCGGCGTCGGCGGCAATCAGCGTCTGATGCTTTTCCGCCGCGACCGATTCGCCGGTCAGCGCCGCCTCGTCGATCAGCAGGCCGCGGGCGCGCAGCAGCCGGATGTCGGCCGGCACCCGGTCACCTGCTTCCAGCAGCACGATGTCACCCGGCACCAGTTCCGGCACCGCCACGACGCGCCGTTCGCCGCTGCGCAGCACCATGGCATGCGGCGCGATCATGTCCTGGATCGCACCCAGCGCCTCTTCGGCCTTGCCCTCCTGGATGAAGCCGACGACCGCGTTCACCAGCACCACGGCCAGGATCACGGCGGCATCGATGCCGTGATTCAGCAGCAGCGCGATCAGCGCCGCACCCAGCAGGAAATAGATCAGCACGCTGTTGAAATGCGCCAGGAATCGCAGCAGCGGATGCTGGCGCGGCGCTTCGGGCAGGGCATTGGGGCCATAGCGCCGCAGCCGGGCCTCGGCATCGCGCTGGTCCAGCCCGGTCGCTTCGACGGACAGCGTTGCCAGCGCCTCTTCGGGCGGCAGCGCATGCCAGGCAACGGGCGGGGCAGAGGACATCGGCTTCCCTTTCAGTCGCGTCGAGCGGCCGGGGGCAAGCCACCCGGCGGTCAGCGCACCAGCGCGAAGCCGATCCGCAATCTTGTTATGGAACGATTATAGTCCAACAGGTTCTCGCCATATCCGGCAAATCCCTGAGCGAACAAATAGAGATCGGGGCCACCGCCCAGCAGGCGCGGCAGCGGATAGGACAGGTCGGCGTTGATTGCGCCCTTGCCCGATCCGAAATTGAACCGGCTGTTGGTCGACAGGCGCAGCCCATCATCATCGCCGACCTGCAGGAACAGGCCGGCATGGCCGCGATAGCGGACGATATCGGGATTGTCGGACTTGTCGCCGACATAGAAGGTCAGGCGCGGTGCCACCAGCAGCCGCCGTTCCTCGCCCAGCGAGAAGGCCGCCATCGGCGCGACATAGACGCTGTTGATGCTGCGCGACGCATCGCCGTCCCGGCCGTTGGATTCGTGCCGAAGCCCGCCCTGCAGCGCCAGCGACATGCCGTTCTTCAGCATCCGGGTCGGCGTCACATAGATGATCTCTGGCTGATAATCGATGTTGCGGAAGGGCATGGAATTGGCGCCCAGATCCCAGAACATGCGCTGGGTATAGGCGAAATGCAGGCCGTCCCGCCAGGAACTGGGCAAATGCGCGGCATCGCGCGATCCGAACAACCGATATTCGAAGCTCAACTGCAACCGGGCATCGGTATTGGTGCCGGGGCCATAGACCGCATAGATCGGCTCATAGGGCGCCAGATTGCCGATGAAGGCATTGCCGGCGCTGCGATCGGCCGGCGGCGCGACCGGCGGCGGCACCGGGGTTCCGGGCGGCGGCGGCGGCGGTGGGACAGGCACCGGCGAAGCGGCCGCCATCCGCGAGGCAGCCGCGCCATGCAGCGCAACCTGCGGCGAATTCCAGGCCGGGATCGACAGCAACGCGCCCTCGGCCATGTCGCTTGCGGCCAGTTGATAGCGCGCCTGGGCAAAGCCGCCCGGCGCAATCTCCACCGTCTCCGGCACGCCCGGCGCCCGGCGCAGCCACAGCCGGCGCGCGGCGCCATCCTGTTCCACCCGCGCCTCGACCCGGTCGGGCAGCGGCATGGCGGCGGGTGCCGTGCCCATGTTGAGGAAGCGCAGTTCCACGCTCGCCATATTCTGGTCATCGGGCAGGGCGATCCGCCCTATCAGGGTTTCTACGGGTTCCCCGGCCAGGGCGCTTGTCGCAAAAGAAGGCGACAGGACAGCCAGCAGCCATGCCAGGCTCGACCAGGGGGCGGGCAAGTGTCGTGGTTGCGCGCGGCGGTTGCGGATCATCCTGCGTCCCTTGTCGCGTTGCGCCCCTCGCAACGGCGCGAGCGGTCAGGTCAGGTGCGATTGACGATACTGGTTGTGGTAGATAAACACAAATATATTAAAGGCATAAGTTATTAGTGAGTCCTTGTGATGTTCTGAAGCATCATGTCTCACAAAATCGAGAATAGATGAAGTCGGTCGATGCTATATCGATTGAATAGGGGTCCATGTTGCTCGAAAAGGGGTGCTTGGTGTCGCTTGGCAATTCCGATTTTGCGATAGGTCATGGCGTGAAGGGGAGGGTTATCCCTGAGGCCTTGACGATGCTTCTGGCTCTTTCCCTGACCGGTTGTTCCTTTGCGCCCGATTATGTTCAGCCATCCCTGCCGGTGCCCGACAGCTATGCCGTGGCGACGCCGGCCGGGGCTTCGCTGGCCGGGCGCGA
This sequence comes from Sphingobium yanoikuyae, assembly GCF_013001025.1. Classification (NCBI taxonomy): domain Bacteria; kingdom Pseudomonadati; phylum Pseudomonadota; class Alphaproteobacteria; order Sphingomonadales; family Sphingobiaceae; genus Sphingobium; species Sphingobium yanoikuyae. Next base: position 3,562,279 of record NZ_CP053021.1, on the reverse strand, counting down.
CTGGGAGCAGGTTTTTCCCGATCCCGAATTGCGCAGGCTGGTCGCCCAGGCGCTGGCCAATAATCGCGACATTCGCATCGCCGCCGCCCGCGTGGCGCAGGCGCGCGGCGCCTGGCGGATCGAGGGTGCCTCGCTCTATCCTCAGCTCGATGCGGTGGCGACGGGCACGCGCGGTCAGGCCTTCTACAGCCTGCCGGTGATCGGCGACCAGATCGTCGACGTGAAATCGATCACCGCCCAACTCAGCGCCAGCTGGGAAATCGATTTCTGGGGCCGGCTGCGCAATCTGAAGGAGGCCGCCCGCGAACAGTTTCTGGCGTCGGAGGAATCTCGCCGCGCGGTCGCGACCGACCTGATCGCGCAGGTTGCGCTCGGCTATCTGCTGGAGCGCGAATATGAGGAGCGCGCCGCCCTTACCCAGCAGTCGATCACCACCCGGCAGGAAACGCTGCGCATCATGCGCCGCCGCTATGAGGTGGGGTCGGGGTCGAAGCTGGACCTGGCCCAGTCCCAGGTGCTGCTGGCGCAGGCGGACACCACCATGCATGTGCTGAACCTCGACCGCGCGGTCAATCGCAATGCGCTGGCGCTGCTGGTCGGCCAGCCGGTGGAGATTGCGCCCGGATCGCTGCGGCTGGCCGGGCCGGGCGGCGATTATCAGGTGCCCGCCGGCCTGCCGGCCGAACTGCTCACCAACCGGCCGGACATCGTTGCCGCCGAGCATCAGCTGCGCGCGGCCAATGCTAATATCGGTGCCGCCCGCGCCGCCTTCTTCCCCAATATCAGCCTGACCGGCGCCTATGGCACGACCAGCCCGGATCTGGACGGGCTGTTCGGCGGCAATAGCGAGGTGTGGAGCTTTTCGCCGATGATCCGTCTGCCCCTGTTCAACGCCGGCCGGCTGAAGGGCAATTTGGACGTGGCGCAGGCGCGCCGGGATGAGGCCGTCGCTACCTATGAAAAGACGATCCAGTCCGCCTTTCGCGATGTGTCTGACGCGCTGGTCCGGCGGCGCCAGATCGCCCTGCAGATCGGCACCACGCGCCAACTGGTCGATGCCCAGCGGGAACGGGCGCGCCTCGCCCAACTACGCTTCGACAATGGCCGCTCCACCTATCTCGAAGTGCTCGATGCCCAGCGCGACCTGTTCGATGCGGAACAGGCGCTGGTCCAGCTTCGCCGGGGGGAACTCTCCAGCATCGTCAGCCTCTATGCTGCCCTCGGTGGTGGCTTTGTTGTCAATCGCGGCATCGCGGCCGCCCCGTCCGGGAACCAGGGGGAACCATGAGCATGAACAAGCGCTGGATCGTCAGGGGCCTGATCATCGCGGCGGTGGCCGGCATTGCCTTCCTGCTCTGGACGTTGCTGAAGCCGGCCGGCCTGCCCGAAGGCATTGTCGGCGGCAACGGCCGGCTGGAAGCGACAGAAATCGACGTCGCCTCCAAATCCGCCGGGCGGATCAAGGATATCGTCGCGGATGAGGGGCAACTGGTGAAGGCCGGCGAGATCGTCGCCCATATGGATGTCGATGTACTGGACGCACAGCGGACCGAGGCCGTCGCGCAACTGGCAGAGGCGCAGAATGCCGTCCTCGTCGCCCAGACCCAGGTCGCCCAGCGCGAGAGCGAGAAGGCCGCGGCCCAGGCCGTGGTGCGCCAGCGCATCGCCGAACTCAACGCCTCGCGCAAGCGCCTCGCCCGGTCCGAAACCCTGGCCCGCGAAGGCGCGACCGCAGTGCAGGAACGCGATGACGACGCCGCCCAGACCGAAGGCGCCGCCGCCGCCGTAGAGGCGGCCCGTGCCCAGCTTGCCTCGGCCGAGGTCGCCATCACCAATGCCCGCAACCAGGTGATCGGATCGCGATCCCGCGTGGAGGCCGGCCGTGCCACCATCCAGCGGATCGAGGCGGACATCAACGACAGCAGCCTGCGCGCGCCACGCGACGGCCGCGTCCAGTATCGCGTCGCCCAGCCCGGCGAGGTGGTGACGGCCGGTGGCCGGGTGCTGAGCCTGGTCGACCTGTCCGACGTGACGATCAGCTTCTTCCTGCCCGCTACCGCCGCCGGCCGTGTCGCCATCGGCAGCGAGGCGCGGATCGTGCTCGATGCCATTCCCGACTATCCGATCCCGGCGCGGATCAGCTTCGTCGCCGACGTCGCCCAGTTCACGCCCAAGACGGTCGAAACCCAGAGCGAGCGCGAGAAAATGATGTTCCGGGTCAAGGCCCGGATCGATCCGGCGCTGCTGCGCAAGCATATCGCCCAGGTGAAGACCGGCCTGCCCGGCATGGCCTATGTCCGGATCAATCCGGGCGTTGCCTGGCCCGCCTCGCTCGCGGTCCGCGCCCTTCCCGAAGGATCGCGGGCGGTCCAGTGAACCAGCCCGCCCCCATCGGCGCGCCAACGGTCGATCCGGTCGTCCGCCTGTCCGGCGTCCGCCTCCATTATGGCAAGACGCAGGCGCTGCGCGGCATCGATCTCGACATACCGGGTGGGCGGATGATCGGCCTGATCGGCCCCGATGGCGTGGGCAAGTCCAGCCTGCTCTCCCTCGTCGCCGGCGCCCATGTCATCCGGGATGGCGATGTCCATGTGCTGGGCGGGGACATGCGCGACAAGCGCCATCGCAGCGATGTCTGCCCGCGCATCGCCTATATGCCGCAGGGGCTGGGCAAGAATCTCTATCCCACCCTGTCGGTCGAGGAGAATCTGCAGTTTTTCGGCCGCCTGTTCGGCCATGACGGGGCGGAGCGGCGAAGGCGGATCGATGCGCTCACCCGCGCCACCGGCCTCGACCCATTCCTTGCCAGGCCGGCGGGCAAGCTGTCGGGCGGCATGAAGCAGAAGCTCGGCCTGTGCTGTGCGCTGATCCATGATCCCGACCTGTTGATCCTGGACGAGCCGACCACCGGCGTCGATCCGCTGGCCCGCGCCCAATTCTGGGATCTCATCAACGACATCCGCCAGACCCAGGCGCAGATGAGCGTCATCGTCGCCACCGCTTACATGGATGAGGCGCAGCGTTTCGACTGGCTGGTGGCGATGGATGACGGGCAGATCCTCGACACCGGCACCCCGGCTGAGATTTTCGCGCGCACCGGCACCAGTTCGCTGGAGGAGGCCTTCATCGCGCTGCTGCCCGAGGAGAAGAAGCGCGGCCATGAGCCGGTCATCATCCCGCCGCTCGAAGCCAGCGAGGATGACATCGCGATCGAGGCGCAGGGCCTGACCATGCGCTTTGGCGATTTCACCGCGGTCGATCATGTCAGCTTCCGCATTCGCCGGGGCGAGATATTCGGTTTCCTGGGGTCCAATGGCTGCGGCAAGTCGACCACCATGAAGATGCTGACCGGCCTCTTGCCCGCGACCGAGGGCAAGGCCTGGCTGTTCGGCAATGCAGTGGACCCGGACGACATGTCTACGCGCAAGCGGGTCGGCTATATGAGCCAGGCCTTCTCGCTCTACACCGAACTCACCGTCCGCCAGAATCTGGAATTTCACGCCCATCTCTTCCATGTCGCGCGCGAGGATATTCCCGCCCGCGTCGCGGAAATGGCCGATCGGTTCGATCTTGGTCCGGTGATGGAGGAACTGCCCGACAGCCTGCCGCTCGGCATCCGCCAGCGCCTCAGCCTTGCGGTGGCGATGGTCCACAAGCCGGAACTGCTGATCCTGGACGAGCCGACCTCCGGCGTCGATCCGGTGGCGCGCGACGGCTTCTGGCGATTGCTGGCGGAGCTGTCGCGCCGCGACAAGGTGACGATCTTCATCTCCACCCATTTCATGAACGAAGCGATGCGCTGCGATCGCATGTCGATGATGCATGCGGGCCATGTGCTGGACAGCGATGCGCCCGCGCGCCTGATCGAGAAGCGCGGCGCGCCCGATCTGGAACAGGCCTTCATCGGCTATCTGGTCGATGCCGGCGGCGACACCCGCCCGCCCGACGAGGAAAGCGCGCTCAAGGACATGGCGCAGGCGGAACATGGCACGATAAGGCGCGGCTTCAGCCCGCAACGCGCGCTCACCTATGCCTGGCGCGAGATGCTGGAACTGCAGCGCGATCCGGTCCGTGCGACGCTCGCGCTGATCGGTTCGCTGATCCTGATGCTGGTGATCGGCTTCGGCATGACCACCGACATCAACGAGCTGAACTATGCCGTGCTGGACCGCGACAACAGCATCCTCAGCCAGAATTATGCGCTCGACATTTCCGGCTCCTCCTATTTCGTCGAACATGCGCCGATCCGCGATTATGATGATCTCGACCGGCGCATGAAGGATGGCGAACTGGCGCTGGTGATCGAGATTCCGCCGGGCTTCGGCCGGGATATCACGGCCGGGCGGCAGGTCACGGTCGGCGCCTGGTTCGACGGCGCCAATCCACAGCGCGCCGAAACGGTGCAGGGCTATATCCAGGGGCTGCACCAGCATTGGCTGAGCCAGCAGGCGGCCGCGCGCGGCAGCGCGGTCGGCAGCAGCTTCTCGATCGAGAACCGCTATCGCTACAATCCCGATGTGCAGAGCCTGCCGGCGATGGTGCCGATCGTCATCCCGCTGCTGCTGCTCATGCTGCCGGCGATGCTGACCGCGCTGGCGGTGGTGCGCGAAAAGGAGATCGGATCGATCATCAACCTTTATGTGACGCCGGTCAGCCGCAGCGAATTCCTGCTCGGCAAGCAGCTTCCCTATGTCGTGCTGGCGCTTGTCAACTTCCTGCTGATGGTGCTGATGGCGATCTTCATCTTCGGCGTGCCGGTGAAGGGCAGCTTCCCGACCCTGCTGCTGGCCGCCGCCATCTATTGCGTCACCGCGACCGGCATGGGCCTGCTCGCCTCGGCCGTGACGCGCAGCCAGATCGCCGCGATGTTCCTGGCGATGATCGGCACGATGATCCCGGCCACCACCTATGGCGGTATGACCGACCCCGTCTCCTCGATGGAGGGCAGCGCGCGGATCATCGGCGACATCTATCCCGGCAGCCACATGTTCACCATCAGCCGCGGCGTCTTTGCCAAGGCGCTGGGCTTTTCGGACCTGGCCGGCTCCTTCCTGCCGCTCGCCATTTCCGCGCCGCTGATCGTCGGCATCGCGATCATGCTGCTCAAGAAGCAGGAGGCCTGACGCCCATGCTTGCGACGATTTCCAACATCTACCGGCTGGGCGTGAAGGAGCTGTGGAGCCTGTGGCGCGACCCGATCATGCTGGTGCTAATCCTGTTCGTCTTCACCGTCTCCATCTATACCTCGGCCAATTCCAAGCCGGAAACGCTGCACAATGCAGCCATCGCAATCGTCGATGAGGATGAATCGCCCCTGTCGCAGCGGATCGTCGCCGCTTTCTATCCGCCGCAATTCACGCTGCCCCGGATGATTGCGCCGGCGCAGATCGATCCGGGCATGGACGCGGGCGACTTCACCTTCGTCCTCCACATACCCCATGGCTTCCAGCGCGACGTGCTGGCCGGCCGGACGGCGGAAATCCAGCTCAACACCGACGCCACGCGCATGAGCCAGGCATTTTCGGGCAGCAGCTATGTGCAGCAGATCGCGACCGCCGAAGTGAATGAATTCGTCAACCGCTATCGCGCCAATAGCGTGCCAAAGGTCGACCTGGCGGTGCGGGGGCGCTTCAACCCGACGCTCAACCATACATGGTTCGGTGCGCTGGCGCAGATCATCAACCAGATCGCGATGCTGTCGATCATCCTCACCGGCGCGGCGCTGATCCGCGAGCGGGAACATGGCACGATCGAGCATCTGCTGGTGATGCCGGTCACCCCGTTCGAGATCATGCTGTCAAAGGTTTGGTCGATGGGGCTGGTCGTGCTACTCGCCTCGTCCCTGTCGATCAACCTGGTGGTGCAGGGGCTGATGCACGTGCCCGTCGCCGGATCGCTGGCGCTCTTCTTCGCGGGCGCTGCGCTGGTGCTGTTTTCCACAACCTCGATGGGCATTTTCCTCGCGACGCTGGCGCGCAACATGCCGCAATTCGGCATGCTGATGATCCTTGTCCTGCTGCCGCTGCAGATGCTGTCGGGCGGCACCACCCCGCGCGAATCCATGCCCAAGCTGGTGCAGGATGTGATGCTGTTCGCGCCGACCACCCATTTCGTCGAACTGGGTCAGGCGATCCTGTTCCGGGGCGCCGGCATTGGCGTCGTCTGGCCGCAATTCGCCGCCACCGCCGCGATCGGCATCGCCTTCTTCCTGATCGCACTCACTCGCTTCCGCCGGACGATCAGCGCCATGGCCTGATCGTCCGGCGGCTCTTCATGGCGCCAGCCGGTCCACGCTCAGGCGCCGGCCGCCATATTCGGCAAAGCCCCGGCTGCGCGGCTGGCCATCGGCTTGGGGCGTGAAGTCGATCGCGGCGGGCTTGGGGCCGCCCAGCGGTCCGAACGCCATCTGCAGCTTCATGATGCCGGGGCGGGGACCGGTCAGGCGGATGTCCGCTTCGTAGCTGGACTGGCCGCGCATGTTGATCTGCGTCGTCTCGCGCCCGCTATAGACCTGCTTTCCGTCGTCGCTGAAATCGACATAGATTTTCTCGATGGCGCCGCTCGTGCGCCGATATTGGATATGGCCTGACCGCCGGCCATAGACCTTCACGTCGATATTCTGGCTCTTGCCCGCCAGCGCCGGCAGGGTGGACAGGTCGGTATCGCCATAGGGCAAGCTGTCGGGCACGGCGCGTGGGGCGACCGCCGGCCCGGCCTTGTATCCGGGCAGGGTGACGATCTGGACCCGCTTGGTCTCGCTGCCGCGCAGCCCCTCGATCCAGGTCGCCCGGCGGCTGTCGGGATGCCAGGACATGGGCGAATGAAATACCCAGTCGACCTGGCTGCTGAGGTTCGCGCCCTGATACCCCACCTCGCGCTGCGACCGGGCGATGTCGATCAGCGCCGGCCCGACATTGCCCGGCCGCGCCGTGCGCACGCCGGTGACGGCATAGGTATAGGCGAACATGCTCAGCCCCATGTTCAGGCTGTCGGGATAGGGGCGGGGCATCAGCCCCAATATCGCCGGGTCGGTCTGCGAAAAGCGGGTGGTCATCACCATGCCCAGCCGCTCGTCGGGCGAGAAGATCGTCGTTTCGGTATAGCCCGGCGTGTCGGTGATCGGCGTCACCTTGCCGCTCGCCAGGTCCATCACCACCGAATCGGGCAGGTCGCGCTTCACCGCGCCGACCAGCGACAGGGCGCTGCCGCCATGGACGAATTGCTTCACCTCGCCGCCACGGATCGGCGACGGGATGACGCCATCGGCATGGGCGGGATCGGGGCGGAAGGGATCGCTGCTGCTGATGATCTGCGGCCGGGTGACGACATAGCCGTCCGGGCCGCGCGTCAGTTCGCCGGTCAGCACCGCGGCGGAGTAATTGGCGAGCAAGGTCGTCCAGGCGATATGGCGATTGTCCGGCGCCACCACCATTTCCGACCAGCGATGCCAGATATGCGCGCCATCGGCCACCTGCGGCGGATAGGTGACGGGCACCAGTTGCGCCTGCGTGCAATCGTCCAGGCTGGTCGGGCATTCGATCACGAAATCGCCCAGGAAGATGCGCTTATTGTCGGCAAACACCATGTAGCGGATGCCATTATCCTTCGGCCGGGCGGGAATCGTCCCGCTGAAGATCGGGCGGATATGGCTGCCATCATCGTCCATGATCGCGAGGTTGATCTGCCGCGGATCGCTCTCGCCCGGCTTGGCATAGGTCAGCAATATCCGGCCCGACGGCGTGTAGGTGGCGCTTTGCGGCCGCATGTCGGCGGGCAATGGCAGGGTGCGGATCACCGGCTGGCCGAACAGCGCGCCTTGCGCCCCAGGCCGGGCCAGGGTCGGCCCGCCATCCAGCGCCAGTCCGCCGATCAGGATGGGCAGCATCGCCAAGATGGGCAGCCGGCGGGAAGGGGGCTTGGTCACCAAATTCTCTCCTCGTTTCGGCCTTGGCCCAGGGGCACGGGGCGGCCGTCCGCTCTGCTGATGGCACCTGCCCGCCGGCCGGCAAGCGCCAATCCGTTACGCGGAAAGAGGGCTTGCCAATGCCCCGCAAAACCGGGCATTTTCCAGTCGGCGCTTCGCGAACGGGCAGGGCGAAAAGCGGGGCGGAGAGGGGAATAGCCGATTTTCAACCGACGCATCTTGCTGGAGCTGTGGGCGATGCTGCTGCTGGCCGGCATCATCGGCTTCATGGGGCCGTTCGGCACCTATATGCGCGACGGGCTGCCGGGGCGGATCGGCCATTGGTGGCTGCTGCTGATGGGGGCCTATATCCTTGTCCGGCCGGCGATCTGGCTGCTGCGCGGCTTGGCGCGGCGGATCGACCTTTCGGTGTCGATCACCGTCTTTTCCGGCGTGTCGCTCTGCGTCGTGCCGCTGGCCTTCCTCTGGCGCAATGTCGGCCGCACCGCCTTTCGCGACCTAGACGGCTTTACCGGCCTGCTGCCCTTTTCCTTCCTCTGCGCGCTCACCGTGCTGGTCGTCACCCACTGGGCCGAACAGACCGACCGGCGGCTGGCTCGGCGCCACGCTGCGCCGTCGCCCGCCGATGCCCCACTTCCCGAATACGCCGCCACAACATCCCCCACCGAACCCGCCCTGCGCCATCGCCTATCGGCCGGCTTTGCCGGGCCGATCCTGGCGCTGCAGAGCGAGGATCATTATGTCCGCGTCCATGGCGCGGGCGGCAGCGAATTGCTGCTGATGCGGCTGCGCGACGCGATTGCGGAGATGGAGGGGGTGGCCGGCGCGCAGGTGCATCGCAGCTGGTGGATCGCCCATCGCGCCATCCTGCGCTGTGATCCCGCCGGGCGCAGCTGGCTCATCACCCTGGATGGCGGGCTCAGCGTCCCCGTCGCGCGCGATTCGGTCGCCCGGCTGCAACGCGCCGGCTTCCTGCCCGCGTCCTGACCCGCATCCTGCCCCGCTCTGGCGGGCAAAAGAAAACCCCGCCGGAGCAAGCTCGACGACGGGGCCAGGTTCAGGGAGGTGTCACTCCAAAGGGGGGAAGAGTGACAGGACCAATCTAGGAAAGTGCGCGTCCCTTTCAAGCATCGGCCGCATATTTTTGTCGGCGGCCGCGCCCATGCCATCGGCCCTATCGCACGGCTGAACCCGCTATTTCGGCCATTTCCGCTACGGTAACCGGGCATGTCGTGAATATGGCTGAATACGTATGCTGGAATCTGTGCAGAGGGTCGGGGGCGGCGCTATTTGAACCAGACCGACACATGTCGGCAAGAAACGCTCAAGATGCGTCCTGGGGAGGATCACTGTCATGCATCAATTCCGTCATACCGTCCTGCGCGCTGCGCTGCTGGCAGGGGCTTCCTTCTCGTTCGCCGCGGTCGCCCATGCGCAGACCGACGCCGAAACCGCGACGCCCGCCGCACCCGCCGCCGGCGAATCCGAAGGCATCGTCGTCACCGGCATCCGCGCCTCGCTCGCCTCCGCCGCCAAGGTGAAGCGCGATTCCGTGCTGATCGTCGATTCCATCTCGGCCGAAGATGTCGGCAAGCTGCCCGACGTGTCGATCGCGGACTCGCTCGCCCGCCTGCCCGGCGTCACCGCCCAGCGCCTCGAAGGCCGCGACCAGCGCCTGTCGATCCGCGGCCTTGGCCCGGACTTCTCGACCACCCTGCTCAATGGCCGCGAACAGGTCACCGTCGGCGACAATCGCGGCGTCGAATATGATCAGTATCCCTCGGAATTCTTCCAGAACGTCAATGTCTACAAGAGCGCCGACGCCGCGCTGATCGCCGCCGGCATCTCCGGTACGGTCGACCTGCGCATGCTGCGTCCGCTCGACAAGAATGACCGCATCCTCGCCGTGTCGCTGCGCGGCCAGATGAATGGCATGGACAAGCTCAATCCCGATGGCGAACGCTATGGCTATCGCGCCTCGGCCACCTATGTCGATCAGTTTGCCGACGACACGCTGGGCCTGTCGCTGGGCTTCGCCGCCTCGCAGACCCCGTCGCAGAATGAGCGTTTCAACGCCTGGGGTTATCCCACCGATGCCGACGGCAATCTGATCATCGGCGGCGCCAAGCCCTATGTGCAGTCGAACCTGCTCAAGCGCTATGGCATGGTCGGCACGCTGGAATGGCAGCCGAGCGACAATTTCCACTCGACCTTCGACGTGCTCGCCTCGCATTTCGAGGAAGAACAGCGCCTGCGCGGCATCGAATTCCCGCTCGTCTGGGGCACGGACGTCGGCGTCAGCGACGTGACCGTCGAAAATGGCTTCGTCACCGGCGCCACCTTCTCCAACGTCTATGGCGTCCAGCGCAACGACTATAACAAGCGCAAGGCCGACACCATTTCGCTCGGCTGGAACAACGACATCCGCCTGAACGATCGACTCAAGCTCAATGTCGATGCCAGCTGGTCGCGCGCCAAGCGCACCGACTTCCTGCTCGAAACCTATTCGGGCACCGGCTATCTGCGGTCGGGCGTGTCCGACACGGTGCGCGTCGAGCGCCAGTCGAACGGCCTGTTCAGCATCGTGCCGACGCTCGACTATACCGACACCAACGTCATCAGCCTGACCGACCCCAATGGCTGGGGCTATAACGGCACCACCGCCGTCGTGCAGGCGGGCTTCCTCAACCGGCCCAAGTTCATCGACGACATGAAGTCGTTCCGCGCCAACCTGGTCGGCGACATTTCGGGCAGCATCTTCAGCAATTGGGAAGTCGGCGGCAATTACAGCCGGCGCAAGAAGACCAGCGCCTATACCAGCTATTTCCTCTGCCCCACCGGCGGCACGGATTGCACCATCGCCAACGGCACGCCCGGCTCGGCCCCGGTGCCGCAGGAGGCACTGCTCGGCAAGAATGTCTCGCTCGACTATCTGGGCGTGCCGGCGATGCTGACGCTCGATCCGCTCTATCTCTACAACAACACGCTCGACGCCGTGTTCGACAATCGCCCCTCGTCGCTGGTGCGCGACAATGTCGTGAAGGAAGATGTCTTCACCGGCTATGCCAAGATGACGCTGGACGGCGATCTGGGCGGCAAGCCGCTCAAGGGCGCGATCGGCGTGCAGGTGATCCACACCCGCCAGGCGTCGACCGGCACCATCTCCAACTTCTCCAACGGCGTCGTCACCGTCGTCCCGGCCTCGGGCAGGGAAAGTTTCACCAATTTCCTGCCCAGCGCGCAGTTCTCGGTCGAGCTGGAACCCGGCTTCTTTGTGAAGATGGGCGCGGCTCAGACCATGGTGCGTCCGCGCATGGACCAGGAACGGATCAACCAGGAATATAATTTCAACCTGGCCAATGTCGGCCTCGGCTCCGACCCGCAGTACAGCCCGTTCAGCTCGAACGGCGGCAACATCGCGCTGCGTCCCTATCAGTCGACCAATATCGACCTGTCGATCGAGAAATATTTTCCGGGCGGCGGCTATGTCTCGCTCGCGGGCTATTTCAAGAATCTGACCGACTTCGTCGATCCCAACAACAATATCGCCTATGATTTCTCGGACGTGCTGGCCTCGCTGCCTGCCGACATCCGCAACCAGATCATCGCCGACGGCAGCTATATCGGCCTGCTGAAGGCCCCGGCCAACACCGGCAAGGGCACGATCATGGGTGCGGAAGGCACCGTCTCGCTGCCGTTCAAGGTGTTCAGCGAAACGCTTGATGGCTTCGGCATCTTCGCCAGCGGTTCCTACACCCACAGCGAAGTCAAATATGGCAGCAACCCGACCGATGTCGTCACCCTGCCGGGCCTGTCCAAATGGGTCGCCAGCGGCACCGCTTATTATGAAAAGAGCGGTTTCCAGGCGCGCGTCTCCTATCGCTATCGCTCCTCCTTCCTGGGCGAAGTCGCCGGCCTCTCGGCCGCGCCGACCTTCCGCACCGCCAAGGCAGAGGGCATTCTCGACGCGCAGATCGGCTATGAATTCCAGTCGGGGCCGCTCACCGGCCTGTCGATCCTGCTCCAGGGCAAGAACCTCACCGACCAGCCCTTCGTCACCTATCAGAATGGCGATAAGCGCCAGGTCATCGACTATCAGCGCTACGGCCGCGATTATTATCTGGGCCTGACCTATAAGTTCTGATCGGCCTGCGGCCGATCGGGCAAATTCTGACCGGCCTTTGCGCCGGTCGGGCAAGTTCTGAAATTCCTCCCCGGATTGCCCGACTGCACGCGGGTAATTCCCCTCCCCGGACCGCCACCCCTTAGAGGGGAGGGCGGTCCGTTTTTCTTTGGGGGGAGGGAGATCAAGTCTTTCGTCTCCCCTCCCTTCCAGGGAGGGGTTGGGGGTGGGTGCCGCCGAGGCACTCGGCGGCCCTGTTCAAGATAGCCTCCACCACACCATCCGGATTCTCGATCACGTCGCCATTCCAGAAGCGCAACACCGTCCAGCCCTGTTCCCTTAGAAACAGGGAGCGACGTTCGTCATAGGCCTGCGCATCCAGATGCTGGCTCCCGTCGAACTCGATCGCCAGTTTCGCCGAACGGCATGCCAGATCGACAATATAGGGGCCGATGACCAACTGCCTCGTGAAGCGCGGGCGATAGCGGGATATGCGCAACCGGATCATCCGCTCCGCATCGGTCTGGCCGTTGCGCAGCGCGCGGGCATTGGCCGTCAGATGTTCAGGAACGCGGCGCATGAGGCCAAGCTAGCAAGGCTCGCTCCGCTCGCCTACCCACCCCCAACCCCTCCCTGAGAGGGAGGGGAGGAAAATTCTAAGCCGTCATCCGCGTGATCAGCCGGGGCGCCAGCAAGGTCGGCGTGACCGGCTTGCGGTCGATCTGGCCGATCAGCGCGTCGACCAGCACTTCGCCCGCGTGCAGATAATCCTGCGCCACGGTGGTCAGCGGCTGCCGTGTCAGGCTGGCGGCCGGGATATCGTCGAAGCCGATCAGGGCGACGTCGCCGGGCACCGACAGCCCATGTTCGTCCAGCGCCCGCATCGCGCCGATCGCGATCAGGTCGGACCCGGCAAAGATCGCGTCGAACGTCACGCCGCGCGCGATCAGGCGGCTCGCCGCCTCATAACCCGACTGCTCGGTCGACAGCGCGTCGACATGCAGGCCGGGGTCGACCGCATGGCCGGCCTCGCGCAGCACGTCGGACAGGCCGGCATAGCGGTCGCGAAATTCGGGATAATGGCTCGAGGCGTCACCCAGAAAGGCGATCCGGCTGCATCCGCGCGCGATCAGATGGGCGCCCGCGTCGCGCCCGCCGCGCCGATTGTCGCAGCCGATCGTCATCCCCAGCGCATGCTGGTCGACCGACCCCCAGCGCACGAAATGCGTGCCCTGCGCCACCAGCTGCTCCAGCCGGGTGCGATAGATTTCATAGTCGCCATAGCCCAGCAGGATGATGCCGTCGGCCTTGCGGCTATCCTCATAATCGACATGCCAGTCGGTCGACAGCTGCTGGAAACTGGTCAGCAAATCATAGCCGCGCTTGGCGCAGGTCTGCAGGATCGGCCCCAGCATCGACAGGAAGAAGGGATTGATCCAGCTTTCGTCGGGCAGCAGATCCTCGAAGAACAAAAGCGCCAGCGTATTGCTCTTGCCCCGCCGCAGCGAGGATGCATTCTTGTCCACCGTATAGTTGAGCTGCCGGGCGATCGCCTCGACCCGCAGCCGCGTCGCCTCGCTCACCGTCTTGTCGCCGCGCAGCGCGCGCGACACGGTCGGCTGGGACACGCCGGCCAGCGTGGCGATGTCGAAGGATGTCACTTTGTCGTTGGCGGCCATGGCGCGACCCTACGCCAGCGAGTCTCCATTGGGAATAGAAGGGTTTGAAACCGGTCTGAATACGTATGCCGCTCCCTTGGCCCGCCCTGTCCCCGCCGACTAAGAAGGGGCCAAGCCGCGGCAATCGGGCACAAGCGGCAATGGGAGGGATGAAGGCCATGCGCGGACGAACGGCAATGCTGCTGGCTGCGCTCTGCGCGCTTCCCGCTCCGGCGATGGCACAGGATGACGGCTTTCGCGCCCGCCTGCCCGAAGATGAAGTCATTTATTTCGTCCTGCCCGACCGGTTCGACAATGCCGACCCCGCCAATGACAAGGGCGGCCTCAAGGGCGACCGGCTCCAGACCGGCTATGATCCCGCGTCCAAGGGCTTCTACCATGGCGGCGACATCCAGGGGCTGATCCGCCGGCTCGACTATATTCAGGGGCTGGGCGCCACCGCCATCTGGGTCGGCCCGATCTTCCGCAACAAGCCGGTGCAGGGCCCCAAGGGCCAGGAAAGCGCCGGCTATCACGGCTACTGGATCACCGATTTCGAGCATGTCGATCCGCATTTCGGCACCGACGCGGATTTCGCTGCGCTGGTGAAGGCCGCCCATGGCCGGGGGATGAAAGTCTATATGGACATCATCGCCAACCATACGGCTGACGTGATCCAATATCGCGAATGCGCCGACAGCCTCTGCACCTATCGGTCGCGCGCGGACTATCCCTATCAGCGGCGCGGCGGCGTGGCCGGCGCGGCGATCAATCCCGGCTTCACCGGCGATGCCGATCACAGCGACGCCAATTTCGCGAAACTTACCGATCCCGCCTACGCCTACACCCCCTTCGTGCCCAAGGGCGAGCAGGCGGTGAAGAACCCGGCCTGGCTCAACGATGTGCGCTATTATCATAATCGCGGCGAGACGACCTATTCGGGCGAGAGCGCGACCATGGGTGATTTTGCCGGGCTCGACGACCTGATGACCGAACATCCGCGCGTGATCGCCGGCATGATCGACATTTTCGGCGGCTGGATCGACCGCTTCGGCATTGACGGCTTCCGCATCGACACCGCCCGGCATGTCGATCCGCATTTCTGGCAGCAGTTCGTCCCCGCCATGCAGGCGCGGGCCAAGGCGCGTGGCATCCCCAATTTCCATGTCTTTGGCGAAGTCTATGTCGAGACGGTCGATGCCGGCCCGCTCGCCTGGCACACCCGCGAAGGTGGCTTCCCCGCCGTGCTCGACTTCGCCTTTCGCCAGGCCGCACTGGAAACCGTCGCGGGCAAGGCGGCGACCGCCACTTGGGAACGCATGCTGACCGGCGACGCCCTCTATCAGGGGGGCGCTGCCACCGCGCGCCAGTTGCCGACCTTCGTCAGCAATCATGACGCCGGCCGTTTCGCCACCTTCGTCCGCCGCGCCTTCCCGCAGGCCGGCGAGGATGAGGTGCTGCGCCGGGTGATGCTCGCCAACGCCATGCTGCTGACGCTGCGCGGCGTGCCGACCATCTATTATGGTGATGAACAGGGTTTTGTCGGCGATGGCGGCGATCAGGACGCGCGCGAGGATATGTTCGGCAGCCAGGTGGCGAGCTATAACGATAATCGCCTGCTCGGCAGCACTGCCACCACCGCCACCGCGCGCTTCGACCCCGCCCATCCGCTCTATCGCGAGATTGCGGCGCTCGCCCGCCTGCGCACCGGCCATGCCGCGCTGCGCCGGGGCAGCGAGACGATCCGGGCGCGCGGCGACGAGCCGGGCCTGTTCGCTGTCTCCCGCTTCGATCCCGACACGGGCGCTGAATATCTGATCGCCTTCAACACATCGACCGCGCCGATCAGGGCGCAGGTCCAGGTGGATACCGCCTCCACCGCCTTCGATACCCTTGCCGGCGCGGCCTGTGCCCCGCGCGCGTCCGCGCCCGGCAGCCTCGCCCTCGACCTTCCTCCCCTTGGCTACAGCGTCTGCGCTGTACGGAGCGCTAATCCGCAATGACCGACGCACTGACTCCCTGGTGGCGCGGCGCCACCATCTACCAGATCTACCCGCGCAGCTTCGCCGACTCCAATGGCGACGGCATCGGCGATCTGGCCGGCATCACCGCCCATCTTCCCTATGTCGCCTCGCTCGGCGTCGACGCCATCTGGCTCTCGCCCTTCTTCAAGAGCCCGATGCGCGACTTCGGCTATGACGTGTCCGATTATTGCGATGTCGATCCGATCTTCGGCACGCTCGCCGATTTCGACGCGCTGATCGCCCGCGCCCATGATCTGGGCCTGCGCATCATCGTCGATCAGGTCTGGGCCCATACCTCCGACGAACATCCCTGGTTCATCGAAAGCCGCTCCAGCCGCCAGAACGACCATGCCGACTGGTATGTCTGGGCCGATGCCAAGCCCGACGGCACGCCGCCCAACAACTGGCAGTCGGTATTTGGCGGCCCGGCCTGGACCTGGGACGCGCGCCGCGGCCAGTACTATATGCACAATTTCCTGAAGGAGCAGCCGCAGATCAACCTGCACAATGGAAAGGTGCAGGCGGCGGTGCTGGATATCGTGCGCTTCTGGCTCGACCGCGGCGTCGACGGCTTCCGCATCGATGCGATCAACCATTCGATGCCCGACCCGCAACTGCGCGACAATCCGCCCGCGCCCGAAGACGGCCGTATCCGCACGCGTCCCTATGATTTCCAGATCAAGCGCTACAGCCAGAGCCACCCGGACATTCCGCTGTTCCTGGAAAAGGTGCGGTCGGTGTTCGACGAATATCCCGATCGCTTCACCGTCGCCGAAGTCGGCGGGGATGACAGCGATGCGGAGATGAAGGCCTTCACCCAGGGCGATCATCGCCTCAACACCGCCTATGGCTTCGACTTCCTCTACGCCCCCAAATTGACCGCGCCGTTCCTGAAAGACGCGCTGTCGCGCTGGCCGGCGGAGCAGGGGATTGGCTGGCCCAGCTGGGCGTTCGAGAATCATGATGCGCCGCGCGCCGTCTCGCGCTGGGCCGGCGACATCGACGCCCATGCCTATTGCCGGATGAAGATGCTGCTGCTCGCCTGCCTGCGCGGCAATATCTTCCTCTATTATGGCGAGGAACTGGGCCTGCCGCAGGTCGATATCGCGTTCGAGGATCTACAGGATCCCGAAGCGATCGCCAACTGGCCGCTGACCCTGTCGCGCGACGGCGCCCGCACGCCCATGCCCTGGACCGGCGCGGCCCCGTGGCTCGGCTTCTCCGATGCTAGGCCCTGGCTGCCGGTGGGGGAGGCGCATCGCCCGCTCGCCGTCGATGCGCAGGAAGCCGACCCCGCCTCACTGCTCCACTGGACGCGCGAGGTGCTGGCCCTGCGCAACGCCACCCCGGCGCTGCGCAGCGGCACGATCACCTTTCTCGATACGCCGGACGATCTGCTCGCTTTCGAACGGATGCAGGACGGGCAGCAGCGCCTCTGCGTCTTCAACCTCGGCACCAGCCCCGTCGCCTGGCGCCCGGCCGATGCGGACCGCTGGCAGGTCGAACTGTCGACCGGCCGCATCGCCGACTGGAATTTCGCCCCCGCATCCGGCCTCGTCGCCGCCTTCCAAGTTTAAGGACGTTCCCATGACGCGACTGACCGCGCTCACCTTGCCTCTCATCGCCCTGGCGCTCGCGCCTACCGCCGCGCGCGCCGATGTGGTGGCCAGGGCATCCTCACCCGACGGCCATATCACCCTCACCATCAGCCTCGATGGCGAGGGGCGCCCCAGCTATGCCGTGCAGCGCAACGGCAAGCCGCTGATCGCCGATTCCCGCCTCGGCTTCCTGTTCACCGACGCCCCCAAGATCGAACGCAACCTGACGCTGGCCGATGCCAAGCAGACCAGCAGCGACACCAGCTGGACCCAGCCCTGGGGTGAATGGACCACCATCCGCGACCATCATAATGAGCTGAAGCTCAGTTTCCGCGAGAAGGGCGATCTCCAGCGCGAAATGGACGTGACCTTCCGCCTGTTCGATGACGGCGTCGCCTTCCGCTACAGCCTGCCCGACCAGGCCAATCTCCATCACGCCAACATTGCCGAGGAACTGACCCAGTTCGCCTTCGCGCAGGGCGGCACGGCCTGGTGGAAGCCCGCTTATGAGTGGAATCGCGAGGAATATCTCTACAACCGCACCCCGCTCGACGCGGTCGGCACCGCTCAGACGGTGATGACGGTCAAGCTCGCCGACGGCACCCATGTCGCCCTGCATGAGGCCGCGCTGGTCGATTATGCCGGCATGAATCTCGCCCGTGCCGAGGGCAACACGTTCCGCGCCGATCTGACACCGGGGGCGGGCGCGCCCAAGGTGTCGCGCGACGCCGGCTTCTCCACCCCCTGGCGCACCATCGCCGTCGCCGACGATGCCGCCGGCCTCTACATGAACCACATGATCCTGAACTTGAACGAGCCGAACAAGCTCGGCGACGTTTCAAGCTGGATCAAGCCGGGCAAGTTCGTCGGCGTCTGGTGGAACATGATCAAGGGCGAATGGAGCTGGGCGCGCGGTCCCAAACATGGCGCCACCACCGCCAATGTCCGCCGCTATATCGATTTCGCCGCTGCCAGCGGCATCCCCGCCGTGCTGGTCGAGGGCTGGAATGTCGGCTGGGACGGCAACTGGTTCGGCAACGGCAATGAAATGAACTTCTCGCAGCCGACCGAGGATTTCGACGCTGACGGCCTTGCCGCCTATGCGAAATCCAAGGGCGTCACCCTGATCGGCCATCATGAAACCGGCGGTTCGGCCAGCCATTATGACGGCCAGCTCGACAGCGCCTTCAAATGGGCGGCCGACCATGGCGAGCAGGTGGTGAAGACCGGCTATGTCACCGACGCCGGCCAGATCGAGCGGGTCGACGCCGATGGCGCGAAGCATCGCGAATGGCATGAAGGCCAGTGGATGGTGAACCATTATCTGCGCGTCGTGCAGACCGCCGCCAAATATCATGTCAGCATCGACAGCCATGAACCGGTCAAGGACACGGGCCTCCGCCGCACCTATCCCAACTGGGTCGCGCGCGAAGGCGGCCGGGGCATGGAATATAATGCCTGGGTCGGCGGCAAGAACCCGCCCGAGCATGAGGCGAACCTGGTCTTCACCCAGTTGCTGGGCGGCCCGATGGACTTCACCCCCGGCGTGCTCAGCCTGTCGGGTTCGGAAGGCAGCACCATCCACTCGACCATCGCCAAGCAGCTCGCCCTCTATGTCGTCCTCTATTCGCCGGTGGTGATGGCGGCCGACACGCCGGAAAATTACGCCAAATATCCCGGCCCCTTCCAGTTCATCAAGGATGTGCCGACCGACTGGTCCGACACCCGCGCCCTGAATGGCGAGGTTGGCGACTATGTCACCATCGCGCGCAAGGGGAAGGGCAGCGACGACTGGTATCTGGGCGCGGTCGGCGATGAACAGGCGCGCTCGTCCAAGGTCACGCTCGACTTCCTCGATGCCGGCCGCAGCTACACCGCCGAAATCTACCGCGACGGCCCCGGCGCCGACTATCGCACCGAGGCACGCCACGCGATCGTGATCGAAAAGAAGCAGGTGAAGAAGGGCGATGTCCTCAGCCTCGACCTGGCGCCGGGTGGCGGCCAGGCGATCCGCTTCGTCGCCAGCGGCGGCAAGCGCAAGCGGTGAAGGCTGACGCCTCTTCTGTTCCTACCGTCATCCCGGACTTGATCCGGGATCCATTCAGCGCTCGCTCGCAGGTGTCGCGCCGAATGGATCCTGACTTTCGTCAGGATGACGCAGGATCGAAGGGGGCGATCAACAGCCCCCGGCTGTCCTATTCCGCCTGCGCTTGATAGGCTGCGTGACCGCATGCACGCAGACTTTCCGATAGGATCAGGCGCTCGCAACTTAATGTCAAAATGTGCGGGAAATGTGCGAAGTTAAGGCGAAGGATGGGGATGGCCGGGATGAATGAGATGGGGCTGGAAACGGGCGCGACGACGTCCGATGGCCGGCCGCGCCAGGGCTTCTGGGGGCTGTGGAATATCAGCTTCGGCTTCTTCGGCATCCAGATCGGCTTCGCGCTGCAGAACGCCAACATGTCGCGCATCTTCCAGTCGCTGGGGGAAAATCTCGACAATCTCGCCTTGCTGTGGATCGCTGCGCCGCTGACCGGCCTGCTGGTCCAGCCGGTGATCGGCCATTATAGCGATCGCACCTGGTGCCGCCTCGGCCGCCGTCGGCCCTATTTCTTCGCCGGTGCGCTGTTCGCGGCACTCGCTTTGTTCGGCATGCCCAATGCGCCCGGCCTGATGGCCGCCGCGCTGATGCTCTGGATTCTCGACGCCTCGCTCAACGTCTCGATGGAGCCGTTCCGCGCCTTTGTCGGCGACATGCTGGCGAAGGAACAGCATATGGCCGGCTATGCGATCCAGACCGCCTTCATCGGCACCGGCGCGGTGATCGGCTCCTCCACCCCCTGGCTGCTCGACCAGATGGGCGTCTCCAATGTCGCGCCCGCCGGCATGATCCCCGACACGGTGCGCATCAGCTTCTATATCGGTGGCGCTGCGCTGTTCCTCGCCGTGCTCTGGACCGTGCTCACCACCCGCGAATATTCGCCCGAGCAGATGGCCCGCTTTGCCCAGGCCAGCGAAGCGGCAAACCGGGAGGAGGCGCCGCCGGTCCCCGCCGGTGGTCCGCTCTGGATCGTCGCTGGCCTTGCCATCATCGCCGCCGTTTGGGGCTGGGCGCTGGAAAAGGAGCTGTATCTGCTGGGCGGGCTGCTTGCGGCCTATGGCATCGCCCGCATCGTCGCGCGTGGCCTCCATGCGCAGGGGCGGACCGACAATCTGCTCAGCCATGTGGTCGGCAATTTCGCGACCATGCCGGCGATGATGAAGAAGCTGGCGCTGGTCCAGTTCTTCACCTGGTCGGCGCTGTTCATCATGTGGATCTATACCACGCCGGTGGTCGCCCAATATGTCTTCGGATCGGCCGACCCGACCAGCGCGGCCTATAATGAAGGGGGCAATTGGGTCGGCATTCTGTTTGCCACCTATAATGGCGTCGCTGCCTTCGCCGCGCCCTTCCTGCTCCAGCCGCTCGCCCGCCGCATCGGCCAGGCCCGGACCCATGCGCTGGCGCTCACGCTTGGCGCGCTCGGCTTCCTGTCCTTCCTGGTCCTGCGCGATGCACAGGCGCTGCTACTGTCGGAAGTGGCGATCGGCATCGCCTGGGCCTCGACCCTTGCCATGCCCTATGCGATGCTCGCCTCCAGCGTGCCGCAGACCAAGCTCGGCATCTATATGGGGCTGTTCAACGCCTTCGTTGTCATCCCGCAATTGCTGGTGGCGACGGTGATGGGCACGATCATGCGCCATTTCTTCCCGACCGAACCGATCTGGACCATGGCCTTTGCCGGCGCCGTCATGCTGCTGGCGGCGCTTGCCACCCTGCGCTGCCGGGACTGACCGACAGCGCAGAGGGGGAGTTTGCAATCACGCCGCCTGGCGTTCGGCCTCGCCGATGATGGCCTCGGCCATTTCGTCGGCGACCAGTGCGGGGGAGCGCTCCTCGCGCTTGGCCTGGTCAAGTATCTGGGCGACCCGGCCGCCGATCTGGTCGACGCGGGCAGCAACGCTGGCGCGGTCCTCGCCCAGATATTCGGCCGACACGCTGATGATGCCGCCGGCATTGGCGACATAGTCGGGCACATAGACGATGCCGCGCGACCGCAGCAGCTCCGCCACATCGGGCGTCGCCAGCTGGTTGTTGGCTGCGCCGCAGACCAGGCGCGCCTGCATCGCCGCCACACTCTGCGGATCCAGAGCGCCGCCCAGGGCGCAGGGGGCAAAGATGTCCGCCTCGACCGCGGCGATGTCGGCCACGTCCACCACATTCGCGTTCAGCACGGCGGCCAGCGTGTTGCGGCGGCGCGGATCGATGTCGGCGATCACCAGTCGGGCGCCGGCATCGGCCAGGCGACGGCACAGCGCCGCGCCGACATTGCCGGTGCCCTGCACCGCGACCGTCAGGTCGGACAGTTCTGCGCCCAGAGACTGGCGCGCGGCCGCCTGCATCGCCTCGAACACGCCCAGCGCGGTCCAGGGCGACGGATCGCCACCGGCCGCGCCCTCGGCTACGTCCAGCCCGGCAACATGACGGGTCTGGCTGGCGACCGCCTGCATGTCGGCGACGCTGGTGCCGACATCCTCGGCCGTGACATAGGTGCCACCCAGTTCCTCGACCGCGCGGCCGAACGCCTGGAACAGCGCGACCCGGTCGAACTCGCCTTCGGGCCGGCGCAGCACCGCCTTGGCGCCGCCGAAGGGCAGGCCGGCCATGGCATTCTTGTAGCTCATGCCCTCGGCCAGGCGGCAGGCATCGTCCAGCGCCGCGCCGATGTCGGCATAATGCCAGAAGCGGCAGCCACCGGCGCCCGGCCCGATCGCGGTGCTGTGGATGGCAATCACGCCGTCCAGCCCGCTGGCGGGATCAAGCAGCCGCACCGACTGCATCGGCGGGTTCAGGCGGGCAGGACGGGAAACCATATTCTTCTCCTCGGGATGATGCCGCCTTATCGCCGGTCGCCAGAGAAGAATCTTGCCTGATTTGAAGCCCGATACCGCCAATATGAGGATGAATTATCCCGTCATCGACGATATGTAGGAAAATATGATCGAACTCGACCATTTCGAGCGGAAGATTCTCCGCGAATTGCAGCGCGATGCCAGCCAGACCACGGCGGAGATCGCGGACAAGGTCGGGCTGACCCCGTCGCCCTGCTGGCGCCGCATCGACCGGCTGGAAAAGGAAGGGCTGATCCGCAAGCGGGTGGCCTTGCTCGACCGGCGCAAGGTCGGCCTCAATGCCCAGGTCTTCGCCCAGGTAAAGCTCAACGCCCATGGCCGCGCCAATCTGGACGAATTCAGCGCCGCGATCGGCGGCTTTCCCGAAGTGCTGGAGGCGTTCGTGCTGCTCGGCACGATGGATTTCATGCTGCGCATCGTGGCCAAGGATATCGAGGCCTATGAACGCTTCTTCTTCGAACGGCTGAGCAAGCTGCCCGGCGTCCAGGAAATCAACTCGACGGTCGCCCTGTCGGAAATCAAGTCGACCCACGAACTGCCGATATGACATGGCGGCCGGTAGGCACCGGCCGCCACGCCTCACATCTTACTTGCGCTGCGCCTGGCTGGCGTCGCGGGCCGCACGGAATTCGCTGTCGCTCGACCAGTTGGGCCAGTCATGGCCGTCGGCCACGCGGCGACCGACATTGTAGAGCAGGGTCATGTCGCCTTCCCAGCTGCTGGTGTTCCAGCTGTCGTCATACTGGTCGGCCGGCTGGTGATAGCGATCGCGGGTATAGATATCGCCCAGTTCCTTGCCGCGCGCCGCGCCGCCATTCACCAGTTCGCGGCCCGGATTGAACGAGATGGCAGGCACGCCGCGCTTGGCCATCGGGAAATGATCGGACCGGTAGAAGCTGCCCGCTTCGGGGCGCGCATCCGGCGTGTAATGGCGGCCCAGCTTCTCGCCTTCCTGCGTCAGTAGGGTCAGCAGGTCCAGTTTCGCCGCGCCGGAGATGGAGAAGTTGACCGTCTTCTCGGCGGCGAAGGGGCCGTCCATGTTGATGACGCCGGCCGTGGTCGCCAGCGGGCGCAACGGATTGTCGGCATAATATTCCGACCCCAGCAGGCCCTTCTCCTCGGCCGTCACCGCCAGGAACAGCACGCTGCGCTCGGGCTTGGGGCCCTTGGCATAGGCGCGGGCCAGTTCCAGCAGGGCGGCGGTGCCCGACGCATTGTCGCGCGCGCCATTATAGATGGTGTCGCCCTTCGCGTCCGGCGCGCCGATACCCAGATGGTCCCAGTGCGCCGAATAGATGACGGTCTCGTCGGGATATTTGCTGCCCGGTAGGATGCCCGCGACATTGTGCGAGGTGATGATTTCCGACTTCACCGCATAGTCGGCGCTCATCGTTGCCTTCAGCGCTATGGGCTTGAAGTCCTTCTTGCGCGCGGCCGCCTTGGCTGCCTCGAAATCGACGCCCGACGCGGCCAGCAGCTTGGCCGCCAGATCCTTCTGGATCCAGCCTTCCATCTGGGTGTGCGCGCTCTTGGGATCGGCGCGGACGATGTCGAACATGGTGTTGGTGTTGCTGTTCTTGACCGTCGCCCAGCCATAGGAGGCCGGCTCGCTTTCATGCACCACCAGCACGCCGGCCGCGCCCTGGCGCGCGGCTTCTTCGTACTTGTAGGTCCAGCGGCCATAATAGGTCATCAGCTTGCCGCCGAAATCGCCTTCGCCGCCCTCGAAATCGGGGTCGTTGACCAGCACGACCATGATCTTGCCTTTAAGGTCCACGCCCTTGAAATCGTCCCAGCCGCGTTCGGGCGCTTTCACGCCATAGCCGACGAAGACCAGCGGCAGGTTGGCGAACTTGACCGCCGACTGGCCGGTCTCGGCCGCGCGCACGGCGATTTCCGTGCCCTGGGTCAGCGGCTGGGCCGCGCCGCCCACGGTCATCGACAGGCTGGGCGTGCCGGTGATGTTCGACATGCGCAGCGGCACGTCCTGGAACCATGTGCCCTTGTCGCCGGCGGGCTTCAGCCCGGCCGCCGCCATCTGCTTGGCGATATAGTCGATCGTCTTGGTTTCGGCGCGGGTCGCCGGGCCACGGCCTTCAAACTCGTCGCTGGCCAGGATCTTGATGTCGTTGACGATGCGCGCGACGTCGAACTGCGGCGCGGTCGTGGCCGCCACGGCCAGGGCGGAAGCGGACAGCAGCCCGGCACAGGCCAGCGTCCGCCAGGCGGCGCGGGAGGCACGGGACAGCGGCGACATCGTCATGGGTAACTCCTTATCTCTCTTGAACATTACGCGGCGCGAGTCAGCGGCCGGCAATGCGAGGGGATAATGCCCATGCGACGCCATATGTCGATATGGCGTGGAATTTTAGGTCGCCGCCGCCATCCGCAAGGGGATGGCGGCGGCGCTAGGGTCACACCAGCTTGTTGGTGCGCACCAGTTCGCGATACCAGTCGGCGCTGAGCTTGGGCGTGCGCTTCTGGGTCTTGAAGTCGACATGGTGGATGCCGAACAGCTTGGTATAGCCGTCTTCCCACTCGAAATTGTCCATCAGGCTCCAGACGAAATAGCCCTTCACCGGAATGCCCTCGCGGGTCGCGCGCTGCAGGTGGGTGAGGTAATTGCGCAGATACATGACGCGGTCGGTGTCATAGACCTTGCCGTCTTCGGCCACCTTGTCGTCCGCCGAGCAGCCATTTTCGGAAATGTAGAGGCCCTTGGGCTTCCAGTTCTCGCTGATCGCGCGCATCCCCCAATAGATGACCTCGGGCGTGACATAGAGCCAGGGGGAGGGCATGCGCGGCGCCTGGCCCGGATGGGGCAGGATCTTGTAGCCCGACGGCGCACTGTCGTCGGCGCGGACGGTGTTGCCGGTATAGACATTGACCGACAGGAAATCGATCGGCGCGCCGATCAGCTTCATGTCGCCTTCCTTGACCACCGGCGCATCCTTGCCCTGCGCAGTCAGGTAGCTGTCGATATAGCGACCTTCCATGATCGCGGTCAGGAACATGGCGTTCTCTTCGCGCACGGCCTTCTTCACCGCCTCGATATGCTCGGGCGTCTCAATCGCGGGGACATAGATGTTGGGATTGTCGGCAATGCCGACCTGCGTGCCCGACTTGGTCGCGGCGCGGATCGCCTGTACGCCCAGGCCATGGGCCAGCACGCCATGGTGGCGCACCTGATTGACTTCCTTCATCGGCAGCTTCAGGCCCGGCGCCTTGCCGCCGGTCATGTAGCTGAGATCGGTGAAGCAGCGCAGTTCGTTGACCGTCATGAAGTGATTGACGCGGTCGCCCAGCTTGCCGGCGGTATAGCCGGCATAGTCGGCGAAAGCATAGCTGGTGTCGCGATTCTGCCAGCCGCCCGGCAGGGCATGGGGCAGATCCCAGTGGAACATGGTGACATGCGGGGTGATGCCCGCCGCCAGCAGCCCGTCGACCAGACGGTTATAATAGTCCAGCCCCTTGGCATTGGGCTTGCCCCGGCCATTGGGGAAGATGCGCGACCAGGCGATCGAGAAGCGATAGGCCTTGACGCCCAGCGCCTTCAGCAGAGCGATATCGTCCTGATAGCGGTTATAGCTGTCGCAGGCGACGTCGCCGGTGTCGCCATTGGCGACCTTGCCGGGCGTGTGGGAAAACACGTCCCAGTTGGTCTGGCCGCGGCCATCGGCGTTCACGGCGCCCTCGATCTGATAGGATGCGGTGGCACAGCCCCACAGGAAGTCGGAGGGGAAGGCGAGGCTGCCCTGCGGCGCGCCGGCGGCCGCGGCTGCGGCCTGCGCGTTCGCACTGCTGCTGCCGGCCAGGCCCGCGCCCAGCGCGGCGGCACCCAGGCCCAGGCCCAGTTCGCGGCGATTGATACCCGTCATCTTCTTTGTCTCCTTATTGACCGACGATCTGCACCAGGCCGCTGATGGCCTGGCCGGTGGGCAGCTTCGTTTTGCTCGTCAGCGTCTTTGCCTTGTCGTCCCAGACCAGCTCGGCCTTCATGCCGCCCTTGCGATAGGCATTGGTCGTGCCGTCATCGTCATAAAGGGTGAAGCGCGCGTCGGCACCCGGATAAACCCGGATGCTTTCCAAGGCCTGCTTCTCGGCCGTGCTCTTCACCTGCACGCCCATCGGCACGATAGAACCGGCCTTCACGAACAGCGGCATGCGGTTGATCGGCGCATCCACCTCGATCGTCTGGCCGCCCTCATATTTCTGGTTGGTCCAATAATCATACCAGGCGGTGCCGGCGGGCAGATAGACCGACCGCTTGGTCTGGCCCTGCTTGGTCACCGGGGCGACCAGGAAGGCGGGGCCGAACATATATTGGTCGCCGATGTCCGACACCTTGGGATCGTTTGGGAAGTCCATGAACAGGCCGCGCATGAACGGCGCGCCGGTGTCATAGGTGTGGCGGCCCAGCGCATAGATATAGGGGATCAGCGTGTAGCGCAGGCGCAGCCAGTCGGCCAGGATCGGCTCGGCCGCCTTGCCATAGGTCCACAATTCCGTGTCCGGGCGCTGGCCATGGATGCGCAGCGTCGGCGTGAACACGCTATATTGGAACCAGCGCACGAACAGTTCGGGATAATCGGTATAGTCCGCACCCGCCGCCGTCATGCCGGCCGGATCGAGCAGCACCGGATGCTGCGCCTTCGGGCCGCTCGGCCACTGCCAGCCGCCAATGTCGCTACCCCAATAGGCCAGGCCCGACGCAGTGAAGTTGAGGCCGGCGGGCACCTGCCGGTCGAGCGCTTCCCAGGTCGACTTGATGTCCGACGACCAGAACAGGCCGCCATTGCGCTGCGAGCCCAGATAGGCGGCGCGCGCCAGGATCATGTTGCGGAAATTGGGGCGGTCGCGCTCCGAGCCTTCGGCCACGCCCGACGTATGCACCAGCGGGAACAGGTTATGATAGCGGTCGCCCGAACCGATCGAGTAGAAATAGCCGTCCGGCACCAGATCCGGCTCGGTCTCGTCCAGCCAGAACCAGTCGAAGCCCTGGCTCGCGATATTGTCGCGCAGCTTGCCCCAGAACCATTCCCGCGCTTGCGGATTGGTGCTGTCGATCAGCGCGCCGGCCCGGTCGGACCGCATCGGCAGGCCGTCGACCGGATTGCCGTCCTTGTCCTTCAGGAACCAGCCCTTGGACTTGAGGAACTCGAAATAGCGGCCTTCGCGCTCGAACCGCGGCCACACGCTGATAATCGACCGCATGCCCATGGCATTGAGCTGGTCGTTCATCCCCTTGGGGTCGGGATAATAGGTGCGGTCGATGTCGAGCTGGCCCATGCGGGTCCAGTAGAACCAGTCGAGCACCATGATATCGAGCGGCAGATTGCGCTGGCGATAGCCATTGGCGACGTCGAGCAGTTCCTTCTGGCTTTCGTAGCGCGCCTTGCTCTGGATCAGGCCGAAACCGGCCTTGGGCGGCAGCGGCGTCGCGCCGGTCAGCTTGGCATAGCCGGCATAGAGGTCATCGGTCGTCTTGCCGGTGATGACGAAGAAGGAGACGCGCTCGCCGACCTGGCTCTGGAAGCGGGTCGAATTGTGCAGGCCCGGCCACACCAAAGTGCGCGCCGGATTGTCCCAGACGATGCCATAGCCCTTGTTGGTGACCAGGAAGGGGACGCAGACGGTCTCGCCGGCCGGCGCGTCATAGCTGTGCGAACAGTCGATCTGCTTGCCGCGCAGATTCATATAGCCTTCCTGGTTCTGGCCCAGGCCGTAATAATGCTCGTCCAGCGGCGCGTCGAAGCTGGCGCCGACCTTGAAGGTCTTCTCGCCATTGACGGTCACGGGCGCCATTTCCCAGCCGGTCATCTTGGTGAGGACGGTGCCGCTGGCATCCTTCACCGACAGGCTGACCGGCGGCAGGGCCGGGGCGAAATAGCGCTGCATCTGGGTCGGCGCGCCGGGCCAGGGCTGGGCATCGATCGTCAGCGAAATCGCCGAGGAGGTGAAGATGTCGCCGCTCGCGTCGCTGCTATGGGTCCAGCCGCTGGCATCGGCCTTGGCATTGGGGCCTTCGCCCGGTGCCGCCTGCGCCAGGTCGGGGTCCATCGCGATGGTGACGCGCACGATATTGGGGGCATAGGGTTCGATCGCGACCCGGCTGCCATTGCGGTCCAGCAGCGCCATCGGCGCGGCCAGCGCCGGTGCGGCGATGGCGATGCAGGATGCACCCAATGCGATCCCCGCCAGTCTTGCCTTGAAGCCCTTTGCGATCATCCCAGTCATTCCCTGTACTTGCATTAAACCAGACCCCGGCCGTCGATGCGGACGGCGGGGACGAAATCGATGCCGTGCGGCATGGTGAAGTGGAGGCCCGCGCCATCCTGACGGAAGGCAAGCTGGCCGCCACCGAGCAGCGTCACCCGCTCGATTGTGCCAGTCCCTTGGCCGCGCGCCAGTGAGCGGATGGTCGTAGATCCGGCGGGCTTGCCCAGGAACAGCGCATAGAGCGCGCCCTTGTTGGTGGTGAAGCGGATGTCCTGCGCGGTGAAGGGCTTGGCCTTCTCCTCATTCTGCATACCCACGATCGCCTGGGTCGGCCCTTCGCCATAGCGCTTCCACGGCCGTGAACCGAAGATCGCCTCGCCGCCATGCACCATCCATCCGGCCATCGCGTCCAGGATCTTCTCCGCCTCGCTGTCGATGGAGCCGTCGCCGGGCTGCGGGATGGACAGCATCAGATTGCCGTTCTTCGACACGACATCGGCCAGCCGCTGGATTACCTGCTCGGCGCTCTTGTAGCTTTTGTCGGTCAGCCGGGCGATATTGTAGAACCAGTCGCCGATGCAGGTATCGGTCTGCCAGGGCTCGTCCCAGATATGGTCGGTATAGCCACGCTCGACATCCTGGACGATGCCGAACCGGGCATAGGGCTTCAACTGCTTGCCGGTCATGACCACGTCGATCTTGCCGTGCCATTCGATCGAGCGGTTATAATAGTCCGCCGCCGCTTCCAGCCCCACGGGGCCGAAGGGCAGTTCATGATCGTCCATATAGACCATGTCGGGCTTGTATTTCGCCACCAGGTCGGTCTGGCGCAGCAGCCAGCGGGTGACATAGGCCGGATCATCCTTCGGCCCGGTCTCGATCCACTGGCCGTTATTGGCGTCGTGCCACTTGTCCATCGCCTCGATCGTGTCGATGCCGTCGGGCAGCACGGCATGGCCGCCGGTGTAAAGTTCGCGCGGGTCGAGCCCATCCCACCATTGGCCCTTGCCGTCTTCCTTGCGCAGCCGGAACGCGTCATAGCGCACGCCCTTCTGCGGGCCGACCGGATCATAGCCATAAGCGGGCTGATACCAGTGCCAGGCATGGGCGGCATGGTTCGACACGCCGAATTTCAGGCCGGCCTTGCGCGCGGCCTGTTCCCAGATGCCGACAATATCCTTCTTCGGCCCGACGCGCAGGCTGTTCCAGGCATGATAGCGGCTGTCATAACAATCGAGATTGTCGTGATGGCAGGCCAGCGCCATGAAATATTTGGCGCCGGCCTTCTGATATTTGGCCATCAGCGCATCGGGATCCCACTTGTCGGCGGTCCACAGATTCTGGATGTCCTTCATCCCCGCGACCGACGGATGGCCGTAGGTCTTGAGGTGATGTTCGTACATCGGGTGGCCCTGCATATACATGAAGCGGCCATACCAGTCGCCCTGCGCCGGCACCGATTGCGGCCCCCAGTGCGACCACATGCCCAGCTTCGCATCGCGGAACCAGTCGGGATAGCGGTAATTGCTGACCAGCGAGGGCCAGCTTGCCTGCACCGGGCCCTTGGCGGTGCCCATCGGGCTGGCGGCGCGGGCAGCATTGGCAAGGCCCAGCGCGGCGGCGCCCGCCAAAAAGGATCGGCGTCCGAAATCCTGCATCACTTGGCTCCTAATGTCTTGGCGATCGCGGCCTCGGCCAGCGGGCGCATGATGGCATAGCCCTCCCTGGTCGGATGGACGCCGTCGCTCGACAGGCCCGGCTTCATCGCGCCATCGGGCTGCGCCATCGCCTTGTGATAGTCGACGAAGGTGAAGCCATTGGCGCGGGCATAGTCGGCCAGCCACTTGTTGATCGCGGCGACCTGCGGCGCGGGCGTCATGCCGGGGCTCCAGGGAAAGGCGGCGGCGGGTGGGACGGAGGCGATGATGACCTTGATGCCGTGCGCGCGGGCGAGATCGGCCATGGTCTGGATATTGCCCAGCACCGTCTCCATCGTCGCCGCGCCGGTATTGCCGGCGATGTCGTTGGTCATCGCCATGATGTGGACCGCCTGCGGCTTCAGCGCGATCACGTCATTGCGGAAGCGCACCAGCATTTGCTGCGTCGTCTGGCCGCTGATGCCGCGATCGACCAGCCCGTTCTGGAACATGGTCGGGTCCAGGTTGATCCAGTTGTCGGTGATGGAATCGCCCATGAAGACGACCCGCACTTTCTGGCCCTCGATCGCCTTGTTGGCGGCGGCATAGCGGCACAGCTGCCCGAAATCGCGGGTCAGCATGTGCAGGTTCCACAGTTTCCAGCCGGCCTCGTCGCTCGGCTTCTCGTGGGTGGGGCAGGGATCGGCGACGATGCCGACCGGATCATTGGCATGCGGATCGCCCGGCACCTTGGTTTCGGCGAGGGCCGGCATGGCCAGCGCCATCGCGCAGGCGGCGGCGAGAAGGGGGGCGGTGAAACGCAGCATCGTCGTCCTCATTTCCTTGTTCCTAGCGCCTGCGCGATCGCCCTGGCGGCGATTGGCGCCATCACGGCATAGCCATTGTTCAGCGGATGGACGCCGTCCTGGGTATAGGCGGCGGCTATCAGGCCATTCTGGTCGACCATCGCGGCATGATAATCGGCAAAGACATGGCCATGCTGCGCGCAATAGGCACGCAGCCACTGGTTGAGCGCGACCAGTTCGGCCGGCTTGCGCTCCGCCACGACATCCTTCGCCGCATCCGTGTAGTTGTTGACCGGCAGGATCGATCCGAACACGACCTTGATATGATGGGCGGTGGCGATGTCGGCCATCGCTTCCCAGTTGGCCTCGATCTGTTTGGGTGTTTCCTGTTGCAGGAAGCCCTGGACATCATTGATGCCGGACAGGATCACCACGACCTTCGGCTTCAGCGCCACGACATCCTGATGGAAGCGCAGCAGCATCTGCGCCGTCACCTGGCTGCCGATGCCGCGATTGACATAGGGCTCGCCGGGGAAGCTGGCCGCCAGGTTCCAGCGATCGGTGATGGAATCGCCCAGAAACACGACGCGCTGCTCGCCAGGTTTCGGCGCGGGCAGCGCGGCATTGGCCGGGGCGTAAAGATAGCGTTCGCCAAAATCCTGCATCAGGCTGGGCACCAGTTTCGCGCGGAACGGGCCAAGCCATGGCCCCCAATCCTTGTCCGCGACGGTGCGGCGTTCGGGCGAGCTTTGATAGGAGTCCGGTGCCGCGGACGCAGCGCTTGCGACAAGCGCGAGCAGGCCTATCGACAGCGCTGTCTTCATTGCGCCAGCAATCCCTGCTTGGCGGCGAATGTCATGAACAGGCCGGGCCAGGCCGACGCCTGCATCGTCCTGGGCAGGCGCGTGCCGAAACCATGGCCGCCATCCTCGAAAATATGGAGCGCGACCGGACGCCTGGCGGCTTCCATCGCCTGGAACAGGGCGATGCTGTTGGCCGGCGGCACCAGCCCGTCGTCGCTGGCATGGACCAGGAAGATGGGCGACGTACCGCCGTCCACCCGCATCTCCACCGACCGGGCGCGGCGCATGTCGGCGCTGGCGCCCTCACCCAGCAGCATGTCGCGCGACCCGCCATGGGTGAAGGGCGCGTCGAGGCTGACCACCGGATAGATGAGGCCGGCGACATCGGGGCGCGCGCTTTCGCGATCGGCGGCATCGACCGGGGCATAGACGCGCTCGCTATGGCGCGTCGCCAGCGATCCCGCCAGATGGCCGCCGGCCGAGAAGCCGAGCACGCCGACACGGCTCTTGTCGACAGCGAAATTGACAGCCAGCGCGCGGATCAGCCGCATCGCGCGCTGGGCATCCTGCAACGGCACATCCTGCCGCTGCGCCCAGCCTTCGCCGGGCAGGCGATAGAGCAGGATGAAGGCGGTGATGCCCCGTTCGTTGAGCCAGGCGGCCTGGCTTGTCCCCTCATTGTCGTAGGACAGGAAGCCATAGCCGCCGCCCGGCACTACCAGCATCGCCGCGCCATTGGGGCGGGCAGGGCGGCGCACGACCAGCACCGGCCGGGCGATCCCCGTCACCCAGCGATCGGGCTTGGCCGGGTCTTTCGACTGGTCGTCGATCTTGCGGACGATCTGCGCGCCCGTGTCGCCGGGCGGCGGTCCGGACCATAGTTCGATCACCTCGTCGGCCGTCGTCGTCTGCGCGGCGGCAAGGCCGGGCAGGGCGGCAAGGCCGGCGGCGGCGATCAGCGCGCTGCGGCGATCCAGCAGGGTCATTGCTCTTCCTCCATGGCGGTGGCGCGGGACGGCGCATCCTTGATCGGCGACATGGCTGCGCCGATCGCCTGCGCGGCGCCGCGCACCAGATCATTGCACTGCTCGATGCTCGCCCGGTTGGCGGCGCCGTCGACGAAGGGCATGGTCAGCGATGCGCGGGCGATCCCGCCGACCAGGATCGGTGCGGACAGGTCGGTGATGCCGGTCAGCATCGGGCTGGGAGACACCGCGCCGCCCGCCGCGACGGCGGCGTCCAGCCGCGCGACCAGGTCGCCTTCCTCGAACTGCGGATCGCTGGCCCGGATGTCCTTCAGCATCGCCTCGCGATTTTCGGGCGACTGGAAGGCGAGCAGGATGCGGCCGGAATTGGAACGGTGCAGCGGCCGGCGATAGCCCACGCGCACGGCAAAGCCCGACAGGCCCGGCGCCTCGATCGCGATGATGACGACCATTTCCGCGCCCGACACCACCGCCATATGACAGCTTTGCCCGGCCTGCCGCGCCAGTTCCTGCATCACCGGCAGGGCGGTGGAGGCAAGGTCGCGAATCGGCGGCTGGCTCATGCCCAGGGTGAACAGCCGGTTGGTCAGGCGATAGCCATCCTCGGCGCGGGCGATATAGCCATGTTCCTCCAGCACCTGGAGCATGCGGAAAATCTCGCTGACCGACCGGCCAAGCGCGGCAGATATGTCGGACATGATCAGCGGCTCGCTGGAACCGGCCAGAAGCTCCAGAATTTCCAGCCCTTTCTTCAGGGCCGGCGCTTGGTAGCGCGCCTTGCCTTCCATCCCGATCCCCTCACCAATCGGGCGCTATCTCGCCTTTGGTAGCGCCATCATCTGTTGGTCCTTCCCTACACACCATCTACAGGTGAAATCAATTTTTATATTTCACAAATTGGAAACGGAGAGTAATAGGGCGCCGCGTTGGTATCGCTCCCAATAGGGAAATATCACGGCAGGGGAATATGTTTTTGCCGCGGCATCGCGGCGCCGAATCGATCAGTGCTCCGACCAGGGGCCAGGGGAGAGGAAGGGACCAAATGTTCAAGAATTTTAACGTGCCGTCGCGTGCGGAATTGCTCGCCGGTATCTCGCTCGCCAGCGTCATGCTGGGGTGCAGCGTGCAGGCGCACGCCCAGGATGTGGCTGCGGAACAGTCGAGCGATGCTCCTGCGTCCGAAGATGGCATCGTTGTCACCGGTGTCCGCGCCAGCCTTTCCAGCGCCCAGTCGATCAAGCGCAACAGCGACGTGATCGTCGACTCGATCGTCGCCGAAGACATTGGCAAGCTGCCCGACCGGAACGTCGCCGAAGCGCTGCAGCGCATCCCCGGTATCCAGGTGCAGCGCCAATATGGCGAAGGCAGCTCGGTCGCGATCCGCGGCCTGACCCAGGTCCGCACCGAACTCAACGGCCGCGACATCTTCACCGCCTCGGGCGCCAACCAACTGAGCCTGGAAGACATTCCGTCCGAACTGCTGGCCGGCATCGACGTCTACAAGAACCCGTCGGCCGACCTGATCGAGGACCAGCTGTCGGGCACGATCAACTTCCGCACCCGCAAGCCGTTCGACTTTGACGGTCTGAAGGTCGCCGCCACCGCGACCCAGAGCTATTTCGACCTGACCGACAAGTTCAAGCCTTCGGCCTCGTTGATGGTCAGCGACCGCTGGGACACCGGCATCGGTGAAATCGGTATCCTCGCCAGCGTCTCGTTCCAGAAGACCGCCTTCCGTCAGGACACCATCTCGACTGAGCCCTTCTACACGCTTGATCAGTCGGTTGATGCGAACGGTAATCCCGTTTCGCCGGTCGATTATGCGACCGCCGTCCAACTCGGTCGTCTTGGCCAGACCACGACCCTGCCGCACGGCACTGGTATCGGCGAAGTCTATGGCGATCGTCGTCGCCTCGGCACCGATGTCGCGCTGCAGTGGCGTCCCAGCGACACGCTGGAACTGACCGCCGAAGTCTTCCGTTCGGATTACAAGTTCCGTTACGACGATTACAGCTTCTTCGCCTATAGCGGCGACGTCGCGATTACGCCTCAGCCGGGCGCGG
Source organism: Sphingobium yanoikuyae (assembly GCF_013001025.1). Taxonomy (NCBI): domain Bacteria; kingdom Pseudomonadati; phylum Pseudomonadota; class Alphaproteobacteria; order Sphingomonadales; family Sphingobiaceae; genus Sphingobium; species Sphingobium yanoikuyae. The sequence goes on along the minus strand of NZ_CP053021.1, from coordinate 3,527,485 downwards.
CCTTCACCTATGCCGACAATGGCGATTTCCAGAGCGGCACCTTCATCAACGTGCCGATCGGCAACAACACCAGCTCCCAGACCCGTCATTCGATCACGACGGACTATTCGCTGAACCTGAAGTGGAAGCCGGTCGACAATCTGACGATCACCGCCGACGGCCAATATGTCGATGCCAAGACCAAGAATCTGCGCTCGATCTTCGGCCTCAATGGCACCGCCGATACGCTGTATCAGGATATTTCGGGCTCGGTCCCGGTCGTGAACATCGGTTCGGAAACCGGCCTCACCAACCCGGCGACCTACACCAGCGCCTTCTATCTCGATAACCTCAATGAATCGAAGGCGTCGGACAAGACCGCGCGCCTCGACGCCGAATATCGCTTCGATGCCGGCATCCTGTCGTCGATCAAGGCCGGCTTCCGCTATGCCGACCGCAAGAACCGCACGATCGACACCGGCTATCGCTATACCGGCCTGTCGGGCATCCCCAGCGAACTGGAAACGGTTGACCTGGGCGACTTCTTCCGCGGCGACGCCGACCTGTTCGGCAACATCATCGCCTTCAACCGCGGCATCATCCGCAACTATCAGAACACGCTCGACACGCTGGGCATTGCCAGCGCGCCGGCCTATACCCAGAGCGGCACCAACCAGCAGCGGCAGAAGACCTTCACCGGCTATGCCACCGCCTTCTTCAAGGCCGATCCGGTCGACGGCAATATCGGCGTCCGCGTGATCCGCACCAATCTCGACGTGTCGGGCTTTTATCAGCAGACCACGATCATCCAGAATCCGGATGGCACCGAAACCAACGGCCCGACCGTGTTCAACCCGATTGCGGTGTCGGATGACTATACCTCGGTCCTGCCGAGCCTGAACCTGCGCGTCCACCTGACCGATAATCTGCAGCTGCGTTTCGCGGCCGCGAAGAATATTTCGCGCCCCAGCTTCACCCAGCTTGCTCCCAGCCTGACAATCACCGAGCCGGGTAGTGCGCAGCAAAATCAGATTCACACGGCCAGCGGCGGCAACCCGTATCTGAAGCCGATGAAGTCGGACAATCTGGACGCGACGCTGGAATGGTATTTCTCGCGGACCGGCTCGCTGACCGCGGCGGCCTTCTACAAGAATATCAAGAACTACATCCAGACTGCGGTCGCCAACCGTGAAGTGACTTTCGACAACGGCAACACCTACACTTACGAAGTGACGTCCTATGGCAATGTCGCCAAGGGCAAGGTGAAGGGCTTTGAACTGGCCTATCAGCAGTTCTTCGACTTCCTGCCCGGTCCGTTCGACGGCCTCGGCATGCAGGCGAACTTCACCTATGTGGACTCGCAGGCACCGTCGCCCGCCACCAGCGGCCCCGTCACCAACGTTCCGCTCGAACTGCTGTCGAAATATAATTACAATATCGTCGGCATCTACGAGAAGGGCGGCCTGTCGGCCCGCGTCGCCTATAACTGGCGCAGCAAATATGTCGTGACCACGGCGGGCAACGGCACCGGCAGCCTGCCGGTGTTCAACAAGCCCTTCGGTCAGCTCGACGCGTCGATCAGCTATAATGTGACGCCGCAGTTCGCGGTGGCGCTGGACGGCACCAACCTGACCAACACCCGTCGTGCGACCTATTTCGGCATCGACAGCCGTCCGCGTGACGTGGTGGTCAATGACCGTCGCATCAGCCTGACGGCCCGGATCACCTACTGATCCGCATGGGAGGCGTATAACCTCCCCCGACTGCGCAGGCCCGATCCCAACAGGGACGGGCCTGCCATGTTCGCCAATAGAGAGGATGGGTGATGCAGGCAGATGCCAGGGTAGACAGACAGGAAGATAGCGGCGCCACAAAGATGGCGGTCATGCTGACGATCGGCCTCTTCTTCCTCTGGGGCCTTGCCAATAATCTCAACGACGTGCTGATCGCCCATTTCCGGCACGCCTTCGCCCTTTCGGACTTTGCCTCGGGCCTGGTCCAGTCGGCCTTCTATCTGGGCTATTTCTGCTTCGCCATTCCCGCCGCGCTGACGGCGCAGCGTTTCGGCTACAAGGCGACGGTGATCCTGGGCCTGCTGCTGTTCGCGCTTGGCGCATTGCTGTTCCTGCCGGCCTCCGCCGCGGTCAGCTATCCCTTCTTCCTGTTCGCCCTGTTCGTGATCGCCAGTGGCCTCGCTTTCCTCGAAACCGCCGCCAATCCGATGGTCGCGGTGCTGGGAGATGCCGCCGGCGCCGCCCGCCGCCTCAACCTTGCCCAGGCGTTCAATCCGCTCGGCTCGATCACCGGCGTGGCGCTGGGCGCGACGCTGATCCTGTCCGATGCGCCGGCACAGGGCGCCGCTGCTGCCGCGGCCGTGCGCCTGCCCTATCTGCTGATCGCGCTGGTCGTGCTGGCCTGGGCGGCTCTGCTCGCGCGCACATCCTTCCCGAAGGCGGCAGTGGAGGGCCATGCCGGCGCTACCTCGCCGCTGGCCGGCTATCGCCAGTTGCTGCGTCGCCCCCGCTATCTGGCCGGGGTCGCCGCCCAATTCTTCTATGTCGGTGCGCAGGTCGGCATCTGGAGCTATCTCATCCGCTATGCGCAGGCCGCGCTGCCGGGCATCACCGCCCAGCATGCCGCCTGGCTGCTGACCCTGTCGCTCGGCCTGTTCATGGCCGGCCGCTTTGCCGGTGCGGCGCTGCTCTCCCGCTTCGATGGCGCGCGGCTGATGCGGCTGTTCGCGCTCGTCAATCTCGGCCTCGCATTGGTCGGGTGCGTCTGGCTCGGCCTGCCCGGCGTCGTCGCGCTGGTGGCCGCCAGCTTCTTCATGTCGATCATGTATCCGACCATCTTCGTCCTCTCGCTCGACGGGCTCGGCCCGCTGACCAAGCCGGGCGCGTCGATGATCGTCATGGCCATCATTGGTGGCGCTGTGCTGACCGCGCTCATGGGCCTGATTTCCGACATGGCCGGCACGATCAACGCCGCAATGCTGGTGCCCGCGCTCTGCTTCCTGCTGGTCGCGGCCTATGCCCATCGCATGCGCGGCAAGGGCGGGGCGGCATGATCGACGCCCATGTCCATCTCTGGCAGCTTGGCTGCAACGATTGCAGCTGGCCCGGCGAAGACCTGCCGGCGATCCATCGCGACTATGGGCTGGATGATCTGCTCGTGCAGCTCGATGCCAACAAGGTCGATGCCGCGATCCTGGTGCAGAGCCAGGAATCGGATGCCGACACCCATTGGCTGCTGTCACTCGCCGCCGAAACCGATCGCATCGCCGGCGTCATCGGCTGGGTTGACCTCACCGGCGATGTCGCCGCCCGCGTCGCCGCGCTGCAGGTCGCCGGGCCACTGGTCGGCATCCGCCCGATGATGCAGGGCCGCGCGTCCGACTGTTTCGACGATCCGGCACTGGCGCCTGGCTTCGCGGCGCTGGCCCGCGAAGGGCTGGTGCTCGACGCACTGGTGCGGCCGCAGCATCTCGCCTCGCTCGCCCGGCTGGCCCGGCGCCAGCCCGACCTCAGCATCATAATCGATCACGCTGCCAAGCCGCTTGTCGGCGACGCGATCCCGGCGGACTGGCGCGCCGCCATGGCCGATCTCGCCGCCTGCCCCAATGTCGCCTGCAAGCTGTCGGGCCTGCTGACAGAGCTGGCGCCGGGGGTAGGGGAGGGCGCCGCCGCTCCCTTCATCGCCGAACTGGTTGCCCTGTTCGGCCCGGATCGCCTGCTCTGGGGCAGCGACTGGCCGGTGCTGACCCTCGCGTCCGATTATGCCGACTGGCTCGACCTCGCCCGCGCCTCGGTGCCGGTGGCGGCCCATCGCGCCGTCTTCGCCGACAATGCCGCCCGCCTCTATCGCGTCACGCAGGGAGCCGCCGCATGATCGATTTCCCCAACCTGGGCATGGGCACTGCGCCCATCAGCAATCTCTATCGCGTGGTCAGCGATGCGGAAGCGTGCGCGACCCTCGACGCCGCCTTCGCCGCCGGCATAAGCTATTTCGACACCGCCCCCCATTATGGCTTTGGCCTTGCCGAACGGCGGCTGGGCGCGGCGCTCGCCGACCATGACCCGCAGGGCAGCGCGCGGGTCTCGACCAAGGTCGGCCGTCTGCTGCGGCCCACCGACGCGCAAGGCGAACGCCATGGCTTCGTCGACGCCGACCCGTTCGAGCCGCATTTCGACTATGGCCATGACGCCGTGCTGCGCTCCTTCGAAAGCAGCCAGAAGCGCCTGCGCCGCGATCGCATCGACCTGCTGCTCGCCCATGATATCGGCCGCCTGACCCATGGCGACGCGCATGATGATCATCTTGCCGCCTTTCTCGACGGCGGCTATCGGGCGATGCGCGACCTCAAAGACGCCGGCGCGATCGGCGCGATCGGCATCGGCGTGAACGAGGTCGCGATCTGCCACGAACTGCTCGACCGGGTGGAACTGGACGCCATCCTGATCGCCGGCCGCTACACATTGCTCGATCGCGGCGCGGAGGAACTGCTCGACCGCTGCGCCAGCGCCGATGTGCGGGTCATCGTCGGCGGCCCCTATAATAGCGGCATCCTCGCCCGCGATCTCAGTGGCCCGCTCCATTTCGACTATGCCGCCCCGGACCCGGCGATCCTCGCCCGCGCCCAGGCCATGGCGGCGCTCTGCCGCGATGCCGGCGTCGCGCTGCCCGCCGCTGCGCTGCAATTTCCGCTGCGCCACCCGCAGGTCATGGCCGTGATCCCCGGCCTGGTCGGCGCGGATCAGGTCCATGACACGATCGCCCGCCTGGGCGCCTCCATCCCCGACACGCTCTGGCCGGCGCTCGACGCCGCCGCCCGTGCCCATCCTCTTGCCAAGGCCCACAGCCATGCTTGAACATGACAGCCGCCTCATCCTGCTGCACCCCGACGACAATGTGCTGATCTGCGTCAGCGCGATCGAGGCGGGCGATATCCTGCCCGTCGCCGGCGGCACCATCCCCGCGCGCGAGGGCATCGCGATCGGCCACAAGATCGCCCGTGTGGCGCTGGCGCAGGGGGACAAGGTCATCAAATATGGCGCGCCGATCGGCTCGATGACTGCGCCGGTCGCGGCTGGCCAATGGGTCCATATGCACAATATGAAGAGCGATTATATCAGCAGCCACACCCGCACCGCGCTGGAGCAGGGCGCATGATCCAGGGCTGGCTCCGATCCGACGGGCGCAAGGGCATTCGCAATGTCGTCGCCGTCGCCTATCTGGTCGAATGTGCGCATCATGTCGCGCGCCGCATCGTCGACAAGGCGGATGATCCCGATGTCCAACTGATCGGCTTCCCCGGCTGCTATCCCAATGCCTATGCCGCCAAGGTGATGGAGGCGATCGCCACCCATCCCAATGTCGGCGGCCTCGTCATCGTTTCGCTCGGCTGCGAAAGCTTCAACCGCGAGAAGCTGCGCGCCGTCGTGGAAGCGAGCGGCCGCCCGGCCGAACTGCTGGTGATCCAGGAAAAGGGCGGCACCGCCGCCACCATCGCCGCCGGTCTGGAAGCGGTTGATCGGGTGCGGGCGCAGATCGCATCTGTCGAGCGCGTGCCGATGGGCGTCGAGGAACTGGTCGTCGCCACCATCTGCGGCGGGTCGGACGGCACCAGCGGCATCACCGCCAATCCGGCGGTTGGCCGCGCTTTCGACCGGCTGGTGACGGAAGGGGCGGCCTGCATCTTCGAGGAGACCGGCGAACTGGTCGGCTGCGAGAAGATCATGGCCGACCGCGCCGCCACGCCCGAACTCGCCGCCGCGATCGAGGCCTGCGTGCAGAAGGCGGAGGCCTATTATACCGTCATGGGCTTTGGCAGCTTCGCGCCGGGCAATGCCGAAGGCGGCCTCACCACCCAGGAGGAAAAATCCATGGGCGCCTACAGCAAGTCGGGCAGCTCGCGGATCGACGGCATATTGAAGCCGGGCGATATCCCCCCGATGGGCGGCCTCTATCTGCTCGACGTCGTGCCCGATGGCGAGCCGCGCTTCGGCTTCCCCAACATCTCCGACAATGCCGAGATCGTGGAGCTGATCGCCTGTGGCGCGCATGTCACCCTGTTCACCACCGGGCGCGGATCGGTGGTCGGATCGGCGATCTCGCCGGTCATCAAGATCTGCGCCAATCCCGAAACCGGCCGCCGCTTGGCCGCCGACATGGACGTCAATGCCGGCCGCATCCTGGAGGGGGAAGCGACCCTCGATCAGGTCGGCCAGGAAATCTATGATGCCATCCTCGCCGTCGCGGCGGGCGAGCGCAGCCTTTCCGAACAACTGGGCCATCAGGAGTTTATTTTGACCTACAAGGCTTTCGATCCCATCGGTCCCGAATGTCTGCCGATGGTGGCGCGCGCATGAGCGCCTCGCGCAACGGCCGCCTCGCCGGCAAGACCGCGCTCATCACCGCCGCTGCCCGCGGCATCGGCCGTGCCTCGGTCGAGCGTTTCGTGGCGGAGGGCGCCCGCGTCTTCGCCACCGACCGCGATCTCGATGCGCTTGACGGGCTGGAGGGCTGCGAGCGCCTTGCCCTCGACGTCACTGACGGCGCCGCCGTGCGCGCGCTGGCCGCTGACATCGGCCCGATCGACATCCTCGCTAACATTGCCGGCGTCGTCCATGCCGGCAATATCCTCGAATGCAGCCAGTCCGACTGGGACTTTGCCGTCGCGCTCAACATGACCGCCCAATATCACACCATTTCGGCCTTCCTGCCGGGCATGGTGGAAAAGGGCGCGGGCGCGATCGTCAACATGTCCTCCATCGCCAGCTCGGTGAAGGGCATCCCCAACCGCTTCGCCTATGGCGCGACCAAGGCGGGCGTGATCGGCCTGACCAAGGCGGTCGCCGCCGATTTCGTCGGGCAGGGCATTCGCTGCAACTGCATCTGCCCCGGCACCGTGGACACGCCTTCGCTGCAACAGCGGCTGCACGACACCGGCGATTATGAAGCCGCCCAGACCGCCTTCGTCGCGCGCCAGCCGATGGGACGCCTCGGCAAGGCGGAGGAGATTGCCGGCCTGGTCCTCTATCTCGCCAGCGACGATGCCGCCTTCACCACCGGCGCGGTCCATGTGATCGACGGCGGCTGGGTGATGTGATGCGTCATGTGTTGCTGATCGACCTGGCCGACGATGCGGCCGCCATCGCCCAATATGAGGCTTGGCATGCGTCCGGCGCACTGCCGCCGGACATCGGCGCCAGCATCCGTGCCGCCGATGTCCGGGCGATGGATATCTATCGCAGCGGCAACCGGCTGGTCATGCTGATGGAGACCGGCCCGGATTTCGACCCGGCGGCCAAGGCGGCGGCCGACGCCGCCGATCCGGCGGTGCAGGCCTGGGAAGCGCAGATGGACGGCGTCCAGCGGCCGTTGCCCTGGTCCGTCCCCGGCGCCAAATGGACCGCCGCCACCCGCATATTTTCCCTAGACGAACAGCCCTGAGAGACCCGATCTGATGCGCAATCTTCTTCCCCTGCTCACGGGCGCCATGCTGCTCGCCACCCCCGCGCTCGCCCAGAATGGCAGCCAAGTGCCGCATATCGAGAGCAAGAATGGCCGCCACGCCCTGATCGTCGATGGCGCGCCCTTCCTGATGCTGGGTGGCCAGGTCAATAACAGCAGCAATTATGCCGCCCCCCTGAAGCAGGTCTGGGACCGGCTCGACAGCATCCATGCCAATACGGTGGAAGTGCCGGTCGCCTGGGAGCAGCTTGAGCCCAAGGAAGGCGAGTTCGACTATAGCTTCGTCCAGACCCTGCTCGACGAGGCGCGCGCCCATGACAAGCGCATCGTCCTCCTCTGGTTCGGCGCCTGGAAGAATACCGGCCTTGCCTATACCCCCGACTGGGTGAAGCTCGACAATCGCCGCTTCCCGCGCATGAAGACCGCCGATGGCAAGGATCATGGCGTGCTTTCGCCCCATGGCGCGGCCACGCTGGCGGCGGACAAGCGCGCCTTTTTGAAGCTCATGACCTATGTGCGCGATCATGATGCGCAGAATACGGTCATCATGGTGCAGCCCGAAAATGAGGTCGGCAGCTACCAGAATCCCCGCGACTTCAGCGCCACCGCGCAGAAACTGTTCGACGGCCCGGTCCCGGCCGAACTGACCCGTGCGCTCAAGAAGCCTGCGGGCAGCTGGAAGAGCGTGTTCGGCGACACCGCCGACCGCACTTTCAACAGCTGGTACACCGCCCGCTATATCGAGGAACTGGCCAAGGCCGGCAAGGCGATCAAGCCGCTGCCCATGTATGTGAACGCCTCGCTGACCGATCCCTATAAGCCGGTCGATCCGATGACCGTGTCGAGCGGCGGTCCGCAGGGCGACGTGATCGACATCTGGAAGGCTGCGGCCCCCTCGCTCGATCTCGCCGCGCCCGACATTTATGACCGGGGCAGCCGCAACGTCTTCAAGCATCTCGACCTCTATACCCGGCCCGACAACGCGCTGATGGTGCCGGAAATCGGCAATGCCGCCGAATATGCCCGCTATTTCTGGTCGGCGCTGGGGCGCGGCGCGATCGGCTTCGCGCCCTTCGGCATGGATGATGCCGACTATTTCAACTATCCGCTCGGCGCCAAGAGCTTCGACGATGCGACCATCCACGCCTTCGCCTCGAAATTCGGCGTACTCGGCGCGGCCATGCGTCCCTGGGCGAAGATTGCCTTCGCCCACCCGACCTGGGGCGCGGCGCGGCCGGACGACGGCACGCCGCTCAGCACCACCATGGGCGACTGGACGGTGACGGCCAGCTTTGGCCAGTGGCAGTTCGGCCAGCGCGAATGGTTCCCCAATGCCGACACCCCGGCCTGGGACAAGGCGATGGTCGGCGGCATGGTCGTGGCGCAGCTTTCGGCCAATGAATTTCTCTTCACCGGCGATCATGTCCGCGTTCAGTTCGGCGCGCGCGAAGGCGCCCCGGCCAACGGCATGATCGTCAAGGTCGAGGAAGGCCATTTCGAGGGCGACAACTGGGTCTTCGACCGCGTCTGGAACGGCGACCAGACTGATTATGGCCTCAACATCATCGACAAGCCGGTCTGGCTCAAGGTGACGATGGGCCGCTATCGCTAAGCCGCACGCGACCCAATTCCTCCCCAAGCTTGCTTGGGGAGGGGGACCGCCGCAGGCGGTGGAGGGGCACAAGCCCAATAGCGCAGCACTAATAGGCTCCTGCCCCTCCGTCAGCGCTTCGCGCTGCCACCTCCCCGTTCCGGGGAGGAATGTCCGACATTGGTCGCCTGCGCTCGTCTGGCGGCGCTTTCCTATTCGGTCTTTCTCTGATCTATCCTGCCGGATGGAACAGGCCATTCTTCCGCCATCACGCCTTTCGCCGGTTCGTTATTCGGCGTCGCGCGCGCCGCCCGGCGCCGGTCCGACTGTCGCCTTGCTGTCGCTTCACTGTCGCCTGACTGTCGCGTCAAAGGAGCGTCAGTGTCGCGTCCCTGTCGCTTCGTCGGCGCGTGACAGGCGCATTACGCCCATTTTCGGCCCGCCATTGCTGGCTATCGACACTATGAACTTTCAACTGTCGCGTCGGTGTGACCCTATCCCAGCCAGGCCAGATCCCAGCCAGGTCAGGGCCCGGTCGCGCAGCTCGGTCGCCGGGACATTGGTGGTCAGGATCATCGCCCCTTCCTCGGGCAGCGGCGGTTCCAGCGTGGCGAGCTGGCTGTCGAGCAGGCTGGCGGGCATATAATGGCCCGGCCGGTTGCCCAGCCGCGCCAGCAGTTCGTCGCGGTCATTGTCGAGCAGGATGAAATGCACCGGCACGCCGATCGCCGCGCGCAGCCGGTCGCGATAGGTGCGCTTCAATGCGGAGCAGGCCGCCACCGCCACGCCCTGCGCCGCCACCGTGCCCGCGATCGCCGCGCCCAGCCGGTCGAGCCAGGGCCAGCGATCATCGTCGGTCAGCGCCTGCCCGCCGCGCATCTTCTCCACCGCCGCCGCCGAATGATAGATGTCGCCCTCCAGGAACGGGCAGTCCAGCGCCTGCGCCAGCATCGCGCCCAGCGTCGACTTGCCACAGCCGCTCACCCCCATGACGATGACGGCGCGTCCCACGGCTTTGGGCGAAATGGGGGCAGGGTCGGCGAAAATCGGCAAGCGGGCGTCCTTGGTCGCTGGGGCAGGGGGATCGGTCTTCCCGCTATAAGGCCGCGTCACCCCACAGGAAAACTACGACCTTTGTCGCAAGTGCCAAGCCGCGACCGCTCCCCTAGCCATGCACCATCTATAAAAATGAGGATGGGAGGCGGACATGATCGGACGCAGCATGATCGCGGCTTTGCTGGCGGCAACAAGCATCGGGGTACCGGCCTTTGCCGCGACGACCTCGGTCTTCCCGGTCGCGCCGGCCGAGCCCCATGCGGTGACGGTGAAGGCGGTCGGCGATGGCCGTGCCGATGACAGCGCCGCGATCCAGCAGGCGCTCGACCAGGCCCGCGACGCGACCGGCCATGGCATCGTCTTCCTGCCGTCGGGCACCTATCGCATCACCCGCTCGCTGATCGTGCCGGCGGGCGTGCGCGTCTATGGCGTCGGCCCGACCCGGCCGGTGCTGTTGCTCGGTGCCAACACGCCGGGCTTTCAGCAGGGCGTGTCGACCATGGTGATCTTCGCTGGCGGCGATCAATATCAGGTTGGCAAGGTGCCGGTCCCGGTGCCGACGGTCGTGCCCCGCGACAAGATCGTTCGCGACGCCAATTCGGGCACCTTCTATTCGTCGATGAGCAATGTCGATATCGAGATCGGCGCGGGCAATCCGGCCGCCGCTGGCGTGCGCTTCCGCATGGCCCAGCATGCCTTCCTCAGCCATATGGAATTCCGCCTCGGCACCGCCTTCGCCGGCGTCTATCAGGCCGGCAACGTGATCGAGAATGTCCATTTTCAGGGCGGTCGCTATGGCATCGTCACCGAAAAGACCTCGCCCGCCTGGCAGTTCACCCTGCTGGACTCCAGCTTCGACGGCCAGCGCGACGCCGCCATCCGCGAGCATGAGGTCGACCTTACCCTCGTCAATGTCGCGATCAAGAACACGCCGGTCGGGATCGAGATCGACCGGGGCTACAGCGACAGCCTCTGGGGCAAGGATGTCCGGTTCGAAAATGTGTCCAGGGCCGGGGTCGTCATCTCGAACGAGAAGAATGTCTTCACCCAGGTCGGCTTCGATAATGCGCTGGCGGTCAACAGCCCGGTCTTCGCCCGCTTCCGCGACAGCGGCAGGACGATCGACGGCAAGGGCAAGACCTATAAGGTCGCCAATTTCTCCTATGGCCTCGCCGTCCCGGCACTCGGCCACACGGGCGATTATGCCACCACCGCCGACATCCAGCCGCTCTCCGCCATGCCGGCGCCCCGCGCGTCCGCGATCCGCGACCTGCCGCCGATGGAGCAGTGGGTCAATGTCCGCACCCTGGGCGCAGTCGGCGACGGCAAGGCGGACGACACCGCCGCCCTGCAAAAGGCGATCGACGCCAACCGCATCCTCTATTTCCCGACCGGCTTCTACAAGGTGACGGACAGGCTGACCCTGCGCCCGGACAGTATCCTGATCGGCCTGCACCCGGCTATCACCCAGCTCTTCATTCCCGACAATAACCCCAAACATGCCGGCCTCGGCGCCGTCCTGCCGATCCTCGAAAGCCGCAAGGGCGGCGACAATATCCTCTCCGGCCTCGGCCTCTTCACCGGCCGGGTGAACCCGCGCGCCTCCGCCCTGCTCTGGCGATCGGGCGAACAGAGCCTGGTCGAGGACGTCAAGATAATGGGCGGTGGCGGCACGCCCACTGCCGATGGCAAGATGCTCGGCACGCTGCGCGTCAACACCGGCGATCCGGTCACCGACAGCCGGCTCGACGCCCAATATCCCAGCATCTGGGTGACGGACGGCGGCGGCGGCACCTTCGCTGACGTGTGGAGCCCCAACAGCTTTGCCCAGGCGGGCTTCTACATCACCGACACCGATACGCCCGGCCATGTCTATGAAATGTCGGTCGAACATCATGCCCGCAACGAGATTGTGCTCGACAATGTGCGCAACTGGGAGTTCCTGGCGCCCCAGACCGAGCAGGAAGTGGATGACGGCCCCGACGCCATCTCGCTCGATATCCGCAACTCCAGCAACCTGCTGTTCGCCAACTATCATGGCTATCGCGTCACCCGGACCTATGCGCCGGAAAAGAGCGCGGTGAAGATCACCAACTCCGGCAATATCCGCTTCCGCAACGTCCATGTGAATGGCGAGAGCGGCTATGCCACCTGCGACGATGAAGGCTGCGGCACCTTCCTGCGCGCCAGCAAATATCCGTTCGACAATGCGATCGAGGATGTCAGCCGCAAGCTGCTGGTGCGCGAGCGCGAGTTTGCCGCGCTGGATATCGGCCCGGCCGGCAGCGCGGTCCCTGCGGTCGCGCCTTCGGGCACGAAGGTCGAGAAGCTGGAGGATGGCTTCTGGTCGATCTCCGGCGCGGCTGTGGACGCGCAAGGGCAGCTCTATTTCATCGACCGCCGCTTCCAGCGCATCCACCGCTGGAGCGAGGGCAAGGGGCTGGAGATCGTTCGCGACCATGCGCTCGATCCGGTCAATCTGGCCATCGACGCTTCGGGTCATGTCATGGTCCTGTCCTCGCTCGGCGCGAAGGGGGGCGCCTATTCGTTCGACCCCGCCGGTCCAAAGGACGCGCTGACGCTGATCCAGCCGACCCCGGTGCGCAGCTCTGGCGCGGCCAAGACGCTGCTGCCGGTCAACTGGTGGAATAATGGCGAGTTTCGCGACCAGCTCGACCCCAAGACCTACGAGTTCACGACGCTGGCCGAAATGTTCGCCCGTGACGTCGGCACGCCCAAGGCCAAGGAATATGTCTCACCCGACGGCAGCCTGTCCCTGCCGGCCTTCCGCGTCTGGCAGCAGGGGCCGATCGATCATACCGGCTGGCGCTGGTCCGATGGCCTCAACGCCAATGGCTTCGTCTCCGGCAAGATCGGGGATCGGCTGTTCGTCACCAACGGGTCGGAGAATATCACCTATAGCGGCACGGTGGGGCCGGGCGGCACGCTGACCGGCCTCAAACCCTTCGCCAATCGCGGTGGCGAGAGCGTCGCGGTGGACGGGCAGGGCAGGGTATTCGTCGCCAATGGCCAGATCTTCGTCTACGGCCCCGACGGCAAGGAATCTGGCCGCATCGACGTGCCCGACCGGCCGCTCCAGATCCTGTTCGGCGGCCCCGACAAGCGCACGCTTTTCATCCTGACGCACCACGCGCTTTACGCCGCAAAGCCCTGAAAAAGCGACGGTTCACCGCCGCCTACGACCTATGTCGTAAGTGCGGTGGCGACCGCTCGGGATTAATACTCACACAATAGCCCGCCATGGGCGCGCCGACGCCGGGAGGGCGCCTGGTGACAAGAGGGGAAGAGGAATGAACGTGCAGATCGCAATCCATCGGCATATGGCGGGCGTCAGCCTGGCCGCCGTCGCCATCATGGCGCTGGCCGGCACCGCCCAGGCGCAGACCGAACCGGCGGCCGAACCCGCGCCGCAGGCCCAGACGAGCGATGCGCCGGCCGCACAGAGCGCCGACATCATCGTCACCGGATCGCGCATCACCACCAGCGGCTTCAATGCGCCGACGCCCACCACCGTCATCGGTGAGGAGCAGATCGCCAACAACGCCCAGCCCAACATCTTCAACACCATCGCCCAGCTGCCCTCGCTCCAGGGCTCGACCGGCGCCGCCACCGGCACCTTCTCCACGTCCAGCGGCCAGCAGGGCCTCAGCTCCTTCTCGCTGCGTGGCCTGGGCGCGATCCGCACCCTGACCCTGCTCGACGGCCAGCGCGTCGTTGGCGCCAATGTCACCGGCGTGCCCGACATTTCCATGTTCCCGCAGCTGCTGGTGAAGCGCGTCGACGTCGTCACCGGCGGTGCCTCGGCCTCCTACGGCTCGGACGCGGTCGGCGGCGTGGTCAACTTCATCACCGACACTCATTTCGAAGGCTTCAAGGGCAATATCCTGGGCAGCATCACCAAATATGGCGATGACGAAACCGCGCTGGTCCAGGCCGCCTATGGCAAATCCTTCATGGACGATCGTCTGCATGTCGTGGTCAGCGGCGAATATGACCATGAAGGCGGCGTGGGCGCCGGCGACTTCGGCACCGATCTCGCGGGCAGCCGCAACTGGTATCGCGCCACCACGCTGATGAACACCGGCCAGACCAACAATGGCCTGCCGCAATATAATTACCGCGATTATGCCCAGCCCTATCAATATGCCCGCTACGGCCTGATCAACAATGGCCCGCTGCAGGGCATCGCCTTCGACCAGAATGGCAATCCCTATCAGTTCAACTATGGCTCGAACGGCACGCCGACCGGCACCGGCGCGGTCACCAACTGCTATCGCGGCAACAGCTTCTGCGAGGGCGGCGACCTGTCGGGCGCACCCGGCTCGGGCGCCTCGCTCAAATCCTCGCTGGAACGCATCAACGGCTATGGCCGGATCGGCTATGATTTCGCCGACAACAACGAAGCCTATGTCACGGTCAATGTCGCGCAGGTGAAGACCAACAACCAGCCTAGCCCCGGCTATGGCCGCGCCAACCTGACCGTCCAATGTTCCAACCCCTATCTGCCCCAGTCGGTGCGTGACCAGTGCGCCACCGCCGGCATCACCTCCTTCGGCTTCGGTTCGTCCAACGCCGCCTTCCCCGATCCGCAGGTCTATACCGATCGCAAGCAATATCGCTTCGTCGCCGGTGCCAAGGGCAAGTTCGGCGCGGCCGGCACCGACTGGAATTATGACGCCTATTATGAGCATGGCATCACCATCTCGGACATCCGGGTGAAGGATATCGTGCTGCAGAACCGCTATGCTGCGGCGGCCAATGCGATCACCCTCAACGGCGCGATCGTCTGCGCCGATCCGGCCGCCCGCGCGCTCGGTTGCCAGCCGATCAACATCTTCGGTGGCTTCACCCCCTCGGCCGCCGCGCTCGCCTATGTCGCGCCGCATGACAATGGCCCGTTCCAGCACACCAAGCTGACCCAGGACGTCGCGAGCCTCAACTTCTCGGGCAATCCGGTGGAATTGTGGGCAGGCCCGCTCTCGGTCGCCTTCGGCGCCGAATATCGCCGCGAATTCTACCGTGTGAATGCCGATCCCTATGGCGCGGGCGTGTCCGATCTCAGCCCGAACAGCGCCGATTATCCCGCCGACCCGCTGCTCAATGGCGCACAGGGCAGCAACTGGGCAGCCGGCAACTACAAGAACGGTCGCGGCAAATATGAAGTCTATGAAGGCTTCGTGGAAATCGACATGCCGCTGTTCGACAGCGAAGCGGTCGGCCGCGCCAACCTGAACGCAGCGGGCCGTGGCACCCATTACAGCACATCGGGCACGGTCTGGGCTTGGAAGGTCGGCGGTACCTGGGACACGCCACTCGACGGCATCCGCCTGCGCGCCGTCACCTCGCGCGACGTCCGGGCACCCAACCTGTCGGAACTGTTCGCTGCGCCGACCGTCACGACCCTGCCGAACTTCAGCGATCCCTTCCAGGGCGCAGCGGTTCAGGCATTCCAGAACACCATCGGCAACCCCAATCTGAAGCCCGAAATCGCCCGCAACACCGAAATCGGTATCGTGCTGGCGCGCCCCTCCTGGCTGCCGGGCCTCAGCCTGTCATTCGACTATTATGACATCAAGCTGAAGGGCGTCGTCTCCAGCCTGTCGGCGCAGCAGATCGTCCAGTTCTGCTATGATGGCAATCAGGCCTTCTGTGGCGGCTTCAGCCTCGACAATGCCAATCCCAGCCTCAACTATATCAATGTCCAGCCGTTCAACCTTGCCTCCTGGCGGACCAGCGGCTTCGATATCGAGGCGAGCTATCAGTGGCAGCAACCGCTCGGCCTGCCGGGCAACTTCACCGTCCGCGCGCTCGGCACCCATATCCGCAAGTTCATTGTGGAGGCGGGCATTGCCGGTGTCGATCCGGTCGATCAGGCCGGCGCCAACAACGGCAACACCCCCGACTGGAAATGGCTGGCGGTGCAGACCTATGACAGCGGCAAATTCAGCCTGACGGTGCAGGAACGCTGGATCAGCGACGGCACCTTCGGCAACCAATATGTCGTCTGCCAGTCGTCCTGCCCGACCTCGACCGCGAACCACCCGACCATCGACTATAACAAGATGAAGGGGGCCTTCTATGTCGACATCGGCGCCACCTTCAAGTTCAGCGACCGTGTGTCCCTCTATGGCAAGGTCGACAATCTGTTCGACAAGGATCCGGTTGCCTCGCCCCAGACCAACACCGGTCTCGATATCAACCCGGCGCTCTACGACACGCTGGGCCGCATCTATCGCGCCGGTGTCCGCTTCAATTTCTGATAAAACATAACATCTCTCCCCCCAAACTTGTCCCGGTCCTGCACGGCCGGGACATCTTCTTTTTACGGAGCCTGGCTGATGTATCGTGGCGGATTGAGCGGAGCTTGTGTGTCGATGCTGCTATGTCTGATGGCGGCGCAGCCGGCTTTCGCGTCTCCGTCCGTCTACACCGCCATGCCCGACGATGCGCGCGCCGTGACGGTGAAGGGCGTGGGCGATGGCCGCGCCGATGATAGCGCCGCGATCCAGCAGGCGCTCGACGCAGCCGCCGCGACGCCCGGCGGCGGCATCGTCTTCCTGCCCCAGGGCACCTACCGCATCAGCCGTACCCTGTTCCTGTGGCCCGGCGTGCGCATCTTCGGCATCGGCGCGCAGCGCCCGGTGATCCTGCTCGGCGCCAACACGCCCGGTTTCCAGCGCGGCGTCGCCCATATGCTGATCTTCACCGGCGGCAAGCGTCAGACGGACAAGGAAAGCTGGCCCGCCGCCTTCCCCCCGGCCGGCAGCGTGCCGTTCGACAAGACAATTGCCGACGCCAATCCGGGCACCTTCTATTCCGCGCTCGGCAATATCGATTTCCGCATCATGGACGGTAATCCGGCGGCGACCGCGATCCGCTTCCATTCCGCCCAGCACAGCTTCGTCAGCCATGTCGATTTCGACATCGGTTCGGGCCTCGCCGGCCTCTACCATGTCGCCAACGAGGCGGAGGATCTGCACTTCAAGGGCGGCCGCTATGGCATCCTGGCGGAAAAGACCTCGCCTGCCTGGCCCTTCGCCCTGGTCGATGCGACGTTCGAGGGACAGCGCGACGCCGCCATTCGCGAGCATGAGGCCGGGCTGACCCTGCTCAATGTCGCCTTCCGCAATGTGCCGGTCGGGATCGAGATTGACCGGGGCTATGGCGACTGGCTCTGGGGCCAGGATGTCCGCTTCGAAAATGTTTCGAAGGCTGGCGTCATCATCTCCAACGAGAAGAATGTCTATACCCAGGTCGGCTTCCAGAATGTGCTGGCCGCCAACACCCCGACCTTCGCCCGCTTCCGCGAAAGCGGCCGGACGGTGGCGGGGCAGGGGAAGGCTTACAAGGTCTCCTCCTTCACCCATGGCCTGACTCTGCCGGGCCTTGGCCGGATCGGCGACTATAAGACCGACATGCAGGCGCAGCCGATCGCCAGCCTGCCCGCACCCGGCGCGCCCGCCATTCGCCCGCTGCCGCCCGTCGCCGAATGGGTGAATGTCCGCACATTGGGGGCGAAGGGCGACAATAGCACGGACGACACCGCCGCGCTGCAGAAGGCGATCGACAGCCACCGCGTCGTCTACTTCCCCGCCGGTTTCTACAAGGTGAGCGACACGCTGCGGCTGCGCGCCGACACGGTGCTGATCGGCCTGCACCCCAGCCTGACCCAGATCGTCCTGCCCGATGGCACGCCTGCCTTCCAGGGCGTCGGTGCGCCCAAGGCGCTCATTGAAAGCGCGCAGGGCGGCGACGCGATCGTCGCCGGTCTGGCGCTCGACACCAATGGCGCCAATCCGCGCGCGACCGGCTTGCTATGGAAGGCCGGCGCCAACTCCATGGTCAACGACGTCAAGTTCCAGGGCGGCCATGGCACCGATGCCTTCGATGGCAGCCGGCGCAATCCCTATAACAACAACGCCACCGCCGATCCCGACGCATCGCGCCGCTGGGCCGGCCAATATGCCAGCCTCTGGGTGACGCAGGGGGGCGGGGGCACCTTCGCTAATATCTGGAGCCCCAGCACCTTCGGCCATCCGGGCATTTTGATCTCCGATACGGACACGCCGGGCCGGTTGATCCAGGCCTCGGTCGAACATCATGTCCGCACCGAAATCGGCCTCAACCGCGTCGCCAACTGGGAATTGCTGGCGCCCCAGACCGAGGGGGAGGCGGGTGAGAGCGGCGATGCCGTCGCGCTCGAAATCCGCGACTCCCGCAACATTCTGGTCGCCAATTTCCACGGCTATCGCGTCACCCGCACGCGCAAGCCTGCGCCGACCGCCGTGTCTCTCTACAATTCGCACGACATCCGCTTCCGCAATGTCCATGTGAACGCGGAAAGCGGGGTCGGCACCTGCGACGAAAATGGCTGCGGCACCTTCCTGCGCCTCACCAAATATCCGTTCGAAAACGCCATTCAGGATATCACCCATGGCCTGGAAGTGCGCGAACGCGAGTTCGCCGTGCTGGACGTGCCGGCGAAGCCCGACCCGGTCGCCCCCTCGACCTTCGGCGGCGCCAGCGTGGAGAAACTCGCTGACGGTTTCTACGGGTTGGGCGGTGGCGCGGTGGACGCACAGGGCCGGCTCTATTTCGTCGACCGCTTCTTCCAGCGCATCTGGCGCTGGTCCGACGCGGGCCGGCTGGAGATGATCCGCGACGCCGCGCTCGATCCGGTGAACCTGACCATCGACAAGTCGGGCAATCTGCTCGTCCTTTCCTCCTATGGCCGCAACGGCACCGTCTATAGCGTCACCCCCGGCGCGCCGGACGCGCAGGTCAGCGTCATCCCGGCGACGCCTGCGGGGCAGGGCAGCGCATCCACGATCTTCCCGGTCAACTGGTGGGTGAATGGCGAGTTCAGGGACCAGATCGATCCCAAGACCTATCAGTTCACCGCGCTTGCCGACATGTTCGCCCGCGACGCCGCGCAGTCCAATGCCCAAGCCTATGTCTCACCCGATGGCAGCATCGCCCTGCCAGCCTGGCGCGTCTTTGCCCAGGGACCGGTCGACCATCGCGGCCTGCGCTTTTCCCACACGCTCGACAGCTATGGCTTCGTTCAGGGCAAGCCGAGCCAGCGCATCTATGTCACCAACGGATCGGAAAACCGCACCTACAGCGCACTAGTCTCCGGCAACGGCACGCTGACCGACCTCAAGCCCTTCGCCGATCGTGGCGGGGAGGGCGTGGTCAGCGACGCGCAGGGCCGGGTCTATGTCGCCAATGGCCAGGTCTTCGTTTATGCGCCCGACGGTAAGCCGATCGGTCGGATCGATGTGCCCGAACGGCCGCTACAGCTGCTGTTCGGCGGCCCGGACGGCAAGACCCTGTTCATGCTGTCGCACCACGGCCTTTACGCGGCGCGGGTGGAATAGGGGATCAAACTATCAGTCCGGGGATGATCTTGTTCGTCTCCAGACTGCCCGTGCCCCAACGGTCGACCGGCACGCCCATCGCCTGTTGCAGGGTCAGGCCGACCCGGCTGACCGGCGATCCGTCGCCGGTGATATATTGGCCGGTATGGATGCGTCCGCCGGCCGATCCGGCCGTCATCATCGGGATATTGTCGATGGTGTGGAATTTGGCGAACTCGGTCTCGCTATGGGCAAAGACCAGGCTGTTATCCAGCAGGGTGCGGTCGCCCTCCTTCACCGCGTCCATCGCCTTGATGAAATAGGTCCAGGCCTCCATGCACT
Source organism: Sphingobium yanoikuyae (assembly GCF_013001025.1). Lineage (NCBI taxonomy): Bacteria > Pseudomonadati > Pseudomonadota > Alphaproteobacteria > Sphingomonadales > Sphingobiaceae > Sphingobium > Sphingobium yanoikuyae. Next base: position 3,507,664 of record NZ_CP053021.1, on the reverse strand, counting down.
TGTCGACATAGAAGGTGACTTCGGGTTGATAGCCCAGCCGGTTATCCAGCACCTCCTCATGGGTCAGCTGATGATGGGTGATAGTGCTGCCCACCCGCGTCAGCGACGACGCGCCATTGTTGAAGTTCATGTTGAACAGGCGGACATTGTCGCAGGCCATCGCCATCACCAGCAGATCGGTCATGATCTCGTGATTGCGCATGACATTCTCGATCTCGGCATTGACGGGCAGGTCGGGCACCTTGGGCGGGACGATACAGGCCTGCATCGGCGCCGGCTTGGTCAGTTGCACGTCGAGCTGGTTTTCCAGCTGCCGCAGCGAGGTGAAATATTGGTCGAGCCGCTGCCTGTCGGCCGCGCCCAGCCGCGCCTCCAGCGCCTGGCGCTGGTCGGACACGCCGGACAGGACGCTGCGCCGCGCCATCACTGCCGGATCGGGGGTGAAGGTCGCGCTGTTGGGATCATGGAAGCCGGCGCCGAACAGCCTTGTATAAAGGGCGGCGGGTGATACTTCCGCCGGGTTGAGATTGCCATTGCCGCGCCCCGACAGCGAATTGCGCGGATCGCCGGTCGCCGACAGCTCGATCGAGCGGAAGCGGGTGCGGGTGCCGATCACATCGCCGATCGACACGTCGAAGGATGGCCCCGGCAGGCCTCGGTCTGAATCGATCGCCATGCCGGTGCGGATACCGATGCCGCCGCTGATGTGCGGCAGGTTGGGCTTGCCGTCGAGCGGCAGGGTGAAATCGCCCAGGATATTGACCTTGTGCTTGAGCGCCTCGATCGAGGCGAGTTCGACCTTCAGCTCATAATCCTTGCCGGCGGCGCTGGGGAACCAGCGCGGCGGATTGACGCCCAGCCCCCAGAACCAGGTGCCGAAACGGATCGGCATCGGCGCGCCGGTCGCCGCCATGGCGGTGCCGTTGCCGTCGAGGAAGATGTCGAGCAGCGGCAGGCCGACGGCCACGGCCATGCCGTTGACCATGCCGCGCAGGGCGGTGCGACGATCGAGGGTGAAGCTCATGGGCGGTCTCCTTCACGGATATGCGGGCTGGTCATCATCGCGACCTGCGGCTTGGCCAGCGGCGGGGTGCTGACGCGATAGGCATCGGCCATGGTCGCGACCCGCAGGAACAGCGCCTGGATGCGATAGCCGTCGGCGGCGAAGCCCTGTTCCAGTGCCATCGCGGTCGCCTCCTCATCCTCCGGCATGCGCCCGGTCGCATATTGGAAGGCGCGGCCGGCGACGCACTCGGTGGTCGACTTGCTCGCCGCCAGCGCCTGGCCCAGGCCGACATTGCCCTGGAAGGCGGTGCCCTCGAACACGCCCGCCGTGTCGATCGGCGCGTCATTCTCGGTCCGGCGGAAGGCGCCGATGCCGTCGAACCGCTCCAGCGGCAGGCCCAGCGGGTCGGTGATCTTGTGGCAGGCGGCACAGACCGGATCGCTATTATGGGCGTTCAGGCGAATGCGCGCGGTCGGCATCGCCTTGTTGCCGACATCCTGAACGGCGGTGAAATTGACGTTGCCCGGCGGATTGGGCACCGGCTGACACAGCAGCAGTTCGCGGATCGCCCGGCCGCGCAGGGTCGGCGAACTGCGCCCCGAATGGGAATAGAGCGCCAGGAAACCGGCCTGGCCCAGCAGCCCGGCGCGATCGTCGCCATCGGCAAATTCATAGGGCACCCAGCCCTGCATGCTGGACACCTTGGCCTGATAGAGCGGCCCCAGCGCCCGGTTGATGAAGGTTCGCCGGGTGGTGAACAGGTCGCGATAGTCGCCCTGCCGCGTCACCAGCTGGTCGACGATCATGCGCAGCATCTGTTCGGACAGGGCCGACGCAACATCGGGGTTGAAGCGGGGATAGACGATCTGGTCCTTGGCCATTTCGTCGAACTTCTCGAACAGCAGCATGTCGGCGAAGAAGGCGCGCACGCCATCCTCCAGCCGGGGCGAACGCACCATCTTCTGCGCGATCGCCGCGAGCTGGGCCGGATCGGTCAGCTTGCCCTCGTCGGCCGCGCGCAGCAGTGCTTCATTGGGCGTCGTGTTCCACAGCAGATAGCTCAGCCGCGCGGCGCGGGCATGATTATCAAGCCGCAGGCTGCCGGGCGCCTCCGGGTCGGGCTCCGCGCTCTCGATGATGTAGAGGAACTGCGGCGACACCAGCATGGCGGCGAGCGCCAGCTGCATCCCGTCATAGAAGCCCTGGCCATCGCCAGCGCCCTTGCCCGCCATCATGACGAAGGCGCCGATCTCTTCCTGCGTCATCGGCCGGCGAAACAGGTAGCGGCCGATCGGCATCAGCGTCCGTGCGGCGCAATCGGCGTCGGGCGCGGCCGCGTCGCGCGGGGCGCAGGGCATGAACTGGGCGCGGCGATCCGGCGCGAAGACCTGCGCGGCGATATTGCGCGCCATCGCGTCGAACTGTTCCAGCCCGGCGGGCGAGATGGTCGATGCGCTGGCGCCGGTCGCGATCAACTCATGCACCGGCCGCACGATCGGCTCGAACCGGCCGGCGACCTTGATGTCGGGGCCGAAGATATCGGCGATGCTGTTGCGATATTGCGCTTCGGTCAGGCGGCGCATTCCCGCCACCTGGCCCAGCGGCGTCTTCAAGGGCGCGAAGCTAGCGTCGGGCGTGGCGGCGGTCTGCGGCGCCTTCTCCACCGTGCAGGCGCTCAGCAGCAACCCGGCGAGCAGCGCCCAGCGCGCCCTGTGGCGAAACGGCCGGCTCATCGCTGCGCCACCTTGGCCTGGGGCAGGCGGTCGGTGACGAAGGCGGGCACGGCCCAGGCCTCCATGCCGCTCGAAATACGGCGACACTGGCCGGTCGCCGGATCGCGATTGCCATCGGCCATCGCCTTCAACGCCGCATACATGGCGGCGCAGTCATAGCCCGCCGTGGTCGCCGCGCCCTCGCCACCGACCGAGGCGCTGGCCATCACGTTCCAGATCGGCTGATAGCCGCCGACAATGCCCCTGATCGATCCGTCCGGCTGGAAGGTGAAGCGCAGCCGCGCCTTGGTGAAATCATATTCGTTGCGCCGGCCACGAATGTCCCGCTCCGATCCCTGGCCCCAATTCTGCTTCAGGCGGATGTGGGCCGGTTCGGTCGTCAGTACGCCGTTGACGATCCGCCCTTTCAGCACATTGCGATGGGCGGCATTGGCGGTGACGCTGTAGCTGGCGCCGGGGATGAAATTCTGGCGCGAATCCACCACCGCCCGATCTTCGGTATTGGCGTAGATCACCGTCACCTCGGGATCATTTTCCAGACTGTCGACGCCGGTCAGCAGCAGCACCTGGCTATGTTCGCCGCTCACCAGAAACTGGGTCAGGCCCTTGACGATATCGCCGCCCGTGCCGTCGACCCCGCGCCAGGTCCGCACGCAGCCCATTGCCCGCCACATCTGGTTGTCGACGCCCGGTTCGCCCGCAGGCCCGGTAAAATTGGCATGGCCGCAGCTGTCGCCCGCCGCCGCGCCACCCGCATCATCGTCCAGGTTCAGCCCCTGCGCGACCTTGCCCTGCACCATGCGCTGGGGCGGCCGGTCGAACTTGTCGGGATGGGTGCAGATGTTGATATTGTCGGGACCAAAGGCATAGCCGGTCCAGCGCGCGGTCAGTTCCTTCTCGTTCGCCTTTTCCAGCAGTCGCGTCTGCTCGCCCGCCGGCTGGGTCTGGAGATAATTTTCGCGCAGAGTGGCGGCCAGGCCCTGCGGGCAATCCTCCTTGCCCTGATAGATGGCGGGCGCGAAATGGCTGACGACGAAGCCCATCTCGCCATTGGCCGGCGGCGCGGGCAGTGCTGCGGGTTTCGCGGGGGCATCGCCCTGCGCTGACACAGATGCCGAAACCGACGCCGCGAGTGGCAGCGCGCCCAGCAGCAGGATCAGTTTGCGATGATTCTGCACGATCATCCTCTCCTTGCGAAATGTCATGGGATCAGCGGTTCGGCCTCGGCGGGAATGTCCGCCGGGGCGTCGCCCGCGATGGTGAAGACCGGCCGGTCGCGATAGGCCCATTGGGCGCGGTCGCCATCGGGCCGCACGGTCCAGGCGCCCATGCCCCGTCGCGCCATGCCCGCCGGAAAGACGCGCCAGTCGGCGCAGGCCGTGCCACAAGCCTTGCCCTTATGCGTCACCAGCAAATTGCCCTGGCCATCGACCAGCAGATAGCGCCCGTCCACCAGCCGCGCCGTCACATCGGCCGGCGCGTCGATTTTGGGCGCGGCGGGCACATATTTCAGGCTGTTCCAGACCAGCCCATCCTCGCCCTCATGCCCGATCGTGCCGGGCCGTTCGCCGGCACGGGTGAAGACCAGATTGACCCGCTTATAGACCCATTGCGGCCCGCTCGGTCCCTGCATCGCGATCCAGTCGGCGCCGTCCTGCTTCAGCCGGGGCGCCTTGCGATCGCCGCCGAACTCGGGCGGTGCGGGCACGATCTCCGCCTTGGCGGGCGCGGCCAGCGGCGTCCATTGCGTCAGACAATCGCCCGAACACCAGAGCGGCTGATGCCCGGTCCGCCCGGTCACGGCGCGCATGTCCATGCCATAGAGGGTGCGGCCATGGGCATCGACATAGACGCTTTGGTCACCGATCTTGCGGACGCTGACCCCCGCCGGCAGCGACTCGCCGCTCGCGGCCTCGGGTGGCAGGTCGGCGGCTTGTGCCCAGAGCGCGGCCGGCTGCACCAGCCACAGGATCGCGGCCGCCCGGCGCCACATCAGCGCTTCTCCTCGACGCGGAAGCTGCGATGGCAGGTGCCACAGCTTTGCCCCAGCGTCTTGGCCGCAACCCGCATCTTCGCCACGTCGCCGCTCGCCGCCACGGTGGCGAAGCTGTTGGCCTGTGCGGTAAAGCCGTCCTGCGCCGCCTTGAATGCGGCCGGCTGGCTCCAGATTTCCGGCTTGGCCGCCGTCTTGACGCCGGGCTTCGGGCCGCTGCCGGCCGGGAACCAGCCCTGCTGCTGGCGCGCATAGTCGCGGATCTGCCGCGCCGAAATCTGTATCACATAGGTTTGCGGCGTGGGCGATTTCAGCTCGTCATTGATGTTCTTGAACGCCGCGCCGACCTCGCGGAAACCCGCGATCCGGGTGGCGACGATATCGCCGGGCGCGGCCGCCAGCGGTGCCGCGCAGAGCAGTGCCAGCATCGCGATCGACCGCTTCATACGGGCTGTATCGTGCATCCTCATCCTCGTCCCTTTCATGTCTGTCACAGCATCGGATCGGCAAAGACCCACCAGGCGAGGCTGCCCGCCAGCAGGATCGCGACGGCGAAGGCGACAGGCGACGCGCGCCGCACCGCCACCGGCTCACCGGTCACTTTCGCCCGGCCGCTGACCATCGGCCCGATCAGGTTGCGCCGTCGCACCAGCAGGTAGAACAGCACCGCCAGGACATGCAGGCCGATCAGCATCTGCAGGATGGTGAAGCTGATGCCGTGAATCTCGGAGGCGAGCCGGCCCTGATCGAAATCGACCAGATGCGACAGCGGCCCGGATTCGATGCCGTCGATATCGACCGCGAACAGGCCGGTGCCGACCTGCACCGACAGCGCCAGCAGCATCGCCACCACGCTCCAGCCGCCCAGCGGATTATGGCCCGGCGCCGCGGGCGCACGGCCGGTCAGATAGGTGAAGATCGCGCGCGGCCCGCGCAGGAACTGGGCAAAGCGCGCCGGCCCGGACCCGATCAGGCCCCAGATCAGGCGAAAGGCGATCAGGAACAGCACGGCCTGACCCGACAGGCGATGCCAGTCCATGTGATAGGTTTCCGCGCTCCACCAGGAAAAGCCGATCAGGCCGACCAGCGCCCAGTGAAACAGGCGGATCGGCAGATCCCAGACATATTGGCGCGCGGGGTTCGCCATCAGCTCTTCTTCGCCCAGCTGTCGCACACGCCTTCGACCGGTACGATGCCACCGCTCAGCAGCGCGCATTTGCCGCAGCCCGGCTGGGCGGCGGTGAAGAAGGCGCACAGGCCGCAGCGCTTAGTCGCATCGCTCGACGTGCGAAAGCCCAGCGACTTGCGCATGCTCTTCTGCGCGGCGGACAGGCTGGCGGGATCGACGCACTCGGCGGCATTGGCCATGCTCGCAATCCCCAGCGGCACGCAGGCGATCAGGCCCAGCGCCGATCGGCGGCTCCAGTGACGGACATGATGATGGCTTGCCGCCATGCGGCCCACTCCTCTTCCCTGCCGGCCCGGTTGCTCCGGTCCTCTTGTGCGATCCTTCTAGCAGGGGGGCGGCGGATTAATTTGTCAGCGCCGACAAAATCGGCGCAGAATGCAGGCGCTTATTCCGCCCTTTGTGTCGAGCCTGACAAAATCCGGCGCGGGCCGGCGGCTAGAAGGGGCGGAATGGGAAGAGGAGAGGTAAGGGTGACAGCGAAGCTGACAGGCGACAGCGCGCCGGGCGACACGCATATCCTGATCGTCGATGACGATCCGTCGCTGCGCGCGCTCGTCCGCGCTTTCCTGATGCAGGAAGGTTATGTCGTCAGCGAAGCGGCCGATGGCCCGGCGATGCGCGCCATCCTCGCCCATCAGCCGGTCGACATCATCGTCCTCGACGTCATGATGCCGGGCGAGGACGGGCTGTCGATCGCCCGTTCGCTGGCGGGACAGCAGGATGCCGGCATCATCATGGTGTCGGCGCTGGGGACGGAGGGCGACCGGATCACCGGCCTGGAAATGGGCGCCGACGATTATCTGCCAAAGCCGCTGTCGCCGCGCGAACTGCTCGCCCGCATCCGTGCGCTGCAGCGCCGCCGTCGCCCGGTCGCCGACACCCGCCAGCCGGTGCTGGCCCATTATCATTTCGAAGGGTGGCAGCTCGATCCGGTGCGCCGGGTGCTGCGTGATCCCGCCGGCATCATCATCAGCCTGTCGGAGGGGGAGTTCGCCCTGCTGCTCGCCTTCATCGAGCATCCCCAACAGATATTGAACCGGGACGCGCTGGTCGAACTGGCGCGGGGCGAGGATGCCGATGTGTTCGACCGGGCGATCGACACCCAGGTCAGCCGCTTGCGCCGCAAGCTCGGCACCCGCGCGCGTGGCGAACTGATCCACACGGTGCGATCCGAAGGCTATATCTTCCAGGCGCCGGTGCAGCGCGGATGAAGGCGGGTTTCCTGCGCTGGGCCAATTCGATCCACGCCCATCTGCTGGCGCTGGCCCTGGTCGTGATCCTGACGCTGACCGCCTTCAGCCTCACCCTGCTGCTCTATTTCATTCCGCCCGAACGGGTGCCGCTGTCGGTCTATGAGATTGCCCGCATCGTCCATGGCCAGCCCCTGCTGCGCGACGAGCCGGTGGTGCATGAGGTGCGGCAGGCCGCCGCGCCGCCGGCATCGATCGACCCGGCCGATCGGCTGATCGCCGCGCTGCTGGCCCGACGCCTTGCTCTGCCTGCGGCCGATGCGCGCATCCGCCTCGACCCCGGCGATCGCGAGCGCATCGGCCAGTTCGTGGCGGAGATGCAGCTTTATGGCCCCGATGGGGTCGCCGACCCCTTCATCCTGGGCACCTTCACCGCCGCGATCCGCCAGCCCGACGGTGAGTGGCGGATGATCACGCGGGAAGCGCGGGGCGGGCGGTCGCTCTGGCGGCTGCTCGGCCAATATGCCTTCCTCGTCGGCATCCTGCTGGTGGTGCCGCTCAGCCTCTGGTTCAGCGCGCGACTGACCCGCCCGATCCGCGCTTTCGCGGCCTCGGCCGAGCGGATGGGCGCAGGGCAGGAGGAGCAGCCGATCCCGCTGGACGGGCCGAGCGAGATCCGGCTGGCGGCGCAATCGATCAACGAGATGCAGGCGCGCATCGCCCGCTATGTGCGCGAACGCACCTCGGTCGTCGGGGCGATCGCCCATGATCTGCGCACGCCGCTGTCGCGCCTCCATTTCCACCTCACCGCCGCGCCCGCGCCGGTGCGGATCGCGGCCGAGGAGGAAATCCGCCAGATGGAGGCGCTGATCGGCACGACGCTGGATTTCGTCGACAATGAAAACCGCCCCCGCCTCAAGGAGCCGCTCGACCTTGGCCTGCTGGTCGAGGGGCTGGTCGACGATTTCGCCGACATGGGCCGCGACGTGACCCTGACGGGCGCGGAGCCTGTCATCATCGCGGGTGACATGATCCTGCTCAAGCGGCTGTTCACCAACCTGATCGACAATGCGATCAAATATGGCGATCGCGCGCGGGTGCGGGTGATGCGCGAAGAGGGGCGGGCGATCGTCACGATCGAGGATGACGGGCCGGGCATGGAACAGGCCGATATCGCCCGCGCCTTCGAGCCATTTTATCGCGGCGAACCCTCGCGCAATCGCAGCACCGGCGGCGTCGGCCTCGGCCTGTCGATCGTCCAGTCGGCGGCGCAGGCGCATCAGGGCCAGGTGTCGCTGGCGCGCGCGCCCGATGGCGGGCTGCGCGCGCAGGTTGAGCTGCCGGTTTAGAGCGTTTTCTAATCAGGTGGAATCACCTGATGACTCGGAAAACGCGTTAAACCAAAAACTTAGAGCAACCGATCTGACGCAGTCGGATCGGAATTTGCTCTAAAGCCCTTCCGCCTCCACCCATTGCGCGCCGGTCAGCGCGCGCGCCATGTCCCAGCTATGGCGGCGGATATCGGGCACGGCGACGATTTCCCAATGGGCGCCGCGCGTCATCGGCCCGACCACCAGCAGCCGTTCCTGCGCGCTGCCGTCGCGTGCGATGGCATGGCCCTGCCGGTTGGTGTCGATACCGATCGCCAGCGCATCCGGTCGGATCGCGCCGCGATCCGCCAGCCGGCGCAGCAGCACGTCGTCGGCCCGGCCAAGGTCGGCCAGCGGGCCGGTGCAATTGACCACCCGCGCCACCCGGATCTCCTGCACCTGTTCGCCGCCGCGCGGCCGCCATTGCACGATCAGTCCCTGGTCGGCGTCCTGCGCGCCGATGATCCGGCCCGCCGCGATCCGCAGCCGCCCGCTTGCCTGCATCGCGGCGATTCGTTCGGCCACCTGCGGCGCGATGCGGTGGCGATGCACGTCCCAATAGGGCCGGGCGTGGCGCAGGAAGCGCGCCCGTTCGACCGGGGAGGCCGCCCGCCATATATCCTGGGTGAAGGGGCGCAGCTCATCGACCGCGCGGCGCCAGCCGACCGCATCGGCCCGCTGGCGGATGGTGCGGACCAGCCCGGCGCAATGGGCGGCCGGCCGTTCGCGCAGGGCGGGGAAGGGCATGGCCGGCGCATGGCTGTGCGGCACCAGCCCGCGCCGCGACAGCGCCAGGATCGATCCGCGAAAACCCGCGCTGTCCAGCGTCTGCGCGCAATCCACCGCGGTCAGGCCCGTGCCCAATAGCAGTATCTTGTCGCTCGGCGTCAGCCCCTCGGCAATGTCCGCGCCCCAGGGTTCGGACACATAGAGCGGGGGCGCCTTGTCTCGAAATGGCGGCAGGTCATGCGGCGGCAGATTGCCCGGCGCCAGCGCCACCGCATCGGCCGCCAGCGTCTTGCCCGACGCCAGTTCGACGACACAGCCATCGCCGGTCATGCGGATGTCGACCGCCGCGTCATCGATCACGTCCAGCCGGTCGCCCGCCTCGGCGCGGGTCTTGTCCAGCAGCGCGGAAAGATAGCGGCCATAGGTCGCCCGTGTCGCGAAGCTGGCGTCCGATCCGCCACTCGTCTCCGCCAGCCATTGCGCGAAATGGCCCGGCTGGTCGGGAAAGGCGCTCATGTTGCCGGCGCGGACATTGAGGATATGGTCGGGCAAGGCGCTGCCGAACGCGACACCCTTGCCCAGCCGTTCGGGCCGCCGCTCGACCAATGTCACCCGCATCGTCCCGTAGCGCAGCAGGTTGATCGCCAGCAGCGTGCCGCTGAACCCGCCACCGACGATGACCAGGTGGGAAACTTGGAACATGGGGGAAATCTCTCCGGGCAGGGAAGGGGCCTGCCAGATAGAGCAGCCCGTCGGGGCGCTGTCGAGGGGGCGGCACAGGTCGCGTCTCATGCCCGCCTCGTCCCGCAGACGGGGCGATCCGACCGAAGGTCCAATTGCACCGGCGGCCTGCTTTGCCATCTTCTGAAGGCTGAAAGACGATCACAAAATCGACCCAGGAGACAAGATGATGCTGCAACAGGCGCTGGATAAATTCGCCGGCCAGACCCTGATCCGCGACCGCTACGACAATTATATCGGCGGCCAGTGGACGGCACCGGCCAAGGGCCAGTATTTCGACAATATCTCGCCGGTCACCGGTCAGGTCGTGTGCCAGGTCGCGCGCGGCACGGCGGAGGATATCGAGGCCGCGCTCGACGCCGCCCATGCCGCCAAGGACGCCTGGGGCAAGATGTCGTCGACCGAGCGGTCGAACATCCTGCTCAAGATGGCCGATCGCATGGAGGCCAATCTCGACCTCATCGCGCTGGCCGAGACGATCGACAATGGCAAGCCGATCCGCGAAACCACCCATGCCGACATTCCGCTCGCCATCGATCATTTCCGCTATTTCGCCGGCTGCGCCCGCGCCCAGGAAGGATCGATCAGCGAGATCGACCATGACACCATCGCCTATCATTTCCACGAGCCGTTGGGCGTCGTCGGCCAGATCATTCCCTGGAACTTCCCGATCCTGATGGCGGTGTGGAAGCTGGCGCCCGCGCTCGCCGCCGGCAACTGCATCGTGCTCAAGCCCGCCGAGCAGACGCCGATGTCGGTGCTGGTCCTGGCCGAGATCATCGGCGACCTGCTGCCGCCCGGCGTGCTCAACATCGTCAACGGCTTCGGCGTGGAAGCGGGCAAGCCGCTGGCGTCGAACAAGCGGATCAGCAAGATCGCCTTCACCGGCGAGACCACGACCGGCCGCCTGATCATGCAATATGCCTCGGAAAACCTGATCCCCGTCACGCTGGAACTGGGCGGCAAGTCGCCCAACATCTTCTTCGAGGATGTGATGGATGCGGACGATGATTATTTCGACAAATGCCTCGAAGGCTTCGCCATGTTCGCGCTCAACCAGGGCGAGGTCTGCACCTGTCCCAGCCGCGCGCTGATCCAGGAATCGATCTACGAAAAGTTCATCGAGCGGGCGATCGCGCGGGTAAAGGCGATCAAGCAGGGCAGCCCGCTCGATCCCTCGACGATGATCGGCGCCCAGGCGTCGAACGACCAGCTCGAAAAGATCCTCTCCTACATCGCGATCGGCAAGGAAGAGGGCGCACAAGTGCTGACCGGCGGCGATCGCGCCACCCATGACGGCGAACTGGCCGATGGCTTCTATGTGACGCCCACCGTGCTCAAGGGCCATAACAGGATGCGCATTTTCCAGGAGGAGATTTTCGGCCCGGTGCTGGCCGTCACCACCTTCAAGGACGAGGCGGAGGCGCTCGCCATCGCCAATGACACGCTCTACGGCCTGGGCGCGGGCGTGTGGACCCGCGACGGCGCCCGTGCCTATCGCATGGGTCGGGGCATCCAGGCCGGTCGCGTCTGGACCAACTGCTATCATGCCTATCCGGCCCATGCGGCCTTTGGCGGCTACAAGCAGTCGGGCATCGGCCGCGAAAATCACAAGATGATGCTCGACCATTATCAGCAGACCAAGAATCTGCTGGTCAGCTACAGCCCCAAGGCGCTGGGCTTCTTCTGACGGATCCACAGCGGAGCGCCCCTTCTCTCTCCTTTCTTGGCGCTCCGCACCTTTGGCGGGCATCCTCCCCCGGATGCCCGCCAGCTTTGGTTCTGCCAGTTTTGCCAATGGCGGTTTTGGTTCTGAAGGATCGGATCGATGGCCGATTGTCCTGCCCGCATTCTCGCCACGCCAGCGGCCGACGCGTTGATCGCGCGCCTGACCGACCAGCATGGCCCACTGATGTTCCACCAGTCGGGCGGCTGCTGCGACGGTTCCGCGCCGATGTGCTTCCCGCGCGGTGAGTTCAAAGTCGGCCCGCAGGATGTGCTGCTGGGCCATGTCGCGGGTGATGTGCCGGTGTGGATCGGCGCGGCCCAGTTCGAATATTGGCGCCATACCCAGGTGACGATCGACGTGGTGCCGGGGCGGGGCGCCGGCATGTCGCTCGAAAGCCCGGAGGGGCAGCGCTTCATCGTTCGCTCGCGCGTCTTCACCGATGCGGAGGCGGATTTGCTGGAAGCCGCTGGAGAGCTGGCGCGTGGTGGCTGAGCGGCGCTTCACCGAACATGCGCTACGCCCGCAGGTGGTGGGCGAGATGCAGTTGCGCCGCGAGCCTGCGCTGACGGTCCCGGCGCGGATGATCCAGCTTGTCCGCCTGCTCGACGCAGACGCGCGCACGGCGGAACTGGCGGCCGTGCCCGCCATGCCGGGCGATCTGCGTCCGGGGCATGACAGCCGCCATCGCGAAACCCGGCTGGGCGCCGATATCCATCTCCACTGGGAACAGCATAGCGAGGCCAGCACGGTCACCCTGGTGCGCGGCGGCAGCGACCCGGTCGGCTGGGATTTTCCCGACGCGGCCGACGCGCGTGCCGCTATCGCCTGGGCCGAATATCTGCCGGGTGCGGTGATCCGCGCCGTGCGGCTGGCGATCGTGGCGGATGAGGGCGCCGCCGCGGAACTGGTGGCCAGTGCCGGGTTCCCGGCGGGCCAGCTCGTCACCTGTCATGTCGGCGGCGGCGCGCGCATCTGGACCGATTTCCGCATCCATGATGATGGCTATGGCCGGATGGTGGTGGCCGCCAATGGCCTGCTGCCCGGCGATCTTGCCCGCTGCGTCCAGCGGCTGCAGGAGCTGGGCAATTATCGCAATCTGGCGCTGCTTGGCCTGCCGCCCGCGCGCACGGCCTGGGCCGATCTCGACTGGCTGGAACAGGCGCTGGAGCAGGTCGGCCGGGCGCTGGCCGCCGGCGAGGTGCGCGACGATGTGCTGCTGGGGCGACTGATCCAGTTGTCCGCCGACATATTGTCGATCGACAGCGGCTGCGCCTATCGGATGAGCGCGACCGCCGCCTATGGCCGGATCGTCGCCAGTCGCCTCGCCGAACTGGACGTCGTGCCGATCGCCGGTCATCGCTCGCTCGCCGACTTCACCGAAAGGCGGCTCTGGCCCGCCGTGCGTACCTGCGGGGCGCTGACCGATCGGCTGGCGCTGCTCAACGGCCGCGCGGCGCAGTTCACCGCCCTGCTGCGCACCCGGATCGAAACCCATATCGAGAACCAGAATGGCCGCCTGCTCGCCTCGATGGACCGCAGCGCGCGGATGCAACTCCAGCTCCAGCAACTGGTCGAGGGGCTGTCGACGGTTGCCGTCAGCTATTATGCGCTCGGCCTGCTCTCCTATCCGCTCAAGGCGGTGGAAAAACACTGGCCGCGCCTGTCCGCGACGCTGCTGCTGGGCCTTGCCATGCCATTCGTCGCATTGCTGGTCTTCCGCCTGATCCACGGCGCCAAAAGCCGGCTTGTTTCGCGTGACAGGCCAGCGGAACCCGCTACATGATAATGCCCCAAAGCATAAGAAAATGGGCGATGGGGAGAGACAATGGCGACAGGCGCAGGGGTAAGGGCAGGGATAGGATTTGCGTCCTCCCATGCCGACGATCCGTTCGAGGCGATGACGGATCTGGTGAATCAACTGGGAACGGAGCCGCTCGCCGGTGCCGTGATCTTCTGTTCCCAGCATTATGACCGGGACAGCCTGGCGCGGGCGATCAATCTGCATAGCGAATGCACCACCGTGATCGGCTGCACCAGCTCGGGCGAACTGACCGATGCGGGCTATGATCATGACAGCCTGACCGTGATCGGCTTTCCCGCTGCCGATTTCTGCATGACCTCCCATTGCTTCGACGACATCGACAATTTCGATCCCGTCGCCGCGCGCGAAATCGTGCGGACGCTGGCGGCGCAGGCGGAACGGGACAGCCGCCGGCTGGGCGGGCTGGTCAACCATGTCGCGCTGTTCCTGGTCGACGGCCTTTCGCACCGGGAGGAATTGCTGACCATGACGATCCAGGATGCGCTGGGCGACATTCCGCTGATCGGCGGATCGTCCGGCGACGATCTCGCCTTCCGCCAGACCGCGATCTTCGATGGCGGCCGCTTCCATGCCCGCGCCGCCGTGGTGGCGATTCTCTCCTCGACCCGGCCGATGCACGTCTTCAAGGCGCAGCATTATCAGCCCGGCGCCGCCAAGATGGTGATTACCGGCGCGATCCCGCACGAACGTATCGTGACGGAGATCAATGCAGAGCCGGCCGCGGCCGAATATCTGCGCTTGGCCGGCCATGCCGGCGAGGAACTGGGCATGGAATTTTTCGCGGCGCATCCGCCGATGGTCCGGGCCGGCGGCGAATATCATGTCCGCTCGATCCAGAGCGCCAATGCAGATGGCAGCCTGACCTTCTATTGCGCGATCGACGAGGGGATCGTCCTCAACATCGGTGAGCCGGTCGATCGGATCGCCGGCATGCGCCAGCTCTTCTCCGACCTGCACGCCCGCGTGGGCGAGGTGGACCGGATCATCGCCTTCGACTGCGTGCTCAACCGCATCGATGCCGAGCAGCGCCAGATTTCGCGCGATGTCTCTGCCCTCTATGCCGGTAACCGGGTCATTGGCTTCAACACCTATGGCGAGCAATATCATGCGTTGCACGTCAACCAGACCTTCAGCGGATTGGCGATCGGCCGATGAGCGAGCTGCGCACCGCCCTTGAAACCGACGCGGAGCTGGATGCCCTGCGCGAGGAGGTGCGCAAGCTGCGCAAGATCAACGGCGCGCTGATGGACCGGGTGGAACGCTCGACCGACATGTCGGCCAACGCCTTCTCCATGTTCGAAACCGCCATCTCGCTCGAAGCCAAGGTGCGCGACCGGACGCTCCAGCTGGAGGATGCGCTGGGCCGCCTCGCCAAGGCCAATGCCGATCTGGCCGAGGCCCATGCCGATGCGGACGCGGCGCAGGTGCGCCTGCGCGATGCGATCGAATCGATCAACGAAGGCTTCGTGCTGTTCGATGCCGAAGACCGGCTGATCCTCTACAATGAAGCCTATCTCGGCTTCTGGCCGCAGGTCGCCGAGCGGCTGGACCAGAATCTGACCTTCCACGACATCGCCCGCATCGCCGCCCATAGTCAGGGGCCGGCCGGGGCACAGGTCGCGCCCGATCGTTGGGTGTCGGATCGCCTGGCCAAGCACGGCATTGCCGATGGCGGCCAGGTGCAGCGGCTGGCCGATGGCCGCTGGATACAGATCAACGAACTGCGCACCAGCGAAGGCGGCATCGTCGGCATCTATACCGACATTACCGAGGCGAAGGCGGAGGATGCCCGCGCCCGTGCCCGCGAACTGGCCGAACGCAACGTCGTGCTGCAATCCACGCTCGACAATCTGTCGGAGGGGGTCTGCGTGTTCGACGGCAGTGGACAGCTGGCCGCCTGGAACGACGCGCTGCGCCGGTTGCTCGCTTTGCCGGAAAATTTCGCTGGCGCGCTTGGCAGCCATGCCGAATTGCAGCGCTGGTGCCGCGAGACGCTGGCGATGGACGATCAGGGCTGTCTCGACTGGCGCGGCGGCGGCGCGGACCAGCAGGCGATGGTCTGCCTCTGCACCGCCGGGGAACGGCATTTCGAATTGCGCAGCAACGCCATGGCCGATGGCGGCCAGGTGTTCGGCTTCACCGACGTCACCGACATGCTGCGCGCCCAGGCCAGCCTTCAGGAAACGGCCGAGACGCTGGAACGGCGCGTGTCGGAACGCACCGGCGAACTGGTCGACCTCAACCGCAAGCTGGAAGGGGAAGTGGCCGAGCGCCGCGCGATCGAGGCGGCGCTGATCGATGCCAAGATCGTTGCGGAAAAGGCGAACCTGTCCAAGACCCGCTTCCTCGCCGCCGCCAGCCATGATCTGCTCCAGCCGCTTAATGCCGCGCGGCTGTTCGTCGCGGCGCTGGGCGATCGGCGGCTGGCGCTGCCGACCCGCGCACTGGTCAACCAGACCTCGACCGCGCTCGACTCGGTCGAGGATCTGCTGGAGGCGCTGCTGGAAATCTCGCGCCTGGATGCCGGCGCGATCCAGCCGGAAATCGGCCCGTTCCGTATCGACCGGCTGCTCCAGACGCTGAATGTCGAATTCGCCCCCATGGCCCGATCGGCCGGCCTGGCCTTCCGGATCGAGGCGCAGCCGCTCTGGGTCGAAACCGACCTGCGCCTGCTGCGCCGCATCCTCCAGAATTTCATCTCCAACGCCATCCGCTACACGCCGCGCGGCACGGTTTCGGTCGCCTGCATCCAGCATGACGACCGGGTGGAGATCAGCGTGACCGACAGTGGCCCCGGCATCGCGCCCGAGCAACAGGCGCTGATCTTCGAGGAATTTCGCCGGCTCGACACCCGCAGCCAGGGCAAGGGGCTGGGCCTCGCCATCGTCAAGCGGGCCAGCGACATGCTCGGCCACCCCATCAGCCTGCGCTCGCAGCCGGGGCAGGGGGCGACCTTCGCCATCGCCCTCCCCATCGGCCAGCCCCAGCGGGAGGAGGATGGCGACACTGGCCAGCCGACCCGCGACCGGTCGATGCGCGACCTGTCGGTGCTGGTGGTCGACAATGAAAAGCAGATCCAGTCGGGCATGCGCACCCTGCTAACCGGCTGGGGATGCAGCGTCGTCACCGCCGACGGCTATGACCAGGCGGCTGCCCTGTTCGCCGATGGCCGCCGGCCCGACATCATCCTGGTCGACTATCATCTCAAGGACGGGGAGACTGGCGACACGGTCATCACCCGCCTGCACGATCATTTCGCCGTCCGCATCCCCGCCGTCATGATCTCGGCCGATCGCGGCGAACCGCTCAAGACCCAGCTCGCCGCCGCCAACATTCCCCTGCTCAACAAGCCGGTAAAGCCCGCCCAGCTGCGCGCGCTGCTGCGGACCATGCTGGCCTGAAAGGGGATGGGGCAGGGCATGCCGCGCCATCTTCCCCCGCAGGCCGAATCCCGGTAAGGGCTGGCGATGACTTCATCGCCCGCGCCGCTGACCCGCTCCCTCTTCGTCTTTTCCATCCTTTATGGCGGCATGGTCTGCATGGCCGGCGTGCTGGGGGTGAAACAGGTCGCCCTGGGGCCGCTCGCGGTGGAGGCCGGCATCTTCGCCTTCCTGCTGCTGGTCATCATTTCCAGCGCCGTGTCGGAACTGCACGGGCAAAAGACCGCGACCGCGCTGGTGCGCCTGGGCTTCGTGCCGCTGCTGGTGTCGGCCGCGTTGATCCATATCGTCATTGCCCTGCCGCATGATCCGGGCATGTATCCGCCTGCCGTCGATGCCTTCCCGATCGTCGTGGGACAGGGATCGCGCATGATGCTGGCGGGCCTCATTTCCTATGGCACGTCGCAGACGCTCAACGTCTTCATCTTCTCGCGACTGGCCGGCGGCGAGGGCCGTCTGGTCTGGCTGCGCGGCATGGTGGCCAGCGTCGTGTCGCAGATCGTCGATACCCTGCTGTTCATCACCATCTCCTTCTATGGCGAGCGGCCGATCATGGACCTGATGGTCGGGCAGATGATTACCAAGGTGCTGCTGTCGATCATCCTGGTGCCGCCGCTCATCTCGGCCGCGGTCGCATTGGGCCGTCGCCTCGATCGATAACTTGCCGTAGCGCGCATATGGGCTTATGCGCGCGCGCATGACCAGCAACTACGCCCCCGATCCCGCGCTCCTCGCGAAGGCCGAAACCCTTGTCGAGGCGCTGCCCTATATGCAGCGCTATGCGGGCAAGACCTTCGTCGTGAAATATGGCGGCCACGCCATGGGCGATCCGGAGGCGGCACGCGACTTCGCCGAGGACGTCGTCCTGATGAAGGCGGTCGGCATCAATGTCGTCGTCGTCCATGGCGGCGGGCCGCAGATCGGCGCGATGCTCAAGAAGCTGGGCGTCGAATCGCAGTTCGTGAACGGCCTGCGCGTCACCGACAAGGAAACCGCCCAGATCGCCGAAATGGTGCTGGCCGGCTCCATCAACAAGGAAATCGTCGGCTGGATCAGCGGCGCGGGTGGCCGTGCGGTCGGCATCTCGGGCAAGGATGGCGGCCTCGTCCTGTGCGAGAAGGTCGGCCACAGCCGCGCGCCCGATCCCAATTCGGGCATTGAGCGCCATGTCGACCTGGGCTTTGTCGGCGATCCGGTCTCGGTCGATCGTCGCATCCTCGACACGCTGACCCAGGACGGCATCATTCCGGTGGTCGCGCCCGTGGGCATCGGCGCCGATGGCCATACCTATAATGTCAATGCCGACACCATGGCCGGCGCGATCGCCGCCGAGCTGCAGGCGTCGCGCTTCTTCCTGCTGACCGACGTGCCGGGCGTGCTCAACAAGGACAAGGAATTGCTGACCGATCTCGATCCGGCGGCGATCCATGCGTTGCAGGTCGACGGCACCATCACCGGCGGCATGATCCCGAAGCTGGAAACCTGCGTCAAGGCGGTCGAGAGCGGCGTCGATGCCGCCGTCATCCTGGACGGCCGGGTGCCGCATGCGATGCTGCTGGAAATCTTCACCGATCGCGGTGCGGGCACGCTGATCCGCAAATAAGCGCCGATTTATCGGATCAGGATTGCCGGATCAGCCCAGTAGATGCGCTTTTCCGGCAGGGTCCGGCCGTCCGGGCCGGGCTTGTCCCAATCCTCGACCTCGACCCCGCCGCGCGAGGCGTAGAAGCCGCGCGCGGCCTGGTTGTCGCTGTAGCACCACAGAAACAGGCCGGTCTGCGGCCAGCCCTCGATCGCCCATTCCGCCCCGCGCGCCAGCAATGCCGTGCCAAGGCCCGTGCCGCGCGCGGCGGGCAGGGCGTGGAGATTGTCGACCAGCGTGCCCCAGCGATCATCGGCCCCGCCGATGATGCAGGTGAAGCCCATCGGCTGCCCGTCCCGTTCGGCGATGATGATGCGCTGGCCCGGCGCCGGATGTTCGAGCCGCTGCGTCCAGGTGGCCAGCCGTTCCGCCTCGATCCCGCCGGCCAGATAGGCCGGGTCCATGATATGGGCATAGGCGATGCGCCAGCTGTCCACATGCATGGCGGCGATCAGCGGGGCGTCGGCGGGGGAAGCGTCACGAAAATCCATGGCTCCGCTATAGCGCGACAGGCTGGTCCTGCTACCCCTTCCTGCTGAGCAGGCTTTTGCAGAACTATGGCGTCCTTTGGTGGAATAAGGGACTGTCTCGACTTGTGGCCGGCCCCATGCCTCGGCTAGAGCGAGCGCCAACCGCTCTTTCGGAGACCGCATGGCCTACGCCCTCTATCAGACCATCGTCATCCTGCTCGACGTGCTGTGGTGGATCATCATCATCCAGGCCGTCATGAGCTGGCTGATCGCCTTCAACGTCGTCAACATGGGCAGCGATTTCGTGCGCACCGTGATGGTCGCGCTCGATCGGATGACGGCGCCCATCTATAATCCGATCCGCCGGGTCATGCCCGACCTCGGCGCGCTCGACCTGACGCCGATGGTCGTCCTGCTGGGCATTCTCATTATCCGCCAGGCGATCCTGCCGCCGCTCTTCTCCAGCCTGATGTGACCGGGTGGCGCCGGGACGGGGATGACCTCATTCTGGCGGTCCGCCTGACGCCCGGCGCCACGCGCGAGGATGTCGGCGGGCGCTGGACCGACGAACATGGCGCGCACTGGCTGTCCGCCCGCGTGCGCGCCGTGCCGGAAAAGGGAAAGGCCAATGCGGCGCTGATCGCGCTGCTGGCCAAGCGGCTGGATTGGCCCAGGGGCGCGATTTTGCTGGAATCGGGTGATACCAACCGGCTAAAGCGATTGCGGATACAGGGCGGGGCGCAGGCGTTGGACCGGCTGACCGCCATCATCGAGACATGGATAGACGCGACATGACGATCGGCAAGATTATCGACGGCAAGGCTTTTGCGGCCGGACTGCGGGACAAGGTGGCCGATGGCGTCGCCGCCTTCGTGGAACAGACGGGCCGCAAGCCGGGCCTGGCCGTGGTGCTGGTGGGCGAAGATCCCGCGAGCAGCGTCTATGTCCGCAACAAGGGCAAGATGACGGTCGCCGCCGGCATGGAAAGCCTGGAGTTCAAGCGCCCCGACAGCATCGGCGAAGATGATCTGCTCGACCTGATCGAGGAACTGAACCATGACGACCGGGTCGACGGCATCCTGGTCCAGCTGCCGCTGCCCAAGCATATCGACGAGGCGGCGGTGATCGCCGCGATCGACCCGGCCAAGGATGTCGACGGCTTCCATGTCGTAAATACGGGGCGCCTCGCCACGGGACAGGACGCGCTGGTGCCCTGCACGCCGCTGGGCTGTATCATGCTGCTGAAGGATGAACTGGGCGACCTGTCGGGCATGGAGGCGGTCGTGGTCGGTCGTTCCAACATCGTCGGCAAGCCGATGGCGGCGCTGCTGCTGGCCGAAAATTGCACCGTCACCATCGCCCATAGCCGCACCCGCGACATCGCCAGCATCGTTCACCGCGCCGACATCGTGGTTGCCGCTGTCGGCCGCGCCGAAATGGTGAAGGGCGAATGGATCAAGCCGGGCGCGACGGTGATCGACGTCGGCATCAACCGCGTGGTCGATACCGAAGATGGCAAGGGCCGGATCGTCGGCGACGTCGCCACGGCCGAAGCGCTGTCGCATGTCCGTGCCATCACCCCGGTCCCCGGCGGCGTCGGGCCGATGACGATCGCGGTGCTGCTGCGCAACACGCTGGTCGCCGCCCATGCGCGCGCGGGCCTCGCCAAGCCGGAGGGGCTGTGAAGGGGCGCGGCGCGCTCCTCGCCCTCAGCCTGGTGATGCTGATCGCGGCCAAGCCGCCGATGCGTTACCAGCCCGATCCCAGCTCGGTGATCGCGGCCGAAATCGCCTTCAACCGGCTTGCCCAGCAAAAGGGACAATGGACCGCCTTTCGCGAGACGGCGGCGGACGACGCCGTGATGTTCGTGCCGCAGCGGGTGGTGGCGAAGGACTGGCTGAAAAAGCAGGCGGACCCGCCGGCCTCGGTCAGCTGGTCTCCCTCGATCGTCTATGTCTCCTGCGACGGCCTGCTCGCCGCCAGCACCGGCAACTGGAAACGGCCGGACGGATCGGTCGGCTATTTCACCACCCTGTGGCGGCGCGACAAGAAGGGCCGCTGGCAGTGGATCCTCGATCATGGCGATCGTCTGGCGACCGAACGGGACGCGCCGGAATTTCTGACCGGCAAGGTTGCGACCTGCAAGCGCGGTGCGCGGCCCGAAGGTCCGCCCCCGGCAAAGGGGGAGGCGCCGCCGGTGCCGCAGGATGACAGCCTGATCTGGTCCGCCGATGTCGCGGCCGACGGCAGCCGCCGGGTCACCGTCCGCATGTGGAACGGGACCGGCTATGATGTGGTGATCGACGACAAGGTGGGGGCGCCGTCATGATGGAATTGTTCATATCCGCTTTCGTCACCCTGTTCGTGGTGATCGATCCGCCGGGCTGCGCCCCCATCTATGCCAGCCTGACCAGCGGGGCGAGCATCGCCCAGCGCCGGTCGATGGCGATCCGCGCGGTCGGCATTGCCGCCGCCATTCTGCTGGTCTTCGCCCTGTGGGGCAAGCAGCTGCTGGGCGTGCTCGGCATCGAACTGGACAGTTTCCGCATTGCCGGCGGCATCATGCTGTTCATGATCGCGATGGACATGGTGTTCGAAAAGCGCACCCAGCGGCGCGAGGATCGGGCGCAGAAGATCGCCGAGACGCCGGAGGTGGAGGATGTCTCCGTCTTCCCGATGGCGATGCCGATGATCGCCGGGCCGGGCTCGATCGCCACCGTCATGCTGCTGATGTCGCGTGCCGATGGCATGGTCGACCGGCTGGTCGTGCTGGTGGCGGTGGCGGTGACTCTGGTGCTGATGCTGGGTGCCTTGCTGGCGGCCGGGCCGTTGATGGCGATCTTGGGCACCAAGATCGAGGCGGTGATTACCCGCCTGCTCGGCGTGCTGCTCGCCGCGCTCGCGGCGCAGTTCGTGATCGACGGGCTGAAGGCCAGCTTCTGACCCGTCCCTTCCTGTCCTACAGCCCCTGTTCCATGCTAGTCGGGAACAGGGGACGATAGGGATGGGGAGCGCAACATGATTTCCAACATCGGCATCAAAATGTCGAAATGTGCGGGAAATATGCGAAGTTAAGCGCGGGATTTCCTATTTTCCGTGGTCAGTTGTCGCCGTCGAAATGGACCCGGTTGGCCAGGATCACCGCCTGCGTCCGGCTGAAGACGTTGAGCTTCTGCAGGATCGCGGACACATGCGCCTTGACCGTGGTCATCGACACGCTGAGGTCATGGGCGATCTGCTTGTTCAGCCGGCCATGGACCAGATGCGTCAGCACGATCCGCTGCTGCGGCGTCAGGCTGCCGATCCGGGTCAGGATATCCGCCTCCTCGGCACTTTCCTGCGGCGCCTCGTCGATCGCGTCGGGCATGTAGATTTCGCCGGACACCACCCGGTGCAGCGCATCGACGATCGCGCTGCGCTTCATCGACTTGGGGATGAAGCCGGCGGCGCCGGCGCCCAGCGCCTCGCGCACGATCGCCCGGTCGAACGCGCCCGACACCATCACCACCGGCAGGATCGGGTGGCGGCTGCGCAGCAGTTTCAGGCCATCGAGCCGCTTCACGTCGGGAATATTGAGGTCGAGCAGCACCAGGTCGA
The DNA here is from genome assembly GCF_013001025.1 of Sphingobium yanoikuyae. Lineage (NCBI taxonomy): Bacteria > Pseudomonadati > Pseudomonadota > Alphaproteobacteria > Sphingomonadales > Sphingobiaceae > Sphingobium > Sphingobium yanoikuyae. Next base: position 3,485,013 of record NZ_CP053021.1, on the reverse strand, counting down.
AATTGGACTGTTTCTCCAGCGTCGCCAGCGCTTCCTCCAGGCTGGCCGCCTCGAAAATCTCGCACCCGTCGAAACTGACGGCGATCACGCTGCGCAGCCCGTCGCGCACCAGCGGGTGGTCGTCGACGATCAGCACCCTTTCCATCATCGCGTCATTATCTTCGACCTGCATGTCCGCCCCCTGGCCATGATGATGGATCATAGGCGGGGGCGCGGAAAATTGCCCGCGATTTCCGCCGTGCATATGCTGTCCGCGCCCCATGACGATCATCGTCCTCGCCTCCTTATTTGGCCAGCTTGAACACCCAGAGCGAACCGCCCTGATTGATGTCCTTGAAGGACTTGGCCACTTCGCCGCCCCACAGCGGCACCGCGCCGCCCCAGCCGGACATGACGGCGACATATTGTTCGCCATCCTGTTCCCAGGTGACCGGCGATCCGACCACGCCCGACCCGGTCTGGAACTTCCACAATTCCTTGCCGGTCTTGGCGTCGAAGGCCTTCAGATAGCCTTCGGGCGTGCCGGTGAAGACCAGGTTGCCGGCGGTCGACAGCACGCCGCCCCACAGCGGCGCCTTGTTCTTATATTCCCAGACGATCTTGCCGGTCTTGGGGTCCATCGCCCGCAGTGCGCCGATATGATCCTCGGCGATCGGCTTGATGGTGAAGCCCGCGCCCAGATAGGCGGCGCCCTTCTTGTAGGCGATCGGCTCGTTCCAGATGTCCATGCCCCAGTCGTTGGACGGGATGTAGAACAGGCCGGTGTCCTTGCTATAGGCCATCGGCATCCAGTTCTTGCCGCCCAGGAAGCTGGGTGAGGAGAAGACGGTGCTGCCCTTCTCGGTCGCGCTCGGCGCACCGGGGCGACCGGCCGGGATCACGATCGGCTTGCCATTCTTGTCATAGCCGCTGGCCCAGGTCGTCTGCATGACGAAGCGGTTGGCGCTGACGAACTTGCCGTTGGTCCGGTCGAGCACGAAGAAATAGCCGTTGCGGTCCGCCTTGGCGCCCAGCTTCATCGGCTTGCCGTTGATCGTCGCGTCGAACGGGATGAACTCGTTGACCCCGTCGAAATCCCAGCCGTCATGCGGGGTGGTCTGGAAATGCCATTTGATCACGCCGGTTTCGGGATCGATCGCCAGCGTGGACGCGGTGTAGAGATTGTCGCCGGGCCGCAAATGGCTGTTCCAGGGGGCCGGGTTGCCGGTGCCGAAATAGAGAAGATTGGTTTCCGGATCATAGGTGCCACCCAGCCAGGTCGCGCCGCCGCCGGTCTTGTAGAGATCGCCCTGCCAGGTCGCGTTGAGCTTGCCGGTGATGCCATTATCCTTGCCGCGCAAGGTGCCCATGTTTCCTTCGATCACCGGGCGGTGCCAGATCAGCTCGCCGGTATCCACGTCGCGGGCCTCGACCGCGCCGACGATGCCGAACTCGCCGCCCGAATTGCCGGTGATGACCATGCCCTTGACGATCAGCGGCGCGGCGGTCGCGCTGTAGCCGGCCTTGTAGTCGGCAATCTGCTTGTTCCACACCACCTTGCCGGTATGGCGATTGAGCGCCACCAGCCGCGCGTCGAGCGTGGCGAAGATGATCTTGTCGCCATGGATCGCCGCGCCGCGATTGACGACGTCGCAGCAGGGCATGATGTCGTCGGGCAGGCGGGCATTATATTCCCATTTCTCCTCGCCGGTGCGGGAGTCGAAGGCATAGAGCCGCGAATAGGAACCGGTGACATAGATGGTGCCATCATAGACTAGAGGCTGAGCCTCCTGGCCACGCTGCTTCTCGCCACCCAGTGACGAAGCGAAGGCGGGCACCAGCTTGCTGACGGTGTCGGTGTTGATCTGGTTGAGCGTGCTGAAACGCTGCGCCTGCGGTCCCATGCCATAGGTCAGCACGTCGCCGGTCGATGCGGCATCGTTCATCAGGTCGGCATCGGTCGGCCCGCCTGCCGCATCGGCCGCCAGCAGTGGCGCGGCCCCGGCCACCAGCGCGATCGCGGCTGCCCCCAGGAACGAACGCGTGAAACGTCCCGTCATAGTCATCCTCCCTTGTTTTCCGGCGTGATCAACGCCGTCGATGCAGCACCTTATGGGGCACGGCGGCCGTGCCAATTGGACCTTGGGTCGCCCGGTCAGCCCGCCGCGACGGCCGGCGCATAGGCGACGCCATGGCGTTCGAAGATCGCCTTGAGCGCACCCGATTGCGTCATGTCGGCCAGGATGGTCTCGACCGCATCGCCCAGGTTCCGGCTATTCTCCTTCACCGCCATGCCGATGTCCCATCCGGCCGAGGTGAAGGCGGGCAGGGGGCTGGTGCGGCGGACGATGTTGGTGGCGCCGCTGTCGTGTAGCACCGCCTCGATCTGCGCCCGGCTGGCGAGCGCGCCATCGGCACGGCCATCGGTCAGCGCGGTGACGGCTTCCGTCCCGCCGGGGAAATGGACGACATCCTTGGCCAATATGCCGCCGAATGTGCCGATCAGGTAGAAATCGGGAATGGAGTCGATCTCGACCGCCAGCCGCTTGCCGCGATATTGGGTCGGCGGCGCGTTGACGTCGATCTCGCCCTTCACCGCCGCAAACTGGAAGCTCTCGCGATAATAAGGCGCGATGATCGCGACCTGATCATTGCGTGCGGCGAAAGTCCGGTCGAACGGCACGTGCAGCATGATGTCGGCCGGCTGGAAGCCCAAAAGGCCGCCCTTCCACACCCCGTTGCGCAGGTCGTCGTCGGCGCTTTCGTCCGCGACCAGTTCGGCAATGTCGGCGCGCACGCCCAGCCCCTTGGCCAGCGCCTGGGCCAGATCGACGTCGATCCCGGTCAGCTTGCCGTCCTTGCGCCAGGACCAGGGGCGGTTGTCCTTATAGACTGCGACCCGAAGGACACCCAATTCCCTGACCTTGCCGAGCGGCGCGGCCTTTGCCGCCTGACCGCCCGAAATATAGCCAACCAGCGCGGCGGCCGCCGCGCTGCTCAAGAAGGCGCGGCGATCCATCGCGATCACTCCTGATGCTTGGTTTCGAGCCAGGCGCGGATCGCCCATCCAGCCTTCTGTCCCAGCACGTCGCCGAAGGGCGGCATATAGACCTTGCCGTCATGGCTGGAGCCATGCTGGTAACGCTGGATGAACCATTCATCGCCGCTGTCGCCGACTTCCAGATAGCGCAGGTCCGGCGCGATGCCGCCGCTTTCCGCGTCCAGCCCGTGGCAGCGTGCGCAATTCTGGCCATAGGCGGATTCGCCGATCTTCGCCGCCGTGGCATTGCCGCGATAAGGATTGTGCTGAACCCAGTCGGCGCCGATTTCCGGCAGGGCCGATGTGTCGACCGCCTGCGGCGTGACATTGCCATGCGCCATCAGTGCCGATGTGATCGATGCGCCCGCCAGGCAGGCCGCGCCGAACAATGCGATCCGTCCGTAATTCCTCATCCCAAACCCTCGTCTGTGCCGCGTGCCTGTGCTGGCCGCATGTCGTCCCTGTCGCTGACGACTGTAGGGGAGGGCGGGGACGGCCCCCATTGGCCATTGGTACAATCCCGCCGCGACGGACCGGGGGCTAATCGGCTATTGAGCCAAAAGAACGAGAGGATGCGGGCATGATGAAGGGCGTGATTGCGGGGCTTGCGCTGGCGGTGGCGATCCCGTCCGTCCGGGCCGAGACGCTCTATGTCTCCAACGAACGCGGCAACAGCATCAGCGTCATCGATGCCGCCACGATGCAGACGGTCGCGACCTGGCCGGTGGGCGGCCGGCCGCGCGGCATCACCGTGACGAAGGACGGCAAATATATCCTGCTCTGCGCCAGCAACGACCATGCGGTGCAGATGATCGACCGCGCGACCGGCAAGGTCATCGCCGACCTACCTTCGGGGCAGGATCCCGAGCAATTCTTCCTGTCGCGCGATGGCCGGACCTTGTTCGTCGCCAATGAGGATAATGCCGCGCTGACCGCGATCGACCTCGACAGCCGCAAGGTCGCCTTCCAGGTCGATGTCGGCAAGGAGCCCGAGGGCGTGGCGCAAAGCCCCGACGGCAAATGGGTGGTGGTGACATCGGAGGATGACGGTGTCGTCAACTGGATCGACCTGTCGACCAAGACGATGGTCGATGCGACCGAGACGGATCAGCGCCCGCGCCATGTGGAATTTACCGCCGATGGCAAGGAGCTGTGGATCGCGGCGGAGATGGGCGGCACGGTGCAGATTGCCGATCCGGCCACGCGCAAGATCGTCGATACGCTGCATTTCGCCATTCCCGGCGTGCAGGATTATCAGCTATTGCCCTGCGGCATACGCTTCACGCCGGACGGCAAGACGGCGGTCGTGGCGCTCGGCCGCGCCAACCATGTCGCGCTGGTCGATGTCGCCACCCGCAAGGTCCGCGCCTATGTGCCGGTCGGCAAGCGGGTCTGGCATGTCGCGGTCAGCGCGGACGGCGCGCGCGCTTTTGCGGCCAATGGCCTTTCGGACAATGTCTCGGTGATCGATCTGGCCGCCGGCAAGGTCGTCGGCACGATCGCGGTCGGCGCCGGGCCGTGGGGCATCGCCGTCGCGCCCTGACCAAAAGTATAGCGAGGTGCGCGGGGGGAGGACGAGAACCAAAGTCCAATTTCGGCCGCCATCGCCGCCGCCCACTCTTCCCGACAGCCGGCACGACCGGCGCACAAGAGGGAGGATGAGATGGCACGGGGAACATTCCTCGGCAGCGCCGCCATGGCGTTGCTGTTCGTCGCAGGGGCAACGCCGGCGAGCGCCGGCACGACGAGCGAACTGCTGAAAAGGCTGCATGAAAAGGGGATCCTCACCGACGAGGAATATGCCCAGCTGGCAAAGGAAGACGCCGCCGCGCCGGCTGCTGCCGCTGCGCCCGCCGCGTCGGACGGGAAGCCCGTGGTGCGCGTCGCCGACAGCGGCGTCGGGTTTGAGGTGGGCGATGTCACGGTCAAGATTTCCGGATCGGTCAATGGTTTCTACACCCATGAAAATGGCCAAGCGGCGGGGCCGAATACCGATGTCGTCGGCGGCGTGGTGCCGGTGGGCGGCAATAGTTCGGCGATCCGCAACGGCCTGCTGCCCGGCTATCTCAAGTTCGACGTCACGACCAACCAGGGCGGCTGGGACGTCGGCGCCCATTTCGGCATGTATCCCGGCATCAACAGCGCGGATTATTCGGTCGGTGGTGGCGCCAATGCCGGCGGCCGGCCGGTGGCGCTGCAGACCGCCGGCATCGATTTCCGCCAGACCTACATGACCATCGGCCGATCGGGGCTGGGCGAGTTCAAGCTGGGTCGCGACATCGGCCTGTTCGGCTCGGAAGGCATATTGAACGACATCACTTTGCTGTCGGTCGGGGCGAGCGGCGGCAATGTCGCGCCGTCCAACACTTCGCTCGGCCGCATCGGTATCGGCTATATCTACACGGACTTCCAGCCGCAGATCACGTATACCTCGCCCAGCCTGTCGGGCTTCCAGGTCTCGGTCGGTGTCTTCCAGCCGCTCGAATCGCTGACGGGACCGGGCGAAAGCAACAAGTCGCCCGGTTTCCAAGGCAAGATCGTCTATGATGGCAAGTTCGGCGACTTCTCGGCCCGCGCCTGGCTGTCGGGGATTACCCAACGGCATAATCGCGTCGACGGCATTTCCTATACCGGCAGCGGTTTCGATACCGGTGCCAAGATCGGCTACGGCCCAATCGTCCTCACTGGCTATTATTATAATGGCTCGGGGCTGGGCACGACGGCGCTCAACCTGTTCGACACCGATGCCGCCGGCAACAAGCGCGACAGCGACGGCTTCTATCTTCAGGGGCTGGCGACCTTCGGCAAATTCTCGGTCGGCGGCAGCTATGGCGAGAGCAATCTCCATTATGCCAATGCCGCCGATGCGCTCGCCAACCCGACGCTTATCCGCAAGAATAGCAGCTGGGTGGGGCAGGGCCGTTATGGCCTGACCAGCTGGGTGACGCTGATCGGCGAATATATCCACAGCACGTCCAAGGCGCATAATGGCAATGAAGCGGAGGGCGACACGATCGCCGCCGGCGCCATCCTCTTCTTCTGAGCGGAAGGCAGGAGCATCGGCCCAAAGGCCAATGTCCCGGCAAGGGGCGGCATCCTATCGAAGGGATGCCGCCCCTTCGCATGACGGGACGGCAGGGGAGGATATATGCGCAGAACAAAATGGCTCGCGCTTGGCATGGCAATGGCGCCTTTCGCGGCGCAGGCGGAAGCACCCGATGACGCTGGCGAAGCGATGGCCGCCGCGTCGATCGTGGTGACGGGCACGGGGCTGAGTCTGCCGCCGGGGACGCCGGCCTATCGGTCGGTGGTGATCGACCGGGATCGGCTTGAGGATGCGGCGTCGGGGCGGATCGAGAGCGTGCTGGCCGATGTCGCGGGCTTCCAGCAGTTCCGCCGCTCCGACAGCCGCGCGTCCAATCCCTCGAACCAGGGCGCCACCCTGCGCGCGCTGGGCGGCAATGCGTCGAGCCGGACCCTGGTGCTGCTCGATGGCGTGCCGGTCGCCGATCCCTTCTTTGGCTATATACCCTTCTCGGCTTTGGTGCCCGATCGGCTGGCGCTGGTCCGGGTGACGCGCGGCGGGGGCAGCGGCGCCTTCGGCGCGGGCGCGGTCGCCGGCACGATCGAACTGGCCAGCGCCACCCGCGACCAGATGCCGGTGTTTGGCGCCAGCGCCTTCTATGGCAGCAGGGACGCGACCGAGCTGTCCGCCAGCATCGCGCCCGACATGGGCAGCGGCTATGTCTCGCTCTCGGGCCGCTGGGACCGGGGTGACGGCTTCCAGACCACGCCCCGTGACCAGCGCGTCGCCGCCACCGTGCCAGCCGCCTATGACAGCTGGTCGACCAATTTGCGCGCGGTAGCGCCGATCGACGCGACATCGGAACTCCAGTTTCGTGGCACCCTGTTCCAGGATAATCGCACGCTGCGCTTTGCCGGCGCCGACAGCATGAGCCAGGGCCAGGATGCCAGCATCCGCTATATCAGCCGCGGCCGCTGGCAGGTCGATGCGCTCGCCTATCTCCAGGCGCGCAATTTCTCGAACATCGTCATCTCTTCCACCAGCTTCCGCAAGTCGCTCGACCAGCGCAACACCCCCTCGACCGGGATCGGCGGCAAGATCGAGCTGCGCCCGCCGGTCGGCGAGGATCATGTGCTGCGCATCGGTATGGACACCCGCTTTGCCACCGGCGACATGTATGAGGACGCCTATAATGCGGGCCTCGCCACCAACCCGCTGACAGCGCGCCGCCATGCCGGTGGCGACCAGATCACCAGCGGCATCTTTGCCGAGGATGACTGGAGCCCCGATGTCTTTGGCGGCAAGCTTGTCCTGACCGGGGGCGTGCGCGCCGATCGCTGGTCGATCCGCAACGGCTTCTACAGGGCGGTCAGTGCGGCCGGCCTGGTGACGCAGGACAGTAGCTATGCCAATCGCTCCGACTGGGAATTTTCCGGCCGGGCCGGCGCGCTCTACCATCTCAGCGATGCGGTGGCGCTGCGCGGGGCGGCCTATAGCGGCTTCCGCCTGCCCACGCTCAATGAGCTGTATCGCCCCTTCGTCGTCTTCCCGATCACCACCCAGGCCAATGCGGCCTTGAAGCCCGAGAAGCTCAAGGGCGTGGAAGGGGGCATCGACCTCAACCCAGCATCGGGCGTGCAGCTGTCCGCCACCCTCTTCTACAACCGGCTCGACGATGCGATCGCGAACGTCACCATCGATAGTGTCACCCGCAAGCGCCAGAATGTGAACGCGATCGTGGCCAAGGGCGTGGAACTGACCGCCAGCGCGCAACTGCCGGCCAATTTCTCGCTGCTCGCTTCCTATGCCTATAGTCACAGCAAGGTCGATGCGCCGGGCATGGCGTTCGATGGCTTCGCGCCGGCGCAGGTGCCGCGCCACTCGGCCAGCGCGACGCTGGCCTGGGCGCCCAAGGCCGGACCGGAGCTTTCGGCGACGCTGCGCTACACGGCCAAGCAATATGAGGATGATCTGCAGAGCGATGTGCTGCCCGATGCGCTGACGCTCGACGCCATCGCCCGGCTGCCGATCGGCCATGGCATCAGCCTGGTCGCGCGCGGCGAGAATCTGTTCGACGAGGATGTCGTCACCCGCAATGCCGGCGGATCCATCGACCTGGGTACGCCCAGGACGCTCTGGATCGGCGTGCGGTTCGGCCAATGAAGGGAGCCATCATGTCCGAAGACCTGTTTCCGATACCTGCCGACTGGGCGGCCCATGCCCGCATGAATCAGACGGCGCGCGCCGCCGATTATCGCCGGTCGCTTGATGACGGTGATGCCTATTGGCTGGAGCAGGCGCAGCGGCTGGACTGGATCACGCCGCCGACCCGCGCGTCGGAAAGCAGCTTCGACGAAGCGGATTTCGGCATCCAGTGGTTCGCCGACGGCACGCTCAACGTGTCGGCCAATTGTCTCGACCGGCATTTGGCCGAGCGGGGCGCCGTTACCGCGATCCTCTGGGAACCCGATGATCCGTCTGAAGCGCCGCGCAGCCTGACCTATCGCGAACTCCATGCCGAGGTCTGCCGCTTCGCCAATGTGCTCAAGGACGCTGGCGCGCGGCGGGGCGACCGCATCACCATCTATATGCCTATGATCCCGGAGGCGGCGGTTGCGCTGCTCGCCTGCGCCCGGATCGGCGCGATCCACAGCGTCGTGTTTGGCGGCTTTTCGCCCGAGGCGCTGGCAGGCCGCATCACCGATTGCGATTCCAGCATCGTCGTCACCGCCGACGAGGGACGACGCGGCGGCAAGCGCGTGCCGCTCAAGGCGAATGTCGACGCGGCGCTGGCACTCGACCATTGCACCAGCGTGCGCCGCGTATTGGTGGTTCGCGCGACCGGCGGGGCGGTAGCGATGCAGCCGGGCCGCGACAGCTGGTATGACGAGGCGATGGCCGGCGTCGCGCCCGATTGCCTGGCCGAGGTGATGAAGGCGGAAGACCCGCTGTTCCTGCTCTACACCTCCGGCTCCACCGGCAAGCCCAAGGGCGTGGTCCATTCGAGCGGCGGTTATCTGCTCTGGGCGAGCCTCACCCATGCGCTTTGCTTCGATTATCGGCCCGGCGACGTCTGGTGGTGCGCGGCCGATGTCGGCTGGGTCACGGGGCACAGCTATATCGTCTATGGCCCGCTGGCCAATGGCGCGACGACGCTGATGTATGAAGGGCTACCGAGCTGGCCGACGCCCAGCCGCATCTGGGAGGTAGTCGACCGGCATCAGGTCCACACCCTCTTCACCGCGCCGACCGTACTGCGCGCGCTGATGAAGGAGGGCGACCATCATGTCGCGAAGACCAGCCGCGCGTCGCTCAAATTGCTGGGCAGCGTCGGCGAGCCGATCAATCCGGAGGCCTGGCGCTGGTATCATGGCGTTGCGGGCGAGGGGCGCTGCCCGATCATCGACACCTGGTGGCAGACCGAGACCGGCGGTGCGATGATCGCGCCGATGCCGGGCGCCACGGAACTGAAGCCCGGCAGTGCGACCTTCCCCATGCCCGGCGTCGAGGCGCAGATCGTCGATGGCGACGGCGTGGTGCAGGATGGCGCGAGCGAGGGCAATCTGGTGATCGCCCGGTCCTGGCCCGGCCAGATGCGCACCGTCTGGAACGATCATGAGCGCTTCTTCCAGACCTATTTCACCACTTTTTCCGGGAAATATACCACCGGCGACGGCGCACGGCGGGACGAGGACGGCTATTACTGGATCACGGGCCGGGTCGACGATGTCATCAACGTGTCGGGCCATCGCATGGGCACGGCCGAGGTCGAGAGCGCGCTGGTGCTGCATGCGACCGTGGCGGAGGCGGCGGTGGTCGGCATGCCGCACGACATCAAGGGGCAGGGCATCTATGCCTATGTCACGCTGAATGTCGGCGAGGAGCCGAGCGAGGATTTGCGCCGGACCCTCACCCAATGGGTGCGCAGCGAGATCGGCCCGATCGCCACGCCCGACGTGATCCAGTTCGCGCCGGGCCTGCCCAAGACTCGATCGGGCAAGATCATGCGCCGCATCTTGCGCAAGATCGCCGAGGGGGAGGTGTCGGCACAGGCGCTGGGCGATGTCAGCACGCTGGCCGATCCCAGCGTGGTCGCGGACCTGGTGCGCAGCCGCGCCGGGGTTGCCGCCTGATTTTCGCATGCGACCCAAGGTATAATGGAGGCGATGGCCAGCCCTCCCTAGCGTCCTTTTCATAAACAGAGATGGGAGAGGAATATGCGGGGCAGGGGCTGGCTTTACGCGGGTCTGGCAGGCGCGGCGCTGATACCGGCGCTGGCATGGGCGGAAGAGCCCGATGCTGGCCCGGCCCAGACGATCATCGTCACCGCGCCGGGCGGGGCGATCGATGTCGATGATGCGCTGTCCATTTCCCGCCGGGATATCGGCATCGGCGGCACGCCCGACCTGCTCGGCGCACTGACCCGCAATGTCGCCGGCATCACCCTGCAGGACGCGCAGAATAACCCCTGGCAGCCCAATCTTCTCTATCGCGGCTTCGTCGCCTCGCCGCTGCAGGGGCAGGCGCAGGGGCTGGCCGTCTATATGGATGGTGCCCGCTTCAACCAGCCGTTCGGCGATACCGTCCAGTTCGACCTGATCCCCGAGGCAGCGATCCGCAAGCTGAGCCTGCTCGATGCCAGCCCGGTCTATGGCCTCAATGCGCTGGGCGGTGCGATCCTGCTGGAGACGAAAGACGGACGCAGCGATCCGGGGCTGGAGGCGAGCGCGACCGGCGGCCGTTTCGGCTATGCGGAGGCGAGCATCGCCGGCGGCTTTGCGCGCGGCAATTTCATTGCCTTCGGGGCGTTTCAATATAGCCATGACGATGGCTGGCGCGATCATAGCCCGTCGCATCTCTATAATGGCTATGCCGACCTGGGCTTCGATACCGAGAAGGGCGGGCTGCACATGAAGCTGGTCGGGGCAAAGACCGACCTGACCGGCAATGGCGTGTCGCCGGTCGAACTGCTGGCAGCGGACCGGCGCGCCGTCTTCACCTGGCCCGACAATAGCCGCAGCAGCTATGGCCGGATCAGCTTGCACCCCTGGGTCGCGCTGTCCGATACCACCCGGATCGAAGGGACGCTCTATGCCCAGCGGCTGACCCTGCGTACCGTCAATGGCGATGCCGCCGATATCGAGGGGTGCGAGGATGAGGATGACGCCGGGCTGCTCTGCCTGGAGACGGTGGGTGGCGATGATGACGGAGACGAGGCGCAGGCGGTCCTGACCGACGCGAACGGCAACGCCATTGCCGACAGCCTCGGCGGCGAAAGCTATGGCGTGCTCAACCGGGGGCGGACGCGGACCAATGCGATGGGCGCGCTGGTGCAGTTGATCGATGATCGCGCGCTGATGGGCGGCACCAATCATTTTGCGATCGGCATGAGTTACGACACGAGCCGCACCCGGTTCGACACATCGACCGAACTGGGCGCGATGACGGACGAGCGCAGCGTCGAGGGGCTGGGGTCGATCATCGTCCAGCCGGACGGCGCGATCGCGCCGGTCGGGCTGGTCGCACACACCGATTATTGGGGTGTCTTCGTGCAGGACCGGCTGCCGCTGGCGCCGGGGCTGACGGCGGAACTGGGGCTGCGCTGGAACCATGCGCGGATCGAACTGGTCGACCAGATCGGCACGGCGCTGAACGGGCGGCACAATTTCCAGCGGCTCAATCCCGGCGCGGAACTGGACTATCGGGTTTCGGACGGGCTGTCGCTGCGCGCCGGCTATGCCGAGACCAACCGCGCGCCGACCCCGGCCGAACTGTCCTGCGCCGACGAGAATGCGCCGTGCAGCCTGACCAATTTCTTCATCGCCGATCCGCCGCTCAAGCAGGTGGTGGCGAAAAGCTGGGAGGCGGGTGGTTCGGGCCGCTTCGCCGTCGGGGGATGGACCGCCGACTGGCTGGTTTCCGCCTATCGCACCGGCAATCATGACGACATCCAATATATCGCGTCGGACATTCGCGGTCGGGCCTATTTCCAGAATATCGGCAAGACCCGGCGCCAGGGTGTCGAGGCGTCGGTCAAGGCGGCGCGGGGCGGTTTCAGTGCGGGCCTCAGCTATGCCTTCACCGATGCGACCTATCGCAGCGCGCTGACACTGAGCAGCCCGGCCAATCCGGAGGTGAATGACGACGGCACGATCGACGTTCGTGAGGGCGATCGCCTGCCCGGTATCCCGCGCCATAGTGCGACTTTGAGCCTGGACTATGCCGGCACCTTGGGCGGTCAGCGCCGTTGGTCGATCGGCGGCGACCTGATCGCACGGTCGGGCCAATATCTGGTCGGTGACGAGGCCAACCAGAATGCAGAAGTGCCCGGCTATCTGATCGCCAATATCCGCGCCGGCATCGACATCATCCCCGGCGTCACCCTGTTCGGCGAGGTTCGCAACCTGTTCGATCGCCATTATGCGACCTTCGGCACCTTTACCGAGGTGGATGAGATCGAACTGGACGAGGCGCCGGGGGCGAGCGACCCTAGGGCCTATGGCGCGGGTGCGCCGCGCCGCTGGTATGCCGGGGTGAAAGCAAAATTCTGAAGCATGGCGGCGCCCGCGATCGGGCGCGCGTCTGCCGAAGTTCACAGTGTAAACGGCCTATTGGGGCCATTTGCACCTGTCGCGCACCTGCGACGCGTCGGTAACGCGCCTGTGCCGCGCCGGGGGTGGCGGGGGGAGGGGCATTGACGCGCGTCGCCCTCGCCCCTGTCGCGCGCCTGTGACGCGACAGCCGCGCGCCACATAGGCGCCTGCCACGCGCCGGGCGGCCGGGTTGGGCGAGGGGGAGCAGCCTCTGTCGCATCGCGAGGGATAGATCAGAAAAGCGGCGCGTTACGTCACTGGTTGGTCGACGGAAACATTTGCCGCAGGGACGCGGGCGCATGGCATTTGCGGATCGCGGTTTCGACATGGCGGGCGCGTTCGGCGGTCAGCGAGGCGGCGGACAAGGCGAAGCGTCGTTCATGCGCGACCTCTTCTGCGGTGAAGGGCGTGCTGCCCTGCGGCACGCTGCTGCCGCCCAGGCCGAAGACGACGAAGTTCATCATGTCGGCGAGCTGCTGATTATCCTTGATCCGGCTGAGCGCGACATTGGGCAGGCGGATGAGATAGGCGCGGGTTTCCGGCGTGCAGAGGAACCAGCCGACCCGGCCGCGCAGTTCGGGCAAGGCCGCAGGCGCGGCGCTGCCCTGCACCCCGTGGCAGCCGCCGCAATTTTCGACATAATCGGACCGGGCGAGATCGGGATCGGTGATCGCGCTGGGCAACAGCCCCATCGGCGGCAGGGCGGCGCGGCCGATGCCGACCGCGCCGAGCAGCGCCAGCGATCCGATCAGCAGCGCGTGCCGCATGCCCTGCCGGCCTCAGCTGGCCGCGCCGACCAGCACGGCGGTCGAACAATGATATTCCATGCTGCTGGTGCCGAAGCACCAGATCACGTCATTGTTGAGCTGGGGCATGTAGAGCTGGGTCTCGCGGTCGGTATTGTCGCAGCCGCACTGGCCGCAGGCGGGCTTGCCGCAACAGTCGCGATAGGCGATCAGATAGGCCTTGCCGTCGTCCGGGTTGATGCAGGTGCCGACCCAGGAGACGGGCGAGGGCTCCGAACCCGCCGGGCAGCTATGGATGCCGCCGCCGCAGCAGGTGCAGAGTGCGCCGTCGATCGCGCAATAGCGCCAATAGTCGCACTTGGTCTCGTCCTTGCTCTGCGCAGTGCGGGCGAAGGCGGTCTTGGCCTCGGGCGAGCGGTCGGGCTTGGCCGCTTCGGCGCGGCTGACCGGCAGCAGCGGGAAGGCGGGCGCAGCGACCAGGGCGGCCCCCAGGCGCGAGAGCATCGAGCGGCGGGATGTCCCCCCGGCGAGGCGTCGCAGCAGCTTTTCCCCCATGGCGTCGGCGTCGAACTTCTTCATGTCACGGACCCCCTTTGAACTTGCGATCAGGCCGCCTGCGCTTTGAGCGAGCCGATATAATCCTGCACCGTGGCGATCCCCATTTCATGGGCGACGACCAGGCTTTCGAGATGCTCGCGGCTGTTGACCAGTCCCTTGGACAGGATGGTGCCCTCGGCATCGAGCAGCACGGCGAAGGGCAGCTTGGCGACGCCATAGGCCTGGCCCGCTTCCGGCCCGTTGACGAAGGCATAGGCCTCCAGCCCGTGCTGGGCGATCATCGCGCGCTGGGCGGCGACATCATCGTCGCCCACGAAGGTCAGCGCGACCCGCTCGTCCCGCGCGAAGGACTTGGCCATCGGGATGATATTCTTGCACAGCGGGCATTGGGCGGAGACGAACATCAAGAGGCGCAGCGCCGTGCCATGGGCATGGCCGCCGATCGTGACGGGCGCGCCGTCGATGGTGCGGGTATCGATCTTGACGATGGCGTCGCCCACCGCTGGGCCGCCGCTGGTGGCGAGCGCGCCGGCGGGCGCGACGCGGATATGCAGCACGCCGACCTGCCGCGCGACCGCCAGCAGGGCGATACCGAGCGCGAAGATTGCGACCCAGGACAGGATCTGCGCGATGATGAGCGAGGTCAGCATAGGTCTTCTATCTCCGGTAGGCGGCGGCGGGCGTGGCGATCAGCGCCAGGATGGCGCCGAGCAGATGGAAGGCGAGGAACAGGGCGATGCCGCCAGCGGCCGCGGTGGCAATGTCCAGCGCGGACAGCGGCGGGGCGGGCAGCAGGCGCGGCGCGACCAGCGCGACCAGCAGCAGGTTGCGGATCACCAGTGGCCAGCCGATCGGATGGCGCAGTTGGGAACGTCCGCAACCGCAATCGATATGGCTGCGCCCGCGCGCGATGTTGATCGCCATCGCCCCGGCAAAGAGGCTAAGCAGCAGCATGGCGAGCAGCACCGGCACCGGGGCAAGACCGGCGATCAGCGTGGCGCCGATGGCGATCTCCGCCAGCGGCAGCAGGATCGCGGCGGGCGCGACCAGCGCGGGCGGCAGCAGCCGGTAATTGGCGATCACGCCGGGCAGCAGGATGCGGTGGCGCAGCTTCGATACGCCCGCCTGCAACAGGATGAGGCCGATCCCGATGGCAGCCGCCAGCGCGGCGATCGCCAAGCCCTGTGCCATGGTCAGGACGGGTCCGCGACCGTGATGGTGCTGCCGCCGGCCTTCTCTATCTTGTGCTTTTCTTCCCAGGTGGCGAGGTCGATGACAAGGGCGGTGCCCTTTTCGCCGTCCATGATGAGCAGCGGCTTGTCGGACTGGGTGACCTCGATATTGTTCATCGGCTCTTCCAGCGGGCGGCGCTTCACCACCTTCTGCGTGGCGAGATCGACTTCCCACACTTCCGTGCCGGACGCCTTGTGCGACCAATATTCGCCCATGTGCATCAGCACGAACAGATGGCCGGTGGCGCGGTGCAGCGCCATCGGCTGGCGCCCGCCGGGATACCAGTTCAGCTCCAGCGGCTTGGTTTCGCCGGGACGAATACCGGCGGCGGCCTGGATCGAGAAGGGGGCGGAGATGGTCGGCGCCGGGCCGAGCTTCGCGGTCCAGATCTGGCCGGTGTAGCTGAGGAACGTCGTTTCCTTCTTCTTCCGGTCATAGGTGAAATTGTCGAAGATCGGATCGTCGGTGGCCGAAAAGAAGGGGGTGCTATGGGTGATATCGGCCTTGCTGCCGGTCAGCTTCACGGTGGCGAGCGACCCGTCGGCGCACAGCGCGGAAAAGCCGACGCCCGGATTGGGCATCATGCTGGCGCAGCCGGGCACTTCGACATTGGCGACGAACTTGCGCTTCACCAGATCGACGATGTTCACCGAGGAGGCGGGGCTGAGATTATAGACGAAGCCGGTCTTGCCATCGTCGCTGATGATGAAGTTGTTCTTGCGCGATCCGATCAGGATGCGGTCGGGAATGGTGATTTCGGTGACCAGCTTCAGCTCGCGCGTGTCATAGACCGACACCATGTCCTGCCGCGTGCCGCGATCGCCCTTCGACCAGATGGTTTCGGCGACATAATAATATTGGCCGGCCGGATCGATCGCCATGTCTGCGAGGCGCCGGGTTTCAACCATGCCCACCATCTTGCCGCTGTCGCCGTCGAAGATGCTGGTGCCCGGCATGTCCCATCCGCCGTCGACGAAGAACCAGTTGGGCTTGGGCGGTTCCATCGTCACGACATCGGACGTTTCCGGTTCCAGCGCGGCCGTGGTGTCGGCGGGCGCGGCTTGCGCGGTGATGGCTGCGCACAGGGCGAAACCCATGGCGGTAGCGGCGAAAAATCCCCTGACGGCGGCGCTCGACATCTGGCGTGATCCCCCTTGATCGGTGCGGCGGCGCTGGACTCATTTGGTCCGCGTTTCGCCGCTGGAATGAAGGCTGGACAAGTGTCAAGGATTGGTCAAGAGGGTGGAGAGGCTTCCCGCAAAATATTTTTGCGCCGCAGCAAAGCTAAGCGATAATCTCGTGCACGCCCTCGATCCGGGGCAGGCGCAGCCTGTCGGGTGCGGTTGCCACCAGCAACGCGAAACAGCCGCCGGTAAGGGCGACCAGCGCGCCATCGACCAGCCCCTGCTGCCCCAACCCGTCGGACAGCAGCGATCCCGCCACCGGCCCGGCGATCATGCCCAGGCTGTGAACGCAGGCGACGAAGCGGCGGAACAGCGGGCTGCCGCCACCCGCTGCCGTGGCAAGGCCGGAAAAGCGGATGATGGTGGCGGTCGACCCGATATTGAGCAGGCCGATCGCCAGGATGAACAGGGTCGGTGCGCCGGGGCGGGTGAGGGCGAGCGGGGCGAGCAGGCAGAAGGCGCACATCAGGCCGGTCAGCGGCAGCGGCACGATGCTCTGTTCGCGCATCAGCGCGATCGCAGTCAGCGCGCCGATCACCGACCCGATCGCCACGGCTTCGCCGATCACGCTGTCGTCGATGCCAGCGGCCAGCGCCAGCGCGCCGGAAAAGCTCCAGATCATCATGGTGGCGGCGATGAAGCAGAACAGGGCGACGGCCAGTGCCCAGGCGCGCGGCGGGGTAGGGGCGCGTTCATTGGCGTCGCCGGTGGGCGTCTGCGCCGGATCGGCGGCCGGCATCAGCAGGCTGAGCAGCAGCACGCCGATCGGCGCGAGCGCCAGCAGGCGCAGCGCAGCGGCCGGCCCGGCGCTGTCGCCGATCGCCGGGAGCACCAGCGCGACCAGGGTGGACAGCAGCAACTGGACCAGGAAGACGGCGGCATAGGCGCCGGTCGGGCGCTGCGAGGCGGCGGCGCTCATCGCATGGGTATAGGCGACGCCCATGCCGACGCCGAACAGACCGCGCGCGACGACCAGCGTTGCCAGCTCGTCGAGCGCCGGGGTTATGAGGCTGGCTGCCAGCGCTATCAGCGCGGCGAAGGCCGGCGCGCCGGCCGGCAGATGCGCACCGCCGCGCCAGACCAGGATCGCGCCGATCGCCATGCCGCCCTGGGTCGCGCCGACGATCCAGCCATGGTCGGACGGATCAAGGCCGGTGGCGGCGGTCAGCAGGGTCAGGAAGACGGGATCGATGCCGGGTTGCAGCAGCGCGAGCGCGGCGGCGGCGATGCAGGCGATGGTCCGGTCCGGTGCCCATCCGGGCAATATACGGCTTTGCGTCATGATGGCCCCCACAGCATGAACAGGCGCCGGTGGCGCCCCTGCCGTTCAGACCATCTCTCCCCCTTGGGGCGGCGTCAGGCCGCTTCTGTCATCAGCCCTGCAAGATCGCGCGAAGTCACCGTCTTGGCAAGATGCACGAACGACATTGCCGCCAGTGCGGTAAAGACCGGCATCTTGGCCGCCCAGGGCTTCTGATGCCCCAGGAACGGCGTCGATCCTTCCATCGATGCGCTGATGAACAGGGCGACGCTATGCACCTCGTCCGGGGACAGGGCCGGATTGATCTGCGCCACATATTCGCCGATCACCTCATGCACCTTGCTGTAGAACAGGCGCACCCGGTCGGCGACGAACTCGCTCTGGTTGGCGAGCGCCCAGAGTTCGGTGAACAAATGGGTGGTGCGCTTGGTCTGGATATCCTCCAGGCACAGGATGATGACCAGCTTCAGCCGTTCCTCGGCGGTGAGGCCGGGCTTGCGCACCATCTCCTCCAGCAGCTTATCATAGGATTCCAGCATCTCGTCCAGCATCACCTGGATCAGCATTTCCTTGCGCGGGAAATGATAGCTGACATTGCCGACCTTCATGTCGCAGCGTGCGGCGATGCGGCGCAGCGTGAAGGCATCGGCACCCTCGTCGATCAGCACGTCCAGCGCTGCCTTGAGGATCTGGTCCACCGTTTCGGACCCACGGGCATAGATGCCGGGCCGTGAGGGAGCGAGTATCATATCACATCTGCCTTGGCGGCCCTCCTACCACGGCGCGGCGCGGTTCGCCACCCTTTGCGCATCGCTCGCAACAGCGGGCTTGACGAATATTTGAAGACTGTCCAGTATTCGCTCATCCACATAATCTTGGGAAGAGGCGTGAAATCCGGTGCGGCACCCTGGCGGGGGCGGCTTCCGGGGCAAACGTCCATATGTGCGGGGACATTTCAGGCGATGATTCAGGGTATCAAGCGCGTCACTTTCTCTCTGCTGGCGGTTGCGGCGGCTGGTTTGCCGGGGGCGGCACAGGCGACCGGTCCGCAGACCTTCGCCAACCGCTGCTCCATGTGCCATCAGCCCTCGGGCGCTGGCCTGCCGGGCCAGTTCCCGCGCCTCAATGGCCGGGTGGCGCAGATCGCGACCAGTCCGGAAGGGCGGCGTTATCTCGCCATGGTGCTGCTCTATGGCATCTATGGCCCGATCACCGTGGACGACAAGAAAATCACCGGCCTGATGCCCGGCATGGGCACCATGTCCGATCAGGATATTGCCGATGTGCTGAATCATGCCGTGTCGCTCAAGAAGGCGGCCAAGCCCGCCGCGCCCTTCACCGCGGCGGAGGTCGCCAAGGTGCGCGCCGGCGGCAAGCAGACCGCGGCGCAGGTCGCGGCCGAACGCGGCCGTCTGGCGGGCAAGGGACTGATCCCGTCCTGATCCCGGCGGCCATCCTATAACTCGATGCTATGGGATAGTCGGTCTTGAGCGGTTAAATGGCGGTGCCGGGCTGTGGGATAAGGGGGCTTCAAGGAGATCCCCCAATGTCCAACGCCATCGCCACCGTCTCGCTGCGCGGCACGCTTGAAGAGAAATTGCGCGCCGCTGCCGCGGCCGGCTTTGCCGGGGTCGAGATATTCGAGAATGACCTGATCGGGTCGGAACTGGCGCCGCGGGACGTGCGGCGCATGCTGGACGATCTGGGCCTTGCCTGCATGCTCTACCAGCCCTTCCGCGATTTCGAGGGGATGCCGGGCGCGCTGCGCCAGCGCGCCTTCGACCGGGCCGAGCGCAAGTTCGACTTGATGGGCGAACTTAGCACCGATCGCATCCTTGTCTGTTCCAACTGTTCGCCCGCCTCGCTGGGTGAGCGGGAACGGATCGTCGACGATTTCCGGGACCTTGGCGAGCGGGCGGCCAGGCGCGGCATATTGGTGGGCTATGAGGCGCTGGCCTGGGGCCGGCATGTGTTCGATCATCGCGATGTCTGGTCGATCGTCGAGCAGGTCGACCATCCCCATATCGGCATCATCCTCGACAGCTTCCATTCGCTGTCGCGCAAGATTCCGAGCGAGAGCATCCGCGATATCCGTGGCGACAAGATCGTCTTCGTCCAACTCGCCGATGCGCCGCTGCTCGACATGGACCTGCTCTATTGGAGCCGCCATTTCCGCAACCTGCCGGGTCAGGGCGGGCTGGATGTCGCCGGCTTCGTCGCGGAGATATTGGCCACCGGCTATGACGGGCCGTTGTCGCTGGAAATCTTCAACGACCGGTTCCGATCCAATGCGGCGACGCTGGTGGCGGAGGACGGGCATCGTTCGCTCGACTATGTGCGCGACGCGGCGCTGCGGCAGTTGGGGCGCCCGTCGACCATGCCCGCGCCGGAGCCGGTGCTGGGCGCCGAATTCGTGGAATTCACCGCCGCCAGCGCCGATTCCGCGCGGCTGGGTCGCACGCTGGCGACACTGGGCTTCAGTCTTGCCGGCGAGCATCGCCAGAAGAAGGTGACGCGATGGCGCCAGGACGGCGTCAATCTGGTCGTCAATGCCGAGCCCAAGGGCTTTGCCAGCGCCTATCGTGCGGCGCATGGATCGTCCATCTGCGCGATCGGCGTGCGGGTGAAGGACAAGGTGGCAGTGCAGGCGCGCGCGGCGGGGCTGGGGATCAAGGCCTATAGCGCGGAAGGCCGCCCCGGCCGGATGGCGATGCCGGCGCTGCGCGGGGTCGGCGGCAGCCTGGTCTATCTGATCGACGATAATGAGGTCGAAGGGCTGTGGGCGCGCGAGTTCCAGGCGATCGAGGCAGCGCCCGATGCGCCGGTCCATGCCCATGGCTTCGATCATCTCGCCGCCGTCGTTCATAATGACGAGTTCCTGTCCTGGCAGCTGTACTGGCGTGCCCTGTTCGGGCTGGAGGCCAAGGCGGCGCAGGATGTGATCGATCCGTCGGGACTGGTGCATAGCCAGGCCTTGCAGGCGCCCGACGGTGCCTTCCGCGTGACGCTCAATGCGTCGGACGCGCGCGAGACGCTGTCGTCCCGCTTCCTCGACCAGGGGATTGGCGGCGGCTATCAGCATGTGGCGCTGGCGACCGACGATATTTTCGCGACCGCGCAGGCATTGTGGGATGAGGGCGCGGCGGTGCTGACCATCCCGGCCAATTATTATGCCGACATCGCCGCCCGCTTCGGCTTTGACGATGTGCTGGTGGCGCGGATGCAGGCGCTGGGCATCCTCTATGACGAGGACGCCGATGGGCACGGCTTCTGGCAGCTCTACAGCCGCGCCTTCGACAAGCTGTTCTTCTTCGAGTTCGTCCAGCGCGATAGTGGCTATACGGGCTATGGCGCACCCAATGCCGGCGTGCGGCTGGCCGCACAGAACCGGTTCCGCGACGAGAATCCGGTCGATTGAGCGGGATCAGAGGATCAGCTTGATTGTCATGCCGGCCACCACCGCATCGGGATAGCGGCTCGTCGCCCCGACGCGGTGGATATATTGGAGGTTGGGGCGCAGCAGCAATGCGCGGGTCGCCTGCCAGCCATAGAAGATTTCGCCGCTCGCTTCCCAGCGCTGCGGATCGACATCCTGTCCCAGCATCTGCTGGTCGCGCTGCCGATCGGCGATGCGCGGATTGACCCTGGCATAGACGAGGCCGAGGCCGAAATTGTCCCTGGGCCGATTGTCCCACAGGCCGCGCGCGACGAAGCCGCCGCTCAGGAACAGGGGCACGCGCGCGGTCGCCCGGTCGGACAGGGTCATGGTGCCGAACAGCGACAGGCCGCGTTCGCCGGGGCCGAAGCGGACGATCATCTTTGCCGCCATGGCCCAGGCGCTCCACCGTTCGCGCCGGGTGGCCGGGGCGAGGGCGGACAGGGCGTAGGAATCGCCATTGGCGTCGGCATAGACATCGGGCTTGTCGGTCGTGTCGATCAGGCCGCCGAGCCGGACCAGGCCGGGCAATTGCCCCCCGCCCTGGCCCGACTTCCAGCCCAGTTCGACCGGCAGGACGACACTGTCGAAGCGTGGCGCCAGTTGCCAGCCATTACCGGTCTGGGCACGGATGCTGTTCACTTCGAAGGCGGCGACGCTGATGCTCAGCCCATGGCCGATGTCCTGTTGGGCGCGGATGCCCCAGCGCGGGATCGGGAAGCCGGAAAAGCCGCTATTGTAGAAGAGCGTGGTCGGGCGCGGGCAGAAGGCGAAATTCTGGAACTGGCAGCCCGAGGGCAAGGTCGCGAAATCGTCGCCCGTATGATAGAGGCCGATCTTGAGCGCGGTCCTGCCGCCGTTCAACTGCTGCTCATAGCTGAGTTCCGCCGGTCGCAGATCCTGCCCGCCGCCGAACAGTTCCTGCACCTCGAACAGATTGCCGATGCGGGTGGCGGTCAGATCCTGCCCCTTGCGATGGATGATCGTCGCGATGATCTTCCCGCCGGCAAGGCCGAATGCCTTGCCGGTATCGACGACCGCCGATGCCAGCAATTGCTGGGTATAGGCCGCGCCCTGGTCGCGCCCGCCGCTGATCGAGGCGGCGCTTTCGGAGACATAAGAGAAGGTGAGGTTGACGCCGCTGTCCTTGAGCCGCGTGCGCCAGCCGGCCTGGGGCGCGGCCGGCGGCGGGGGTGGGGGTGTCTGCGGTCCGGCGGGCGGCCCCTGCAATTGCGGGGCGGGTTTCACCACTTCGGCGACCGCAACCGGCAGGACGATGGCGGGCGGGCTGTCGGCGATCATTGGGCGACAGCCGCATCGGTCGCGTGGGCGAAGTCCGCCAGCATGCGCTCGCTGTCCGGCGCGACGCCTGTGAACAGGGCGAAGGCATGGGCCGCCTGCATCACCGCCATGCCGCCGCCGGTCAATATGGCGCAGCCCTTCGCCTGCGCCGCAACCAGCAACGGGGTGTGCAGCGGGAAATAGATGATGTCCGACACCCATTGATCGGGCGTCAGCAGATCGGGATCGAAGGGCAGGCCGGGATGGCTGAGCATGCCGATCGGGGAGGTCTGGACCACGCCATCGGCGTCCGCGATGGCATCGGCCGCATGGGCCATGGCCTGCACCCGCGCCGCCGGGAAGAGCGCGCCAAGCCGATCGGCCAGCGCCGCCGCGCGCTCCTGTACCGGATCGACGATCGCAAGATGCGTCGCGCCAAGGTCGAGATGGGCATAGCCGACCGCTGCCGCCGCGCCGCCCGCACCGATCATCGCGATCCGGCCGCGCGGGCGATCGGCAAGGCCGGCGAGGAAATGGGCGCGATAGCCCGACCAGTCCGTATTGTCGCCATGGGCCTGGCCGTTGCGGAACAATATGGTGTTGACCGCGCCCAATGCCCGAGCCGCGTCGGACAGGCCGTCGAGCAAGGGGATGACCGCCTGCTTGAAGGGATGGGTGACGTTGATCCCGTCAAAGCCCATCGCGCCCAGCATCGGCAGCAGGCGGGGCAGGTCGTCCGCGCCATAGCCCATCCGATCGGCATCGAGGATGCGGTAGACGAGGGTGAGGCCGAGCGCCTTTGCCTCCGTCTCGTGCATCTGCGGGCTGCGCGATCCGGCGATCCCCTGGCCGATCAGGCCGCAGAGAATGGACGCGCGGGGGCGATCCGCGACGGGCGCGGGGGACTGGAACATGGCATTATCCTTGGAAGAGGGGCGGTCAGTCGGCCTTGGGCAGGCGGATCATCGCGGCGCAGATGCCCGCGATGACGGCCGGCACCGCGAAGACACCGAAGATGACAGGCAGCGAGACTTTCGCCGCGAGCAGGAAGCCGCCCAGCATCGGCCCGATCACCGCGCCGATCCGGCCGACGCCCATGGCCCAGCCGATGCCGGTGCCGCGTGCTTCGGGCGGATAGAGGCTGGCGGCGAGCGGGTAGCAGCCGTTGAAGCCGCCCTGGACGAAGACGCCGATCAGGAAGGCGGTGGCGAGCGTCGCGACCAGCGGCATGGCGACCGATCCGAACAGGACCAGCGTGACGGCGGCGGCCGACATATAGCTCAGGATCAGGCGGCGCAGGTCGAAATGGGTGCCGGCGATGCCGATCAGGGTCACGCCGACAAAGGCGCCGATATTGTAGATGGCGCCGGCATAGATGGCGTCCTTGGCCGGCAGGCCGGCCTCGACCGCCAGCTTGGGAATCCAGCTGATGACGAAATAGAGCGTCATGAAGCCCGAGATGGTGGCCATCCACAGCAGGATGGTGCCGGTCGCGCGGCCGTCGGTCAGCAGGCCGCGCACGCCGGCCTTGTTGGCTTCATGCACCTTCCTGGCGGGCAGCGTATCGACCGCCGGCTGGCCCATCGAGCGGAGCAGGCGGTTGGCCTTTTCCAGCGCGCCCTTGGGCTGGCGGGTCAGCAGAAAGTCGATGCTTTCGGGCAGCAGCAGCCAGACGAAGGGCAGGGACAGGGTGCAGAGGATTGCCGCGCCCAGCAGCATCGCCTGCCAGCCGTAAATGGGCAGCAGGTTGGCGACGACGAAGCCGGTGATGGTGGCGCCGACCGGATAACCGGCCTGGAGGAAGCCGACCGCGAAGGTGCGATGCCGGGGCGGGGCATATTCGGCGGTCAGCGCCGCCATGCTGGCCAGCACCGTGCCGATGCCGATGCCGACGATGAAGCGGCTGACGATCAGTTCGCCGATATTGGCGGCCATGGCCGAGCCGAACATGGCGCCGGCCATCATCACCAGCGACGCGAGGATCAGCTTGCGGCGGCCGAACCTGTCGGCCATCGGCGCGATCAGCAGGCCGCCGGCGGCCATGCCGGCCAGCCCGGCGCTGAACACCACGCCCAGCCGTTCGGGCGTCACCTGCCAGTCGGTCGACAGGGCGGGGGCGATATAGGACAGGATCAGCACGTCCATGCCGTCGAGCATGTTGAGGATGAAGCAGATGGCGACGACCAGTATCTGGCGCGCCGTCCATAGGCTGTCCGACGCGACAGGCGCAGCCTGGCCGTCAACGGTCACATAGGGCCGCACGGACACGCTGCCGGTGGCGGAATAGCTGGCCATTTCGAATAATGCCTTTCATCCTCTCGCGGCGCCCTGCGCCCTTGCCTTGCTTGTCCGGTGGCCTGTCGGCTTCTATTCTGCGGATGGCTATGCCTCATCCATTCAATAGGTAATTTCCACCGCTCCAGATGCGCTTCGCTATATCGCTATGTTATGGCTTTGGCGGGCGCGGCAGGGCGAGCATCGCACTGCGGGCAATCTCCTCGAAGGTTTCGCCGATGATGGCGCGCGGCGATTCCATATTGCGGTTGATATAGACCGGAAGCACGCCGGGGTCTTCAAATTCCAGGAAGCGGACGGTGTCGGCATGGGGCTGCATCGCGGTGAAGCTGTCGACCAGCGCCACGCCCATGCCGTTCGCGACGAAGGCGACCGCGGTTTCGGCGAAGCGTATATAGGTGGAAACGTCCGGCTCCTGCCCGGCGCGGGCGAACATGTCGGCGATGATCCGGCCATGGGGCGTGTCGGGGCGGAAGGATTGCAGTTGCGCGCCGGCAAGGTCGGCCACGCCGATCCGGCCGCGATCCGCCAGCGGATGATGGCTGGGCACGGCGCAGACCATGCGCCCGGCGCCGATCCGGCTTGACAGGATGTTGGGATGGTCGATCGGAAAGACGGTCAGCGCATATTCGCCGCGCTGGAGCGCGAGATAATCGATCGCCTGCTCGACCGAGAGAATGTCGAACTGGATGGTGAGGCCGGGATAATTGGCGCTGAGGCGGGCCAGCATCTGGGGCAGGATCGAATGGCCGAGCGAGGGCGATGCGCCGACGCGAAAGGTCTTGTCCTCCCCCTTGGCCAGGCGGCGGATGACATGGGCGAGGTCGTCGAAGCCCTTGTAGATGCGTTCGATCTCCTCGAACAGCACGCCCGCTTCCTGGGTCGGCACCAGTCGGCCGCGGGTGCGGTCGAACAGGCGGAACTGCAGCCGGTCTTCCATATGGCCGAGCATCCGGCTGAGGCCGGGCTGGGACGTGCCGAGCATCCGCGCGGCGCCGCTGACCGTCTTGGTAATCATGACGGCGCGGAAAATTTCTATCTGTCGAACCGTGAGCATCGAACGTTCATGATCCTGCACCGGATGGATAGCGCGTGCTAGCCCAGCGGGGCGGCGCATGAAAGCCTGCCGCGTGCGTGCCGGTCGTTCGAAGGCGGGTTTTCAATGTGCGCGGGCAGAGGGCAAGGGGTTGCCCGCGCACATCGATCAGCCAGGGATCAGAAGCGAACCTTGGCACCGACCGTCATGTAACGGCCGATCGTGTCATAGTGGATCGCGCCATAGGTGGTCAGCGGCGGATCGCGGTCGAACAGGTTGTTGACGTTGGCGAACAGGGTGAACTTGTCGACATTCACCTGGGCACCGAGGTCGACATAGACGCGGGCGGCGATGTCGTTATTGGCGATGTCCAGCGCATGGTTGAACTTGCCGCCGCCGACATAGCGGACGCGGGCGTCGACCGAGACGTCCTGGCTGCTGTAGTTGATCGACCCGGTGGCGCGCCAGTGCGGCGTGCCGAAGCTGACATTGTCGCCCACGTCACCGGCACGGTCGACGCTGGTCATGCCGTCGTTGATCAGCACCTTGTCGACATAGGTGGCAAGGCCGCGGAAGCGCATCGTGCCGCCCAGGCCGCCGCTCACCTTGCTCAGCGGCAGGGTGTAGCTGGCCTCGATATCCACGCCGGCGGTTTTGTATTCGGCCAGGTTGATATAGGTGGTGTAGATGGTGGTCGGGGCACCGGCAGTGTCACGCACGATCTGGCTGCACAGGTCGGTATTGCCGTTGGCGCAACCGCTGATGACGTCCTGCGCGCCCAGCGAGGTGATCGCGTCCTTGAGCTTGATGTTGTAATAGTCGACCGACAGGTTGAAGCCCGGCAGGAAGGTCGGCGTGAACACCGCGCCGGCGGTCAGCGTGCTGCCGATTTCGGGCTTCAGATTCGCATTGCCGCCGCCATAGCGGGTGATCGAGTAGGTGCTGCCATTTTCCGCGACCGTGGTGAAGCTGGTCGTGGTGGTGGTGTAGAGTTCCGCCAGGCTGCCCGAGCGGATGTCACGCGAACGCGACACGCGCAGCAGCAGATTGTCGAAGATACGATCGGTCACGCCCAGCTTCCACGACCAGATGCCGCCGCTGGTGCTGTAGCGGCTGTAGCGGGCCGCGCCGTTGACATCGAGCTTGCTGAACGGCTGGTCGAGTAGCGGGATGGCGACTTCGCCGAACGCTTCCTGGACGTTGAACCCGCCGTCGAGCGGCGAGAAGTTGAAGCGGCTGAAGCCCTTGGCGGCCGAGGTGGCATCGAGGCTGTTGGTGACCTGCTCTTCCCAGCGGGCTTCCGCACCGAAGGCGACCGAAACCGGGCCGGCCCAGGTGGAGAAGGGGTCGCCGCGCAGGCTGGCGCCGGCGCTGTCGAGCTTGGTGGTGTAGACGACGCGGGCGACATTGCCGAACACATAGTCGATCGCGTCCTGGCTGGCGGCGCCGGTGCCCAGGATGTTGAGCGGGCGGCAGGCGGTCGTCGGATCGGTGAGCGCCGTGCGGCAGACGATATTGCCGCTGCTGTCGGTCACGGCATCCAGCGCGGCGGTCAGGTTCGCGCCGGTGATCTGGTTGTCATAGCTCTGCATGTTGCGGTTTTCGCCATGGCTGTAATAGGCCGAATAGCGCCATTTGCCGTCCGCGAAGCTGCCATCGACGCCGATCGCGCCTTCCACATTCTGGCGATAATAGCCGAAGGTGCGATAGCCATAATCCTCGAAGAAGCGGCCGACCTTGATGCTGGTCTCGCCGGCGGCGGCGAGCTGATCGCGGATCGACTGCGACAGATAGGGATTGCTGGCCGACAGGGTGTAGGTGCCGTTTTCCGCGTAGAAGGGATATTTGGCCCAGATGCGGCTGTAGCTGCCGTCCGCCCAGAAGGTGGCGTCGCCAACCTCGAAGCTGGCGCGGGCATAGCTGTTGACGCGCTGATAGGGGTTGGTCAGCGCATATTCGTCATTGGTGGCCACGCCTTCGCCGCCGACCATGGTCGAGCCGCTGATCTGGCTGCCGTACTGGAAGGCGCGCAGCGTGCCGTCCGAATTGAAGGTCTGGCCCTTGAGCGTGCCCGAGGTGATCAGGCCGCCCAGGCTGGTGGTCGAGCTGTTGACGTCGCGCACCAGGATATAGTCATGGTCGCCCGTGGTCGGCGAGAAGAGGTTGGCGCTGCCGACATTCTTGCGCGAATTGCGGTCGAGAATACCCTCGTCATTCTGATATTCGGCGCCGATCATGAAGTGGCCGCGACCGTCGGCGAAATGGGTGCCGAAGGTGCCGTCGAAGCTGTAGCGATAGCCGTCGCCACGCGACGACACGCCGTTCTGCGCGCCGATGGTCAGGCCTTCCAGATCATTGTCCAGCATGATGTTGACGACGCCGCCGATCGCGCCCGAGCCCCAGGCTGCGCTGGCGCCGCCGGTGACGATCTCGACCCGCTTCACCAGGCCCTGCGGCACGGTGTTGAGGTCCGACGAGCCGGTGAAGCGGCGGTTGTTGAGCAGGGTCAGGGTGCGGGTGACGCCGAGGCCACGAAGGTCCATCGCCGAGGAGGAGGAGTTGGTGTTGGCTACGGTGCTGGCCGGCGACTGGGTCGCGCGGAACTGCGGCAGGTCGTTCAGCACCTGCGCGATGCTGGGGCGGGCGCCCTGGCGCAGTTCGCTCTCGCCCACGACGGTGGTCGGGGTCGGCGCGTCGAAGCCCTTGCGGTCGATGCGCGAACCGGTGACGACGATCGAACCGGCGTCATCGTCGGCGGCGGGCGTGCTGTCCTGTGCCATGGCGACCTGCGCCGTGGCGAGCGACAGGACCAGGGCGGCCCCGGCGCTGCCCGCCATCAGCAGGCGGCGAAATCCAGTGTCTTCAATACGCATTTCCAATAGTCCCCTTTTGCTCTTGCTTTGTTGTGGCCGCGACCCGAGCGGCTCTTGTGTGATGGCTGAAAATCAGTCGGCGACGCGGCGGAAGGCGACGTCGTAGGCACGCCCTTCGCCAAAGCGCAGCGCGGTGACCGCGCCCGATGCGTCGCGTTCGAACTTGACGGTGATGCGGCCGGCGCCCGGCGCGGCCTCGCCGGTGAAGACGTCGGCATAGGCGGGGCTGAGCGGCGTGTTGTACCAGCGCGGGCCGCTATAGGTCAGCGTGTCGCCCTGCTGCTTGAAGCTGAGGCAGGCGAAGGTGTCGACGCCGCAGAAGCGGCCGACATAGGGCTTGGCGTCGAAGGCGGTGACGGCATCGACCTTGCGATAGGCGATCTTCTCGCCCTCGCGATGTTCCAGCGTCAGACCAGTCTTGCTAAAGGCGAAGATATCCTCGCGCTGCGCCCAGCGGCCCGGACCCACCGGCGTCAGCACCCGGCCGTCGGCGCGCAGATTGCCCTTGTCGTCGCTGTCGAAGCGGACCGGGAAGCCGGTCATGCCGTCGGCATAGGTGCCCGACGGCAGCGGCCCCTTGGGGGTATAGGTCTTGGCCTTGTAGGCGGGCAGGAAGATGTCGGCGACATCGCGGCCCAGCATCGGCGTGTCGGCATTGCCGGTATTGCAGAGCAGCGATACGGCGAGCTTCTGCTGCGGATAGCGGGCCATCCAGGCGCGATATCCGCCGGTCGAACCGCTGTGGCTGACTTCCTGCTGGCCATGATGGTCGAGATTCACGAGCGCCAGCGCATAGGCGATCGGCGTGCCGTCATTGAGCTTGGTCGGCGTCTGCATTTCGGCGGTGAAGCCGGTGCCGAACGTGTCGGCGTCGAGCGCCGCCTGCCACTTCACCAGGTCGCCGACCGTGGTCAGCAGGCCGCCATTGCCATAGGCGTCCTCGATCACCTGGTCGTTGCGATAGACGCCATCGTCAAATTCATAGGCGCCGGTGCGGCCCGGCACGACATCGCCATGGTCGTCGCGCCAGCGTGTGTGGGTCATGCCTAGCGGCTTGAAGATATGATCCTGGGTGAAGTCGGCGAGCGACTGGCCGCTGACCCGCGCGACGATGATGGCGAGCAGGTTATAGTTGCTGTTGCTGTAGAGATAATGGCTGCCGGGCGCGAAGTTCAGTTCCTTCTGGCGCGCGACGATGTTCAGCATGTCCTGATTGTCGGCGGTGCGGCTGTTGCGCGGCCAGCCCTCGATCGCGGCGACCGAACCCCAGTCGCGCAGGCCGCTGGTGTGGTGCAGCAGGTGGCGGATCGTAACCGGGGTGCCGTAATCGGGCATTTCCGGCACGACCTTGCGGATATCATCGTCCAGAGACAGCTTGCCATCGTGTGCAAGCATCAGGGTCGCGGCGGCGGTGAACTGCTTGGAGTCCGATCCGGCCTCGAAGATGCTGTCCGGGGTGAGGGCGACGCCCAGTTCCAGGCTGGCCATGCCATAGGCGCGGGTGGCGATCGCCTGGCCATCGCGCGAGACGGCGACGGCGCAGCCGGGGGCGGTCTTGCTGTTCCAGCGCGCAAACAGCGCGTCGAGGCGGGCGAGCGACGCGGCATCAGCCGGGGCCGGGCTGGCCGATTGCGCCATGGCGGCAGCGGGCAGTGCCGCAGCCATGCAGATGAGCGCCCCCGCGAGCGAGGACCGAACGGTCGTCATATCTATTTTTCCCTTGTGCGCCCGAAGCGCTCTTGCCGCGCTGCGATCTGTTTTTTCCGGCGGCGCGTACGGCGGAAAATCCGTCGTCGTCCGTCTTTCCTGGCGAGTCCTAACCGGAGTCGCTGTCACGAACCTGACACAGAGAGGGGTGAGGCGGCCGATCTTGCAATCAACGGCAAGATAAGGGCTTTTTATTTGGTATTTGCATTCCTGCTGCGGATGCGTATCGCAATTTAATGTCGATCGAGGGTGCCTGCCGGGATCGGTAGGAGTGCTGTAATGCGTTTGTTGCTGGTGGAAGATGATGAGCGTCTGGCGCGGGGGATCATGGCCTCGCTGGAAGGCGCGGGCTTTGCCGTCGACATATTGACCAGCGGCGAGGATGCGCTGCGGCTGGCCGATCAGGAACCCTATAGCGCAATCATCCTGGACCTGGGCCTGCCCGATCTGGACGGCCTGGAAGTGCTCAGCCGGCTGCGCGCGCGCGGCGCGCGGACGCCGATCATCATCCTGACCGCACGCGACATGATCGACGACCGGATCAATGGTCTGGATCGCGGGGCCGACGATTATATGGCCAAGCCGTTCGACCCGCGCGAACTGGAATCGCGGGTTCGCGCGCTGGTGCGGCGCAGCCAGGGCACGCTCGATCCGGTGCTGCGCATCGGCACGCTGACCTTCGACCGGTCCAGCCGCACCGTCTATCTGGAAGGCAGCATGATCGACCTGCGCCGACGCGAACTGGCGGTGCTGGAAACGCTGATGGGCCGGCCGGGCAAGGTGGTGGCCAAGGAAAGGCTGTCGGCCGAAGTGTTCAACTTCGACGATGCCGTCACGCCCAATGCTCTGGAGGTCTATGTCGGCCGCCTGCGCCGCAAGTTGCAGCCGTCAGGCCCGTCGATCCGCACGATCCGCGGTCTGGGCTATATGATCGAAGCGGCCTGAGCGCCGGACTGATCGACAGCCACACATATGCGCAGATTGTCTTCCTCGCTGCGGCTGCGCCTGACCGGCGCGGTGATGATGCCGCTGACGGCGCTGGTGCTGGTCTTTTCCGTCATCACCGCATTGGTCAATCACAATACCGAGGCGGACACGGTCGACCGCGTGCTGGTTGGGTCGGTCCGCACGCTCAGCCTGGCCTATAACAGCCCGCCGGCCGACCAGAAGCGGCTGGTGCCGCTGGTCATCCACCTGCTCCAGCGTCGCGCCCGGCCGGTGGTCCATTACAGCGTCTATCGTGGCGACAGGCTGGTCGCCGGCGATCCCAGCCTGAAGCCGCCTGCCGACTATCGCGCGGACTGGGACGGCGTGACCGATCGCCATCCGCCCGCGACCTTCAAGAATGCCTATCGCAAGACGCCGCTGGTGCGCGGCTATCTCGATCCGGCGGACGCCCATTATGTCACCCAGGCGGCCTATCTGCGCAGCGGCACGCTGCACGGCAAGCCGGTGCGGATCGCGACCGAGATGCGCCGCGCCTATGGCGATGACAGGCTGATCGCGATCCAGATTGCCGACTATCTGGATGATCGGTCCGCCTATGAACGACTGTTCCTGCGCCAGGTACTGCTGGTCGGCGTCGCGGTGCTGCTGGTCACCGGGCTGCTCTTCTGGTGGGCGATCCGCTGGGGGCTGCGGCCGCTGTCGGACCTGACGGGGCAGGTGGAGGCCGCCCGGCGCGAGGCGTCGCCGGCTTTCCGCATGGAAATGGCGGACGCCACGCCGGTCGAGATCAAGCCGTTCGTCGCGGCCTTCAACGGGCTGATGGCGCGGCTGGAGCGGGCGACCAATTCGCTGCGGCAGTTCACCTCCAACGCCTCGCACCAGATGCGCACGCCACTCGCCGTGGCGCGGGTCCATCTCGACGTGCTCGATCGCTATGGCGCGGCCTCGCCACAGGGCAAGGCAGCGTTGCAGGACATTCCCCACGCCATCGACAGCCTGGAGCAATTGCTGCGCCAGCTGATCGCGCTCGCCCGCAGCGAGGAGGATGGCGACATGCGCATGGGGCCGTTCGATCTGTCCGAGGTTGCCGCGGACGTGATTGCCGATCGCGCTGCCCAGGCGCCGGCCGATATCGAGATCGGCTATGACAAGGCGATGGTCGGTCCGGCCATGGCAGTCGGCCAGCCGGGGCTGGCGGCGGAGCTGATCGGCAATCTGCTCGACAATGCGATCCGCTACAACCGGCCGGGCGGTACAGTGACCGTCCATCTCTATCGCCGCGAGGGGCAGGCGATGGTCGATATCGACGATGATGGTCCGGGCATTCCCGAGGCGCAGCGCGAAAAGGTGTGGGACCGTTTCTACCGCATGCCGGGCAACAGCGCGACGCCGGGCACTGGCCTTGGCCTGCCGATCGCCCGCGCGCTCGCCGACCGGATGGGCGCGCAGATCAGCCTGGCCGACGGACGGACCGGCCGAGGGTTGTGCGTCACCATCGCGTTTCGCGCCGAATAGGCTCGCCGAACAGAAAAGCCTGTCCCGGCGACAGGTTCATGTCAGCCCGACCGGCTATCCCCGACACAAAGTTACAAAGGGGAAGTCCGTTGATGCTGTCCAAGATTCTTCGCCGCCGCGCGGTGCGCAGCCTGTCGCTGGCCGGCGCCGCGCTGATGCTGACCGCGCCGATCGCGGCCCATGCCGAGGAAGAGGAAAGCGGCGGCCAGCTGTCGACTAGCCGCGTGCCGACCAGCCCGATCGCCGGCGATTTCAGCTTCGCGGCGGTGGGCGACCTCATCTATCTGCGTCCAATGCTGGCGACGATCGAGCAGCAGTCGCCCGACATGCTGCGCATCCTGCGCGGCGCGGACGTGACCTTCGGCAATTTCGAGACGACCGCGCTCGACCTCAAGACCTTCAAGGGCTCGCCGCAGGCGGAGTCGGGCGGCACCTGGATGCTGGCCGATCCCGCCGTCCCGGCCGATGTGGCGAAGATGGGCATCGACATTGTTGGCCATGCCAACAACCACGCCACCGACTGGGGCGTGGAGGGGCTGTATGATACGCTGGCGCTGCTCGACGGCGCGCATATCGTCCATGCCGGCACCGGCCGTTCGATGACCGCGGCCCGCGCGCCGGCCTATTATGACGGGCCGCATGGCCGCGTCGGGCTGGTGTCGGCCACCACCAGCTTCACGCCGATGTCGCCGGCCTCCGATCCACTGGGCCAGGTGCCCGGCCGTGGCGGCGCCAACACCATCCGCAGCGTCGAGGTCGGCCTGGTGTCCGATACCGACCTGGCGACGATCGCCCGGCTGGCGGGCACCAAGGCGGGGGCGCCGGTCAAGATGAAGGGCCGCGAATATCGGGCGACGACAACCCCGACCGCGCCGATGACGATCGAATATGATCTCAATGCCAGGGATATCGCCGCCAACATGCTGGCCGTGCGCCAGGCTAAGCAGAATGGCAATTTCGCCGTCTTCTCGCTGCACAATCACGAGCCTGGCAATGCCAGCCAGACGCCCGCCAATTTCGCCCAGGGTCTGGCCCATCAGGCGATCGATGCCGGCGCGGACGCCTATGTCGGCCATGGCCCGCACCAGCTGCGCGGGATCGAGATCTACAAGGGCAAGCCGATCTTCTATTCGCTCGGCAACTTCGCGATGATGAACAACAGCCTGGATGACCTGCCGGCCGACATGTACGACCAGTTCGGCATCACGCCGGGCAGCGTGACCGCGCCCGAACTGCTGCAGGCGCGCGGCGCGAAGGAATTTGGCGATCCCAACCTCTATGAAACGGTGATCGCGGTGAGCCATTACAAGGATGGCCAGCTGAGTGAAATCCGCCTCTATCCCGTCGACCTGGGCGTCAACGCGACGGGCGCGGGCAAGGGCGTGCCGCACCTGGCCGATGCCACCGTGGGCGCGCGCATCCTGGAACGGCTGCAGCGCCTGTCCGCGCCCTTCGGCACGAAGATCGAGACGGTCAAGGGCGTGGGCGTGATCCGCGTGGCAGCTTCGCGCCCCTGATCTAATGGCGGCTTCAGGGGCGCGGGACGGTGCCCCTGAAGCCGGCCTTTCCTATTCCGCGCTGTCCAGCGCGAAGAGGTCGAGCCGTTCGGCCAGCGCGGCATCGTCGAGATGCTGCGGGTTGGCGGCGCGCATCTGGGTGCGGGCGTGGGGCTTGATGCGGACGGCTTCGGCGCTGGCATTGTCGCCATGGCGGAACACGTCGATCACGCTGTCGAGATTTTCATAGACGACCGCGCGCTTTTCCGATGGCGCAGCGATCACCACCTGCAGCCCGATATCGTCGTAAAATTCGAGCAGGGTGCGCTGGTTGGGGCCGTCCATCTTGCTGAACGCCTCGTCGAACACGGCAAGGCCCAGGCCCAGCTCCGCCCGCTCATATTGCCGGCGCGCGCCATGATAGATGCTGGCCAGCGCCGCGCCGATCACCACATAATAGGGCACCTGCCGCTCTGCGCCGCTCGCCGTGCCCTTGCGCTTGTCATAGCTGGTGGTGCGCCCCTTGTTCACATCCTCCATGCGCAGGTCGAAGGTGAAATAGTTGCGGTAATCCTGATAGGCTGAGAAATCGAGGGACTCGTCGCTCAGCAGGCGTTCGACCTCCGCCAGTGCCTGGGCATGTTCGGCGTCGCGCGGGGCGGCCCGGCCAAAGAGGGCGTCGAAGGTCAGTTCGTCATGCTCGCTCTCACGCGCCAGCCGGTGGAGCGCGGCAAACTCCTCCTTGGGACGGGCATGGAGCGTGTAGATCTCGCCATGGAGCGGCCGCATCCGCAGCGCGCGGGTGAGGTTGTCCAGCTCCGAACGCAGATCGTTGAAGCGGGCGTTCAGCTCATGGATGAAGGCGGTGCGGAACAGCTGGCCGATCTGCTCGGCGGCTTCGTCGGCCTGGCGCCGATACTGGATCAGCTCATTTTCCTCCAGCGCCGCGATATTGGCGGCGAGCCAGGGCTTCACCTCGGCCGCGATCGCGCCGGGCAGGGCAATGGGGGCGCTATTGTCGAAATCGGCGCGGTAATGGCCCAGCGTCTCGCGAATTTCGCCCTGCAACGCCTGATAGGCGTCGCGGGCCTCGTCCGCGCGCTTCATCATCTCCTGCACCAGTCGGGGCAGGGGGCGTCCGCGCTGCTGGCGATAGGCCTCGCGCAGGATCGAGAGGCTGGCCGATGAGCGCACTCGATCCTTGAACAGGGCGCGCCGCGAGCGCAGGCAGAGCCAGGAGCCGGGCTGGGCATCGCCCGCATCCAGCCGCCGCTGGATTTCGATCCTGGCCTGGCCAAGCTGGCCGCGCCGGCCGATCAGTTCTTCCTTTTCCTCGGTAGCGCTGCGCAGTTGCAGCTTCACCTTGTCCAGATTGTGCTGGATCGCCGGATCGACCGTCATCGCGATCTTGTCGATCCGGTGCTGCAATTCGGTGCGGCTTTCCTCATGCTCGTCGATCGCGGCGACCAGCAGGTCGAGCCGGTCGGCCGGATCGACATCGGCCATCAGCGGCAGCAGCTTGCGATGAATATCATCGTGGAACCGCTCGGTTTCGGCATGGACGGTGATCAGCGCCTGCCGATCCTCGATCCGGGCAAGCAGTTCGGCCTCCATCAGCGGGGCTGCGGCCCGGCCGATCTTGAGATCACGGGTGCGCAGCACCTCGACCACGATGCCGCTATTATAGGCGCCATCGCGCATGATTGCGCGGCCGCCCGTCAGCAATTCCGCCTGGGTACCGGCGAGCCGCACCTGGCCGGTGCGGAAGCGCAGGAAGGCGATCGCCAGCGGATCGTCGCTGGCAAAGACGGTGGCGAGGGAATCAGTGTCGAAGCCGGGCGGCTGTTCGGCGAGGCGACGGCTGTTGATGACCCGGCATCCGCGGAAGCCGTCGCGGTTGGCGCGCACGATCTCGACCGCGCGGGACGCATGTTCGGGATCGACCAGAATCGCCTCTCGGTCGCGCCCAAGCAGGGCCTCGGCCGCTTCGCGCCATTGTGGATCGACGATTTCGGCCACCTGGCAGAGCGTGCGCGGACGCATATTCTCTCGCTCCAGCGCGGCCATCAGGCGGATGGTGCGATCGTCCAGGCTCACCTGGCCGGCGCGCGCCTTGTCGCGGCGCGCGACCAGATCGGCCAGCTCGTCCTGCAGGCCGCGCCGCTGGGCGATCGCCTGGTCGCGCCGTTCCTGGATCTTGGCGACGCTATCGATGGCGCTGCGGCGGGCGGTGGCGATCAGTTCCTCCATCGCCAACGGATCGCGCGGCCATGTCGGCGGCTCCAGCCCGTCGCTCTGCTGCCGCAGGGCCTCCAGCGCCTGGAACAGGGCGCCGAGCTTCAGGGGCGCGAGCCGCTCGCGATGGTCGAGCAGGCTGGCGCCGAGCGCGGCCGCGCGGAAGCGGGCTTCGAGCCGTTGCACCACGCCGGTGCGGGCCAGGTCCACGGCCTTGAGTTCGCTGGCGACCACGGCCCGCTTGCCGGCGGCGCCTTCCGCGACGGACTGGGCGAGCAGGCTGTCCTGCCGATCGCCCAGTGCCGCAATCTCCGCATCGCAGCGGCCGATATCCTGCTGGATGTCGTCCAGTTCCGCCAGCGTGTCGCGCCGTTCGCGTAGATTGGCGATCAGCGCGGCACCCGCCTCGATCATGGCGGCGAGGCGGGCGGTGCCACGGGCGACATCCTCCCGTTCCAGCAAGGTGACGAAGCGCGACACGAGTTCGGCCAGCGCCCGCAGCGCGTCGAGCCGCCGTTCCAGCTCATGCACATCCTTCTGGATGTCGCGATAGCGCTGGATGCCCTCGCGCAGTTCGCCGATGTCGATGTCGTTCCGGGCGAGCAGGAAATTATGCACGAAGCCCTCGACCGAGCGCATATCCTCGAACGACAGGGCCATGACGAAGGCGCGGATGAAGCGATCCGGATCGCTGTGGCGCCGGCCAGTGAACAGCTGGCGCATATATTCGCGGATATGGTTGCGCGGGCCGTCGGGGCGAATGAGCTGGGTGCCGGCCGCTGCGCAGGCCTGCTCCAGCCGTTCGCGCACCAGGCTCCAGGGCGCCGAGCGCTGCTGCCCGCCATCCAGATGCTCGATCAGCAGGTCGGTATCCACTCGCACGCCGGGCGCGATATAGCGGCCGACCACCTGTGCATCCTCGATCGCGGACGCCTCGACGCACAGGCCCACGCTCACCGGTGGGCGCATGCCGTCGGGGTCGTCGAACGTCAGCACGATGTGGGTGACGGATTCCTGGCGCAGAAATTCATGTTCGTTGAGCTGGCCGAGGCAATAGCCGCGCAGCGTGCGTTCCGACTTGCGGCTGCCGGTTTCGCCGGCGGAACGATTGAACTGATACCAGCGCCGCGAACCGCCGGTCATCACCGCCTGGATGAGGTCGATCAGCGTCGATTTGCCGGATCGGTTCTGGCCCAGCACGGCGGTGTCGCCGCCGACGGCCAGGTCCTCGCGACCGAACAGATGCCATTGCACCAGTGCGATATGGGCAAGCTGCATCATGCGACCTCCTCCTCGTCGGCGTCATCCAGGTCGATGACGGGCTCCTCCGTCTCGCTTTCATGATAGTCGCCGCCGGCCAGTAACTGTTCGAGATGGGCCATGAACTCCTCGCCCGCGACGGTGGCGATCAGCGCGCGGATGGTGATCGGCATGTCCTCCAGCTCTTCGTCGATGTCGCCCATATGGATGATCGCCCGGCGGTCGAGCGCGGTGACCAGTGCCTTGAACTCGTTGATGCCCAGCGTCGCGCGGCGGGCACGGGCGACCATGTCCTGATAGGCGTCATAGGCGGCGTTGAGCGTCACCATCACGCTGCCATAGCGTTCGACATCGCCTTCCTGGATGCCTTCTTCCCACAATCGGCGGAACAGCAGCAGCACCAGCGTCTCGTCGATCCGCATGCGCGGATGGCCGATCTGTTCGGTGTCGGGCAGGATGCCGGCCCAGCCCTCGCTTTCGCGCACCACCAGCCGGTAGCCGGCGACTTCGAAATAATCCGCCACCAGTCGCTCGACATCGGGGCGGAGCAGGACTTCGAGCAGCGCCGATGAGCCGCGATCCTGCACATGCAGGAACTGATGGCGCAGCAGTTGGCTGATCGCCTGGGTCACGCGGTGCATCCGGCGCGGATCGCGCGCCTCCAGGGTCTGAAATTCACTGAGCATCTTGTATCTCTGGGGTCACGGCATCGCCGATGCGCGAGACGGTGAAGCCCGCGCAGTGCAGCCAGTCATTGTCGATGGTCGATCCGGTATCGACCGAGAAGCGGAAATGGGGCGCCAGATGGTTGGCGATGGCATTGCCCCGGCCGTCGGCATCGGCGGCCAGCACGGACAGGCGCAGGGCTTCGAGCGTGAGGAAATCATCGACCGTCTCGATCGCGAAGCTGCTGGCCTCGCCCGATCCGAAGGGCGCCACGCGCCGTTCGAGGAAGCGGCTGACCTGTTCGGGCGTGACGGCAAGGCGGGCCAGATAGTCCCGGTCCAGCCGCTTGCGCCATTCGCGCAGGGGATCGGGCGGCGGCAGGACCAGCAGGCCGCCCGAAACCGTCGAACGATAGGTGCGCGGCCGGGCGAGCAGGGCGGGGGACCAGTAGGACCGGCGCGGCTCCAGCAGGCCGGACATGGACGGCGCCATATCCTGCCCATCCGTGCGCGCGAGCAGCCTGTCGAGTTGCAGCAGCATCGGCTCGCTGCGCTGGAGTAAGCTGTTGCCGCGGCGTCCGGCATAGCGAACGGTGTTGCGCAGCCGCGTCTCCAGCCGGCTGCGATGCTGCTGGATGCGCTCGAAAGCCTCCTCTATCTGGTCGAACACGCGCCGCACCTTGTGCAGGTCG
The DNA here is from genome assembly GCF_013001025.1 of Sphingobium yanoikuyae. Classification (NCBI taxonomy): domain Bacteria; kingdom Pseudomonadati; phylum Pseudomonadota; class Alphaproteobacteria; order Sphingomonadales; family Sphingobiaceae; genus Sphingobium; species Sphingobium yanoikuyae. The sequence goes on along the minus strand of NZ_CP053021.1, from coordinate 3,445,955 downwards.
TCATAGACCAGATCGCGGGCGGCGGACGGATCGGGCGCCAGCCGGGCCTCATGATAGGCTTCGGCGATGGCGGCGACGTCGGCGATCGAATCCTCGATCGCGTCGAGCGCGGTGAAGATGCGATGGCGGAAGCGATAGGGGTGGGAGGTGGTCGAGATGGCCGCATAATCCTGCAGCAACAGCTTCTCGACGAAATCCTCGAAATAATGGCGCAGCCGGCGGCCGACGCTGTCGCTTTCCACCACCCGCTTGTCGATGTCGCGCAGCGCGCTCAGCACGCTGCGCAGATAGCGGCCGAAGCTGGCGGCATCGCGCGCCGCCTTGTGCAGGCCGGGCGCATTTTCCCGTGCATTGCGCTGCAGCGCTTCCAGCTCGTTCTTCACCTGGATGACAAGGCCGCCAAGCTGGTCGGACAGGCCTTCGCGCAGGCTGCAGAGAAATTCGGCCAGGCGCATGGCGCCGGCGGGCATGTCGACCGTGACCTTCAGGCCATAGCGGCTTTCCTCGATCCAGCCGGTAGCCTGAAGCCGGTTGTAGATATGCCGGGCGCGCATCATCGCCGCGCTGGTCGCCTGCGCGTCGGCGGCTTCCAGCTTGCGCCGGCGCACGCGGCGGCCCGGCCGCGCGGCCAGCTTGTCCAGCACCACCGGGCTTTCATCCTCGCGCCACAGCTCCGCATTGTCGCCCAGCAGCGTATAGATCAGCTGGACGACCTCACCCTGGGTCGGGAAATGCAGGTCGGAACGGTAGAAGCCCTCATAGAGGCCGATCAGCACGCGCTCGTAGAGAAAGCGGTTCGACCCGGCGAACAGCGCGAAGATATCGGAATGGAGCTGGCCGAACAGCATCAGGCGACACCATGCGCCGCCAGGCGGGACGCGCGATCGGGTGCGGTCGCGGCGATGGAGTCATCGCCGGTGCGCTGATGGTCGGACAGGGACGGATGACGGGCAGGCTGGCGCATTGTCCTCGACGATGCCGGAGAAGCGCCTCCAAGGGCCGGGCGCAGCGTTGCGCACGACCATAGACAGGGGCTCGTCCGGCAAAAATATGGGTTCGGCCGGCGCAGATGCCATGTTCGGGCGAGCCGGGCAAGCCGATGCCGGAATTGCAGAAAAGAGCGCGCGATTGACGTATAACTTGTAAATTGCGCCGCCAATCCAAGCCCGTTTTCTGTAATTTCATATGTAAATATTGGCCATGTCGAGAAAGGCAGGCGATCATTTTGCGAACAGAACAGGCAAAGGCCTCTTAACCATTGTAAAATGCTTCCATGGCCTAATAATGCGATGGATGAGGCAGGGTTGCTCAAGGGTTTGAACCGTCCCGCGCGCGCGGGCAGCATGGACGCGTCCTGCGCCATGTCCGCCTATTTGCCTGCGGCTTTGCTGTTGCTGGCGGGGCTGGTCGGGCTGGCCGCCGCCTGGATCATGAGCGGCAGCGGCTCGGGACGCTATCTGGTGATCGCGCCCTGGGGCGCGTCGCGGGCCGAGGCGATCAACCTGGTGCGGGCGGCCGACGGGGGGCTGGTTGGCATGGGACGCCTGTCCAACATCATCATTGCCGGGTCGAACCGGCCGGATTTCGCGGCGGCGTTGCGCAGGGCGGGGGCCTGGGGCGTGATCGCGACGCCGTCGCGGATCGAATGCGGCGAACCATTGCCGGGGGGGCAGGCATCATGATTATCGAGCTGGACAAGCTGCGTTTCCATTTCGGTCGCTTCCTCGTGCCGCTCTTCTGGGCGCATGTGCCGTTGCTGGCGACGGTGGCCCTGCTCACGGGCCATTCGCCGATCGCGGCGGCGCTGGGCGGCACATTGCTGGCGGGGGCCTATCATCTGACCTGGTGGCGCCAGGGGATCGCCCCTGCAACCCGTTATCTGTCCGCCGTCGCACTGATGGGCGAGCCGGCGATCCTGCTGTTCCTGCTGCGCGGCCATGCCTGGCAGATGGACATGCACATGTATTTCTTCGCCATGCTGGCGCTGACCATCGCCTGGTGCGACAAGCGCGCCATCCTGGCGGCGGCGACGGCGACGGCGCTGCATCATCTGCTGCTGCTCTATCTTCTGCCCTATGCGGTGTTTCCGGGGCAGGGCAATCTGGAACGGGTGCTGCTGCATGCCGGCATCGTCGCCTTCCAGACGGCGGTGCTGGTCTGGCTGAGCGACAAGCTGGTCGAGAGTTTCCAGCGCAACCAGAAGATGGGCGAGGAGATATTGGCCAAGAACCAGGCGCTGGAGGCGCGGACCCGCGAGGCGGAGGAGGCCAATCGCGCGAAGAGCCTGTTCCTGGCCAATATGAGCCATGAAATCCGCACGCCGATGAACGCCATATTGGGTTTCTGCCATCTGGTCGCCCGGACCGACCTCGACCCCAAGCAGCAGGATTATATCGGCAAGATCAACCAGGCCGGCGTATCGTTGCTGCGGCTGATCAACGACATCCTCGATTTCTCGAAGAATGAAGCGGGCAAGCTGACGTTGGAGGCGCATCCCTTCACCCTGCGCAGCGCGATCGAGAACCAGATCCAGCTGGTCGCGGCCAATGCCGAGGCGAAGCAGGTCAGGGTCGTCTCGCGGGTCGATGCCGATGTGCCCGAGCGGCTGATCGGCGACGAAATGCGCTTCTGCCAGGTGGTGCTCAACCTGATGAGCAATGCCGTCAAATTTTCCGAGGAAGGCACCGTCACCATCGGCCTGTCGGCGACCGAGCAGAATGGCCGGGTGCGGCTGAAGCTGACGGTGCGCGACACCGGCATCGGCATGACGCCCGAGCAGCAGAAATCGCTGTTCCATTCCTTCACCCAGGCGGACAGTTCGACCACGCGGCGGTTCGGTGGCACCGGCCTTGGCCTTGCCATCTGTCGCCAGATCGTCGAGCAGATGGGCGGCGACATCGCGGTCGAGAGCGCACCCGGCGAAGGTAGCAGCTTCATCTGCCACATGCTGATGGATGCGGACGACCGGGCGATGGGGCTGGAAATGCCGATGTCGGCGCATGTCCGCCGGCTGCGCGTGCTGGCCGCCGACGACAATCCGGCGTCGCGCCAGATCATCCATGACGTCTTTGCCGGCTGGGGCATGGCGGTGGATCTGGTGGCGTCGGGTGGCGAGGCGATCGCCGCGATCGAACATGCCGACGAACGGGGCGAGCCCTATGACCTGGCCCTGCTCGACTGGAAGATGCCCGGCCTGGACGGGATGGAGACGGTCGATGCGCTGCGCGCCAGGGCGCTGCGCCATCCCCAGCCTAAGGCGCTCATCATCACCGCCTATGGCGCCGACGATCTGTTGCAGGGCGTCGATACCGACAAGGTTGCCGCCTTCCTGACCAAGCCGGTCGTGCCCAAGATATTGCTGGATACGATCACCGAGATTTTCGCCGAGGAACATGCGCCCGTCGTCCATGTCGCCGCGCCGGCCACGCCCGCTTTGCCGATGGTGGCCGAAGCGCTGCGCGGGCTGCGCGTGCTGCTGGTCGAGGATAATGAGATCAACCGCGAGATTGCGGCCGAACTGCTGGACGATGCCGGGTTGAAGGTGGATTTCGCGGAAAATGGCCGCATCGCCTGCGACATGGTGCGCGAGAAGGGGGCGGGTTATGCCGCCGTGCTGATGGACGTGCAGATGCCCGAAATGGATGGCATCAGCGCGACCCGGATCATCCGCGAACAGTGGAGCGCCGAGGATCTGCCGATCATCGCCATGACGGCCCATGCCTATGAGGAGGAAAAGCAGCGCTGCAAGGCCGCGGGCATGAACGATCATATCGCCAAGCCGGTCGAGCCGCCGGTGCTGGTCAGGGTGCTGGATCGCTGGCTGAAGGCGGGGCGAGTGACCACACAAGTGGCGCCGGCAGTGGCACCGCCGGTCGCCAGTTCGTCGCTGCCCGATCGGCTGCCGCCCTTCGACCTGCCCGCCGCACTGGCGCGGGTCAATGGCAAGACCGGACTGCTGCGCAAGCTGATCGTCACCTTCGGTGACAGCTATGACCATGTCGGCCGGGATTTGCGGGCGCATTTGGCGGCAGGGTTGCTGCCCGATGCACGCCGCCTGGCCCATAGCCTGAAGGGAGTCGCGGGTTCGCTCGAACTGGCTGATGTCCAGCAGATCGCGTCGGACATCGAACGGATGCTGGCGGCGGGCGAAACCGGGCCGGCGCTGGCCGCGATCGTTGATCTGGAGGTAGCGATAGCACCGGCCATTACCGCCGCGCGCAGCCTGACGGGGGGCGCAGAGGCATCGGACGTCGCGATCGTCACCGTCCAGGATGATGGCGCGATCGAACAGGCGCGCACCGAATTGCGCGGGCTGCTCGCGCGCCGGAGCCTGAGCGCCCGCGCCGGGTTCGAGCGGCTGGCCCAGGCGATGGGGCTGACGGCCGATCAGCGCGCGGGCCATCCGGTTCAGCGGGCGCTGGAGCAACTGGATTATGAAACCGCCCTCGCGCTGATCGATGCCGATGCGCCGGGCGCGGGCACAGCAGGCCGGTCGATCGATCCGGCAGGAGCGACATCATGAGCAAGGCCACCATCCTGATCGTCGATGACGAGATTTCGAACATCGAAATCATGAACGCCGTGCTGGAGGATGATTATGAGATCTGCTTCGCCACGTCGGGCCGGCAGGCGCTGGACATTGCGCGCACGGTGCAGCCCGACCTGATCCTGCTGGATGTGCTGATGCCGGGCATCGACGGGTTCGAAGTCTGTCGCCAGATCAAGGCGGACATCATGCTGGTCGACATACCGATCATCTTCACCACCGGGCTTGGCGATACGGAGGATGAGATGCGCGGCCTGTCGCTGGGCGCGATCGACTATGTGACCAAGCCCATCCAGCCGGCGATATTGCGCGCGCGGGTGGGCAACCATGTCGAACTCAAGCGCCTGCGCGATCAGCTCGCGACGCTGGCCGTCACCGATGCGCTGACGGGCTTGAGCAATCGTCGCCACATGGAACGGTCGCTGCAGGCGGAAAGCGCGCGCCTGACCCGGACCGGGGAATGGATGTCGGTCATCATGCTCGACATCGATTTCTTCAAGCAGTTCAACGACACCTATGGACATCCCGCCGGGGATCGCTGCATCGCGATGGTCGGTGCCGCACTGACCCGCGCGGTCAAGCGCGCGACCGACCTGCCGGCGCGCTATGGCGGCGAGGAGTTTGCCTGCATCCTGCCCGGCGCGGACCCCCAGGGGGCTGAACTGGTCGCGCAGGAAATCCGGCTGCAGATCCAGTCGCTCAACATTCCCCATGCCCAGTCGCAGGTCAGCCCCTTCATCACCGTCAGCATCGGCGTCGCCAGTGCCCGCTGCCATGCCGACCTGCCCGCCGAACTGTGGATGGCGGAAGCCGATCGCCAGCTTTACGCCAGCAAGCAGCGCGGCCGCGATTGCATCACGACCATCCAGTTCGACGCGCAGACCTGCCATGGTTATTCCCTGGCAGCCAATGAATAGGCGCTGTTCAGAGACGCCTGATCAGAAGATGACCGTGACCAGTATCGTGTCCGAATAGCTGCCCGGCGGGACATTCTGCCCGGCCGGGATACGGCCATAGACGGTCGTGGTCTGGTCTAGGTTCAGCAGTGCGATGAAATTGCTGGTCACCGTCTGCGATCCGCCGGTCCCATCGCCCCAGACCTGGTTGCGCGCATTGCTGGTGTAGAGATTATAGGCGAGCGTCGAGCCGCCGCTGGTCAGGACGCGCGGCGCATAGGTGGACGATGTCCCCTTGCTCAGCTGGATCGTGTAGCTGCCGCCCAGCGCGACCACCAGCGAGCAGCGCACGCGCACCGTTCCCGATGAATCATTATCCCCGCTGGCGATCGGGTTGTAATTGCCGAAGCTCAGGCCGCTTGCCGATACGGTGCAGGTGCAAAGGGCCAGGGGATCACACGCCGCCTGCGCGGGGGCCGCCATGAACAGGGCGGTCAGCGCGACCGCAACGGCGTAGAGGGCATGGCCAGTGCGCATCCTCATCCTCCTTATTGCACGCATGTCAGCGGCCCGATCACTGGTAGCATTTCGTCCGGCACGGCGTCGACCCGAACATGGCAGAGGCCGTGTGCCGTATCGACGGTCAGCATCATGCCGGGGTGAAGGCTACGGATGAAGACGGCACCATCATTGCCGACAAAGGATTTTTCATCTTCCGCGGTGACGCTGGCGCCGATTTCGGCCGGCGCGCCGTCCGGCATGACGATGCGCAATGTCGCCGGATGCTCCCGGACCGCGACGAAACGCGCGCTGACGGCACCCCGGTAGCGCGGCACCACCCTGATCTGGTCATTGGGCATCCGGATGTCGATCGGCACGTCCGCCGCCGCGATGCTGAGGCGATTGACTTCATAGGGGCGCAGGTCGGGAATGACGGCCATGCCACGGGCGTCGGTCCGCGCGACCAGTCGGTTTTCCTGATAGATGCGCACATCGGCCTGGCCGGGCACGCGCACCACGGCAAAGCCGCTTTCCACCCGGCGGGTCGGGAACAGCGCGCCATCGGCCAGTAACAGCCCGCCCTGGCCGGTGACACGCCAGCCGGTTTGTCCGCCGGCACGGTCCACCTGCGCGGCCATCTCCGCCGCATTGCCGCGCCACAGAATCTCGCCCTGTTGCTGCGCATTGCTGCCGGTCGAAATCGCCGCCCGATAGCCCCAGCCGCCGCTTTGCGGCGGGGTGCTGCGCATTTCCGCCCGCACGCCACCCCGGTCTGCCTGGAGATAGGCGCTGCTGCGCGGGCCGAAGGGGATGGTCAGGTTGAAGCCGATGCTGTTTTCATGGCCGCTTTCCGAAAAATGGCTGCGGATCACGTAGGCGCTGACAAAGGCCTTGTCGCGCAGGGACAGGCTGTAATTGCCCGACAGGACGCGGGCGGACTGGCTGTCGGCATAGGTCAGGCTGGTATAGGATGCGCCGATCGTGCCCATAGTGCCCAGGCTCCATCCGGCAGAGCCCTGCACCTGTTCCACGATCCGTTCGCTGTCGCGCTCCACGCCGATTTCGCGATAGCGGTTCGACGCCCGCTGGTAACTGAGAGCGACGTTCCAGGTCGGCGCGTTGCGGGCGAAGGCCGCCCGATACAACAGGCCCTCACCGGCCTGGCTCGTCGATCCCGCTGCGGCCAGGCTGATCTCGCCGATCGGAACGATGATCATGTTGACGCCGCCGCCGGCCATGGTGACGTCGGCGCTGGCTTCGGCCCGTCCCTCGATCGTCAGCCGGTCGGTCAGGCCGCGGCGATAGGTGCCGGCCAGGAAGGGATTGTCATAGCCGAAGCTGCGCAGCCCATAGCCGCGCCGTTCGGCTCCTGCCTCCATAGACCAGGACGCCAGGCCCGCGCGGAGCAGGCGGGAACTCACATAATAGCTCGACGTGACGCGCCGCTCCACGCCCAGCGGATCGCGGATGACCAGCGTCACCTGGCCGGCGCCCGTGACCAGCGGCACCTGATTGATGGAAAATGGCCCCTGACCGACGTCGGTCTGGAAGCGTTGGGTGCCGTTCACCAGCAGCTCCACGTTCGACGGCACGGCGGCGCTGCCGGCAAGGGACGGGGTCGGAAAGGTCAGGAGGCTTGACTGCAGGGCGAACTCGGTGCCGAAGCGCACGCCGCCAAAGCGGATCTGCCGCGTCCAGTCGCGCGCGTCCGTCACGCCATCGCCGATGACGAGGCGCGTCAGGTTGATCGGATCGTCACGCAGATAATAGCTGTCCAGCCGGGTCGCCCGGCCATAGACCGTGCCGTTGCCCAGCAGCATGCTGTTCGACACCACGCCCCAGTCATCGGACAGCCCGGCCTCTACAAAGGCGCCCAGGCGCGCCTTGCCGGCATATTCGGCAGAAATGTCATAGTTGAGGAAGGCGGCGAGCATATTGTCGCTGGGCGCGGCGACGGTGCTGGCGGGCGCAACGCTGGTCGCTTCGAAGGCTTCGGGCGACACCGTCAGCAACAGGGCCTGGTTGGGCTCGTCGAAGGCGGCCGCGACGCCGCCGAGCGCGGATAGCGCGACAAAGGCGTCGCCATCGATCATCATTGCCGTGCCGGTCGGCGGGCGCATCCGCCAGGCGGCCAGATCCTTCACGCGCACCAGGAATGTGCCGGCGCGCTGCGCAAGCAGATAGTCGCCTGGCAACAGCCGGCCGTTGAGCGTGACCGAGGCCAGCATCATTGTGGGCGCCGTCGCGTCTGCCGTCGTCGCAACCGCGCCTGTCGTCGGCGCGCTGTCCTGCGCGCTGGCAATGCCGCAACTGGCCACGACGCAGGGCAGGACAAGAAGGGTGCTAGCGCGTCCCACCGGCATGGGATGCCGACTGGAGGACGAGCTCCGCGGTCAGGCTGCGCTGGCCGGTGGCCGCCTCCAGCGTCAGCTTCTCTCCGCCGCCCACCGGTCGTTGCATGTCGAACAGGAAGCTGCGTGTCGCGCCGGGAAGGATGTAGATCGATTCCTGCCTCGTCGCCAATGCGGTGCCGTCGGCCCGCTTCAGGTCAAGGCGATTGAGGTGAACATGCGCGCTGCCTTCATTGCGTGCGGTCAGCGTGAGCTGCCGGTCACTGGTGGCGGTTAGCTGCCACGCCAGGGATGCCTGCGCACCGGGCGCGGTCACGAAGATGGGGATGCTGACGCGCAGCAATGTGCGGATCTCGCCAGCGGCGGTCGGGCGATCGGTCGGGATCTCCTCGAGGAAGACGCGATAGCTTTTCTCGGTCGGTGAGGCGGCCGTGCGCAGGCCGAAGCGCGCAATCTGCTGCCCGCCTGCGGCTATTTCGAACAGCGGCGGATTGGCCAGGATGTCGCGTGTTTCCTCGAACAGATCCTGCCCATTATCCTGCCGCCATGACACGACCCGCACCTGCATGCGGGCCGGCGCATCGCCGCTATTTTCGATCGTCATCGTCTCGACCGGGGTCTTGTCGTCAAGCGCGACCAGGACCGGATATATTTTCAGCGTCGCGGCCCAGGCGGTGGTTGGCTGTGCCAGGGCGAGCAGGGCCGCTGCCGCGCATCGTGCGAACATCTTGGGCATGGCCGCCTCGCTCCGGATCGATCAATAGACGACGTTGACGGTGATGGTGTCGCTATAGGAACCGATCGGGACATTCTGGCCGGCCGTGATCCGGCCATAGACGGTCAGGGCATTGGTGCCGACCGGCGCCGTCGCGGCGGCGGTGTCGGTAGCAGGCGTGTTGCCCCAGTTGGTCGTGTGCGCCGAATCCTGATACAGCGCATAGCTCAGCAGATTGCTTCCGCTCGACATCTTGCGCGTGGTCACGGTCGCCCCCGATGCCGTGCCCGCGGTCAGGCCGACCGTGTAGGTGGTGCCGACCGTGCAGAGAACCGACAGGGTGGAGGTGGCGTCGGTCGGCCCGGTTGCGGTCGGGTCATAATTGCCGAACGCCAGCGCCGTGGCCGACACGACGCAGGCCTTGATCACGGTTGCGGTAACCGGGAAGGTCGTGGTGGTGGTGGCTGCCTGGGCCGTGCCTGCAAGACCCGTCAGCAGGGCCGCGGCTGCGAGGGATGCGGCCAGTTTGAAACGAAACATGTGTCCTCCAACACCTCAAGCTTTGATGGAGGGAGTATCGTCAATGTCGGTTAATAACGCGCTTTTGGGCAAAAGACGGCTTTACCAATATTTTGCGTAAATCGCGTTCGTCGCAAGATAACGGAGCGGTCCGTCAGAATTCATAGGACAGGATGTCGTCCTGCCGGCTGTGATCCATATTGCCGCTGCGAAGGGAGGCGACTGTTCCGTTGTCGCTGGACGATTTCACCATGCGATAATGATATTGTCCGCAATTTCCAGCAGCCTGGTCGCTGGAAATGCGGCAGGGCTGCACGACCACCGCGCCGACCAGCAGCGAGCCATGCGCGGCCTGCTGCGCAGGCGCAGCAGTGCCGATGGCCATCGATCCTGCAATCAGGAGGGTGCGGCCGGAATGGCGCAACATGCAAATAACTCCGTTCATCGCGCCCTCCTAACGGATCGAAGCGGCAACTGACAGCGATTCCTGACTGGCGGCCGAAGGGCAGACGATGCGTGGAATAGGGAATCTATGCATAGTCCATGAAGGGGGAGACGCTGACGGCGGAGCGCAGTGGGGCGTCAAAGCGGCTCGGACCGGTCGATCCGGCCGCTGTCGAGCAGCGGTGCGGCGTCGATCGAATCTGCGTCCATCAGCATCGCCAGCCTTTCCGTCGCGGCAAGGATCATGGCCTGTTCCCAAGTGGGAAGGGCGTCGAAGCGATCGGTAAAGCGCTTCTGCAGCGGGTCGGGGGCGTCGGCCAGGGCATCACGGCCGGCGGGCAGCAGGGTCAGGTGAATCTGGCGCTTGTCGCGTTCGCCGCGCTGGCGCTGGACGAAGCCGAGCGCGACCAGTCGGTCGACGATCGCGGTGATCGTCGCCTGGCTGAATTGCAGCGCCTGCGCCACGGCGGACGGGGTGACGGACAGGCGCGTGTCGATTTCCCGCAGCACCAGCAATTGCGAAGGCGTGAGCCCGGTCGTCGTCGCCAGCTGACGGCTGCCGATTTCGGTCGCGCGCAGGACGCGGCGCAGCGCGCGCAGGGTCAGGGAGGCAATTTCGGAATCCATGGGAAGGCGCATAGCGCGAAGTCCCGCAAAGCGCCAACGGGGCCAAAAGTTCCTCATCATATACTTCATCATATGAAATATAATTTCGGCTTTGGGGTTGAAGATGACGCCGATGATCGGCATATAACCGCCCGTCTCGCCGGAGAATCTGCTTCTCCGAGTAAAATATAATTCGGGAGATGAACAATCTTCGATTCCCAAGCTACAGCGGCTGCTTCGCCGCCACGGGCTTCTGCGCGCTCTCGATCGGGCGAGGGGCAGGACATCGTCTTACGCAAGCCCGTAGCCACGGACGGGCCGGCCATCAGCGGATTGATCGCGGCCTGTCCGCCGCTTGATCCCAATTCGGCCTATTGCAACCTGCTGCAATGCACGGACTTTGCCGACAGCTGTATCGTCGCCGAGCGCGGCGGTGGGGTGGTCGGCTGGGTATCGGGCTATCGCCCGCCGGCAGCGCCCGACAATTTCTTCGTCTGGCAGGTCGCGGTTTCCTCCGCCGCGCGCGGCCAGCGCCTTGCCGGGCGCATGATCGAGGCGCTGCTGGCCCGGCCCGAGCAGGCCGGCGTCACCCATCTGACGACGACCATCACCGACGATAATCGCGCCTCCTGGGCCCTGTTCCAGGGGCTGGCGCGGCGGTGGGGCGTTCGGATCGAAAAGACCGCCCGCTTTGAAGAACAGGCCCATTTTGCCGGCGCCCACGCCACCGAATGGCAGGCGCGCATCGGCCCGCTGCCGACCCTGGCACAGATTTGAGAGAGATTGAAAACCATGACCGTCACGACCCAGCCCAAACCCACCAGTGCCATGCCCGACACGGCCATTTATGAGCGGCGCGAGTCCGCCGTGCGCAGCTATGCCCGCGCCATGCCGCGCCAGTTCAACCGCGCGGAAGGCGTGTGGATGCACGACAATCAGGGCGGCCGCTATCTCGACTTCCTGTCGGGCTGCTCCACGCTCAACTATGGCCACAATCACCCGGTCCTGAAGGCCGCGCTGGTCGACTATATCGCCGGCGACGGCATCACCCATGGCCTCGACCTGCACACCGATGCCAAGGCCGACTTCCTTGCCACGCTGGAGGATGTGATCCTGCGTCCCCGCGGGCTTGATTATCGCGCCATGTTCACCGGGCCGACCGGCACCAATGCAGTCGAGGCCGCGATCAAGCTGGCGCGCAAGATCACCGGTCGCGAACTGGTGATCGCCTTCACCAACGGCTTTCACGGCATGACGCTGGGCGCGCTCGCCTGCACCGGCAATGCCGCCAAGCGCGGCGGCGCGGGCGTGCCGCTGAGCCATGTCGCCCATGAACCCTATGACGGCTATCATGGTCCCAATGTCGATACCGCCGACCTGCTGGAACGGCGCCTGTCCGATCCGTCGAGCGGCCTCGACGCGCCGGCCGCCATCCTGGTGGAAACGGTGCAGGGGGAAGGCGGCCTCAATGCCGCCTCGCCGCAATGGCTGCGCCGGATCGCCGAGATCGCCAGGCGCCATGGCGCGCTGATGATCGTCGACGACATCCAGGCCGGCTGTGGCCGTACCGGCAATTTTTTCAGCTTCGAAGGCATGGGCTTCACCCCCGACATCGTCACCATGGCGAAGTCGCTGTCGGGCATGGGCCTGCCCTTCGCGCTCACCCTGTTCCGTCCGGAACTGGATCAATGGGCGCCGGGCGAACATAATGGCACCTTCCGGGGCAATAACCATGCCTTCGTCACCGCCACCGCCGCGCTGCGCCATTTCTGGGGCGATGCGCAGTTCGAACAGGATATCGCCCGTCGCGGCGCGCTGCTGGAACGGCGGCTGGACGCGATGGCGGCCGAACATGGCCTGTCGACGCGCGGCCGCGGCATGATGCGCGGCATCGACGTCGGATCGGGCGAAGTCGCTCAGACCATCACCGCCGCCTGCTTTGCGCAGGGGCTCATCATCGAAACCAGCGGCGCGCATGACGAGATCGTCAAGATACTGGCGCCCCTCGTGATCGAGGACGCCGTGCTGTCGGCCGGGCTCGACATTCTCGAGGAGAACATCCGGTCCGCGCTGACCGTCACCTATGGCGTCGCCGCAGAATAAGAGGAGATTTCAGACATGATCGTTCGCAAGCTTCAGGACATCCGCAAGTCCGACCGCAATGTGAAGTCCAAGGGCTGGGAAAGTGCCCGCCTTCTGCTGAAGGACGACAATATGGGTTTTTCCTTCCACGTCACCACCATGTACGCGGGCGAGGAATTGCACATGCACTACCAGAACCATCTGGAGGCGGTGCTGGTGCTCAAGGGCACGGGCACGATCGAGGATCTGGGCACCGGCATCACCCATCAACTGGCGCCCGGCGTCATGTATGCGCTCAATGCCCATGACCAGCATATCGTGCGGCCGGAAACCGATATATTGTGCGCCTGCACCTTCAATCCGCCGGTCACCGGCAAGGAAGTGCATGACGAGAATGGCGCCTATCCCGCCGATACCAGCGCCGCGCGCGAACCTGCGCTGGCCGACTGATGCGTGACGCTCCAGCATTTTCAAAGCAGATGGCCAGATCTGCTGACTCGGAAAATGCGGACAACAACAAAAATTGGAGCTTGATCCGATTCAGTATGAACGGATCAAGCTCTGGCTTGGGGCCTGCCCGAGCCAGCCACGCCTTTATTACCTTAGATTGAAAAAGGGGGAGTCCCATGAAAGACCTCTACCCGTCCCGCCATGCCGACATGGCGGAATTCCTGCCGCGCCACGATCCGGTCGTCCATGCCGACTGGAGCGCCGGCGCGCCGATCAGCCGCGACCAGGCGGATGCCTTCGAGCGCGACGGCTATCTGGTGCTGGAAGACATTTTCTCCGACGCGGAAGTCGCCTTCCTCCAGCACGAGGCCCGCAAGCTGCTGGCTGATCCTGATGCGCTGGAAGCCGAAACGGTCATCACTGAACCGGGCGGCAAGGAAGTCCGTTCTATCTTCCGCATCCATGCCCAGAGCCGGGTGATCGAGCGGCTGGCGGCGGACAGCCGCCTGGCCGGCGTGGCCCGCTTCCTGCTGGGTGACGATGTCTATATCCACCAGTCGCGGCTCAATTATAAGCCCGGTTTCCAGGGCAAGGAATTCTACTGGCACAGCGATTTCGAGACCTGGCATGTGGAGGATGGCATGCCGCGCATGCGCGCGCTGTCCATGTCGGTGCTGCTGGCCGAAAACACGCCGCATAACGGCCCGCTGATGCTGATCCCCGGATCGCATCGCCAGTATCTGACCTGCGTCGGCGAGACGCCGGAAGACCATTATCGCCAGTCGCTCAAGCGCCAGGAATATGGCGTCCCCGACGAGGATAGCCTGGCCGAACTGGCGCACCATCATGGCATTGTCGCGCCGACCGGCAAGCCCGGATCGGTGGTGATCTTCGACTGCAACATCATGCACGGGTCGAATGGCAACATCACGCCTTTCCCGCGCGCCAATGCCTTCCTGGTCTATAATGCGGTGTCCAACCGGCTGGAGGCGCCCTTTGGTGTCGACCGGCCGCGCCCTGCGTTCATCGCCGCGCGCGGCGAACCGCCGGTTATCACGCCGATCAGCGGCCCCCTGATGCAGGAGGCGCTGGCATGAGCAGCCTGCATAGCGTCGAGAAGATCGGCGGCACGTCCATGGCCGCGACCGCGACATTGTTCGACAATGTGCTGATCGCCGGCCGCAAGGGCGCAGACCTCTATCATCGCATCTTCGTCGTGTCGGCCTATGCCGGCATGACCGACCTGCTGCTGGAGCACAAGAAAAGCGGCGAACCGGGTGTCTATGCCCGCTTCGTGGCGGACGAGGATGCGGACGGCTGGCGCCAGGCGATGGAGGCGGTGCGCCGCGCCATGCAGGAGCGCAATGCGACGATGTTCGTCCGCGCCGACCGGCTGGCGGAGGCCAATGCCTTTGTCGACATGCGGATCGATGCGGTCGCCGCCTGCCTTGACGATCTGGCGCGGCTGCGCAGCCATGGTCGCTTCTGCGTCAAGGAACAGCTGGTGACGGTGCGCGAACTGCTGGCGGGTCTCGGCGAAGCGCATAGCGCGCATTCGACCGCGCTGCTGCTGCGCGACCGGGGCGTCAATGCGCAGTTTGTCGACCTGACCCTGTGGGACCAGCAGGACATGCGCGAGCTGGACGACCGGATCGGCCAGGCGTTCGCGCCGATCGACCTTTCCACCACCCTGCCGATCGTCACCGGCTATGCCGGATGCAGCGAGGGCATGGTGCGCCTCTATGCCCGTGGCTATTCGGAAATGACCTTTTCGCGCATTGCCGTACTGACCAAGGCGCGCGAGGCGATCATCCACAAGGAGTTCCATCTGTCGAGTGCGGACCCGCGCCTGGTCGGCACGGACAAGGCGCGCAAGATCGGCCGGACCAATTATGACGTGGCGGACCAGCTTGCCAATCTGGGGATGGAGGCGATCCATCCCGGCGCGGGCAGGGGGCTGCGCCAGACCGACATTCCGCTGCGGGTGCGCAACACGTTCGATCGGGAAGATGGCGGGACGCTGATCTGCGGCGCCTATGTGTCCGACACGCCGCGCGTCGAGATCGTCACCGGCGTGCGCCAAGCGCAGGCGCTCCAGTTCTTCGAGCAGGATATGGTCGGCGTGAAGGGCTATGACGCGGCGATATTGGACGCGCTGGCCCGCCATGGCGCCTGGATCGTCAGCAAGGCGTCGAACGCCAACACCATCACCCATTATCTGTCCGCCGATGCGGCGACGGTGAAGCGGGTGATCGCGGATTTGCAGGCGCGCTATCCTGACGCTGCCATATCGGCCCAGCCGGTGGCGATCGTGTCGGTCATCGGCAGCGACATCGCGCGGCCGGGGCTGGTGCCCGATGCCCTTCGGGCGCTGGCCGATGCCCATGTGCCGATCGTCGCGATGCAGCACCAGATCCGCAATGTCGACGTCCAGTTCATCGTCGATGTCGATCATTATGAAACCGCCGTGGGCGCGCTGCACCGTGCCCTGGTGGAGGACGGGGAGGAACCGGCGGAGGATCGGCGCGCGGCCTGATCCGCCCCCGGTCATCCCCCATGTTCGCCGCGATCCACCCCGTCCGTAGCCTGCTGCTCGCCATCTTCATGCTGATGGCGGGCAGCGGCTTCCTGTCCACGCTGATCGGCCTGCGGCTGGAGCGGGCAGGGGCCGGCACGATGGCGATCGGTGCGGTCGCCACCGCCTATTTCGGTGGGCTTGTGGTGGGTGCGTTGCGGGCCGGGGCGATCGTGCGACAGGTGGGGCATATCCGCGCCTTTGCCGCCTTCGTCTCGCTGCTGTCGGCCAGCACATTGGCCTATGCGCTGGTCCAATATCCGCTCTTCTGGGCCTGCCTGCGCCTGATCGACGGCATCTGCGTCGCGGGCGTGTTCATCTGCCTCGAAAGCTGGCTCAACGACCGGGCGGAGGCGGAAACGCGCGGCAGCGTGCTCGCCGCCTATATGGTCGCCCTCTATTCGGGGCAGGCGGTCGGGCAATTGCTGCTGGGCGCCAGCGGCGCCTTGCCGGCGGTGCCATTCCAGATCGCCTCCATCCTCATTTCCCTGGCCATCATCCCGCTGTGCCTGACGCGCAGCTGCGCACCCGCGCCGGTCGATGCGCAGGCCTTCACCATCCGCGCGCTTTATGCCGCGTCACCGCTCGGCACGGTCGGCTCGGTCGCGACCGGGCTGATGCTGGGCGCCTTCTATGGCATGGCGGCGGTGCATGTGCGCCGGCTGGGGCTGGATCTTGGCGCGACCGCCAGCTTCATGATGATCGTCATCCTGGGCGGCGTCGCGCTGCAATGGCCGCTGGGGCGCCTGTCGGACCGGCTCGACCGGCGTCGGGTGATCGTCGGCTGCTTTGCCGCGACGCTGGCGGTCTGCACGGCGCTGGCGATGCTGGTGTCGGGCGGCCCGCTGCTGCTGGCGCTTGGCGGCCTGTTCGGCGGCCTCAGTTTCGCCCTCTATCCGCTCTGCGTCGCCCATTGCAACGACCGGCTGCTGGCGACCGAGCGGGTTGCGGCGAGCGGGCGGCTGGTGCTGCTCTATTCGGTCGGCGCGGCGATCGGCCCGCTCGGCGCTGCCCTGCTGATGAGCCTGGCGCCGACGAGCGGCCTCTTTCTCTTCATTGCCCTGTGTGCCGGCGCGACGCTGGCCTTCGGCCTCTGGCGCCAGACGGCGACCCCGCCCGTGCCGGTGCCCGACCAGCAGGACTTCCAGATCGTGCCGCGGACCACGCCGGTGGCTTCGCTGCTCGATCCCAATACCGTAGACGGACTGACCGAATGACCGCTTCCGCCGTTCCTGCCAGCCCTGCTGCCCCGGTGCAGGCCGACAAGGCCACCTTGCGCCGGGCCATCGCCGCGTCGGCGCTGGGCAATGCCACCGAATGGTTCGACTATGGCATCTATGCCTATGGCGTGACCTATATTTCTGCCGCGCTCTTTCCCGGCGAGGTGGACGATGCCATTCTGTTCGCGCTGGCGACCTTCGCCATTTCCTTCCTCGTCCGGCCATTGGGTGGCCTGTTCTGGGGACCGCTGGGTGACCGGCTGGGGCGCAAGTCGGTGCTGGCGCTGACCATCCTGCTGATGTCGGGCGCGACGCTGGCCGTCGGCCTCATCCCTTCCTATGCGCAGATTGGCTGGGCCGCGCCCGCGCTGCTCATCATCCTGCGCATGGTGCAGGGCTTTTCCACTGGCGGCGAATATGGCGGGGCCGCGACCTTCATGGCCGAATATGCGCCGGACGACCGACGCGGCTTCTATGGTAGCTTCCTGGAGTTCGGCACGCTCGCCGGCTTCTCCTTCGGTGCGGCGCTGATGCTGGGCTTTTCGCTGCTGCTGGGGGACGCGGTCATGCATGCCTGGGGCTGGCGCATTCCCTTCCTGGTGGCCGCGCCCATGGGCCTCATCGGCATGTATCTGCGATCGAGGATGGAGGACACGCCGGTCTTCCGCGAGCAGGCGGCCGAAGGCAGCGGATCGCCGTCCCTTTCCCGGCTGCTGCGTGATCATAAGCGGCCGATGCTGGTCGTGGGCGGGCTGGTCGTGGCGCTCAACGTCGTCAATTACACGCTGCTCAGCTACATGCCGACCTATTTGCAGCGCCGCATCGGCCTGTCCCCGGACGAGGCTCTGGTGGTGCCGATCATCGGCATGCTCTTCATGATGCTCTTCCTGCCGATCGCCGGCCATATGTCCGATCGGGTGGGCCGGCGGCCGATGTGGCGGCTGTCGCTCATTGGCCTGCTGGTCGCGGTGGTCCCGCTCTACATGCTGATGGCGACGGGCCTGGCCGGCGCGATCATCGGCTTTGTCCTGCTCGGCCTGCTCTATGTGCCACAACTGGCGACGATTTCGGCGACCTTCCCGGCGCTGTTCCCCACCATCGCACGCTTCGCCGGCTTCGCGATCGCCTATAATCTGTCGACCTCGCTGTTCGGCGGCACGGCGCCGGCGATCGGCAGCGCGCTGATCGGCGCGACCGGCAATGAACTCATGCCCGCCTTCTACATGATGGCGGCCTGCATCATCGGCCTGATTGCGCTCCGCTTCATGCCGGAAACGGCAGGCCGGTCGCTCCACGACGATCCGTTCGGACGGGAGCGCGCCGCATGATCAGTCAGCTCTATATCGCGTCGGACAGCCTCCAGATCCTGACCCGCGGCTATGTCGAGAACGTCTGGTTGCAGGCCGTGACGGGATTGCTGCTGCTCGGCGCATTCGCCTGGGCAGCCAACTGGGTGGCCAAGCGCATCGTCCTGACGCTGTTGCTGCGGCTGATCGATCATCTGCCGTTCCGGGTCGAGGCCGCGCATATTGGTGCCGTCGTCGCGCGCCTGTCGAACATCGTGCCGGCGCTTATCATCCAGTCGGGCGTCGCCGCCGTCCCGCATCTGCCGGTCAGGCTCGCCGGATTCATCGCCAGCCTGAGCACCGCCTTCATCATCCTGACGCTGGCCATCGCCTTGAGCGGCCTGCTGACGCTCGGCAACGACCTGTATCAGCGCCGCCCCGATGCCGCGAACCGGCCGATCAAGGGCTATGTGCAGGTAGCCAAGCTGCTGGTCTATGGCGCGGCGAGCATCCTGATGATCGCGGCGCTGATGGACCAGTCGCCCTTGCTGCTATTGTCGGGGCTGGGGGCGATGGCGGCCGTGCTGATGCTGGTGTTCAAGGACACGATCCTGTCGCTGGTCGCATCCGTCCAGATCGGCTCCAACGACATGATCCGGGTGGGCGACTGGATCGAGATGCCGCAGCTCGACGCCAATGGCGACGTGATCGACATCGCGCTGCACACGGTGAAGGTCCAGAATTTCGATCGCACCATCACCACCATCCCGACGCACAGGCTGATCAGCGAGAGTTTTCGCAACTGGCGCGGGATGCAGGAATCGGGCGGCCGCCGGATCATGCGGGCGCTGGTGATCGACCAGAACAGCGTCGGGTTTCTCGATGAGGCAGGGTTGGCGGCGGTCGCGCGCTTCGGCCTGCTCCGGACCTATCTGCACGACAAGCAGGATGATCTCTCGCGCTGGAATGGGGATCATGCGGCGGGCAACAGGCTGGATGGCCGGCGGCTGACCAACATCGGCACCTTTCGCGCCTATGTGCTGGCCTATCTGCGCGTGCATCCGAATATCCGCCCCGACCAGACCCTGCTGGTGCGCCAACTGGCGCCCAGCGAACATGGACTGCCGCTGGAAATCTACGCCTTCGCCAACAGCATCGTCTGGGCCGAATATGAAGGCATACAGGCCGATATTTTCGACCATCTGATCGCGATCCTGCCCGAATTCGGGCTGCGCCTGTTCCAGCGGCCCGCGGGAAGCGATCTGGGCCAGCTCATGTCGGGCACCCGGATATAGAAGGGGCTGGGCGCACTCGAAGCGCAAGCGTTGTGTCAGGTGGGGTGAACGGCGCGGGTTTTTCCGTTCGGTCTGCTGCCGGATACTGCAGTATCTGGTATGAGAAATAGTTTTTCTCGTTCACAGCATGCCGGCATCGCTCGATGCATTGCCGATCAGCAGCAGCATTTTCGAACGTGCATCCTCACCGTCTCCTCGCATGATCGCGTCGAAAACGGCGTCATGGTCGGGCATCGGATCGCGCGACTCCTGGCGCTCATCGCGAGCAAAGCGCGTGGTCCAGGCAACTACCGCCGTGACCGATGTCGCGAGCGTGATGAGGGACTCATTGCGGGTTGCGAGCAGGATCTGGCGGTGAAAATTCTGGTCGGCTGCGCGTCCCTCCATCGTCTGGAGTCCGCAGCGCCGCATTTCCTCGAGCGCATGCCCCATGCGTGAAATGTCCTGCGTATCACGGCGCAGCGCTGCAAACTGGGCCGCGGCCGGCTCCACCACGATACGCAATTCGAAGATGTCGCGGAGAAACTCGGGCGTGGGGCCGGCTTCGAACATCCATGCAAGAACGTCCAGGTCCAGCATGTTCCAGCGAAGCCGGTCGTTGATGCGCGTGCCGCTCTTCGTCCGGCTATGGACCAGCCCCTTGGCTGACAGGACGCGGACCGCCTCACGATAGGCGGTCCGCGAGATGCCCTGTTCGGCGCTATAGCGCTCCTCGCCTGGCAATATGTCTCCCGGCTGATAGCGGCCGCCCACGATGGCGATGCCCAGGTCATGCGCGATCCTGTCGTGCACGGCGCGCTGGGGCTGGCTGGCGGGGCGGGACAGTGGGTGCTCATCTGCTTGCGTCATAGGTTCTCGTCCGATTTGCGGCTGCGATCGTCAAGCCTGATCCGACATTTGCCAGAACTGGTATGAGGAAAAATGGAGAATTTTCGACATATCCCTACTACTCCGTCAAAATATCGCTTGAAACCACCTTTAATTCGCATAATCTAGTATGAGAAATAAAAATGACTCGGAGGGATTGCTGTGATGAAAGGCGCTATGAAGCTGTCCATCTCATTGGTCGCGTTGCTGGCGGCGCAAGGGGCCATGGCACAGGTTGGTGCGGAGGCGAGCGGGACGGGCGTGAGCGATGTCGACATCATCGTCACCGGCATGCGAGCCAGCCTTTCGTCGGCGCAAAACATCAAGCGCAATGCGCAGCAGTTGGTGGATTCTGTCGTTGCCGAGGATATCGGCAAGCTACCCGACAACAATGTGGTCGAGGCGCTTCAGCGCGTGCCCGGCATCCAGGTTTCGCCCCGCGCGCGCGGCGAATCCGCGACCGTGCTGATCCGTGGCCTTCCCGACGTCGTGACATTGGTCAACGGCCGCAACATCTTCAGTACCACCGGCCGTTCCCTGTCGCTGGCCGATGTGCCGGCAGACCTGGTTGCCGGCGTCGACGTCTACAAATCGCGTTCCGCCGATCAACTGGAAGGCGGCATTGCCGGGCTCATCAACGTGCGCACCCGCCGGCCCTTCGACTTCAAGGGGCTGGAAGTCGCGCTGGCCGGACGCGAAGTCTATAGCGAGCAGCCCGATACGATCGATCCCTATGCCAGCGCGCTCATCAGCAATCGCTGGTCGACCGGCATCGGCGAGATTGGCGCATTGGTGAGCGTCTCCTACCACAAGACCCGCTATCGCGACTTCACGGTCTATAGCGGCGGATATTTCGGCTATAATCTCGACAATAGCCGCGCGCCCTACACCCCGGGCGTCCCGCTCGACCCGCGCGGTAACGGCGCAAATGACCCTGCCGTGTTTCGGACCGACGTTATCGGTGCCTTCGACCGGATCGGCACCCGGACCCGCCCGGCCGTCAATGCCACGCTGCAATGGGCGCCGGATGATCGCCTGACCATTCATGCCGACGGCCTTTTCTACGGCTATCGCGAACGCGGCAACGGCAATCAGAATTTCACGTCGATGAATGGCACATTGCGCTCGCCGCTCGCATTCGTGGGCGATACCAAGCTGGTAGAATCGCTCAGCATCAGCGGCGGGCGTGTCGCCAATTTCGGCACGGCCTACCGAAACAAGGCGGATCGCTGGCAAGGGGCGATCGGTGCGGATTGGGAGGTCAACGACTGGAAGGCCGCGACGGAACTGTCCTACACAAGGTCTAAGGCCACCGACGTCGGCAATAATCTGGACGTCGACTTCATCGCGTCCCGCACCGATGCCGTCTTCAATGATGGATCGGGCACCCCCTATTTCTCCCTACCCAATGACGACATTGCCGATCCGGACCGCTATTATCTGTCTCGCCTGTCCACCACGCGCACGATCGGCGACGGCAGGGAATGGGCCTGGCGGGGCGATCTCTCCTACCGCGCACCTTTCCTGATCTTTTCCGGGCTGGATACGGGCCTTCGGCTCAGCCAGCGCGATGCGCAGTCGGACAGTTTCACCCAGACCGTGAATTGTGGTCCGGCGGTTGCGGTCAAATGCTATGCTGTCAAGGCGGCCAGCCTGCCGGGGCTGATGACGGTGACACCTGGCGGATTCGATACGGGAACCGGCAAGTTCGTGGAGCAATGGGCAACGCCGGGCACCGACTATCTGCTGAACAATATCGGATCGCTACGGCAATTATTCGGTCTCGCGCCCGGTGATCCGGCTTTCCAGGATACCCAGCACTTCGACATCAAGGAGAAAAACCAGGCCGGCTATGGCCAGGCCAATATCGAGGTCGGGCAACTGGACGGGCAGGTCGGCGTGCGCGTGATCCGCACCGACATCACATCCAATGCCTTCTTGGTTCTGCGCGGCGCCACCTCACCCGTCACGATCCGGAACAAGAGCACGGATGTGTTGCCCAGCCTGGCGCTGCGCTACAAGCTGAAGGACAATCTCTTCCTGCGCTTCGCTGCCAGCAAGACGATCACGCGCCCGAGCTTCGCACAGCTCAATCCGGCGCTCACTTTGACGCCACCGGTACCCGGTCAGCAACCGTTCGGCCGGGGAACGAGCGGCAACGCCGATCTGAAACCGATCCGCTCCGACAATTACGACCTGTCGCTCGAATGGTATATCGACCGTTCCAACTCGATCACCGCCACGATCTTCCGTCGCGACGTCAAGGGCTTCATCCAGTCGGTTACCAGCAATTTCGACATCGATTATCTGGGCGACGACAATGGCGTCTATCAGATCACCCGCCCGGAAAATTCCGGTTCGGGACGCCTGCAGGGAATCGAGGGCGGCTTCACCTTCTTCCCCAAGGGACTGCCGCAATGGCTGGACGGCATCGGCATCAGTGCCAACGGCACCTATATCGATGGCAACAACAAGGCGCTCTCGCCGCTGCCTGGCGTTACCGGCTATATGGACATCCCCTTCCAGAATGTGTCCAAATATTCCGGTACCGCCACGCTCATCTATGAGAAGGGAGGCTTTTCCGGTCGCGCCTCCTATGTCTGGCGCGACAAATATAATGCTGGCCTGCATTTTACTGGGGTCAATCCCAATTTCATTACCAACGGTGCGATCAGCAATCTGGACCTGTCTTTGTCCTACGAGATCAATCCCCAGTTCACGGTCGTATTCGACGCGACCAACATTCTGAAAAATCTCTATCAAACCTCTTTCAACGACCCCAGTCTCTATCCGCGCGACACGGTTCTTTACACGCGCACCTTTGCCCTTGGTTTCCGGGCAAAGCTTTGAACAAGCCCATATCGAGAGGATGTTCCATGACCATTTCCCGAGTGATCGCCTCCCTGTCGGTGCTGCTGGCGCTGCCGCAACTGGCCCATGGCCAGACAGTGCCGGCGCGGCAGGTCGCGATCAGCGTGGACGCGGCCAAGCCAGCAGGCAAGCTGCCGCCCATCTGGCGCTTCTTCGGCGCGGACGAGCCCAATTATGCGACCATGAAGGACGGCCGGAAATTGCTGGTCGAACTGGGCGAACTGAAGAAGGGCGAGGTCTATTTCCGTGCCCATAACCTGTTGAGCAGCGGCGATGGTACCGCCGCCTTCAAATGGGGCAGCAGCAACGCCTATACCGAAACCAGGGACGGCAAACCCGTCTATGACTGGAAAGTTGTCGACGGCATCATCGACACCTATCTGGCTCGCGGCGTCCGACCTTATCTCCAGATCGGCTTCATGCCCGAAGCCATGTCATCTGCGCCGGCCGGCACACCCTATCAGCATAGCTGGCGGCCCGGGTTCGACTACAAGCTGATCGCGACCGGCTGGACCTATCCCCCCAAGGATTACGAAAAATGGGGGGAACTGGTCTACCAGTGGACGCTCCACAATATCGAGAAATACGGCAAGGCCGAGGTCGAGAAATGGTATTTCGAGGTCTGGAACGAGCCGAACTCGCCCTTCTACTGGACCGCTTCGCCGGAGGAATTCTACAAGCTTCATGACTATGCGATCGGCGCGGTGCGTCGGGCGCTGCCGACCGCGCGGGTCGGCGGTCCGGACGTCGCGGGCGCTGGCGGCGCTTTCATGGACGGCTTCCTGATGCATGTGTCGTCCGGCAAGAATTATGTGACCGGCCAGACCGGGACGCCCACCGATTTCCTGTCCTTCCATGCCAAGGGCCGACCGGAATTTGTCGACGGGCATGTCCGCATGGGGATCGCGACCCATTTGCGGGAAACGGATCGCGGCTTTACCAAGGTACTGTCGATCCCGTCGCTGGCCGGGAAGCCGGTGGTAATCGGCGAAAGCGATCCTGAAGGTTGCGCTGCCTGTCCAGGACCGCAGAACGACTATCGCAACGGCACCATGTATTCGAGCTATACCGCCGCCAGCTTTGCGCGCATCTGGGAATTGGCGGAACGGAGAAAGGTCAATCTGGAAGGCGTCCTGTCCTGGTCGTTCGAGTTCGAGGATCAGCCCTGGTTTGCGGGCTATCGGCAGCTTTCCACTAACGGCGTTGATCTGCCGGTTCTCAATGTCTTCCGCATGTTCGCCCAACTCGGGGAGACCAGGCTGACGACCGTCAACAGCGCACAGATCCCGCTCGATCAGGCGATGACGAAGGGGATTCAGGGCGACGCCGACATCGGATCGATCGCCACCCGCACAGCGGACGGCAAGGTCGCCTTGCTACTCTGGCATTATCATGACGATGATGTCGCCGGGCCGGATGCGCAGCTGAAGATCGGCTTGAAGGGACTGAAGGCTGCGCCGTCCTCGGCGACGCTGTGGCGAGTGGATGGCGATCATGCCAATGCCTTTGCCGCCTGGAAGAAGATGGGCTCGCCCCAGTCGCCCGATCAGGATCAATATGCGCAGTTGGAGGCCGCGTCGGTCATGAAGGCGGAGACGGTCGCTGTCGCCGGCCCGCGTGGCGCGGCCAGCATCGCTCTTGCGCTTCCGCGCCAGGGCGTCGCCTTGCTGATCCTGGACGCGCAATAGGATGGCCGTTGTGGCCGCATCGGGGCCGTACCGGGAACGCTGGGCGATTGCGGCGATGATCACCGTCGCCATCGCCAT
Source organism: Sphingobium yanoikuyae (assembly GCF_013001025.1). Taxonomy (NCBI): domain Bacteria; kingdom Pseudomonadati; phylum Pseudomonadota; class Alphaproteobacteria; order Sphingomonadales; family Sphingobiaceae; genus Sphingobium; species Sphingobium yanoikuyae. Next base: position 3,420,965 of record NZ_CP053021.1, on the reverse strand, counting down.
CTCCTACCTTGATCGCCAGACGCTTCCCTGGGCGATCAAATATATCGAAGCCGACATTTCCATTGGAAACCAGACCAAGGCCTTTCTCGATTCCGCCTTCCTCGCCACCTACGGCCTCATGTATCTGGGTGGCGGCTGGCTGCTGGATCGGGTGGGAACGCGGTGTGGCTTTCTGGCGATCATGATCTTCTGGTCGCTTGCCTGCGCCAGCCATGGCGTGGCCGGTGGCATCGCTGCGCTGGTCGTCAGCCGCCTGCTACTGGGCATAGGGGAGGGCGGCGGCTTCCCCGCCGCCACCCGCGCCATTGCCGAATGGTTTCCGCCTGAACGCCGCGCGGCCGCCATGGGCCTCGTCAATGCCGGGACGGCAGTGGGCGCCGTCGTCGCACCGCCCTTGATCGCGGGCATTCTGGCCTACGGGCACTGGTTCGATCTGGCGAGCTGGCGGTGGGTTTTCTTCATTACCGGCGGGTTCGGCCTCGCCTGGGCGCTCTGGTGGTTCCTGACCTATCGCACGCCCGCCGGGGACGTCGTCTCCGCAGGCGAGAACGCCGGACTGGCGCCGACCGTGGCCATGCTCCTTGCCCGCCGTGAAGTGCGTGGCCTTGTCGGCGCCAAGTTCCTGAGCGACGGCGCCTGGTATTTCTACCTCTTCTGGCTGCCCAAATATCTCTTCGAGGCGCATGGCTTCGACCTGAAACAGGCGGCGACCATCGGCTGGATTCCCTATGCGGCATCGGGTGTCGGCAGTCTGTGCGGTGGCTGGCTCTCCAGCCGCCTTCTTTCCGCCGGCCGTTCGGTCGATGCCGCCCGCAAGATCGCCCTGGGCCTGAGCGCCGCCTGCATGCCCTGGGTCATGCTGGCGCCCGCGACTGCCTCGGTGGCAGCGGTCATTGGCATCTTCAGCCTCGCGTTCTTCGGGCAGCAAAGCTGGTCGACCCTCGTCATGACCCTGCCGACCGACCTTGCGCCGCGCAGCGCCCTGGGACGTCTTGCCGGGCTGGTCGGCCTTGGTGGCGCCTTTGGTGGCATCGTGATGGGGCAGGCGGCTGGCTGGGCACTCGACGCCGGGCTTGGCTACGCGCCGGTGCTGACCGTTGCTGCCACCCTGCACCTGATCGCCTTCGCGCTGATCTGCCGCTCCATCCCCCGCATTTCGCCTCTCAGCTTTACTCGAAAGGTCGTCCCTTGAAAATCACCGAAATCCGCACCCGCGTCGTCCAGTGGGAAGGCGAAACCGTCCCGCTGCCGCCGCACTTCTGCACCAATCCCATGGATATGGTGTCGCCAATGCTGTCGCCCGAAACCATGGGTACCTTCACCTTCCATGGCTGGCTGATTGTCGAAATCTTCACCGACCAGGGGCTGGTCGGGATCGGCAATGCCGCGCTCGCGCCGCTTGTGACCAAGCAACTGATCGACCAGTATCTTGCCCCCTTGTTGATCGGCCAGGATCCGTGGGACAGCGAGTTTCTGTGGCAGCATATGTATCGCAAGACCATGGCATTCGGGCGCAAGGGCGTAGCGCTGGTTGCGATTTCCGCGCTCGACATCGCGATCTGGGATCTGATGGGCAAGGCTGCGAAACAGCCCGTCTTCCGCCTGCTGGGCGGCCGGACCAAGGCGAAGATCCCGGTCTATGCCAGCCGCCTCTACTCGATCCCGCTCGACGAGCTGGCGCAGGAAGCCGCCAATTACAAGGCGCAGGGCTACAAGGCGATGAAGCTGCGTTTCGGCTGGGGGCCGATCGACGGGGCGGAGGGCATGGCACGCAATGTCGAACTGATCCGCACCGTGCGCGAAACGGTGGGTGACGAAATCGACATCATGGCGGACGCCTATATGGGCTGGAGCCTCGACTATGCGAAGCGCATGATGCGCCTCATCGAACCCTTCAACCTGCGCTGGCTGGAGGAGGCGATCATTCCCGACGATATCAACGGCTATCATGAACTGCGCCGGTTCGGCACGACGCCGATCGCGGCGGGCGAGCATGAATTTACCAGCTATGGCTTCCGCCAGATGATCGAGGCGAAATCGCTCGACTATTTCCAGTTCGACACCAACCGCGTCGGCGGCATCACCGCCGCGCGAAAGATACAGGCGCTCGCCGAAGCCTATTCCATCCCCGTCGTCCCTCATGCCGGCCAGATGCACAATTATCATGTGGTGATGGCGAGCCTCAACAGCCCCATCGCCGAATATTTCCCGATGGTCGATGTGGAGGTGGGCAACGAGCTCTTCTGGTACATCTTCAAGGGCGAGCCCCAGGCAGTCGATGGCCATATCGATCTTGACGATAATCTTCCGGGCCTGGGACTCGAAATTGACGAGGCCGCGCTCGCGCGTTTCAAGGTGATCGGATGATGAAGATGAAAGTGGCGGTACTTGGTCTGGGCATCATGGGATCGGGCATGGCGCGCCAGTTGCTGTCGGCCGGTTTCGACGTGACGGTGTGGAACCGTAGTGCCGATAAGGCGGCAATATTGGGGGAGGCTGGCGCCCATATCGCCGCCTCGCCGGCGGAGGCGGCGACAGATGCCGACATCGTCATCGCCATGCTGGCGAATGACGACGGGTCTAAGATGGTCTGGACCGGAGCGGATGGCGCGCTCGCCGCGATGAAGGCGGGCGCGATCGCGATCGAATCCAGCACGCTGACCGGCGATTGGGTATTCGGTCTGGCGCGCGAAGCCGTCGCCCGGGGCATAGGTTTCCTGGAAGCGCCCGTTACCGGCAGTCGCGATCAGGCGGCGCAGGGTACGCTCCGCTTCCTCGTCGGCGGCGACGCGGATGCGATCGAAGCCGCTCGCCCAGCCTTTGATGCCATGGGCGGGGCGCTTGTCCATCTCGGCCCCGTCGGCAGCGCCGCTACGGTCAAGCTTGCCAATAATTACCTGTGCGGCGTGCAGGCGGCCAGCTTGGCAGAAGCCATCGCCTTGTTCGAGAAGCATGGACTGGACGTCGAGCAGGCGATGTCCATTCTCTTCGACGGTGCCCCCGCCAGTCCGATGGTGAAGGGCGTGGGCCGACGGATGCTCGATCGCGATTATGCCCCGCATTTCCTGGTGCCGCTGATGGCAAAGGATCTGGGATATGCTGCGCAGGCGTTGGCCGATGTCGGCATCACCTCTGCTATCGCCCAGGCCGCACGGCAGCGCTTCGTCGAGGCCGACTCTGCCGGGGAAGGACATCGCGACATCGCCGCGATCGTGGAGCCGCTCAGAAACGCGTGAAACGTGCCGGATTGGGAGAGGACGGAATGATCAAGCGCTCCATATTGTCCATCGGGTTGCTGGCGACGGCGATCATGACGCCGCATGCATCAGTAATGGCGCAGGAAAGTCCGGCAGCCGCCACGATCCTGAACGTGTCGGCGACGCTTCATGCCGACCAGCCCGGTGCGACAATAGATCGTAGGATATTCAGTCAATTTGCCGAACATCTGGGTTATGGCATTTATGGTGGCATCTGGGTCGGTCCGGAAGCGAAAATCCCGAACACGCGGGGCTATCGCAATGATGTGGTCGCCGCCCTGAAGCATTTGAACGTGCCGCTGGTGCGTTGGCCGGGCGGCTGCTTTGCCGATGAATATCATTGGCGCGAGGGGATCGGCCCGCGTGGCAAGCGTCCGGTCAAGATCAACACCCATTGGGGCGGCGTCGCGGAACCCAATAGCTTTGGCACGCATGAGTTCATGGATTTCGCCGAACTGATCGGCGCGGAAGCCTATGTGTCGGGCAATGTCGGCAATGGATCACCGGCGGAAATGGCGGAGTGGGTCGAATATATGACCGCGCCGGCCGGTACGCTGGCGCAGGAACGCGCGAAGAACGGCCGCAAGGAGCCCTGGAAACTTCCGATGTTCGGTATCGGCAACGAACTGTGGGGATGCGGCGGTAACATGCGCGCCGAATATGCGGCTGACGTCACACGCCGTTACGCGACCTTCGTGAAAGCACCGCGTGGCACGAAGATCCTCAAGATCGCGAGCGGGGCGAACAGCCGCGATTATGATTGGACCGACGTGATGATGCGCGTCGCCGGCAAGTCGATCGACGGTATCGGCCTGCATTATTACACGCACCCCACGCGCGGCAAGGTGAAGGGATCGGCGACCCAGTTCACCGAAACGGACTATGCCCGCACGCTTGCTAGCACCCTGGTCATGGAGGAACTGCTGGAAAAGCATGGCGCGATCATGGACAGATATGATCCCGAAAAGCGCGTCAACCTGGCGGTGGACGAATGGGGCATCTGGACCGATGTTGAACCCGGCACCAATCCCGGATTCCTCTATCAGCAGAATAGTATGCGGGATGCGATCATCGCCGCGCTCAACATCAACCTGTTCGCCCGCCATGCCGACCGGGTGCGCATGACCAACATCGCCCAGATGGTGAATGTGCTCCAGGCCATGATCCTGACCCGCGACGACAAGATGGTGCTGACGCCCACCTATCATGTGTTCGACATGTACAAGCCCTTCCAGGATGCGACCTTCCTGCCCTTGGAATTGGCATCCCCCTGGTACAGCAGGGATCAATGGGCGATGCCTGCGCTCAGCGCAGCGGCGGTGCGCGACAGCGCAGGCATTGTGCATATCGCCCTTACCAACACCGACCCCAATCGACCGATGACAGTGACCGCGAAACTGGAGGGGGTAACCGCCTCTATGGTCGAGGGGCGTATCCTGACCGCGCCGAGTGTCCAGTCGCACAATGATTTCGGATCGCCCGATGTGGTGAGGCCTGTCCCGTTCAGTGGCGCGACCCTCTCGCAAGGCGCTCTGACCGTGACATTGCCCGAGCACAGTGTGGTGATGCTCACGCTGGGGCAGGTCACGCGCAATTGATGTCGCCATGTCCTTTACGGTTATTGCATATTTATCAAAAATTCACTGATTGTATTGGTGGAGTGGTGGAATTAATAGCCGAGAAAAAATCGGTTAAAATCAAATATAATATTTCAGATATATTCAACTGCAGTCACGACAATTTACACGTACATCTCTGACAATCATAAAATTAAAATGTTTTAAAACTCTGAATTTATCTTTCTGTAATGTTCATGAGGTGCGTGAAAATATTTGAAGCCTGTCATATTTTTCTGTCGATGGGATCTTTATTTTTGGCGTCTCCGCCTCTGGCGGACCACGCCCTATGGCGCCCTGGCGCCTTCGAGACGGCTTTGCCTAACTCGTCCCATATAGGTCGGTCGCTGACGCATTGCAGCCTTTTGGGCTGCTGGCTGCTGGCTGCTGCCAGCGCGGCTGCACCGGCTCCTTCTCTTGCGTTGCGGCCCTGCGGGTGCAGCCCGCCTTATGGGCACGGGCCTGCCGTGCGGCTCCTTGCCGCCCATCCCCGCCATTCCGGCGGCCGGTGCTGGAGAGGCAGGAGAAAGGACATGGGTACGGGTAATGGATCGCTCTATGACGATGTGACGCAGCATATCATCGCACAGCTGGAAGAGGGACGGCTGCCATGGGTGCAGCCCTGGGACACGAGCCTCACTGTCATAGGGCTTCTCCGCAATGCGGCAACGGGCCGCTGCTATTCAGGCATCAATATCCTGATCCTGTTGGACCGTCTGTCGAGCGGGGCTATGGCGCGCAGAGCTGGATCGCCTATCGGCAGGCGCAGGCGCTGGGCGGCAATGTCCGCAAGGGCGAGGTAGGGACCAGCGTCTGCTATGCCGACCGTTTCACGCCGAAGGATGAGCAGGAGAAGGCGGCGAGGGCCAAGAAACTTGGCGACTTCCAGAGAAATCTGTTGATCCACCATGGATGAAACGGGATGAGACTCATCATGCGTCTCTTGCTGATTGAGGACAATAGTCGACTGGCCGGATTGCTGATTGCCGGCCTCGAGCGGCGGGGGTTCCATTGCGACCATGCCGAAACGCTGATCATTGCGACAGAGGCCGTCGCAGCGGAAGTTCATGATGTACTGATCGTCGATCGCGGCCTGCCTGATGGCGACGGCATTGCCTGGCTGCGCGACATCAGGCGGCAGGGGCATATGCAGCCGGCCCTGATCCTGACGGCGCGCGACGCGCTGGAGGATCGGATCACCGGCCTCGATGCCGGCGCCGACGATTATGTGGTGAAGCCCGCCGAGGTGGACGAGATCGCCGCCCGCATCCGCGCGCTGATGCGCCGGCCGGGGCCACGTGCGCAGACCGAATTGCGCTTCGGTCCGCTGCTGGTCGATTCGGCGCGGCGCATGACGCTGTGCGCGGGGCAGGCGATCGACCTGTCCCGCCGCGAGACCGATCTGCTGGAACTGCTGCTGCGCCAGGCCGGCGCCGTGGTCCGGCGCGAAAGCATCGAAAGCGCGCTCTATTCCTTTGCCGAGCCGGTCACCCCCAATGCGGTCGAGGCCACGGTGTCGCGCCTGCGCCGCAAGCTGGAGGAGGCTGGCGCGCGCGGCATGCTCCATACCGTGCGCGGCGTCGGCTATATGCTGCGGGAGCCGGCGGCATGAGCCAGCGTCGCTCGATCGCCCGTCGGCTCTTCATCGGCCTCTCGATCGTCGGCTTCATCGGCACCACGCTGCTGCTCGTCTTCATCATCAACGAGCATCGGCAAAGCTTCACCGCGCTGGGCGACCCGGCGGCCGCCCGCCATGCCTTTCGCGAATTGTTCGAGCATGTGATCCTGCCGATCCTGGTGCTGATCATCCCGATGGGCATGGCCAGCCTGATGGTGATCCGAAAGGCGCTGGCGCCGCTGGGGGAGGCGGTCGCCCAGTTGCAGGTGGCCGAACGTCATCAGCGCGGCGTGCTGATCGATCATGCCGCCTTTCCGACCGAGGCCGTGCCCTTCGCCCAGGCGGTCAATCGCCTGCTCGGCCAGCTTGACCAGGCGGCGCGCGATCATGAGGCGTTCGCCGCCGATGTCGCGCATGAACTGCGCACGCCGCTCGCTGTGCTGGCGTTGGAACTGGACGGGCTCGACCATCCCGACGCCCCCCGCCTGCGGGCCGAGGTGATCGCGATGCGCCGGCTGATCGACCAGTTGATGCTGCTCGCGCGGGTCGAGGCGCAGAGCGTGGCCCAGTCGATCCGCGACAGCGTCCGGCTGGAGGATGTGAGTGCCGACATCGTCAGCCTGATGGCGCCCGGCGCGATTGCGGCCGACAAGAGCCTGTCGCTGACCCGCGTCGGCGATGTCACGCCGATCATAGGGCAGCGTGAGACGGTCGCGGCGGCGCTGCGCAACCTTGTCGAAAATGCGCTGCGGGTGACGCCGCCCGGTGGCGCCGTCACCGTGATCGCCGGTCCGGGGTCCCGGCTGCGGGTGAAGGATGGCGGCGCTGGGCTGACACCCGAGCGGCTGGCCGAACTGGTCCAGCGCCATCGCCGCGCGGATCATGCCAGCAGCGAAGGCGCCGGGCTGGGGCTGGCGATCGTCGCCCGCATCATGGCCGCGCATGGCGGCACCCTTTCCAGCACGGCCGATGCACAGGAACTGGTGCTGGATTTCGCGCCACCGCGTTGATCGTCCGAAACCCCCTCGTCAGGGTCTCGTCAGTTTGATCCCATAGGGCTGGGGCCATGGTCCCGCTATTCCGATTCGTGCGCTTGCCCGGTGCTCTCGCCCTCCTGACGCTTGCCGCCTGTTCGGGGGAGCAGGCCGCGCCCGCCAATGACAGTGCTGCGGCGCAACCGGCGGACGGATCGATCCCGCTGACCGCGGACAATATCGCCCGGCTCGGTCTGAAATTCGGCGCGGCCGTCGCTGCCACCGAAGCGCCGATCGCGGTCGTGCCCGCCCTGATCGCGCCGCCGCCCAACGCCCGTGTCGCGGTCGCTGCCACCTTCCCCGGCGTCGTCACCCGCATCCTGGTGGTCGAGGGTGAGGAGGTGCGGCGCGGCCAGCCGCTGGCGATCGTCTCCAGTCGCGATGTCCTGTCCATGGGCGCGGACCTCAATCGCGCGAGCGCAAGGCTGGGCGTCGCGCAATCGAGCGCCAGCCGCCTGTCGCAACTGGAGCGCGAAGGCATCATCGCCGGCGCTCGCGCGGACGAGGCCCGCGCCGTGCTGGGTGAAGCTCGTGCCGACGTGTCGGAAAAGAGCCGCATCCTGACGATGGTGAACGGATCGGGCGCCAGCGGCACCTACACGCTGACCGCGCCGATCGCCGGCCGCGTGACCAGCGCCGCGATCCATGCCGGCAGCGTCGTCGATGGCACCACCGCCCCCTATGTGATCGATGCGGCCGGCCAATATGAAGCACAGGCGCAATTGCCCGAGCGGCTGGCGGGGCAGGTGAAGCCCGGCATGGCCGTGGCGCTGGGCGATGATCTGCGCGGCACGGTGACCGCTGTCGGATCGACCATCGATCCCGCCACCCGGTCGGTGACGTTGAAGGCCAGGCTGCCGGCTGGCCCCGGTGCCATGGCCGGCCGCGCCACCAGCCTGTCGATCTTCGGACCGGCGCCGGCCGGAGCCGCCATGGTGCCCGCCGCCGCCGTCACGACACTACCCGGCGGTGACACGCTGTTCGTGCGCACCCGCGCCGGTGTCATTGCGCGCGCGGTCAAGGCTGGCGGCAAGGATGGCAATCATGTCCTTATCCTGTCCGGCGTGAAGCCGGGCGAGCAGGTCGTCGTCGCCGGCACCAGCGCGCTCAAGCCGCTGGCGATGGACGAGTAAGGCCGGATGCTCAAATCGCTCGCCGCCTGGGCGCTGTCCTATCGCCTGATCGTCATCGCGCTCGCCCTGCTGACCGCCGGGCTGGGCGCCTGGGCCTTCGTCAACCTGCCTGTCGATGCCTATCCCAACATCGCCCAGACCCAGGTGAAGGTGATCCTCAAGGCCCCCGGCATGACACCGGAGGAGGTGGAAAGCCGCGTCATCACCCCGATCGAGATGGAGATGCTGGGCATTCCGGGGCAGGCGATCCTGCGTTCCTCGGCCAAATATGCGATCGCCGACATCACCATCGATTTCGTCGATGGCACCGACATCTACTGGGCGCGCCAACAGGTCGCCGAACGCCTGTCGGGCGTGATGGGCGATCTGCCGCCAGCGGTATCGGGCGGCATGGCGCCGATCTCGACCCCCTTGTCCGATATCTTCATGTTCACGATCGAAGGGCCTTTGAGCCTGGAGGAAAAGCGCACCCTGCTCGACTGGACGATCCGACCGGCGCTGCGCACCGTGCCGGGCGTCGCCGACGTCAATGCGCTGGGCGGCTATGTCCGCACCTTCGAAGTGCGCCCCGATCCGATCGCGCTCGCCAGCGCGGGCCTCGGCATCGCCGATCTTCAGGAAGCGATCGAGCGCGGCAACCGCAATGACGGCGCCGGTCGCCTGTCGCAGGGTGAGGAATCGCTGATCGTCCGGGCCGTCGGCGCGATCCGGTCGGAGGCGGACCTCCAGTCGATGGTGATCGCCACCCGCAATGGCCGCATCGTCCGCATGGGCGATGTCGCGACCGTCGGCACCGGCAGCCTGACCCGCTATGGCGCCGTTACCGCCAACGGCAAGGGCGAAGCGGTGCAGGGGCTGGTGATCGCGCTGCGCGGTGCCGATGCCCGCGCCGTGGTCGATGGCGTCAAGGCGCGCGTCGCCGAACTGGAAAAGACCCTGCCACAGGGCACGAAGATCGCCGTCTTCTATGACCGATCCGACCTGATCGGCCGCGCCGTCGGCACGGTCGAAAAGGCGCTGATCGAGGCGACCATATTGGTCATCATCCTGCTGATCCTGTTCCTGGGCGACTGGCGCGCGGCGGCGATCGTGGCCGCCACTTTGCCGATGTCGGCACTCGTCACCTTCCTCATGATGCGCGGCATGGGCCTGTCGGCCAACCTCATGAGCCTTGGCGGTCTGGCCATCGCCATCGGCATGCTGGTCGACGGCGCGGTCGTGGTGGTCGAAAATATCGTCGAACGGCTCAATCATGCGAAGGATGACGGCCCGCCGCGACTGCACCATGTCTATCGCGCCACCAGCGAAGTCGTGGTGCCGGTGTCGGCCGGCATCGTCATCATCGCGCTCGTCTTCCTGCCCCTGCTCTCGCTCGAAGGGCTGGAGGGCAAGCTGTTCGCCCCGGTCGCGCTCACCATCATCTTCGCGCTGGCGGGATCGCTGCTGATCGCGCTCACGCTGGTCCCGGTGCTCGCCTCGCTCGGCCTCAAGGCCGGTCATCATGGCGAACCCTGGATCATGCGCAAGCTGACGCCGCGCTATCGGGCGCTGCTCGACGGTGCCTTTGGCCGCAAACGGCTGGTCTATGGCCTGGCCTCGCTCGGCCTGGCGCTGGCGGGCCTGGCCTATGGGGCGGTCGGCAAGACCTTCATGCCGTCGATGGATGAAGGCTCGGTGATCGTCCAGACCGCCAAGCTGCCGACCATCAATCTCGACCAGTCGGTGCTGGGCGACACGGCGGTGCAGCGGTCGCTGATGAAGGATGTGCCCGAAATCGCTCAGATCATCGCCCGCGTCGGCACCGACGAGATCGGTCTCGATCCGATGAGCCCGAACGAGACCGACAGTTTCGTGGTGCTGAAACCCCAGCAAGAATGGCGCGGCGACAAGGCATTCGTCGTCGATGAAATCCGCAAGTCGCTCGATCGGCTGCCCGGTATCGAGCCGACCTTCACTCAGCCGATCGAGATGCGCGTGTCGGAAATGCTGACCGGATCGCGCGGCGACCTTGCCGTCAAGATTTTCGGCCCGGACCTCGCCACCCTGTCGAACCTTGCCGGACAGGTGCAGAAGATATTGTCGAAGACGCGCGGCGCTTCGGAGGTGATGACCGTCGCCAACGATCATGTCGACTATCTCCAGCTCGATATCGATCGCGCCGCCGCCGGCCGTTTCGGCATGCCGATCGACCAGATGCAGGACACGCTGCGTGCCCAGATCGAGGGCGTGCATGCCGGCGTCGTCGCCGACGGGCAAAAGCGCGTACCGATCCTGGTCAAGGGCGACGAGACGATCCGCAGCGACGCGACCCGCTTTGCCGACCTGCCGCTGCGCACGCCCGACGGCACCGTCGCGCGGGTCAGCGACATGGCGCGGGTCGAACGCACCGAGGGGCCGGTCAAGCTCGACCATGAAAATGGCTCGCGCTACGCGCTGGTCCAGGCCTTCGTCTCGGGCCGCGATCTGGTCGGCTATGTCGATGAGGCGCGCGCCACCGTCGATCGCGAGATCAAGATGCCGGCCGGCTATCGCATGGTCTGGGGCGGCCAGTTCGAAAATCAGCAGCGCGCCTCCGCCCGGCTGATGCTGGTCATCCCGGCCGCGCTGCTGCTGATCCTGCTGGTGCTGCTCATGACCCTGCGCTCGATGCGCGCGTCGCTGCTGATCCTCGCCAACATTCCCTTCGCCATGGTCGGCGGCATCATCTCGCTCTGGGTATCGGGCCAATATCTCTCCGTGCCCGCGTCGGTCGGTTTCATCGCGCTGCTCGGCATCGCGGTGCTGAACGGCCTCGTTCTCGTCGCCTATTTCCGCCAGTTGCGCGAAGAAGGGCAGAGCATGGCCCAGGCCGTGCGACTCGGCGCCGAACGCCGGCTGCGCCCGGTGCTGATGACCGCCAGCATCACGGCCTTCGGCCTTGTCCCGCTGATGTTCGCGACCGGGCCAGGGTCGGAAATCCAGAAGCCGCTCGCCATCGTGGTGATCGGCGGACTGGTCAGTTCGACCCTGCTCACCCTCATCCTCCTGCCCATCCTGTTCGAGCGCTTCGGTGAAGGCGCCACGGAAGCCCGATCATGACCGACATGTTGCTGACCTTCTATTGCGCCGCGATCGACCGCGACGGCGTGGCCGACGCGCTGCGCGGCCACACCCAGGCGCCGCTCCATCTGCGCGACGAGCAGGTGCTGGGCCGCGATTTCGCCGATGCCGGCGCGGGCGAGCAGGTGCGCGGCACACTGCGCCGGGCGGCGATCGACCTGATCGTGGCGGCGGACGATGTCGCCCCGCTGGTCGCCGCCGTCACCGATGCGCGGCGGGGCCATCCGGTCCGCTGGCACGCCTGCCCGGTCGCGGCACGGGGGCGCATCGCATGATCCGTGCGCTTCTCCTGTCGGCCACCGCCCTCATTACCACGCCGGCTTTCGCCCAGCGCACCGACCTGCCGCCCGAACCCTTGGTGGTCGAAGCGCTTGATAGCCATCCCGCCGTGGCTGCGGCACAAGCGCGCGTGCGCTCGGCCGAGGCCGGCGCCGCCATGCTCCGCCGGGGTGCCCATGAATTTACCTTCCAGGGCACGGTCTCCCGCCGCTCGGCCGAGGGGGAGGGCGATTATGGCGAATATGACGTCAACCTCACCCGCCCGTTCCGCCTGCCCGGCAAGGCGTCGCTGGATCGCAAGGCCGGCGAACTCGGCGTCGAGGTGGCGCATAACCTGATGGAGGATGTGCGGCATCAGACCGCGCTCGCCTTTTCCGATCTCTGGCATGACTGGCTGGTCGCCAGTGCCCAGCATCGCACCGACCTCGATTCCGCTGCCAGCCTGACGCAGGACATGGCGGCCGTGCGCCGCCGTGCCCAGTTGCGTGACGCGTCGCTACTGGACGTCGACCAGGCTGAAGCCGCGCTGGCTCAGGCGCAAGCGCAGGCCGCGACCTCCCGCGCGGCGCGGGATGAGGCGCGGGTTAAGCTCGCCGCCGGCTTCCCCGGCCTCGCTCTGCCTGAAGAGGCGCCCTTGCTTGCCGATCCGGCCATGCCCGCCACGGCGCTGGAGGATCTGCGCAATCTGGTGATCGAGCGCAGCCATGAAATTCGCGCGTCGGAGCGGGAGGCGCAGCGGCTGGCCATGGTCGCCCGCCGCGCCTCGGCCGATCGCATCGCCGATCCTTCATTCGGCGTGCGCGTCTTCAGCGAACGGGGCGGGCTGGAGAAGGGCGTCGGTCTGGTCGGCTCGATTCCGCTGGGCGGTGGCTATCGCCGCGCCGCTCATGACCAGGCGACCGCAGACGCCAGCGCGGCCGAACTGGAACTGACCCGCGTGCGGCGGGAGATAGAGGCGACCGCCGCCGCCGACCTCAGCAATGTCCGCGCCCGCGAAGCGGTCTGGCGCAGCATGGAAAGCGCTGCCGCCAGCGCCGCCGCCGCCGCGACCCGGACGAAGCGGGGCTATGAACTGGGCCAGATCGACCTCGCCGATACGCTGCTCGCCCGCCGTCAGGCGAACGAGGCGCGCCGCCAGGAAATCGATGCCCGCGCCACCCTGCTGCGCGCCATCCTGCGCATCCAGATCGACGCGCATGAGGTCTGGACCTCGCAGGAAGGGCATGAGGACTAAAGTCTACAATGGGCGCGAATCTGCCATCGACGACTGGTTGCGCAATCCCATGTTCTGGACGGTCTAGGATTTCGGCAAGAGGCAGAAGGCATCGTCATCATAACGTCATCGCTGCGCACCGTAGCCGGCCCGCCGCTCCTCCCCTGTGGAGCGGCCCTCCCTGAATTCTGGTCCCGCCGCGGAGATCTTTCCGGTGGGGTCACTTTTATCTGCATCTGATAGGTTTTGGACCAGCGAATAATGGCGAACGATGGGACATTCTGCTCGGTCTGGTTCTGAGTGCAAAAATAGAAAACCGGACATTTGGATCGCATGTATGTGCTCACCACATCCGCCAACATTCCAGACATTTCGGGCCGGAATTGAGCCACCTGTTAGCTGCCTTCTGTTCATGATAACCTGATGCCGCTGGGACGAGCCTTCGATGGCTTCGTCGAGCATGCCGAGCGGGTCTCACCGACCTGCCTGGTACCGGCAAGAACCACATCGCTACGGCTCTACTCCCATAGCTGCCAACGGGAGCAGACGGACAATCGCTCCCATGGGAACCACTCGCGCCAACAGCCCTTATCGCCCAATCAACCCATTTATGAGCTCACGGCCCAATCTGCATGACGAGCGGGCTTGTTGATCGCCGGTGTTCAGAAACGCTCGGGGACTTTGCCGATCGTCGGCGAATTGACCCGGAATTTTTCCCCGATTTCTGCTTCTCGCGACGGATTGAGTTGATTTCGCGCCCGAACAGAGCGGTCGATATCGCGGAACCGGCGCTGAAGGTGTAGCTTCATGGCAAGCGACGAGGGCAATCGGTCGCAAAATTCATACAGCCCTGCGCAAATGCGACGACCACTGACGGGTGAGTTTGAGTTTGCTTATGCGTGGGGTGTATATGCGGGTGGTGATTGCCAGCGAAATTCGACTGCTTGGCGAATGCGTCGCTCATTCCTTGATGACGCGCGATTCGGCGCTCGATGTCTTGCTGACGGGTACGATTGCGGATCTGAGCGACCTCATGGCGCGCGGCCTGCGGTTCGATGTTGCCATTCTGGATCTGACGCAGGGCGTGGATCTCGACGCCGTGCGCGCCTTTCATCGTCGCTATCCCGATCTGGCGTTGCTCGCGCTCGGTCTGGAGGAGCAGGAGCAGGCCGTAGTGGCGCATGGCAGTGCCGGCTTTGGCTGCTACGTGCGCCGGGAGGACGGGATCGAGCGGCTGTACGCCACGGTGCGCGATGCGATTGCAGGACGAATGACCTGCTCGCCGGAAATTGCCGGCTCGATCATGCGCGCCCTGTTTCGCGCTCCCGGATCGGCTAGCGCGGACCCGGGCCATGGCAGGAACGCGACGCTGACCACCCGCGAGGAGGAGGTCGCAAGGCATGTCGCCGATGCGCTGTCTAACAAGGAGATCGCGCTGCTGCTCGACCTGAGCGAGTCCACCGTCAAGCATCACGTTCATTCTATCCTTAGCAAGCTGGAATTGCCCACGCGCCGGCAGTTGATGCGGCGGACGCGGATGTTCGACATGGTGACCGAGCCGACCCGTGCGTCGAGCTGAGGCCGACTTCGCAATCCACTGACTTAGCTTTTCTCGCCGCTCTTGCTCGCCCGCCGCCGAAAATCCTCGCGCAGTGCCGCCAGGCGATCGGGGAAGGCGGCGAGCTTGTCTTCCACGTCGACCCCAGCGGCGTTCAGCCGCTTCTGAACGTCAGACAGATTGCTTTGCGCGGTCCGGAGCTTCTCCGGGTCGCCGGACAGCGAGCCGAGAATTGCGCCGGGCAGCGCTTTGGCGAGGGCCAGAAGTGCAGGCAGGGCGTCGGCCGTGACGGCACTGCCCGGGGCGATCGGCGTATCGCGGGCCGCCTTGAGCGCGGCGCGAGTGCGGCCGATCTTGCGGTCGATGCGCTGGCGGATGTCGGAGAGCGCGGCCCCGAATTCCTGTTTCGCCCATTCATGGGCCTGGGCTTCGGTGACTTCGAAGCGGGCGAGGCACGATTCGCTGCAGTGCGCCTCGCCTCCGTCAAAGCGCGTGATGCGGTAGCATCCATTGCGCAAGGGCGCATCGGTGGGGATGATGAAGTGACGCTGGTCCTCCTCGTTGCGCCAGAGAATGTCGTTCATCTCTCCTACCACAGCGCATCTCCCTTCACTCTCGCGCCGCGAGGTTGCGGACGATCTGTTCCTGTTTGTCGGTGTCGCTAGTCTGCCAGCCAATGACGCCCAAATGATCGGCGGCTGCGATGACATAGTCACGGGGCGTGAGGTTCATCCGGATCGGCTGGCGGTTCTTGAAATGCACGCATTTCAGGCCAGCTACACCGTCATCCAGTCGGATCGCAGTGTAGCTGTCGGGCGTGACGCTGTCCAAGCGGCGCCATTCGGTCAGGCACTGGCCCATGCTCCTGTCCTGTTCGTCGTCGCGCTGGAATAGTTCCGGCAAGGAGGCGAGGGCGATCACGCCCTCGACAACGCCCGCGTCCGCGTCGCAACTCCAACGAAAGTCGAACCCGCCTGTGGCCGTATAGAGTTCGATCAGATCGGCCGGCAACATGTAGCCGCTGTCGTCAGTTTCCTCCCGAACGATGTCCTGCCAGTCGCGTATCTCATCCGATGGCATCACGCGGAAATCCTCGAATGTGACATGGAAGGAGGAACGCTGCGCCATTTCTTCGGCCATCGTCCGGATGTCGGTCAGCGCCTCATGCAGGCGTTTGTCAGCAGCTTTCGTCATTTTGGCCACTTCGCCTTTTTCTCGGTGATCAGCAGCAGAACGGCGGCGACTCCTTCGCTCAGCTTGTCATCCGGATTGCCGCCTTTCGTTTTGTAGAATGCGGTCATCCTTGCGGTGAACGTTCCGAGGTCGGTGAAGGCTCCGCGTAGGTCGCGTTCCTCGTCCATCGCCATTGCGAACCGGATTGGCATCCGTGTATTGTCCCCAGTGCGCATGGGTGTGGTGTTCCATGGGTCGCCCGGGCCGTGCAGCTTTTCAGATAGGAGGTGCGCGGCGACCCATTGCGGGTTTCTCCCCGCAACGAGCGGCCAGCCACGTAGCTTGCCTCTCGGTTTGCTGCCGCTGCTGCCGTCTTTGCTGAGCGGTCGCGCCGTGACGGTCGTGGCCTGCCCTGATCCGCCATGAATCTTGGTTTCGGGCATTGGGATATCGTCAATCGCGATCTCGATGATCTGGAGTTCCGGCCAGAGCTTCTCCTGCCAGTCCTCGGTCTGCTGGTCCTTGGCCTTCACATCGTCGGGCTTGGCGTCGTTCTTCGCGATCGCCGCCTTGGTGGCCTTGGTGGCCTTGGTGGCCTTGGCGGCCTGCTCGGTCGCGTCGAGCTTCTGGCGCGCGCTTTTGATCGCATCGGACGCCCGCTTCTGGCGGTCTTCGATATCCTCCTTCGATCCCGGCCCCTTCGAGAGGTTGATCGCCTTGTTCTCATATTTTGTGAGCTTCGCGCGCACCGGCCCCTTTTGTCCGCTCGCCATCATCACTTCGACGCCGCCAGTTGTCTCGGCTATCCACATTTCGTGGTTTTCGTGCGGGCCGGCCCAGTGGGCGACCTCGCCAATCTTGCCGTCAAAGTCTTTTTTGTCGTCGTCCTTCTTATCCTTGTCCTTCTTCCCCCCGATCCCGAGGGCCGCCAGCAGCGCCTTGCCCTTCTCGATCAGCCAGTCGAACGCCTTCTCGATGATGCCGAGTATCCATTTCTGGAAGCTCTTGATCTGCTTGGCGACCGCCTTGGGCAGGTCGCCAAAGCCGAGATAGTCCGCGATGAAGCCTAACACCGGCGCGACCAGCATCGCCAGTCCCTTCTCCACGGCATTGGCGAAGCCCGCGACATTGCCCGCGATGATGTCCGCCAGACCGTTCACGATCGTCTCGATAAGCGTGAAGATGCGCGCGGCGTTCTCGAAAAGACGATGCAACGCCAGACCGCGATGGTCGGCACCGAAGCGCAGATGCGCGAACAGGCGGGGACGCAGGCCCGCGCCGCCTTCACCAGCGCCAAGGAGGATGTGCAAGGCCTTCTCAAAGACCTTGTTCCCAACGCCATGAACAAGTGGGAGGCGGCGAAGACCGACCTCACCACTACTTTCAAAGCGGACCTCAAGGGCGTCGCCGATCAGGTCAAGAAGCGCCATGAAAGCACGCTCGCCGCGATCGCGGACTATTTCACCGGCCTGCCCGACTGGGCGACCGAGGGCTATGACCGGGCGGAGAAGAACTTCGCCGACGGCGTCATCAAGAAACTGCGCGAAATCTCGACCGAAGTCGACGCGATCATCAAGGCGTGCGAGGCGCGCATCAAGCAGGCGCGCGACGAGATCGCGGTCATCTTCAACTCCCTGCCCGCCTCGCTCAAGGAGTGGGCGACCAAGGAACAGGCCGGCTTCGACACCCAGCTCGACAAGCTGGGGCAGGAAGTCCACCAGACCCGCGACGCATTCAACAAGGATCTGGGCCAGCGCGCGGCGCAGGCAGTGGACGAGGTGCGCGCCGAGATCGCTGAACTGCGCAAGAAGGCGGGCGGCCTCGTCGGGCGCATCGTGGACGCCGTCAAACGCTTCGTCGACGATCCCGTCAAGTTCATCATCGAGGGGCTGCTGGAACTGCTCGGCATTTCCCCGCCCGCCTTCTGGGCGGTGGTCGCGAAGATCAAGAAGGTGGCGCGCGACATCATCGACGACCCGGTGAACTTCGCCAACAACCTCCTGAAGGGCATCGGCCAGGGCTTCAGCCAGTTCTTCGACAATTTCCCCACTCACATGATCAAGGGCTTCCTCGGCTGGCTGCTGGGCGACCTCAAGGACGTGCAGGTTCCCAAGGACTTCTCGCTTAAGAGCGTCATCACCTTCTTCCTCCAGATCATGGGCATCACCTGGCCCAATATCCGCAAGATCATCGCCAAGAAGATCGGCGAAAAGAATGTCGCGCTGATCGAGCAGGTCTGGTCGCTCGTCTCAATGCTCATCGACAAGGGGCCGGAAGGCATTTTCGAGATGATCCGGGAGAAACTCGACCCGCAGTCGATCCTCGATCAGGTGATCCAGATGGCGGTCGACTATATGGTGACGGCCATCGTGAAGGCGGTGGCCGCGCGCCTGATCCTGCTGTTCAACCCGGCGGGCGCGATCCTTCAGGCGATCGAAGCGATCTACAAGGTGCTGAAATGGGTTGCCGACCGTGCCGGCGCGATGCGCGGTGAGGGCGGCCAGCGCCCGCATCTGAAGCGCGCCCATATCCTCATTGGCCTTGGCGAGCGCTTCCTTCTGCTGCGCGACGATCTTGGCGGGATCTTCCTTCGCTGTCTGGTCCAGCTCGCCCTGCGCCTCGCGCGCCTCTGCGACCGGGCCGGACTGGACGAGCGCGGCCGCTGGCTTGTTCATGCCGGCGTCGTCGACCTTTTTGCGCGCTTCCTCTGCGTCCTTGTCGAGCGAAAGCTTGTCGGCGCCCACTGCATCGGGAACGGCTGCTTTTGCGGCGGGCGCGGCTGCGGGGGCGGCGGCGGGCTGTGGGGCGAGGGGCGGCGCGGGCGTGCCCGGCGCCGGCTCGGGCGGCTTGTCCAGCGGGCTGTAATTGTCGGTGACCTTCTTGCTTTGCGTCTCGACCGTGGAGTTGAGCGTCGCGCCCGCCGCCATTGCCTCCTTGGCGGGTTCGGCCTTGTCCAGCGCGTCCTCGTCGGGCGGGCGGGCCTCCCGCGCCTTGCCGGATGCGCCGTCGGCGTCCTTCTTTGTCTTTGCGGCATGCGACCCTTTGCCTTGCGGAGCTTGATCATTGGATGCGTGGCGAGAGGGGGCGCCGGGCGTGGCGGCCGGCGCCTTGCCGCTACCCGAGCGCGATGCGATCAGCTTGCCGACGGCTGCGGCGCCGATCCGACTTTGCAACAGGGCCGCCTGCGACAGCGGAACCTGCGCGGCCTTTGGCGGCGCCTTCGCCGGCGTCGGCGGAGGCAGCGTCTTGGCGGGCTTGCGGACTGGCTCCACGCCGCGTCTCCCCTGTCGCCCGTGGACGTCAGGACGAGATGGGGTCGGGGATCAGCGCCGGGCGGACGAAGCGGCGCACGCCCTTGTGGCGCACCTGCCAGCCATTCTGGCCGTCATTTTCCACCCAGCGTACCTCCGCGAGCAGGACGCAGCAACCGCAGGAACAGGAGGAGCCGCAGCCGCAATCCTTCGGACAGGCGGGATCATAATTGTGCTTGTCGTAACAGTCTGTCACGCGGTCGGGCAGGGTGTCGATCTCGATATCGCCGCTGCCGAACTCCTCTTCGCTCCCGCCTTCCTCGTCGCCATGCTGATTGCTGAAATCCATGCAGCCGCAGGCGCAGGTCGGCGGATCGAAAGTCACCGAGATTTCGGTGTTGAGGCGCGCCCGCGTCGCCTGCGTGCGGTCGTCCAGGGAGTCGTCGCAGACGGTGGGGCGGGGGCGGCACTTGCCGTCCTTCGCGCAGGCCAGCACCCAGAATTGGGTGAACCGCGGCGCGCCATTGGTTCCGGCGGGTGAGAGGACGCCGTCGCGCTCCTCCAGCTTGATCACAGCCGAACCGGGCAGATGCAGCGGATCGCCGCAGCCGTCAAGCGCAAGGCCGGGGTTGACGGTGACGATGAGGCCGCAATTCTCCCTGATCGACACTGTAAGGCCGCACAGCACGCCGCAGCCGAACAGGGTGCGGAACAGCAGCCGGTTCAACTCGCGGGTATAGTCCACCGCGGCCGTCAGGTCGCTGTCCTGCAGGATGAGGCCGGGAGCGTAGAGCGGTCGTTCGAGGCTGCCGGGAACGATGGTCGCCAGCCGGTGGTCGCCGCCGCCGTGGCAGTTGCAGTCATGGGTCATTTCAAGCCTCCTGCGCTGGCGGCGTGGCCGCTCGCTGCGATGGGTCGTCCTGCTTCTTCACGTCCGGCGGACCTGCCGGCACATTGTCCTTGTCTCCGCCATCGGCCTCTCCGCCGTCAGGCTCCTCCGGCGACGGTTCGACGACGAAGCTGCTGAGGAAACGGCCGCCGGGCGCGCAGTCGTCGCTGGGGACGTAGCATGTGAACGTCGCTACGGGCCGCACGGATGGCCGACGCGATCGCCGGAATGGCGGTTTCCTGCCCGATGATGAGGATTACGGCGATCTCGGGCTGCTCCCAGATCATGACGACGGCCTGCTCCACGCTGACGGGGGCCTCGCTCGCCAGGGTGACATTGGGATCGAGCGCAAGTCGTTGCCCGATAGCGTCGAACGGATCTTGCGGCCCATCTTTCACGAGAAGAATGTTGCAGGTCTCCAAGAGCGCGGCCTCCCTGGTCAAGGCTGTCAGGGTAGCGCTCCGGTGCCCAGACGATATGGCTCACGACGGATCAGACCATTCCGGCCCATCCTGCATGGCTGGGCCTCCATCGAAAGGATCAGGACGTAGGCTTGAGGGATGGATCGAAGACAGACCTTTTGGTTCAGAAAAGGTCTGTCCACTGCCTTGCGAGGATCAGCTTGCAGACCGTCAAGACGCTGCTCGCCCGGCTCGTTAACAAGGGCGTTCGCCCATGAGGTGGAGGGGCGGCGCTATCTCTATCGGTCCCTGGTGGCGCGAGGCCTATGTCGCGGGAGAATCCCGGCTGGTCGAAACCCATATGAGCCGACTGCGCACCAAGTTGAACGAGGGTGGACGTGGGGATGCGATCCGCACGGTCCGGGGATCGGGCTATATGGTGTTGAGTAGCGGCACGGCGCAGGGGATCATCGAAGGCGACTATGTCCGCCGGATGCCGGTCGTTGAACGGGCAGCGAGTTCGACCGGATATCGACCATCCTCAACCAGATGCTCGGCCGGCCTTCGACGATGATGGTCGCGGTCTGACAGTGGACCTGCAGGCGGTAGAGGTGCGGGGCGATGCGCAATCGCTCAAGCACCCAGTCGCCAATCTGCTGGAAAACATCCTGGCCCATGCCGGTAAAGGCATGGCTGCGAAATGCCCTTCTTGCTTGGGTTGTCGCGGCAGCCCCTTGGTGATCGCGCGCATGGGTGCTTTAGTCTGGCGATAGTCCGACGCATATGTCCAATGGAGAACAGTGCCGATCCGTTGCCGGACCCGTCGCGCCGTCTCGGGCTTGGCGAGCCTGATATCCGCCAGCGCGTTGCGGATCATGGGCCCTGTAATCTCATTGGCCCGCACATGGCCGATGTGCGGGAACACATAGGCCTCGAGCGTCTGGAGCCACAGTTTCTCGTGCTTCTGGTTCCGCCTGTCTTGCTGTGCGCCGCGATCACCTTGGCAGCCGCCTGGCGAAATGTGGGGATGCCCTGTGCCTTGCGCCGCTCGAAGATTGGATCCAGCCCTAGCTCCACCCAGGTTCGGATTTCTCGCGCCCGCTCCCGAGCGGTTGCCAGCGAGACTTTCGACGCGCTCCCCAAACCAAAATCGCCTCGATTCCCATCCTTCTGCGCCCGGCACATCCAGCTTTTCCCGCCGCCGGGCTTGATGAAGAGGAACAGGCCATCGCCGTCGCCGAGCCGCCCAGACCGTGTTGCTGCTTTCACAGCGGTTGCTGAAAGCTTTCCCATGCCACCAAATCTCCCACATTTCCAATCGGCCACCGGTGGACTGGCAGGGATGGACGTGGACGAGAATCGGACTGAAAGCCGCAGAAAGCTGGGCTTTTCTGATTCGGACCGGATATGAAAGGACAAGGATGATGGCGGAGCGGGAGGGATTCGAACCCTCGATACGCTTTTGACGTATACTCACTTTCCAGGCGAGCGCCTTCGACCACTCGGCCACCGCTCCGCAGGAACCCCATCGTCGCTGTAAGCGGCGTGAATCGGGTTCATATTCCATCGCACTGGAGGCGGCTCCCTATCGCGCGACAACGCACTAGGCAAGGGGATGCTTTACTTTCTTGCGCAGCAATTGTTTGATCGCGCCATGACCCTTCGCCGCCGTGCCGCGCTGCTCGCGCCCTTCATCGCCATCCTGCCCCTTGCCGCTGCCGATGCGGCCGATCCGCCGGCCACGCCCAGCGCAGTCGTGGCGCAGGCGCCGGCCAGTGCCTGGCGCACCGTCCCGGCGCAGGATCTGCTGGTGATGACGATCGAGGGCGGCAAGCGCGTGCTGATCCAGCTGGCGCCGCAATTCGGTCCGCGCCATGTCGCCAATATCCGCGCGCTCGCCACCGCCCATTGGTGGGACGGCACGAGCATCAACCGGGTGCAGGACAATTATGTCGTCCAATGGGGCGACGCGACCGAGAAGAAGCCGCTGCCCGCCGGTCTCGCGCCGACCAGTCCGGCCGACTATGTCCAGCCGCTTGGAGGCATGAAGGCGAAGCTGACGCCGCTGCCCTATCCCGATCCCTATGCGCGCGCGACAGGCTTCATCGATGGCTGGCCGGTGGCGATCGACGGGGACACCGCCTGGCTGCCGCACTGCTATGGCATGATCGGCGTCGGCCGCAACATGTCGCCCGACGCCGGCACGGGCGCGGAACTCTATACCGTGATCGGCCAGGCGCCGCGCCAGCTCGATCGCAACATCGCCGTCGTCGGCCGCGTCGTCGAGGGGATGACGGCGCTCACCAGCCTGCCGCGCGGCAGTGGTGAGTTGGGCTTCTATACCGATGCCGAGCGCAAGCTGCCGATCGTCTCGGTGCGGCTGGCAAGCGATCTGCCGCAAGCGGAGCAACCGCATGTCCAGGTGATGGATACCGGCTCGGCTAGCTTCGCCGACTATCTGCGGCTGCGCGCCAACCGGAAGGATGATTTCTACGACCGGCCGGCGGGTGGCGTCGATCTGTGCAATGCGCCGGTGCCGGTGCGATTGGCGCCTTAAAGAGGAAGATCGCGCAGCCGATAGCCGCGCCAGTCGCGGATGCGGCGGATGGCGAAGCTGGTGCGGATCGCCGACACGCCGGGCAGACGGGCGAGGCAGTCGCGATGGACCGCGTCGAAGCCCTTGAGGTCGGCGGCGGCGACCCGCAGAAGATAGTCGGCCTGGCCCGCCATCAGATGGCATTCCAATATTTCCGGGAAGCCGGCGACCGCGGTCTCGAACCGTTCCATCGCCTCGCGGCTCTGGCTGGTCAGCGAAATCTCGACAAAGGCCTGGAGCGTCAGGCCCAGCGCCGCCGGATCGAGCCGGGCGGCATAGCCCTCGATCATGCCGGCATCTTCCAGCGCGCGGATGCGGCGATGGCAGGCGGAGGAGGAGAGGCCGATCTGCTCGCCCAGCTCGTTCATCGACCGGCGGGAATCGCTCTGCAGCGCCTCCAGCAACGCGATGTCGAACCGATCCATGCAATGTCATCCCGATGAAATAAGATTTCGCGATATATCATCCTGCATGCGGGCGATCGCAAGCGCAAATCAGGGAACAATCGTCACCCGCTTGGCGATATGATGGGGCCACAACCGGCGGGGCTGCGTTGTCCTTTCAGGATGGGCCATCCCGCCGCAAAATGGAGAGCGTCTCATGATCGTCGGCACCGTCAAGGAAATCAAGAATCACGAATATCGCGTCGGCCTGACCCCCGAGAGCGTCCATGAACTGACGGCCCATGGCCATGAGGTTCTGGTCGAGACCGGTGCGGGCGAAGGCATCGGCGCGCATGACGCGCTCTATGAGCGGGCCGGCGCCACCATCATCGCGACGGCCGCCGAAGTGTTCGCGCGCGCCGAGATGATCGTCAAGGTGAAGGAGCCCCAGGCCGTCGAGCGCGCGATGCTGCGCCCCGGCCAGATCCTCTACACCTATCTCCACCTCGCGCCCGATCCGGAGCAGACCCGCGACCTGATCGCCTCGGGTGCGACCTGCATCGCCTATGAAACCGTGACCGACGCCAGCGGCGGCCTGCCGCTGCTGAAGCCCATGAGCCAGGTCGCTGGCCGCATGTCGATCCAGGCCGGTGCCACAGCCCTTGAAAAGGCGCATGGCGGCCGCGGCGTGCTGCTGGGCGGCGTGCCGGGCGTGCTGCCGGCCAAGGTCGTCGTGATCGGCGGCGGCGTCGTCGGCTTCAATGCGGCGCAGATGGCGGCCGGCCTTGGCGCCGACGTCACCATTCTCGACCGCAATCCCGAAGTGCTCGAAAAGCTGGGCATGTATTTCGAGGCGCGCGCCAAGACCCGTTTCTCGAACCGCGCGAACCTGGCCGAATGCGTGGCCGAGGCGGATCTCGTGATCGGCGCAGTGCTGATTCCGGGCGCCGCCGCGCCCAAGCTGGTCAGCGCCGACATGCTCAAGACCATGAAGAAGGGCGCGGTGCTGGTCGACGTCGCAATCGACCAGGGCGGCTGCTTCGAAACCAGCCATGCCACCACCCATGCCGACCCGACCTACATCATCGACGGCATCGTCCATTATTGCGTCGCCAACATGCCCGGCGCGGTCGCCCGCACCAGCACCTATGCGCTCAATAACGTGACCCTGCCGCATGCGCTGCGCATCGCCGAACTGGGCTGGAAGGACGCGCTGCGCCGCGATCCGCACCTGCTCGCGGGCCTCAATGTCTGGGACGGCAAGGTTACCTACAAGGCCGTCGCCGACGATCTGGGCCTGCCCTACACCCCGGCGGAAGACGCGATCGCCTGATCGCGCCGCCCCCTGTTTCCCGGCGTCCCCGACAGGCGCCGGGCAAAAGGACGCCAGCCCTCCCTTGCGGGGCTGGCGTCCTTTTATTTTGCGCCGTTTTTCGTCTGGCCCGACGTCGCGTCGCCGGGCTTTGTTTCCCGATTGTCAAATAAACGCCATGGATTCTCTTGCGGGTTCCAAGATCTCGTTCGTCTAGTCGGGCAGGGGGACATGACCACATGCCCCCCATGCATCCTGGTTCCGCCGAAGAGAGGCATGGTTTAACATCATGGTCGATTTCCCCACATTCGCCGCCTTGATCCAAAAAGGCGATCGCTCCATCATGCGCGCAGGTCGCGCACTGCAGAAAGGGGCGTGCTGATGTCCGGTGATATCATGACCTGGCTCGTGCCGCTGGTTGCCATGCTGGCCGCCGGCCTGCTCGCCGGCTTTGCCGCCGGCATCTTCGGCATCGGCGGTGGCTTCGTCGTTGTGCCGGCGCTGCTGGTCGTGCTGCCGCTGCTGGGCGGGACGAAGGACGGCATCGCCCATGTCGCGATCGGTACGTCGGCGGCGACGATCATCCTGACCTCCATCCGATCGCTGCTGGCGCATTCCAAGCGCGGCGCGGTGGAGTTCGACGTCCTCAAGACATGGGCGCCCTGGATCATACTGGGCTGCGGCGCGGGCGTCGTGCTGGCGGGCCATGTCGATGGCCGCACGCTCAAGATGATCTTTGGCGCAGGCGTTATCCTGATGTCGCTCAACTTCCTGATCCCGGTGCTGAACGGCAAGGTGATCAGCGACCAGATGCCGTCGGGGCTGGCGCGCATCGGCATTGCAGGCGGGCTGGGCACCTTTTCCTCGCTGCTGGGCATCGGCGGCGGCACCATTGCCATCATGACGATGACGCTGTGCGGCCGCACCATCCACCGCGCCATCGCCACCGCATCGGGCATCGGCACGCTGATCGCCATCCCGACCACCATCGGCTTCGCCATCATCGGCTTTCGCGAAGGCGGCCTGCCCTGGGGTTCGCTGGGCTATATCAACATCCCCGCGACGATAGCGATCGCATCGATGTCGATGCTGACCGCGCCGCTGGGCGTGGCCGCCGCCCATAGCCTGCCCGCCGGGCCGCTGAAGAAGATTTTCGGCGTCTATCTGCTGATCATCGGTGCGCTGATGCTGCGCGCGGGGCTCAAGATCTGATAATGATCTGATAATCTGGCTGTTTGAGAAAGTCAGTACCAGCCCGCTCCCCCGCCCAACCACCCGACAGGATGACACTGGATCGGGTGGTTGGGCGGGGGGGCGGGCTGGTACCGTACCGAAAAATCGCTCTTTCGCGATTTTTCAAACAGGCTCTTAACGGCCGCCAGTGACCGCCTTAACAGGCTTTGTCACTGGCGGCCGTTCGCGCTATCTGACAGGCGGTGAAGATGGCGCAAACCGACCCGATTTCCGTGCTGCTGGTGGAAGATGACCCGGCGGCCCGCGCCAATATTGCCGAAATCCTCGTCCGCGCCGGCATGGTCGTCGATCTGGCGGAGGATGGCGCGGAGGGGCTCAAGCGCGCGGCATCGGGCCGCTATCATGTCATCATCCTCGATCGCACCCTGCCGCATCTTTCGGGCATCGATGTGGTGACGCGCATGCGCGTCGCCGGGATCGAGGCGCCGGTGCTGATGCTGTCCGCGCTCGGCCGCAGCGAGCATCGGGTCGAGGGGCTGGAAAGCGGCGTCGATGACTATATGGCCAAGCCCTTCGAGCCGGACGAACTGGTCGCCCGCGTGCGCGCTTTGTGGCGCCGGGCCGGGCGGTTGCAGCAGGATTCGGTGCTGCTGTTCGGCGATCTGGAATGCCATGTGAAGGCGCGCACGGCCCATCGCGGCGGCCGTCATGTGCCGCTGTCGCCCAAGGAATTTGCGCTGTTCCGCTACCTCATGGAACATGCCGGCGAAGTGGTCACGCGCGAGATGCTGCTGCGCCATGTGTGGAAACTCAGCTTCGATCCCCAGACCAATGTCGTCGACGTCAATGTCGGCCGCCTGCGCCGCAAGCTGGAGGAAGGGTTCGATAGCGCCGTGCTGGAGACGGTCTGGGGCACCGGCTATCGGTTGATCGCTGCCCATGGCTAGGTTCGGCCTGCTGCGCTCGGTCTTCGGCCGGGTCACGCTGTCGGCCCTGCTGGTCAGCCTGGCGTCCACGCTGGTGCTGTTCCTGGTGGTCGAACGGATCGTCGAGACTGACGGGCGCGTGATGCTGGGGCGAGAGGTCGATACCGATCTGGCGGGCCTGGCGGACATCTATGTCAGCAGCGGCGAGGCGGAACTGAGGGCGCGCATCGCCGATCGGCTGGCGATGGAGCGCGGCGACAGCGAAAAGGCCTATTATCTGCTCGCCGATGCGGCCGGGCGCCGGGTGGCGGGCAATATCGATCACTGGCCCGCCCTGGCGTCCGAAGTGTCCGAGGCCCGGCTGATCCGCCTGCCGGGCGGCGACCGCATGTTTGCGCGGGCGACGCTGCTTGGTCCCGACACCCGGCTGATCGTCGGGCGCAGCAATGTTCGGGCGCGGGCGCTGCAGACCCGGCTCGCCATCGCCTTTGCCATTGCCGGGGCCATCGTCGCCCTGCTCAGCCTTGCCGCCGGCCATTTCGCGGCACGCCGTCTGCGCCGCCGGGTCGAACGGATCAACCATGTCTTCGACGCGGTGCGCGCCGGCGATATCGGTGCGCGCGCACGCGCCACCGGGGCGAGCGACGAACTGGCCGAACTGGCCGCCAACACCAATGCGATGCTGGATCAGGTGCAGCGGTTGATGGAGGCCCAGCGCTCCGTGTCGGATCAGACCGCGCACGAGATCCGCACCCCGCTGATGCATCTCGACACGCGTATCCTGAAAGCGATGGAGCGGACCGATGATGAGGGGCTGTTGCGCACCCTCGGCCGGTCGCGCGACGAGATACGCAGCGTCGTGCGCTTGCTCGATTCCCTGCTCGACATTGCCGGCACCCAGGCGCTGCGCGGCGATCGCCGGGGCCTGGCCGATGTCGACCTCAGCGAGATCGCCGACAATCTGGCGGACCTTTATGGCGCCAGTGCGGAGGATCTGGGCATCGCCTTCCATGCGATGGTGGCGCCGGGCATATCCTTCCGCGCCGATCCGATGCAGATCACCCGGCTCTTGTCCAACCTGCTCGACAATGCCTTCAAATATGTGCCGCGCGGCGGCAGCGTGCTGCTCAGCCTGGCGCCGGGGCCGCTGATCATTGTCCAGGATAATGGCCGGGGCATCCCGGCCGACGCGCGCGAACTGGTCTTCGACCGCTATGTCCGGCTCGATCCCTCACCCGGCAGCGGCCATGGTCTGGGGCTGGCGCTCGCCCGCGCGATCGCCGAACGCCATGGCCTGACCATCCATGTCGAGGATGCCGCGCCCGGCGCCCGCTTCGTGGTGCAGCCGGAGATGGCGGATGATTAGGCTCTTCCTGCCCCTGCTGATGCTGGGCGTCGGCCCGGTCGCGGTGGTCGAGGAGCCGATGCCGACCGATGCGCTGATGCGCACCCTGGCGGAGGGGGATCTGGCGCAGGCGCGCGGCGATCAAGCCGCACTCGCGGCGGCGGCCGACACTCTCAAGCTGCTCGGCGCGCGCCCGGCCGAGGGGCAGGATGACCTGTCCACCCTCTGGTCGCAGCAGGCGCAGGCCGGCGGCGCGGTCCATGCCGGACCGGTCTATCGCGGCCGGGCGCTCGGCCCAGCCTATCGCCGCGGGTCTCTGGCGGCCGGCGGGCGGGTGACGCTGCGCCAGCTGTTCCT
Organism: Sphingobium yanoikuyae; assembly: GCF_013001025.1. Classification (NCBI taxonomy): domain Bacteria; kingdom Pseudomonadati; phylum Pseudomonadota; class Alphaproteobacteria; order Sphingomonadales; family Sphingobiaceae; genus Sphingobium; species Sphingobium yanoikuyae. Next base: position 3,392,331 of record NZ_CP053021.1, on the reverse strand, counting down.
TGCCGGCCAGCGCGCGCAGATTTCGGTGGCACGCGCCACCGGCATCGCCGCCTCCCTGTCGATCCGGGTGCGCAATGCCGATGGCGGCACGCTCTGCGCCAAGCCGGTGGCCGCGCCGCAGGCCGATTGCGCCTGGCTGCCGCTGTTCACCGAACGCTATGCGATCGAGATAGAAAATGGCGGCAGCGCGCCGGCGACCTTCTATCTGGTGATCCGCTGATCTGATCCCAATCACCTGAAAACAGGGCGGAAAAGCCAGATATTAGGCCTTTTTGGGCGCTGCGGCCCACCGCCGCCGCGCCTCGCTTCGTCCATTCTGCACATCCGTTCAGGCGCAAAATGCCGGTCCCGGTGCGTTATTGCCGCAGGTTCGATGAGGAAAGAGGAGAAACGTCATGAACCGTTCGATGCTTCTGACCGCCATCGCCATGGTCGGCATGACCCCGATCGCCGCCATGGCCCAGCCCCAGGCGCGCGGCCCGGCTCCGGGTGAAGGCCCGGTGAGCTATGAGGAACAACTGGCGTCGGTCGAGGACCAGCTTGTCTATGAAGCGCCGATCGCCGGCGTGGAGAATAATTACTGGTTCAATTACCAGACCGACCTGGCCGAGGCGCGCAAGGAACTGACCAAGGATCTGCGCCATTCCAGCGATGCGGAGGATAATCGCGACGCCTGGGAGGAATATCGCACCGAACTGGCCGATGCCCGTGGCGACTATGCCAAGGAAATGGCCGAGAAGGGCTATCCGGTCGGCGAAGTCCGGGTGTTGGGCAGCAGCGGCCGCTGATCCGCGCGGCGCTGGCCCAAGTAAAAAGGGCTGGTCCGGTCATCCGGGCCAGCCCTTTGCGCATTACTGCGTATAGGCCTTGGTCAGGCGGTAGAGGAAGGCGCGGCCGTCGAGCAGCGACTTCACCCGGATGCGCTCATTGAGGCCATGGACCCCCTGGCCATCGGGATCGGCGAACATGCCCGACACGCCATAGGTGGGGATGCCCGCTGCATTGGTGAAGCGCCCGTCGGTCGCCCCGGTGGCAAGCCGCGGGATCACCGGCACGCCCGGCCACATCTCCTTGGTCAGCGTCTCGATCGGCGCCATGATCTGCGGCGTCAGCTGCGGCGCCGACGATTTGGGCTGCGGCGGATCGGCCAGCGTCACCTTGACCTTCTCGTCGCCGCCGACCTGCGCCAGCTTCGCGCGCACGGCCTCGACATCCTCGCCCGGAATGATGCGGCAATTGACGTTCGCGGTCACTGACTGGGGCTGGGCATTGGGGGCATGGCCGCCATTGATCAGCGTCGGGATGCAGGTGGTGCGCAGGGTCGCGTTCCAGCTTGGATTGGCGGCCGAGATCGCGGCATAGTCCGCCTCGGTCGCCTTGCCCGCGCCGACCGCCGCCATCGGCTGCGACAGCTTGGGATAGAGCGGCGCCGACGCGCCGAAATAGGCCTTGGCCGCCGGGGTCAGGTTCACCGGGAAATCATAGGCGTTCACATTGGCCAGCGCCTGCGCCATCCAGCCGATCGCGTTGAAATGCGGTTCCTGGCGCGAACTGTGGCCGCCCGGCGCGGTCGCGGTGAAGGTGAAGTCCTGATAGACCTTCTCGCCCGCCTGCACGCCATGGCTGACCGGCTTGCCATTTTCGTCCAGCGACCCGCCGCCGCCTTCATTGAGCGCCCATCCGGCCGCCATCGCATCGGGCTTGTTCTTCAGCAGATATTCGACGCCGTTCAGCGCCTTCTCCGTCTCCTCGCCACAGGTCAGCGCCATCTTGATCGTGCGCTTGGGCTTGTAGCCTTCCTGCTTGAAGCGGATCATGGCGTCGGCGAAGCTCGCCGCCATCGCCTTGTCGTCCGACGTGCCCCGGCCATAGAAATAGCCGCCTTCCTCGATCAGGGTGAAGGGATCGCGGGTCCAGTCGGCGCGCTTGGCCGCGACCACGTCGATATGGGCGAGCAGCAGCAGCGCGGGCAGCTTGGCATCGGAACCGCGCAGCACGGCGGTCAGATTGCCTTCCTTGGGATGAGCGGGATCGACCACGACATTGAGGTCGCCATCGGCATAGCCCGCCGCCTTCAGCCGCGTCGCAATCTGTTCGGCGGCGAGCGTGCAGCTGCCATTGGGCCAGCTCGAATCGGTCTCCACCAGTTCCTTGTAGAGGGTGCGGAAGGCGGCCTCGCCGGCGCGGGCCTGCGTATCGGCCGCGGTGGCGGCGTGCAGCGGGCTCAGGCTGGCGGCCAGCAGCGCGGCGGCGGGCAAGGCGGCAACTAAGCGACGGGATGGCATGGGGCGATGTCCTTGTTCTGATTGTGCGACGCTTGGAAATGCGTCTCCCTGGCTCGGCTGGGCGGCGCGACTGTGCAGAAAGCCGGGGGCGGCGGCAAGGGGATGATTGATGCCCGCTGGCCCTGTTTGGTTGTGCATATCATGCACAATGACTGTGCCTTGGGATCATATTGTTTCGCCGCATGGACAGGCGCATAGAGGGTTTGCCTGAAGCTCCAGCAATGCGCGCCCGATCCGGCGTGGCGGGCCGACGCGTCCGGCTTTCATTCCCCCGACCGGCGTCGCCGCCCTGCCTGGCCCCGCCCGATGATGCTGGATGTGCCGCGTGACGCCTGCCTTGCCTCAAGCGCGCTGGATGGCCGATCGCTACGGCGGCCATGACGCGCTGTTCACGCTCAAGGCCTTTCTCGCGGCGATGCTGGCCTATTATATCGCGCTGCGGATCGGGCTGGACCGGCCCTATTGGGCGATCATTACCGCCTATATCGTTGCCCAGCCGCTCGCCGGCGCGGTGTCGTCGAAGGCGATGTTCCGCCTGCTCGGCACCGTCATCGGCGCGGGCGTGGCAATCCTGCTGGTGCCATTGCTCGGCAATGCCCCCGAACTTCTCTCGCTCGCGCTGGCGCTGTGGCTCGGGCTCTGCACCTTTGTCGCGCTGCTCGACCGGACGCCGCGCGCCTATACCTTCCTGCTGGCGGGCTATACCGCCGGCATCGTCGCCTTCCCGGCGGTCGAGGCGCAGGCGACGATCTTCACGGCGGCCAGCCTGCGCGCCCAGGAAATCGGCATCGGCATCGCCTCGGCCACGCTGGTCCACAGCCTCGTCTTCCCGCGCACCGTGTCGGCTCGCCTCCAGGCGCGGATCGACGCGATCATGATCGACGCCGAACGCTGGTCGCGCGATTCCCTGAGGGTCGACCATGGCGATGCGATCGTGACCCGCGACCGCCGGCAATTGGCGACCGACATCCACGAACTGCACCAGCTTGCCACCCATTTGCCATTCGAAAGCAGCGCGCTGCGGCTGAAGGCCGGGGTGCTGCGCGCGCTGGAGACGCAGCTTTGCCTGCTGCTGCCGCTGGCCAGCGCGGTCGAGGATCGCTGTCGCCAGTTGCAGCGGGCCGATGCCTTGCCACCGGCCGTCCATGTCCTGCTGGACGATGTCGTCGCCTGGCTGGGCGCGCCGGACGGGAAGGGGGGCTCGCCTGAAGCGCTGCGCGCCCGCGCCCGTGCCTGCGAGCCCGATTGCCGCTTGCCCTTCGCCTGGCACGCGGCATTGCAGCTCAGCATGCTCGACCGGCTGGCCGAATTGGTCGCCGTCCATGCCATCTGCCGCGAGTTGCAGGCGGCGATGGGGGGCGATCGCATCCCTCTGTCACCGCCTGCGCGGGAAGCGATCCGCAACGCCCGCCGCCGCGTCCTGCACCGCGATTATGGCCTGGCGCTGCGCGGCGCGCTGGCGACCAGCCTCACCGTGCTGATCGGCTGCCTGCTCTGGATCCTGTCGGCCTGGCCGGCCGGGGCAGGGGCGGTCGTCATTGCCAGCATCATCTGCGCCCTGTTCAGCAATATGGACGATCCCGCGCCCGCCGCCTGGAAAGTGTGGCAGGGCACCTGCTGCGCGGTGCTGGTGGCCGCGCCCTATGCCTTTGCCATCCTGCCGCGCGTGTCCGACTTCCCGGTGCTGGTCGCGGTGCTGGCGCCGGCCTTCCTGCTGGTCGGTGCGATGATGGTGCGGCGGCGGCTGGCGGCGATGGCGATCGGCATGATCCTCTCGCTGCCCGGCCTGATGGGCCTCGACGGCTATTATACCGGGCAGTTCGACAGTTTCGCCAATGCCGCCATCGCCCAGATGCTGGGCGCCTTGCTCGCGGTCTGGGCGCTCAAGATGGTCCGCACCGTGGGCGCCGAACAATCCGCGCTGCGCCTGCTCCGGGCGGGCTGGCGCGATCTTGCCCTGCGCACCGATCCGCGCCAGCAGCCCGACACGGTCAAATGGATCAACACCATGCTCGACCGTATCGGCCTGCTGACCCCGCGCCTTGCCGAACTGGGCAGCGACACCACCGCGCCTTTGCTCGATATCCTGCGCGACACGCGCGTCGGCATGTCGCTCGACGATCTCCACCGCTTCCGGGTGCGCGCCCATGCCCGCGACGACCGGCTGCTCGACGTCGTGCTGGGGCGGGTGCGCCAGCATTTCGATAGGCTTGGCGCCAGGGGGCAGGGCGACCCCGATCCTGCGCTGGTGCGGGCCATCGACACGGCGCTCGCCACCATCGGCCGGCACGGCGCGGTCGATGATCGGCGGCTGGCGCTGCTGGCGCTCACCAGCCTGCGCCGCAACATCGCGCCCGATGTTCCGCTCAGTCTGCGTCGGGATCGCGAAAATTCAGCCGCCGTGTGACGGTATAGTCCAGCACGCCGACCAGCAGATAGCTGATCCACTGCTTGATCAGCGTCAGGCCGGTGCGGCTGGCGCGATAGGTCTCCAACGAAATCTGCCGGCTCTCGCGTGTCCGCTGGGTGATGAAGCCGCGCATCGCCTCGGCGAAGCCGGCATCCTCCACCCGCAGCATCAGCTCCAGGTTGAGGAACAGGCTGCGCATGTCGAAATTGGCCGATCCGATATAGACCGCATCGTCGATCACGATCAGCTTCATGTGCAGCTTGCAGGGCTGATATTCATATATCTCGACCCCGCGTCGCAGCAGCGGACCATAGAGCAGCCGTGCCGCCGCGATCGTCGCGCCATTGTCCGACAGGGCCGGCAGGATCAGGCGCGCGCCCTTGCGCCGGGCGGCGCGGGCGATCCGCTTCATCATGCCCCGGCCGGGCGAGAAATAGGCCTCGACCATGTCCAGTCGCTGCGCCCGGTCCATGTCATGCTTCACCACCTGCGCCCAGGGGCTCAGCCGCCGGGTCGGCCCGCCGATCAGCCAGCGGAACGGATCGGCCGGATCATGGTGCAGCGATGGGTGCCAGTGCCGCACCATCGCCCGCAGGGTGCGGAACCTTTGCCCCTTGCTCGTGACCCAGCGCCATAGCTGGCCATACCAGCGCGCCATCGCCTCGGCCTGCGGCCCTTCCAGCAGCAGGCCCAGGTCGCGCCAGCAATCGTCGGCGGGAATGCCGAAATAGCCATCCTCGACATTGAAGCCGCCGATCATCAACCTTTTGTCGTCGGCCAGGGCGATCTTCTGATGATTGCGGATCAGGTAGCGGGTCGACCGGCGCGTCCCGAACCGGCCGAAATGGGCGCCCGCCGCGATCAGCGGGGCGAACAGGCTGTCGGGCGTATCGGACGATCCGAAGCCGTCGATCATCAGCGTCACGGCCACGCCGCGTGCCCGCGCCGCCACCAGCCGCTCGCAGATCAGCCGGCCGCTGCCATCGTCGGCGAAGATATAATAATAGAGTTTCAGGCTCGTGCGCGCGCCGTCGATCAGTCTGACCAGCGCATCGCGCAGCGCCGCGCCTTCTTCGATGACGGTCAGTCGGTTGCCGTTCAGCGTGACGCTGATCGGGCTGGTCGGGGCTTGCTGTTGTCGCGACGCCATGGCCCCTTCATGCGCCGCTTTGCCGCGGCGCGCCATGGCTTTATGGGCTTTTCATTGACTCGACAGGCCGCCACTGCTAGGCGCCAAGTTCAAGATTCCCTATTGATTTTTCAGGAGGCCCGATTGGCCCGCGTCACCGTCGAAGATTGCGTCGACAAGGTTACCAACCGTTTCGATCTCGTCCTGCTCGCCGCCCAGCGCGCGCGTGAAATTTCCGGTGGCGCCGAGCTGACGCTTGAGCGTGACCGCGACAAGAATCCGGTCGTCGCCCTGCGCGAAATCGCCGAGGAAACCATTCTGCCCGCCGACCTGCATGATTCGGTCGTTGCGTCGCTGCAGAAGGTCCAGATTGACGACGACGATACGCCCGATGAAATCGGTTCGATCGCCCAGTCGGCGGAGGCCCTGCGCCTGACCGCTGCGGCTCCGCCGCGCAACCAGAATATCGGCGGCGATTACGACGGCTGATTTTTCCACTTTCCGGTTTGGAGAGGGAAGGGGTCCGGCCCGCGCAAGTGGGACCGGGCCTCAATGATTCTGGGCACTGGATTTAGGGGCGTTATTTCCAGGCCGTCGCCAGCATCGCGTCGAGCATCTGGGCATAGGACCAGCCATCGGCCCGCGCGGCGATCGCCGACAGGCAATCCTGGTCCGCGCGGCCCGGCCGGCCCGCACCGGTCATGTTCGGCTTCATGTTGAGGTCGAACAGCTTGAACTGGCCGCTGGCATCGGCGCGGCAGTCGATGCGGATCACCGCGCGCGATTCCACCAGCCCCGCTGCCTTCACACAGGCTTCCAGCATCGCCAGCACCGGGGCTTCTTCCATCCGCTCCGGGCCGATCGCGACGCTGTTCTGCGTCACCGCGACATCGCCATTATAGGGGGCGACACCGTCCTTCTGGTCGAAACGCAGCACCGGGCGCAGGGCGCAATGGCCGCTCCCCGTGGTGCCGGGCGGGCGCGGCGCAGCGGGCAGCAGGACGGTGATGGTCATTTCCTCGCCGTCCAGAAATTCCTCGACCATCAGCAGCGTGCCGAACTTGCCTTCGTCGATCAGGCTGCGGGCCGCGGCGTTCAGCGCGTCACCATCGCGCACCAGCGTCACGCCCTGGCTGCCGCGCCCACGCACCGGCTTCACGATCAGCGGGAAGGGGATGGCCAGATCGGCCAGCACCTGCCCGACATCGGCCAGTGCATGCACGCCTTCGCTCGGCCGATCAGCCAGCAAAAAGCCGCGCGCCACCGGCAAGCCGGCCTGTTCCAGCATCCGATTGGTGGCGAACTTGTCGTCATATTTCTGCGTGGCGGCCGGGGTCTGGCCGACGATCGCGACCTGGCCCATCACGGCCTCGATCGGATGCCCCTCGAACAGCACGCTATTGGCCCAGATCGTGTCGGCGCCTGCCGCGATCGCGGCTGCTATGCCGTCGGCCGTGTCGGGGAACACCCATTGCATCGCCTGCGCCGGATCGGGCGTGGGCACCGGCGTTACCACCGTGCGGCCTAGGCCCTTCAATGCAAAGCCGATATCGGCCCCACCGTCGGAATAGCCGCCGGGCTTGGCATCCTTGCGCAGCCCGTCGATCACCGGCGGCGGCAGCGCCTGGTAGAGCAGGGCGACCGCCGGGCCGCTCATGCCACCGGCTCCGGCAGGCGCCAGTCGATCGCGCCGCGCCCCTTGGCCTCCAGAAAGTCATTGGCCTGCGAGAAATGGCGGCAGCCCAGAAAGCCGTTATGCGCAGACAGCGGCGATGGATGGGCGGCCTTCAGCACCAGATGGCGCCCGGAATCGACGAAGCCGGCCTTGCGCTGGGCATAGGCGCCCCACAGCAGGAACACGACCGGCTCCTCCTTCTGCGCCACCAGCCGGACGATCGCGTCGGTGAACGTCTCCCAGCCCTTGCCCTGGTGCGACGCTGCGCGGCCCATCTCGACCGTCAGCACGCTGTTGAGCAACAGCACGCCCTGCCGCGCCCAATGCTCCAGAAAGCCGTGCCGCGCGCGGGGCAGGCCAAGGTCGCTCTCCAGCTCCTTGTAGATATTGACCAGCGATGGCGGCGTCCGCACGCCGGGCTGGACCGAAAAGCACAGGCCATGCGCCTGGCCCTCGCCATGATAGGGGTCTTGCCCCAGCACCACCACCTTCACCTGGTCCAGCGGCGTCAGGTCCAGCGCCCGGAAATATTCATTCCCCTTGGGGAAGATGCGCTTGCCCGCCGCCTTTTCCGCTTCGATGAACTGTTTCAGGCCCTGCATATGGGGGCTGGCGAACTGGTCGCGCAGCGGCGCGCGCCAGCTTTCGTGCAGCTTGATGGTGTCGTTCATGGCCGGCGTGATGAACCCCCGGCATGCCTGCGTCAACCGCGGGAAAAGCCGATCAAATATCTTGCCACCCGACCCATGATGGGCGACAGACGGGCCATGCCGTCTCTCCGTCAAATTGGCGCCAGCTGCGCCGCCCTTGGCCTGTTCTTTGCGCCCTTGCCGAGCGCCGATGCCTTCGGTCCGCCGCCCCGGCCACAGGTGCTGCTGACGGCGGAGGCGCATCTTCTGGCCGAATTTGATCGCTTCGCCGCTTTGTCGGACGGCACGGTCGGCGTCGCGGTGCAGGATCTGCAGACCGGTGAGGTCCAGTCGCGCAATGGCGACACGCTGTTCCCCATGGCCAGCGCCTACAAGGTCGCGGTCGCGGGCCGTATCCTCTCGCTGGTCGATGCCGGCAGCCTCAAGCTCGACGACCGGCTCGCGCTCGATCCCGCGCTGGCGAGCGAGGGCGGCATCGCCTGGATGTTCTCGCGCCCCGGCGCGACCCTGCCGGTCAGCCAGTTGCTCGACCTCATGCTGACGCGCAGCGACAATAATGCGACCGACGTGCTGGTCGCCCGCGCCGGCGGGCCGAAGGCGGTCAGCGATTTCGTCGCCGGCCTCGGCATCCATGGCCTGCGCGTCGACAGCGATACCGCGCATCTTCTCTACCGCGCCATGGGTATCAATCCCCAGTCCGGCACCTTCCAGCAGAATGCCGGCGCCGCCCGCCGCGCCGATCCGATGATCCAGCGGCGCGACGTGCGCGACCTGCCGAACATGGACTTCATGCTCGATCCGCGCGACACGGCGACACCGCTGGCGATGAACCAGCTTCTGGTCGCCTATGAATCGGGCAAGGCATTGAAGCCGGAAAGCACGCAACTGCTCTTCACCATCATGGGCCATTGCCAGACCGGCAAACTGCGCCTGTCGGGCATGTTGCCGCCCGGCACCCCGGTCGCGCACAAGACCGGGTCGCTCAACGGCGTCGGCAATGATGTCGGCATCATCGGCCTGCCCGATGGCCGCCGCTTCGCCATCACCGTCTTCGTGATGAAGGACAGCCGGGGCCATGTCTCGCGCGACCAGATCATGGCCCAGGCGGCCCGCGCGGCCTATGATTATTTCCTCTTTGCGCCCAAGCGGCGCGTGGCGCTTAACAAGTTGAACGTCCACGTATAAAAGATGGGGCATAACAGAGAGGATGCCCCTTATGACCCAGATCACCCGGTTCCGGGACTTCTGGCCCTATTATCTGCAGGAACATGCCCGGCCCGCGACGCGCGCCATGCATTATGCCGGGACCAGCCTGGTGGTTGGCATCGCGGCCACGGCGGCCATTACGGGTCGATGGTGGCTGGCCGCAGCCCTGCCGGTCGCCGGCTATGGCTTCGCCTGGGTCAGCCATATGCTGATCGAGCGCAATCGCCCGGCCACCTTCCGCTATCCACTCTGGTCGCTGCGCGCCGATTTCGTGATGCTTCAGCGCTTTCTGACCGGCCATATGCGCCGCGATCTGGTCCGTGCCGGCATCCGCGCCGACGGCACGGTCGATCCGCAGCGCCGCATTCGAGTGTGATCCACAGCACACCCGCTTGATTCCCGCCGCCGCTCTGTCACAAGAGGGGCGCGATGGGGCTCACCGCGACATTCTCCCTGCCGACCGACCGGTCGGCGCTGGCCGCCCGCTGGCAGGCGCTGGAGGCGCGCAGCGATGCGTCCTTCTTCCTGCGCTGGACCTGGGTGGGGGCCTGGCTCGACAGCTATGGCGTGCGGCCCGAACTGCTCGCCGTTACCGACGATGCTGGACAGGATGTCGCGCTGGCGCTGGTCGGCCATGCGATGCGCCCGCGCCTGCTCGGCCCGGTGGCGACGCTCAGCCTCAACCAGTCGGGCGATCCGGTGATCGACCGGCCCTATGTCGAATATAATGGCCTGCTCGCCGCGCGCGGGCAGGAGGTGGCGGCCGTCGCTGCGGCGATCGACGCCATCGCCCGGCGCCGTGACTGGCGTGTGTTGCGGCTGAGCGGCATCGTCCCGGATTCGCCGCTGCTTGGCCTGCCGTCCCGGCGAAAATTGCGGGTCGATTCCTCGCCCGTCTATCAGGTCGATCTCGACGCCGTGCGTGCCGCCGACGGCGACTATCTTTCGCTGCTCAGCAGCAATACGCGCAGCCAGATTCGCCGCGCGATGAAGGATCATGGCGGGCCGTTGCCCGATGTCGCGGTCGGCACGCTGGATGACATCGCCCCCTGGCTGGACGAGATGGCCGCGCTCAACATGGGGCGCCATGCCGACAATGCCTGGGACGATCAGGGCTTTCGCCAGTTCGTCGCCACCATCGCGGCGCGGGGCCTGCCCTCGGGCGCGGTCGAAATGCTGCGCTTTGCCGATGCCGGCGGCGTGGTCGGCCTGCTGGTCAATTTCGTGCAGGACGGGCAGGCGATGAACTATCAGTCCGCCTTTGCCCAGCCGCGCACCGCCAAGGACAAGCCGGGCCTGCTCTGTCACGCCGCTGCCGTCGGCCATTATGCCACGCAGGATTTCCGGCTCTATTCGCTGCTCGCCGGCAAGGATCGCTACAAGCAGAGCCTCTCGACCCGCGAGGAGGCGCTGGAATGGTGGCATGTCGAGCGTTTCAGTCCCCGGCTGGAGGCCGAGGCACTGGCGCGCAGAATCCTTAAACGCCCAGCTTCCGCATGACGCGATAGACGAAGCGGCGAATGCCCTGTTGCTCGGGGCGTTCGCTCACCGCGCCGGTCGGCAAGCCACGCTTGCGCAGCAGGGCGTTGAAACTGTGCAGTTCGCCTTCCGCCACGCTGCGGTCGGACCGCCAGGTGATCGACAGGCTGATCGACACGGCCGGGCCATTTTCCACGAAATGCGGTGCCTTGACCGGCACATGCACGGCCTCGCCGGGGGCAAGCGGGAAGGGGGTGCCGCGCGCCTTGAACCCGTCCTGCCAGATCAGGTTGCGATGGCCGCCATTGTGAAATTCCTCGCTCTTGCGCGCCGGCACCAGTTCCTCGTCGCGCGCCGGGAACACGGTCATCACCTTGGTCCCCATGATCTGCAGCAGGATATTATGCTCCGGGTCCATGTGGAACGGGGTGACGCTGCCGGGGGAGGTCAGGAAGATGAACGCCTCGCGGTGCAGCATCGGCCCGGTGCTGCGCGCGACGATTGGCTCCAGCTCCGCCAGCGCCGCGTCCAGCAACGCGCCATAGGCCGGGTCGCGCTCGACATTCTTGAGCACCGCCCAGCTGCCATTGCTCTCGATCGTGCGGATCGTCTCGCCCAGGCTCAGCCCGTTGGACGGCGTATCCTCCGGCCGCACGCCCAGCGGCAGCTTGCCCAGATTATATTCGACCGCGCTCGCCGGCATCCGCTCGGCCAGCGCCGCCAGCGCATCCAGCGTCAGCAGCGCATGCCCGACCAATTGATGCGTCAGCTTCGTCGGCTGGTCGGGATAGGCGGCGGCAAAGGTGGCGCGCGCGCTGTCCGAAAAATGCGGCGCGTCGGTGGCCGGCGCCATCGGGCTATGCACGGTCATTCCTGTCCTTTCATGCGGCTGGCGATCCGTTCGACCCCGCCGGCCAATGCAAAGGCCGCTGCCCGGCGCAGGCGCGTCGCGCCCTTGCCCTGCAGGGCGATACGATATTGGACGATGCTGCGGCGCTCGGCCCACAGGCTGTCGATCATCGGATGATCGGCGGCGGCGCAACTGTCCATCCAGCCGATCGCCGAGTCATCCTGCACCGCGTGCAGATTGGCGATCTCGATCAGCACGCCGGGCGAAAAGCGCCCCATCTCCTCGTCAAAGGCGATCTTGAAGGAAAAGGCGCCGTCGCCATGGCGGAAATTGACCAGCATCGCGATCGCCCGGCCATCCAGGTCGATGCGCAGGAAATGCAGCCGTCCCGCCGCAAAGGCCGCGGCGCAGGCGGCGCGAAAGAAGGCGATGTCATCGGGCCTGCTCGCCAGTGCGCTGCCCTCGCGGCCCTTCCACCCGGACGCCTCCAGCGCCAGGAAGTCGCCACACCAGCGCGGCAGGTCGGCGCCATCGTCCAGCAATCGCTGCTCGACCGTCCCCAATTCCGCCAGTCGCTTCTGCAGACGGCGGATTTCCTTGCGCTTCTTGGCGCGGACATGGGTTTCCCAATAGGCGTCGGCCGACAGGTCGGATCGCAGCATCGCCCGGTCATGGCGATGCACCTCGCGCCGGCCGCGCCCTTGTTCGACGCACAGTGCTTCCAGCGCGGCGGCATTGGCGCCGGCCGCATCCAGTGCGCGCAGATGCAGGAAATGGGGCGCCCATTCCGCCGCGTCCAGCTGCGCCAGCAGGCTGCGCCACGCTGCCATCTCCTGGCCGCGCCGGATCAGCGGCGCGCCGAAGAAACAATGGTCGTGCATCCAGTTGGCGACGCAGCCGATCGGCAAGCGGCCATGGCGCGCCTGCACCGTCACCGGCAACAGGCCGATCAGTTCGCCATCCGCCTGCGCCTCGATCAGGCGCACGTCTCCATGGCCGGTCGGGCCATTGCCGGCCAGATGGTCGATCGCCGCTGCCAGCAGGTCGGGCGCGTAGAAGGCATTGGGTTCGGCCGCACCCTCCGCCAGCGCCGCCCAGCGCGCGCGCGGGTCCGTCAGCGCCAGGCTGTCGGATGCAAAGGGGGGAGATGGGTGCGCTGCCATGTCCATCGCCTCGCCTTAGCCGGGAAAGATTAGGGAATGCCTAAGTATTCCGCCGCATGGAAGCCTGTATCGAACGGCTTATGAGGGAAAGGGCTTTACATCGCGCGTCGGATTGTCTGTGAACCGCCATGGCTCTGGCGGCGACGCGCCTGTCGGCCCGATCAAGGAGGATGACGCTTTGACGATCCTGGTAACCGGCGCGGCCGGCTTCATCGGCATGGCGGTGGCCGACCGGCTGCTGGCCGACGGGCGCGCCGTGATCGGCATCGACAATCTCAACGACTATTATCAGGTCTCGCTCAAGCGCGATCGGATCGCGGCGCTCGAACAGCGCCATGGCAAGCTGTTCACCTTCGCCGAACTGGACTTTGCCGACATGCCGGCACTTCAGGCGCTGCTCGCCGATCATCCGATCGAGGCGATCGTCCATCTCGGCGCACAGGCCGGCGTGCGCTATTCGCTGATCAATCCCCATGCCTATGTCCAGTCCAACCTGGCCGGCCATGTGAACATGCTCGAACTGGCGCGGGAACGGCGGGTGCGTCATCTGGTCTATGCCTCTTCCTCGTCCGTCTATGGCGGCAACGAGAGCTTGCCCTTCCGGGTGGAGGATCGCACCGATCATCCGGTCTCCCTCTATGCCGCGACCAAGCGGGCGGACGAGCTGATGAGCGAGACCTATGCCCATCTGTTCCGCGTGCCGATGACGGGGCTGCGCTTCTTCACCGTCTATGGTCCCTGGGGCCGGCCCGACATGGCGATGTGGATCTTCACCCAGAAGATCCTCGCCGGCGAACCGATCCCGGTCTTCAACCATGGCCGGATGCAGCGCGACTTCACCTATATCGACGATATCGTCGCCGGGGTGATCGGCTGCCTTGATTCCCCGCCGGGCGATGACGGCGCGCTCAAGGCGGGCGGCAGCCGGGCGCCGCATCGGCTCTACAATATCGGCAATAATCGGCCCGAGGAACTGATGCACCTGATCGCCGTGCTGGAGGAGGCTGTGGGGCGCAAGGCGCAGCTGGACTTCCAGCCGATGCAGCCGGGCGACGTGCCGGCGACCTTCGCCGACATCAGTGCGATTGCCCAGGATATCGGCTTTGCGCCCACCACCGGGATCGAGTCGGGCGTGCCCCGATTCGTCAACTGGTATCGCGACTATCATCGACTGTGAGTGTTGGAACATATGTCGAGTTGTCGAAAAGTTCCTCGGCTTGTCGATGATTTAGCTCATTTCGTCTTGTATTTCTGCCCCATTTCCCCTGCCTTCCGACTTCAGTGCCCCTTGCCGCACTTGCGAAATGGATTGCCATAAGTGCCTGAAACGGCGTAGACAGTTGCAGGGTGCTGATTGCGAAATCGGCCTGGGGTCGCGGAACAAGGGATGGACGCTGCGCTGGCAAGGCGCATCGACACCGCGGGCGTCAGCCGGAGCATGTCGGCGGCGATACGCGGAAAAAAGGGCAAGAAGCGTGTCGACAGTTTCGAAGATCGTTCCTTTCGGCTCGGGTGCGCATATTGTGGAGACGGCGTGCAGCAGTCTCGCCCTGGCAGCCAGGGGGCTCAATACACTCGAAGCCAAATTTTCCGACCGGGAATTTTCCGCCGCCTTCCTGCGGCTCGTCGGTATCATCATCAATGTCCGGGGACGGGTGATCGTCACCGGCATCGGCAAGAGCGGCATCGTCGCGCGCAAGATGACGGCGACGCTCACCTCCACTGGCACGCCGGCGCTGTTCCTGCATCCGGCCGATGCCGGCCATGGCGATCTGGGCATGGTGACGCCGGACGATGTCGTGCTGATGCTGTCCCATTCGGGTGAATCCACCGAACTCGGGCCGATCATCCATTATTGCAAGCGCTTCGGCGTCCCGCTGCTGGCGATGACGGCGCAGGCGCAGAGCACCGTGGCCGAGGCTGCCGATGTCTGCATGCTGATGCCGGCGGTGCGCGAAGCCTGCCCCAATATGCTGGCGCCCACCACATCGACCACCTTGCAGATGGCCTTTGGTGACGCACTGGCGATGTCGCTGATGGAAATGCGCGGCTTTTCGGCCGACGATTTCTACAAATTCCACCCCAATGGCCGTCTTGGGGCGCAGCTCGTCAAGGTGCGCGAACTGATGTCGGCGGGCAGCGACGTGCCGCGGGTGTGCGAGGATTCCTCGCTGCTCGACGCCACGATCGAGATGACCCGTGCGCGCCTTGGCGGCACGGCCATCGTCGACCAGCGTGGCCAGCTGATCGGCGCCTTCACCGATGGCGATCTGCGCCGGGCCGTGACCGGCAAGCAGAATCTGACCGATGCGGTCGGCCGTTTCATGACCGTGACGCCGCAGTCGATCGGTCCTGACGAACTGGCGTCGGAAGCGCTGCGCATCATGCACGATCGCAACATCACCCTGCTGTTCGTGTGCGAGGATGGCGATCTGGTCGGCGCGCTTCACATGCATGATCTGCTGCACGCCGGGGTCGCCTGACCATATTGGTGGTCATTCCGGCGCGGGCGGGGTCGTCCCGCCTGCCGCGCAAGCCGCTACGCCTCATTGCGGGGCGCAGCCTGCTGCATCGCACGATCGCCATGGCGCGCGCGGCGATCGGCGCGCGCGCCGGCGTCGCTCTGGTCGTCGCCACCGATGATGACGAGATTGCGGCCCATGCGCAGGCCGCCGGCTGCGACGCGGTGATGACCGACAGCGCGATCGCCACCGGCTCCGGCCGCGCTCTCGCCGCCGCCCGCGCGCAGGCCACCCAGCCCGACTTCGTCGTCAATCTCCAGGGGGATTCGCCCTTCCAGCCCAAGGGAGCGCTGGGCGCGGTGATCGAGGCGCTGGATGCCGGCGCGCAGGTCGCGACCCCGGTGATCGGGCTCGACTGGGCCGCGCTCGATGCGCTGCGCGAGCATAAGCAACGCTCGCCCTTCAGCGGCACGACCTGCGCCCGCGGTGCGGATGGCCGGGCGCTCTGGTTTTCCAAGACGATCATTCCCGCCATCCGCGATGAGGACAGGCTGCGTGCCGCCGGTCCCATATCCCCCGTCTGGCGCCATGTCGGCCTTTATGGCTATGCCTATGATGCGCTCGCCCGGTTTGAGGCATCGCCGCCCACGGCGCTCGAAAATCTGGAAGGGCTGGAGCAGTTGCGGCTGCTGGAACTGGGCATCGATATCATGACCGTCCCGGTCGATCCGCCTGTTTTCGACAGCAGCGGCATCGATACCGAGGCCGACATCCAGCGGGTCGAGGCGCTGATTGCCGCCCATGGAGATCCGACGCCGGCCCTGTCATGAGCCGGCGCATCTTCGTCATCCGCCACGGCAACACCTTCGCCTCCAGCGCCGATGCGCGCCGGGTCGGGGCCGGCACCGACATTCCACTGGTCGACAGCGGCATGGCCCAGGCCCAGCGTCTCGCCAGCTATTTCGCGGCCCGGTCGCTCGGCGCCGTGCGTCTCTACAGCGGCCCGTTGCTGCGCGCGCGCCAGACCGCGGCGCCGATCGCGGCCGCGCTCGACCATCCGGTCGACGCCATCCTGCCCTGGCTCGACGAGATCGACCATGGCCCGGACGAGGGGCAGCCGGAGGCGACCGTCGTGGCGCGTCTAGGCGAAGCGGTGATCGCCGCCTGGGACCGGGACGGGATCGTGCCCGATGGCTGGACCGTCGACGCCCCCGCGCGCATCGCTGCCTGGCGCACCTGGTTCGCCGCAGAAGGGGAGGGGGCGGAATTGCTGGTCACCAGCAACGGCGCCGCCCGCTTCGCCCTGCTGGCGCTGAGCCTCGCCCATGGCCAGCTCAAGCTGCGCACCGGGGCCTTTGGCGAACTGGTCGTCGATGCGCCGGGCCAGGTGCGGCTGCTGCGCTGGGACGAGCGCCCCTAGGGATTATTCCCGGCCGATCTCCGCAAAGCCCGCGATTGGCCCCCGCTCTCGTTCGGGCCATTCTGTCCCCGCGCAGAATGTTCGAAAGGGGAAGGCGCTTGGCCATGCAGACCGGATATCATCGCAAGATCGCCTGGCTCGCAGGCCTGGTCGCCATGGCGCCGCTGCCGGCGATCGCGCAGGATGCGGGATCGTCGGCAGCGCCTGCCATCACCTCCGGGCCACCGCCGGCGGGCGGCAGCGACCAGGATCTGGCGCTGCAATTGTCCAACCCGGTCGCCTCGCTGATCAGCGTGCCGTTCCAGGAAAATCTCGACTTCGGTGCCGGGGATGATGGCATCAAGTCGACGCTCAACATCCAGCCGGTGGTGCCGATCAGCGTGGGCAAGGACTGGAACATGATCGTGCGCACCATCGTGCCGGTCGTCGCGCAGAATAGCTATCAGGGACCTGGCACGGATGCCTTCGGCCTTGGCGATATCACCCAGAGCTTCTTCTTCTCGCCCAAGGAGAATAAGGGCATCATCTGGGGCGTGGGGCCCGCCATCCTTTATCCCTCGGCAACCGATCGCTATCTGGGCGGGGACAAATGGGGCGCCGGCCCGACCGTCGTGCTGCTCAAGCAGATGGGCCAGAACACGGTCGGTTTCCTCGGCAACCATATCTGGTCGATCGCCGGCAAGGATGACCGTTCCGACGTCAGCGCCAGCTTCATGCAGCCCTTCTTCAGCCACACCACGTCCCACGCCACCACCTATGGCATCAACGCCGAAGCGGCCTATGACTGGAAGGGCAAGGACTGGCTGGTGCCGGTGAACCTTACCGTCACGCAACTGACCAAGGTCGGCGACCAGGCGGTGCAGGTGGGCCTTGGCGGCAAATATTATGCCGTCTCGCCCGACGGCGGCCCCGAATGGGGCATCCGCATGATCTTCACCCTGCTGTTCCCGAAGAAATAGCGGTTTCGCAGTCACGCAGCCGAAGGTCAGCGTCCCTGAAGCGGAGCAACCAACATCCGGAGCCATGGGGCGACAGCCCCGGATATCGGGCGGCTGCGACGCGATGCCAGCTAAATGGCCAGGATGGGTGGTTTCCCGCCATTCCCCTCCCGCAAGCGGGAGGGGCAGCGAGACTTGCGCGCGCAGCGCGTTAGTCGCAGCGGGGTGGGCTTTCGCGATGTCCAGCCCACCCCCTACCCCCCTCCCACCTGCGGGAGGGGGAACAGGCCCGCTTCTGGTCGAGCAACTTTCCTACCCAAGAGCGGACCGACCGCTATCGGGCAGGCCCGGTGGCGATCGACGGGATGAGCGACGCTCAAGGGTGGTTTGCGGACTGTCAGCTTTGGAGGGGCGCGGCGTCAAAAGCAGGCATGATTAAAACAAAATGCCCATTCGCTCCCGATCATAGTCGAGAAGCCATCCATCGAAGGCCGAATACGTATCGCGCAGTTTTGCCGCATCGTCAGCCATTACGTCCATTCCCCGATCATCATAGGCATGGAGCATGATCGAATTAACGGGATCGATCAAAAAAGTCACAACGGGGGCGTTTGGATAGATCGGCATTTCACTAGCAATCGCGTGCCAGAGAATGGTATCACGAGCAGTCTTATTATCGCTCATTTCGTAGCTGCGAACTGTCCACAAATCCACTTCATTGCTATCGGAATCTAGATAAAGTGGGGTGCTCCACTCGTCAATTTGAGCGGCGTTAAAACCAGTATATTTTAGCGCCTCAAAGCCATTCTCTATTTCGGCATTCCCGAGAGCGTTCGGCTCTTGTCCGTTCCAAGCAACCAGACCAACGCAACTCTGACGGAATAGCTTGTCGGCTATTGTTGAAGATCGATGAAGTGCTTGGAGAAAACGAGGAACTGGCTGGCTGATGTTATCGAACTCCTCGCCGCCAAGCTCAAAACGCAACCGCACATCATCCGGGCCTAACCGAGGTGCCCAAAGTCTTGACCATATATTTTCTATGCCAGAATTTGCCATGACGCTCGTTATCAGGATCGACCCGGATGGCGCAATGTCAGCTTACGGGTTCGCCAAACGCCGAACTAACCGGCAACAACGGTCGTCAGCGGTCAAAACCCGATCCTCGTAATTGCTTTGCTGCGCTTGGAATGACGGGGCGGGCCTGCGTCTCTCAGGCGCCTGCCGGGGTCCGGGTAATGTGCATATGCTGGCGCTGGCGGGCGTGGGCGGGTTCCTGGTCGCCCAATATCTCTTCGGTCAGCGAGACATGGGCGAGGGTCAGCATCATGTCCATCAGCCTTTGCTCGGCCGGCGGCAGGGCGTCGATCGGGTAGCGGTCGAGATGGGCGAGGGCGGCGTCGAGCAGGGGCGCGGCCGCCGCGAAGAAGGCGGTGCGGTCGGCGGGGGCGGCATCGCCGCGCCGGGCGGCGCGGGCGATCGATCCGTCGATCGCCCAGCGATCGGCAAAGGGGGCGAGCGCATCGAAACCAGTGGGGAGGAGCGTGGTCATGCCATTGCCTCCGCCCGCGAGACGGGCCGGGGCGCAGTGCCGGCCAGGTCGGCACGATAGGCCTGCACCCGTTCGTCGACGGCGGTGAAGAGGTGGCGGCACAGCGCCTCCTGCGCCTGGAAATGGATATGTTTGAGCGCGCCGCTGTTGAGGCCGCGCTGCCCCGCCTCGATCACGTCGCGATCCTCGGCATGGATGTCGCGCGCGCTGGCCATCGCATATTCGCGGGCATAGCGGCGGCTGGCGCAGTCATCCTCGCCCTTCCAATAGAGGCGGATCACGCCGCGCGAGCGGCGGGCGTCGATCGGCCAGACGGTGTGAGAGAAGGGCTGGGCCGGCGATCCGAGGATGAAGAAATTGGGAAAGAGCGCGAGATAGTCGCGGCTGTGCGGGCCGGCGGTGCCGTCGGCCATGGCGAAGCGGGCGGCGCGGCCGAAGGATTGCGCCTGCACCGGCTGGGGCGCGGGATCGGGATTGGTCCAGATCGTCTGGGTGCGGTGGGGGCCATGAAAGCCCATCTTCACCGGATAGCCGAACGGATTATCCTCCCCCACTGCCGGTGCGCCGGAGCGGGGATGGATGAAACGGAGATGGTAATTTTCCTGGAAATTGTCGTAGGTCAGCTTCCAGTTGGCGTCGATCTCATAGACATATTCGGAGAAGGTGGTGGCCTGCGCCGCCGGGAAGCCGTCGAGCATGGTCGCATAGGGGCCAAGATCATCGCGCAGGCCTTTGTCCGGCGTGCCGAGATGGACGAAGATCAGCCCGCCGCAGATGTCGAGCGCGACGCGGGGCAGGGCGCAGTCGGCCTTGTCGACGAAGAAACGATCGAAATCGGGGGCGGCGAGCAGCGCGCCATCGGTGCCGAACGACCAGCGATGATAGGGGCAGGAGAAAGTCCCGCGCCTGCCGCTTTCCTCCTCGACCAGCTGGGTGCCGCGATGGGTGCAGACATTGTGGAAGGCGCGAATCTCGCCATCGCGGCCGCGCACGATCAGCAGCGACACATTGAGTGCCTCGATCTCGCGGCGGATGAAGCTGCCGCTGTCGGGCAGTTCGCAGACATGGCCGATCTGCAACCAGGCGCGGCGGAACACCGCTTCCCGTTCCAGCTCGAACCAGGCCGGATCATGATAGGGGGCGGCGGGGATCGGCGCGGTGCCGAGCCAGGCCAGACTGTCGTCGCTCATGCCCTGAAAGCCGGGCCGTTCGCCGTGCATCATCGCTCTCCGCTGTCTATCTTTTCGACAGCATGAGCGGGTCAATCTAAATTTGCAACATGATTGTTGTAAATTCCGTCAGTCGTCGGCGATGCCATCCCGGCGCAGCACCCGCTGCTGTTCCTGGCGGAAGCGGGCGATGGTGGCTTCGGTGTCGAGATCGGGGGCGACGCGATGGCGAAAGACGCGCGGGCCGATCAGCGCGCTGGTGAGCAGCATCACGCAATAGACTTCGGCGTCGATCGGCTCGTCGGGGAAGGCGGCGGCAAGGCTGGTGCCGATGCCCGATACCAGGGCGTCCCAATGCGGATAGCTGGCGCGGATGTCGCCGGGTGCGATGAAATCCTCGATCCACAGCGACATGATGGCGGGATTGTCGAGCACGAAGCGGGTGACATAGTCGATCCGCGCCTGGCGCGGCAGTTCCGGGCGGAAGGCGGCGACGATCTGCTGCGAGGACCAGAGCTTCACCGCCGCGACTAGGGCGTCACGATCGGTGAAATGATAATAGATGGTGGTGCGGTTGACCCCGGCGGCGCGGGCGAGGGCGGACAGGGACAGCGCATCGATGCCGCGATCGGCGATCAGCCCGACCGCCAGCTCGATCAGCATCTGGTGGGTATCCTCGAAGGATTTATAGCGGCGCTGCTGTGCGGTTTCGTCGGTCACGCCCCTTCGCCTAGACCCCGCCGGGCGGGGCGGCAAGCGGTGCGTGGGCCAGCGCCCGTCTCGCTTGAAATTTTCCCCCGTTCCGCCTATGTTTTCGCCATGGCCATTCTTCCGATCCTTGAGGCGCCCGATCCGCGCCTGCGTACCATTTCGACCCCCGTAGAGGCGATCGACGACGATCTGCAGCGTCTGATCGACGACATGTTCGAAACCATGTATGACGCGCCGGGCATCGGCCTGGCCGCGATCCAGGTGGGTGTGCCCAAGCGCATCCTGGTGATGGATCTGCAGGAACCGGAATCGGATGAGGAAGGCGCGCCGCCGGTCAAGAAGCCGATGGTGTTCATCAATCCGGAAATCCTGAAGGAATCGGACGAGCAGTCGGTCTATAATGAAGGCTGTCTGTCGGTGCCCGACCAGTTTGCCGAGGTGGAGCGCCCGGCGGTGATCCGCGCGAGCTGGATGGACCGCGATGGCCGCATTCATGAGGAGCAGCTGGAAGGGCTGCTCGCCACCTGCCTGCAGCATGAGATGGACCATCTCGAAGGCGTGCTGTTCATCGACCATCTGTCGCGCCTGAAGCGCGACATGCTGCTCAAGAAGCTGAACAAGGCCCGCCGCGCGGCCTGATCGCGGCTTGACCGCTGGCTGATGGACAAGAAGCGTCCTGCCGCAAGGCGGGGCGCTTCTTTCCTATGTGCGATCGCTGGTTCAAATGTGCGGCAACAGGGCGGCGCGGGTGGCCTTGTTTGCATCCAGCGCGGCATCCAGCAGGGCGATGTGGGTCAGGCACTGTTCCCGATCCTTGCCCTTGTTCTGGAAGGCGGCGCTGACCTGATCGAGCGACAGGCCGGACTGGTCGATCACGCGCTGCACGATCTGGCCGGGGATGGAGAAGCTGCCGCCCGGCGGCGGAAGCACCGGATTGTCGGGCATGGCGATGACCAGATCGGCGACCTGCGCCCGCGCGGGATCCCGCAGATCGGCCGGGATCAGCTCGGGATCGGCAAAGGCGCCATGCTTGGCCGCCTCGGCGCAGGCGTGCCAATGATCGCCCTTGAGCGCGCGTTCTTCCTTCAGCCGCTGGCGCTGCATCGCGATCAGGCTGTCGCCGCCCTTCTGCCGCGCGAGCAGGGCATAGCGATTGCGGATGATGCCGGTCATCGCCTCGACATAGCGGGCGCGGGTCCACCCCATGCCCATGCCGGCGCGCCAGTTGCTGGCGAAGAGCGCATGGACGAGCGGCGCCTGGGCATTGAGCAGGTCGAGCGGGATATCCTTGCCGAAGGCGGCGCGTACCGCCGCCTGCATGTCGGCCGCGACATCGCCCAGACCGCCGGGTACGCGCGGGGCGGTGGCGACGGGGATGTCGCTGGCGCTCGGCAGGCTGGGCATGGGCGATCCATTGTCCTGACAGCGCGCCATGGCACCGAGTAACTGCAGCAGGACGACGCCGAACAGGATGCGACCGCCGAAGGATGCGATCGCTCGGCCCGTGCGTTCCTCGCGCAGGGCAATGCGATGCCAATCCAGCCGTTGCTCCAGTTCGGGATAGTCACGGCGGATCGTCGTTATCAGTTCGTCGACCTTGGCGCCCTGCCACCATAGGGCCCAGCTCTGCCCCGGCCGGGTCGGCTTGGCCAATTGCTGCCAGGCGCGATGGAGCGGGTGGCCTTTCTGCTGCACCTGCTGGGCGAAGCGGTCGGAGGCGAGGCGCCGGTTGATGAAATCGACTGCCGGTGGCGCGTCGATCTGGCCGTCCAGCGCCTCCCAGCCGAACAGGCGCGCGGCCGGGGCGAGCAGCGGCTGGGCGCGGGGCCAGGAGCCGGCCAATATGTTGGCAAGCCAGTCGTCGACGCGGGCATGCAGGTCGATCGCGCCCTGCTGCGCTTCGGCATGGATCCGCTTGATCAGGGTGGTGCCGTTGACGATGTCCGCCGGATGCATCGGTCGATCCTGCGACTCCGCGTCCGGATCGGGATAGAGCAGGGCATGGAGCGCATGGTCGGCGCGGCTTAGATCCTGGATCTCTGCGCGCGTCACCGTCGGCACGATCAGCGCGTCGGCCCCGTCGGGCAGGGGCAGGGCGATCGCATCGCCTGCATCCGCGGCGATCCGGCAATCCGGCGCGATGGGTGGCATGCGCCAATCCGGGGGCGGCGTTGCGGGCACGATCGACAAAGGGGCGGATGCGGTATCGCATGTGGCCGGAAGGGAGCCACTGAAGGCCACGTCCGGCGACGGGACGATGACTTCCATCCCGTCGATCATGATGCCGGGGGGCGGCGCATCGGCCACCTCGCCCGATGCCAGCATCAGGGCCTGGTCGCGAGCGTCGCGCAGCGCGGCAAAGCCATCCCGGTCCTGGTCCGGATCGATGGCGCGCAGCCGGGCGGCATAGGCACGGCGGATCGCCTTGCTGTCCGCCGTCGCCTCTATCCCCAGCAATTGCCAGGCGGTCGAAGGGCTCACAGCCCATAATCCTTTTCGACCAGGTCCAGATTCTGGAGCAGGAGCCTGCGCTCCTCGGTGATCAGCCGGCTGTCCTGGGTTTCCAGCACCGACTGGAACTGGGTGATCCAGCGACCAATGGCTTCGCGCCGCTCGCCGATGAAGGATTCGTATCCTTTGCGCGCGCGGGCGAGCGCCGCGACATTTTCCATCGCCTCGCGCGGGTGGAATTTGAGTGCGGCGAGGCGCGCCCGGCTTTCGGCCAGGTCGCGTTCGGCGCGCTGCTCGCTTTCGTCGACGATCACCAGATTGCGGCTCTGGCCCGTTTCCGGCACCACGACGTCGACCTCCAGCAGGCCGCTGCTGTCATAGCTGAATCGACAATCGACCAGTATCTCGCCGGCCGGGCGTGGCGGCACCGGGATGCTGATCGACCCCAGCAGCACGTTGGAGGAGACTTCGCGCGCCTCACCCTGATAGATGCCGAATTCGATGTAGCGCTGATTGTCGGACACGGTGCGATAGGTTTCGACGCGGCTGACCGGGATGGCGGTGTTGCGTTCGATGATCGGCGAGAAGAGGCCATGATGGAAATGGCCGCGCGCGTCGCGCTCCGAATGGTTGACGCCTAGGGTGAAGGGGCAGACGTCGGTCAGCCGGATCTCGTCGAGGGCGGCATCCCTGGCCAGCAACCCGGCCTGCACCGCTGCGCCGAGCGCCACGGCATGATCGGGATGGACCGTGCTGTTGGGGAAGCGGCCGAACATGCGGGTGATGGCACGGCGGACGATGGGCATGCGCGTTGCCCCGCCGACCAGCACCACTTCGCTGAGGGCGCGGACGTCGATGTTGGAATCCCGCAAGGAGCGCAGCACCGGATCGCGCAGCCGGGTAAGGAGGCCCTGGGCCTGTTCCTCCAGCGCGCGGGTGGTGATGCGGGTGCTGCGCTGGTCGTCGCCGATGACCAGCGTGAAGTCAGCTTCATCGGCGAGGGACAGGGCCTGTTTCGTGGCTTCGGCCGCGACCTGCAGGCGGGCCTCCAGTCGCTGCGGATCCTTGTCGTCCAGCGGCGTTTCGGCCTCCAGCGCGGCGCGGGCCAGTGCGATGATCGCGCTGTTGAAATCGTCGCCACCCAGATGATTGTCGCCCGATGAGGCGCGCACTTCGATGATGCCGTCGAACATCTCGACGATCGACACGTCGAAGGTTCCACCGCCCAGATCGAAGACCAGAAAGGGTTCATGCTCGTCGCGATCGTGGACGCCAAAGGCCAGCGCCGCCGCCGTCGGTTCGTTGATCAGGCGCCGCACGGTCAGGCCCGCCAGTTCGCCCGCGCGCCGCGTGGCCTTGCGCTGACGATCGTTGAAATAGGCCGGCACCGTGATCACCGCTTCGGTGATGGGTTCGCCGCAAAATGCCTCCGCATCGGCCTTGAGCGAGCGCAGGATGCAGGCGGACAATTCTTCGGGTGAGTAGCTGTGACCACTCATCGTGGCGCGGCGTTCCGTGCCCATATAGCGTTTGAAGCTGGCGACGGTCCCGTCCGGGTCGGTGGTCAGCCGATCGCGTCCGGCGCGGCCGACATGGATCATGCCCATATTGTCCACGCTGACGATCGACGGTGTCAGCAGGTCGCCCAGCGCATTGGGCACAAGCTGTGCTGCGCCATCCTTCCAGATAGCGGCGGCGCTATTGGTCGTTCCAAGATCGATACCGAGAATCATGATTTCCCCCCGGCCGGCACCTTATGCAAGGCGGTGGCGAAATCCACAGGGCTTTGTTCCGGGAAGATAAAATGCCGTCCACGAGCATGCGCCAAAGAAAAACCTCCCCAGGCAATGTGCCGGGGAGGTTTTTTCTTGTCCGCATGTGCGGGGCGACGATCAGTTCAGGCCGTCGGTGTCCAACGCATAGCCGGCCGAGCGGACGGTGCGGATGATGTCGTGGCGGCCATCGACATTGATCGCCTTGCGCAGGCGGCGGATATGGACGTCGACGGTACGCAGTTCGATGTCGCTGTCCTGGCCCCAGACGCTGTCGAGCAGGCGTTCGCGCGAGAAGACCCAGCCGGGATGCTCCAGGAAATGCTTCAGGAGACGGAATTCGGTGGGGCCGAGCGGGATGACCTGGCCGCCGCGCCGGACCTTGTGGCCAACCGTGTCCATCTCGACATCGGCGAAGGTCAGCGTCTCGCCGGCCAGCGCCGGGCGGACGCGGCGCAGCACCGCGCCGACGCGGGCGACCAGCTCGCGGGGCGAGAAGGGCTTGGTGACATAATCGTCGGCGCCGGTTTCCAGGCCGCGGACGCGATCCTCTTCCTCGCCGCGCGCGGTCAGCATGATGATCGGCACATTGGCGGTGCCGTTCATGCGGCGCAGGCGACGGCAGACCTCGATCCCCGACAGGCTTTCGACCATCCAGTCGAGCAGGACGATGTCGGGCGTGTTTTCCTGCGCCATCAGCAGCGCTTCCTCGCCATCGACGGTATGGGCGACCTCGAAATCCTCACGCTTGAAATGCCAGATGAGCAGTTCGGCGAGCGCCGCGTCATCCTCCACCAACAGCATCTTCGCCCGCGCCATGCCTCAATTCTCCTGCTGCTGGGTGCCGCCGCGTTCGCGTTCGGGCAGGGTCTGGCCCGTTGCGGCATAATAGACCATTTCCGCGACATTGGTCGCATGGTCGCCGATGCGTTCGATATTCTTGGCGATGAACAGCAGGTGCGCGCACTCGCTGATCGTCTTGGGATTTTCGACCATATAGGTCACCAGGGTGCGGAACACGCTGTCGTAGAAATCGTCGACCACCTGGTCGCGCTCCACCACCGCCAGCGCCAGTTCGGCGTCGCGCGCGGCGAAGGCGTTGAGCACGTCATGCACCATCTCGGCCGCGACCTGGCCCATGGAGGGCAGCAGCGACACCGGTTCCAGCTTATGCTGGTTGGCGGCGATCAGCGGCACGCGCTTGGCGATATTCTTGGCATAGTCGCCGATCCGCTCGACCACGCTGACGATCTTCAAGGCGGCGATCACGTCGCGCAGGTCGTTGGCCATGGGCGCGCGCAGGGCGATGATCTGCACCACCAGCTTCTCGACTTCCGCTTCCAGCGCGTCGATGCGCTTGTCGTCGGCGACGACTTCGGCGGCGAGGCGCTGGTCCTGGCGCTGGAGCGCCAGCATCGCATTCTCGATCGCCGCTTCGGCGCGACCGCCCATTTCGGCGATCAGGCCGCGCAGCCGGTCGATTTCCTCATCAAATGCCTTGATCGTATGTTCAGCCATGTTTCTTCTCTCCGCAGGCATCGATCCTGCAGGGATCGATGCCGGAATCTCAAGTGGCGCGCTTTCCAAGCCGCCAGATGCAAGCATCTGGCTCGAAAGCGCGCGGGATCAGCCGTAGCGCCCGGTGATATAGTCCTTGGTCCGCTCCTGGCGCGGGTTGGTGAAGATGTCGCTCGTCACGCCATATTCGACCAGTTCGCCCAGGTGGAAGAAGGCGGTGCGCTGCGACACGCGCGCGGCCTGCTGCATGTTGTGGGTGACGATGACGATGCCATAGCGGCCGCGCAGTTCGTGGATCAGTTCCTCGATCTTGGCGGTGGCGATCGGGTCGAGCGCCGAGCAGGGTTCGTCCATCAGGATGACTTCGGGTTCGACCGCGATGGCGCGGCCGATGCACAGACGCTGCTGCTGACCGCCCGACAAAGCGGTGCCGCTGTCATTGAGGCGATCCTTGACCTCGTCCCACAGGCCGGCGCGACGCAGCGACTTTTCGACGATCACGTCCATGTCCGCCTTGCCCGCGGCGAGGCCGTGGATGCGGGGGCCATAGGCGATATTTTCGTAGATCGACTTGGGGAAGGGGTTGGGCTTCTGGAACACCATGCCGACCCGCGCGCGCAACTGCACCACGTCCATCGAGGGGGCGTAGATATCTTCGCCGTCGAGCGTGATCGTGCCTTCGACCCGCGCCGAGGCGACGGTGTCGTTCATGCGGTTCAAGGTCCGCAGGAAGGTCGACTTGCCGCAGCCCGACGGGCCGATGAAGGCGGTGACATGGTCCATGTCGACATCGATCGACACGCCCTTGATCGCCTGTTTCTCGCCATAGAAGACCTTGACGTCACGGGCCGTCATCTTCGGATTGGCCACGGCCAGGCTTTGCTGTTCTTCGGTCATGGGTGTGATTACCACCGTTTTTCAAACTTGTTGCGCAGGTAGATGGCGAGGCCGTTCATCGCGAGCAGGAAGGCCAGCAGGACGATGATGGCGGCCGAGGTCTTTTCGACGAAGCCCTTCGAGACTTCATCGGACCAGAGGAAGATCTGCACCGGCAGGACGGTGGCCGGATCGACAATGCCGCCGGGCGGCGTGGCGATGAAGGCCCGCATGCCGATCATCAGCAGCGGCGCGGTTTCGCCGAGCGCGCGGGCCATGCCGATGATCGTGCCGGTGAGGATGCCGGGCAGGGCCAGCGGCAGAACATGCTGGAACACGACCTGGACCGGCGAGGCGCCGATGCCGAGCGCGGCGTCGCGGATGCTGGGCGGCACCGACTTGATCGCGTTGCGGCCGGCGATGACGATGACCGGCATGGTCATCAGCGCCAGGGTCATGCCGCCGACCAGCGCGGCCGAACGGGGGAGGTGCAGCAGATTGAGGAAGATCGACAGGCCGAGCAGGCCGAAGATGATCGAGGGCACGGCCGCCAGATTGTTGATCGACACCTCGATGATGTCGGTCCACCAGCTCTTGCGGGCATATTCCTCCAGATAGAGCGCCGTGGCGACGCCGATCGGGAAGCTGAGCACCAGCGTCACCAACATGGTCAGCAGCGACCCCTTGAACGCGCCCCAGATGCCGACTTGGGTCGGATCGGTGCCGTCGCTGGCGGTCAGGAAGCCCCAGTTGATGCCGGTGGCGAGCAGGCCGGCCTGACGCAGGCGCGCGACCTGCGCCTCGGCTTCGGGCGATCCCTTGCTCTTGGCGGCGAGGTCGATCGCGGTTGCGGCGGGCACGTCGATCGTTTCGGTACGGCCCAGGATCTTGGGATCGGCCTTGATCGCGTCGCGGATGGCAATCCAGGCGCTGGGCGAGATCATCGCGTCGGCATCCTTGCCCAATGCCTTCTGCGCGACGGCGCTGGTCACCATCGGCAGATTGGCGTTGGCCAGTGCCTCGTCGGTGATGTTGGCCGGATCGAGCAGCAGCGGCGAGGCCAGGAAATCGACCTTGAGGGCGATTTCCGTGCGGGTGAAACCGCGCATGCCATTGCCGACCATGGTGAAGAGCAGGAAGGCGAGGAAGGCGGCGCTGAGCAGCACGGCGGCCATGCCGGCGGCCTTGAAGCGGCGCTCGGCGGCATAGCGCCGGGCGATCCGTTTGCGCATGGCGTCCGACTTCCAGTCGGTGGGGTTCTTGGCACTCATCGTTTCATTCCCCGTTCGCCCTGAGCGAAGTCGAAGGGCAGGGCTGAGCGTAGCGAAGCCACTTCGCTTCGCTCAGTGATGGGCTTCGACAGGCTCAGCCCGAACGGATTTTGGATAGCCGGGCTCATTCGTAAGCCTCGCGATATTTCTTCACGACCCGCAGGGCCACGATGTTGAGCAGCAGGGTGACGATGAACAGCACCAGGCCGAGCGCGAAGGCGGCAAGCGTCTTGGCGCTGTCAAATTCCTGGTCGCCGGTCAGCAACTGGACGATCTGGGTCGTCACCGTGGTCACGCTGGCGAAGGGGTTGAGGGTGAGGTTGGCAGCCAGACCGGCGGCCATCACCACGATCATCGTCTCGCCGATGGCGCGGCTGACGGCGAGCAGCACGCCGCCGACGACGCCGGGCAGGGCGGCGGGAATCAGCACGCGGCTGATCGTCTCGCTGGTGGTGGCGCCCATCGCCAGGCTGCCGTCGCGCATCGACTGCGGCACGGCGGCGATGCTGTCATCGGCCATGGAGGAGACGAACGGGATGATCATCACGCCCATGACGAGGCCGGCGGCCAGCGCGCTTTCCGAAGAGGCACCATGGATGCCGATCATCACCGCAAAATCGCGCAGGGCGGGGGCGATGGTGAGCGCGGCGAAATAGCCATAGACGACCGTGGGCACGCCCGCGAGCATCTCCAGCGTCGGCTTCATCCACTTGCGCACCGTGGGGCTGGCATATTGGGTGAGGTAGATGGCGCTCATCAGGCCGAGCGGGATGGCGACGATCATGGCGATGATCGCGCCGATGAAGATCGTGCCCCAGAAGAGCGGCACCGCGCCGAACGCGTCCTCATTGCCATAACCCATGGCGGCCGACTGCGGGCTCCATTTGGTGCCGAACAGGAAGTCGATCGGGTTCACCATCGAGAAGAAGCGGAAGCTTTCCCACAAGAGCGAGGCGACGATGCCGAGCGTGGTGATGATCGCGATCAGCGAGGCGATCAGCAGCGTTGCCATGACCAGTCGCTCGACCCGTGTGCGGGCGCGGAAGTCCGGACGGACGCGGGTGAAGGCATAGGCGCCGCCGGCAAAGGCGAGCACCAGCGCCAGCACCGCGCCGGCAATGCCATAATGGCTGAGCGCGGTGCGATAGGGTTCGACCAGCGCGTTGGCGGCCGGGTTGAAGGCGCCGGCCTGCGCGCCGGTGGCGATCGCCCGTGCCTCGCCCAGGATGGCGGAGCGGGAGAAGCCGTCCATCGGCAGGCTCTGCGCCGCCGGGTCGGCCAGGACCGACTGGGTGACGAGGCCGGGCGAGACATTGGCCCATACCGCCAGGAAGATGCCGGCGGGGATCAGCGTCCACAGCGCGACATACCAGCCATGATAGCCGGGCAGGCTGTGTACCGCGTCGCGGCGGCCGCTGGCGCGCGCCACGCCGGCAAGGCGCAGCGCACGGGCGCGGGCGCTGACCCAGGCGATCGCGCCTAGGCCCGCCAGCAGCAGGAGGATTGCAGGACCGGTCATGATGCCCTTACTTCAGCTGCGAACCGTCGAGAACGCTGAGCGACTTGACGACTTCCGCGCTCTTCTTGCGCACGTCTTCCGGCGCCGCGACCATGCCACGCTTGGTCAGCGCGCCGTCGGGGTTCCAGTTGGCGGCGAAGGTGTCGAGGAAGCCCTGCAGGCCACGGATCGCCTGCATATGCGCCTTCTTCACATAGATGTAGAGCGGGCGGGCGCCGGGATATTGGCCGGTCGAGACGGTCTCGTAGCTGGCTTCGATGCCGTTGATCGGCACGTCCTTCAGCGTGTCCTTATTCTCTTCCAGAAAGCTGTAGCCAAAGACGCCGACGGCGTTCGGGTTGGCACCCAGCTTCTGGACGATCAGATTGTCATTCTCGCCCGAGTCCACATATTTGCCATCCTCGCGCACGCGGGTGCAGGTGGCCTTGAACTCGTCCTCGCTCTTCTTCTTGAGTTCTTCCATCGCCGGGTCGGTCTCGCAACCCTTGGTCAGGATCAGTTCGGCGAGCGAGTCGCGCGTGCCGCTGGTCGAGGGCGGACCGAAGACGGAGATGGCGATCGCGGGCAGGCTGGGGTCGACATCCTTCCAGGTCTGGGCCTTGTTCGGACCCTTGCCATAGGGATTGGCGGCCAGCGCCTCATAGACGATCTTGGGGGTGAGCTTGAGGCCGGGGCCCTGCTTGCTCTCAGCGAAGGCAAGGCCGTCGACGCCGACCTGAATCTCGATGATGTCCTTCACGCCATTGCTCTGGCACTGATCGAACTCGGCCTTCTTCATGCGGCGCGAGGCGTCGGCAATGTCGGGATGCTGGGCGCCGACGCCGGCGCAGAACAGCTTCATGCCGCCGCCGGTGCCGGTCGATTCGATGATCGGCGACTTCATGCCGGGATTGCCCTGCACGAACAGTTCGGCGACCGCGGTGGCAAAGGGATAGACGGTGGAGGAACCGACCGCGCGGATCTGGTCACGGGTCGCGCCAGCGCCGCCGCCCGACTGGTCGCCGCAGCCGGCAAGCGAAAGAGCGGCCACAGCGGTCGCGGCGAAAAGGGCGAATTGCTTCACGGAAACCTCCAACTAACAGGCCGCGATTCGCAATGTCGCGCCCCTCAGGGAGGCGCCTAGCCGCGGACCATCGCGCCTTTGTGACAGTCAGATTGCATTTTCATGACATAGGGGCCGGATCGCGTCTTCGGCGTGAAATTTTCTTACGCCCTCGTCTTGGTCGCCGTGTCGTCGGCCGGGGCGCCGGGTAGCAAGATGCTGACATTGGTGCCTTTTCCAAGGACGCTGGAAATATCCAGCCGGCCACGATGCCGTTCGACAATATGTTTGACGATGGCCAGGCCCAGACCCGTGCCGCCCATTGCCCGGCTGCGGCCCGAATCGACGCGATAGAATCGTTCGGTCAGGCGAGGGAGGTGATCGGGGCCGATGCCTTCGCCTTCGTCCGCGACCGACAGGCGCACCATGCCGCTGGGCCCTTCGCCCAGGGTGACATGGATCGGCGTGCCGGGGCGGCCATATTTGACCGAATTGCCGACGAGATTGTGGATGAGCTGCGACAGCTGGGCGCGGTCGCCCTGGATCGCGGGCAGGCCGGGGGTGATCTCCATCTCCACCTCGCGGCCGCGATCGCCATTGCTGGTGCGGAACACGCCGACCACTTCGGCGGTCAGTTCCGACAGGTCGACGGCGGCTTCGGGCAGGCGATATTTCTCCGCCTCGATCCGGCTCAATGAGATGAGATCGTCGATCAGCCGCTGCATCCGGCGCGCTTCGCCGTCCATGATCTTGAGGAAGCGCTTGCGGGTTTCGACATCCTTGCCCAGTTCCGGGTCGGCCAGCGTCTCGATGAAGCCCAATATGCCGGCCAGCGGGGTGCGCAGTTCATGGCTGGCATTGGCGACGAAATCGACGCGCATCCGCTCGGCCGCATAGGTGCCGCTATGGTCGACCAGATGGACGAGCCGGCGCATGTCGCCGACCGCCCCGACCGAAGCGATGCGCATCTGCCAGCGCTGTTCGCGCGTGCCCAGGCCCACCAGTTCGATCATCACCGGTTCGGCGAGTGGGGCAACGCTGGCCAGTCGCTCGGCGGCGGCGGGGTGGCGGATCGCGATGCGCGCATCCTCCCCCTCGATATGGCTGCCGAGCAGGCGTTTGGCGGCCTGGTTGGCATGGACGATGCGGCCCCGCTCGACCAGCATCAGCGGATCGGAAATGGCTTCCAGCAGGCCGGGAAAATCGGGATGGGCGAACAGGTCGGGCGCATCGAGCGCGATCGTCGGCACGTCGCGGCCGACCGGCACGCCTTCGGCCGTGATGACCAGCACGATCAGGCCGGCGAGCACCGGCAGGGCGATGGCGAGCGGCGATCCGCCGAGAATCAGGGCACCGCCCGTGCCCAGCAAAAGCACGGCCAGCGAGGCCGTAATCTGAGAAATTGTCAGTCGATTCATGGTTACCGCGCTGGATTCTTCGCGCATTTGCTGCGATGGCTGTGATCAATAGCGCCCAATATTTACGCTTTGGCAAGCGCGATAGCGGAACATTGTGACATGAGCGAGCCCATCCCCGGACCGGAAAGCGTGGAGCCTGAAAAGGCGACGAACGAAGCCGTTGCGCCCGATCTGGCCGTCCCTTCGCGGCGCCAGTTGCTGATGGGCGGCGCGGTCGCGGCATCGGCGATCGTGTCGATCCGCCCGGCGCTGGCCAATACGGCGGCGTCTGTTCTCAACTGCACCATTCCGGTGCCCGATCCGTCGCGGTCGGGCAATTATATCGCCCCCAATGGCCAGATGGTGCCGGCGGGAACGCCGGGCGCCTATCCGGCGAGCGGGCGCACCTATACCGGCGAGCAGGTCAAGCAGGCATTGCGCGGCCGGCCGCTGCCGGGCACCAGCTATGAACAGAACCAGGCCTATCTGAACTATATTCGCCGCCTCCAGTCGGGACAGAGCGGCTTTACCTGTTTCGCATCGCTGCAAATGCCGCGTTAAGCCCCAAAGCCGGGTTGAACTGAAAGAACCGATTACGGGTCGCCCGCGTTGACGGCGTCGAAGCATCGACATTTCCGTCGAGCGCAAGGGCGACACCATGTTCCATGCACGCCAGGTGGCGGCACATTCTCCATTCGCGGTCGTCTATCTCTATCGCCCCGGTGACGGGGGGCTTGACCGGGTCGCGATCCAGCTTGCCAATCATCTCCACCGGCGCGGGCTGCGGGTCGAACTGTGGCTGGCGCATCTGGACGGGCCGCTGGCCGGGATGATCGACCCGGCGCTGACGGTGCGCCGTGTCTGTGCGCCGCGCTGGGCCCGGCGGCTGTCGATGATCGCGCAATTCCTGCCGCTGGCGGCGATGGTGCGTCGCCATCGGCCCGATGTCGTCTATTCGGCCGGCAACCAGAGCAACATGCTGGTTGCCGCCGCGACGCTGGGCACGCAGACCCGTGCGGTCGGCCGCATTTCCAACCCGATCGTCCGGCCGGGACAGCAGGGCCTGTCCGCCTGGGCGCGCAAGACCCGGTTTCGCGCAATTGCCAGGGCCTGCAGCATGACCATCGTCATGGGTGAGACCGATCGGCAATTGCTGGCCGAGGAGGGGCCGCTTGGCGGTCGCGACGTGCGGCTGATGCCGCGTCCCACCGTCACCCGGCTGATGGAACAGGCGTGCAACGATCGCGGCACCGCTTGTTGCCCGCAGCGCCCGGCGCAATTGCTGATGGTCGGGCGGCTGGCGCCGCAGAAGGACCAGGCGACCGCGCTGGCCGCGCTGGCGCAATTGCGGAATCGCGACTGGCGGCTGCGCATCGTCGGGCAGGGGCCGCTGCGCGCCCAGTTGGAGGCGCAATGCACGCGGTTGGGCCTGTCGGACCGGGTCGAGTTTCTGGGCTTCGTCGATTGTCCGCACCGCATGGCCAGCCTGTTTGCCGAGGCGGACCTGCTGTTGCAGCCGTCCTGCTGGGAAGGGCTGGCCGGCACGATGATCGAGGCGCTGGGCTGTGGCGCGGGCGTGGTGGCGACCGATTGCACCCGCAATATCCATCCGCTGCTGGCTGCCGCCGGCCAGCATCCGCCGGTGCCGATCGGCCATGTCGATGGCTTTGCCCGTGCGATCGAATGGGCGCTAGCCCATCCCGCGCCGCCCGAGCAGCTGGCGCAGGCGGTGCGCGAACATGGGCTGGACCGGGCGCTCGACACCTATATGCGCGCGCTGATGACGGTCGGCGCGCGCGAGCTGCCGGTCGGCGTGGCGCTGCAGGCCTTTCCCTGATGCGTTAGGCACTTGGCTACCCTTTTGGCTTTAGGGCAAGAGGGGAGCCATGGAGGTGCCGGACGCGTGGTCAGGGAAGAAGTTTATCGTCGAGAAGGGGCGGAGGCGATCATCGTCCGGCCGCTGGATGATATCGTCCTGCTCTATCATCGCCCGTCGGGCCAGACCCATATGGTGATCAGCCCGGTGCCCGAGATATTGGACGCCATGGCCGACGGCCTGCCGGCGAGCGCGGCGATGCTGCGCGATCGGCTGGCCCTGCTCTATGATCTGGGCGAGGGCGATGTGGTGGGCGAGATCGGCCAGCATCTCGCCTATCTCGACCGGATCGGGCTGGTGCGCCCGGCATGAGGCACAGCCTGACCCTGCGCATCGGCCCGGCGACCTTCCGCATCGGTTCCGCCTGGGCACAGCCGATCGACCAGCTGAAGCGGCTCTATGCCGATTATCCCGACGTCGGTGGCGCGATCGCCGATTTCACCGTGCGGTTGCAGCCGACCAGCGCGGTCCGGCGCTGGGTACGCCCGTCCATCTTCATCACCGGCGACCATGGGCTGGCCGACGCGGCGCCGATGAGCCTGGCGCATGGGTTGCTGGCAGCGGAAATGGGGATGAACCTGCAGATGGCGCTGGGCTGGCGCCGACATCTGCTGCTCCATGCGTCGAGTGTCGAGAAGGACGGGCGGGTGCTGGTGATGACCGGCGAGTCCGGATCGGGCAAGTCGACGCTGGCGGCGCAGCTGGGCGAACGCGGCTGGCGGCTGATGGGCGACGAGTTTGCGCTGCTGGATCTCGACAGCGGGGCGATATTGCCCTTTCCCCGGCTGGTGTCGCTCAAGAACAAGGCGATCGAGGTGATCGCGGGCGAGGTGCCGGGTGCGCGCATGGGGCCGCTGCTGGGCGCGACGGCCAAGGGCGACATCCGCCATATGGTGCCGCGCGCCGACGCGGTGGCGCGGATGGGTGAGGGCGGGATGCCGGCGCTGCTGCTGTTCCCGCGCTTTGGCTCCGGGCCGGCGGAACGGCCGGTGGGGCGGGGGGAAGTGTTCATGCGCCTGACCCAGGCGTCGACCAATTATGTCGCGCTGGGCGAACCGGCCTTTGCTGCGCTGACGCGCTTCGTGGCGCAGGTGCCGGCGCGGGCGATCGACTTCCCCTCGGGCGAGGCGGCGATCGCCATGGTCGACCGGCTGTGGAGCGAGATCGCATGAGCGCGGCACTGCTGGTCGGGGCGCTGCGCGATCCGGCGACGACGGCCGGGCTGGACGCGGCCGGCTGGAACAGCCTGATCGCGATGGCACGGGCGGAGCGACTGATCGGGACATTGGCCTTCCGGTTGGAGGGGCAGGCCGTGCCCGATGCGGTGCGGCCGATCCTGGCGGACGCGAAGGAAGATGCCGCGCGCGAGGCGCAGCAGGCGGTGTGGGAGGCGGACCGGGCCCGGGCGGCACTGGCGCCGATCGGCCTGCCGGTGATCCTGCTCAAAGGCACGGCCTATGCGGCGGCGGGCCTGCCGGCGGGGTGGGGGCGCTTCATCGGCGATCTCGACATATTGGTGCCGCGCGACCGGATCGATGCGGCGGCCGATGCGCTGATCGCGGCCGGCTGGGAATGGGTCAAGGAAGACCCCTATGACGACGCCTATTATCGGCGGTGGATGCATGAACTGCCGCCGATGATCCACACCGAGCGCGACCGGATGATCGATGTGCATCATACCGTGTTGCCGTTGACCGCGCGGCCGACGCCGGATGCGGCAGCGATGATGGCGGATGCGGTTTTGATAACTGATGGATTATATATGCTGTCGGCAGAGGACCGGGTCTGTCATGCGGTCGCCCATCTGCTGGCGGACGGCGACTTGCAGGGCGGTCTACGCAACCTGTGGGACATTCACTGTCTGCTGGCTGATGTCGATCCCGAGGCGTTGAAAGTGCGGGCGGCGCGGCACGGCATCACTCCCCATGTGCGGCAGGCGCAGCGACTGGCAGCGGCGATCTATGGCACAGGCGGACGCCTGACCCTGTGGGACCGGCTGGTGCGGGCGCGGTTGCTGGCGCGCAACGGCTGGGGGCAGGAGACGCGCAAAGCGCTGGTCTTCGCCTTCTTCGTGCGGTCGCACTGGCTGCGCATGCCGCCGCTGATGCTGGCGCGCCATCTGCTGACCAAATGGCGCAAGGGGCATCGGCCGCAATAGAGCCTTTTCGAGCTGACCGTTATGCGGTCAGCGGCTCGGAAAAGGCCGCATTCAAAAATAGGTCAGTTGGTGCCTAACGTGGCTTCCAGCGCGAGCCCGGCCATGTTGGCGGTGGCGAGCAGCCGTTCGATCGGCTTGCCGTCGCGGGCATCGGACGACAGGCCGGACATGACCGCCACCATATAATCGGCGACCGGCAGTGCCTGGTCGGGATGGCCGGGGGCCAGATAGTCGCGGACCCGATCGACGCTCCTGTCCTTCCAGCAGCGCGCCTGGGCGGCGGCGGTGGCGTCGGCGCCGCGTGCTGCCTCCAGCACCATGCAGCCCGGCGCGGCCGGGTCGGCGGCATAGATGCGCGCGGCGGTGCGCAGCAATTCGGTAAGTGCGGCGGCCGGCGGCGTGCCGGGCACAAGGATATCGTCCACCGGCAGGGCATTGCGGGCGTAGCGCGCCAGCACCCGGTCGAACAGGGCTGCCTTGTCACCGAAAGCGGCATAGAGGCTGGGCGGATTGATCCCCATC
Source organism: Sphingobium yanoikuyae (assembly GCF_013001025.1). Classification (NCBI taxonomy): domain Bacteria; kingdom Pseudomonadati; phylum Pseudomonadota; class Alphaproteobacteria; order Sphingomonadales; family Sphingobiaceae; genus Sphingobium; species Sphingobium yanoikuyae. The sequence continues at coordinate 3,354,833 of NZ_CP053021.1, read as the reverse complement.
GCCTGCGCCAGCGCGGCGACGCCGACGCCATCATAGCCAAGTTGATGAAACAGCGCCTGCGCCGCAGAAAGGGCGGCATCCTCGTCGAAGGAACGCGGGCGGCCCCGGCTCTTGGCTTTTTCTTTAATGGTCATTACAAAAATCCTTGACGGGCGCGATCGGTGATTTATATAGCGATCATTACAAATTTAGCAAGGAATTGTCCCATGACCGATTTCACTGCCAAGAAAGTCCTCGTCCTCGGCGGCAGCCGGGGTATCGGTGCCGCGATCGTGCGGCGCTTCGCCGGTGACGGCGCCGATGTCGCCTTCACCTATGCCGGGTCGCAGGATGCCGCCACCGCGCTTGCTGCCGATGTCGGCGCCCGTGCCATCCGCTCCGATGCGGCCGATCGCCAGGCGGTGATCGACGTGGTGGCGGGCGAGGGCGCGCTCGACATACTGGTCGTCAATGCCGGCACGCTGGTGCTGGGCGATCCGCTGACGCTGGACGCCGATGCGGTCGACCGGATGATCGATATCAATGTCCGCGCGCCCTATCATGCGGCGGTCGAGGCGGCCCGGCAGATGAACGATGGCGGCCGCATCATCGTCATCGGTTCGGTCAATGGCGACCGCATGCCGTTCGAGGGCGGCGCGGCCTATGCGCTGACCAAGTCGGCGCTGCAGGGCATGGCCCGAGGTCTCGCCCGCGACTTCGGCGCGCGCGGCATCACCGTCAACATCATCCAGCCCGGCCCGACCAATACCGACATGAACCCGGCCGATGGCCCGATGAGCGCCACCATGCACGGCTTCATGGCGATCAAGCGCCATGCCACGGGCGAGGAAATCGCCGGGCTGGCCGCCTATCTGGCGGGGCCGGAAGCCGGCATCATCACCGGCGCCATGCACACGATCGACGGCGGTTTCGGCGCCTGATCGGCCATTCGAGAGGGGCGGCTGAACGGCCGCCCCATCCTGTTGCGCCGCCTCTTTTCTTCGCGGCGCGCGATGCTATGATGCGCGCCAACGGGCCGTGCGGGCGCCCGTTCAGGCGATGATCGTCCAAGTTCCGCTCCATGAGCCGCGCCTGCGGCAGGAGCCGATGACGATGACGACACTGGATGATGGTCCACCGCCGATCCGCCTTTTCCCGCTGTTCCTGAAATTCCTGCGCTTTGGCTGCCTGGCCTTTGGCGGGCCGGTCGCGCAGATCGCGATGTTGCGCCAGACCTTGGTCGAGGAGGAGCGCTGGCTGTCCGGGCCGCGCTTCAACCGCTTGCTGGCGGTGATGCAGATATTGCCGGGGCCGGAGGCGCATGAATTGTGCGTCCATATGGGGATGATGGCGCGCGGGCGGATCGGCGGGCTGCTGGCGGGGCTGGGCTTCATGCTGCCCGGTCTGCTGCTGATGCTGGTCGCCGCCTGGCTCTATCGCGACTGGATTGCCGGCGCGGGCTGGGCGCTGCCGGTACTGTTCGGCATCCAGCTGGTGGTGCTGGCGATCATCGCGCGCGCGGTGCAGCGGATCGGCGGCCATGTGCTGGAGGACCGGCTGCTCTGGGCACTGGCGATCGGCGCCTTTGCCGCGACTTTGCTGGGCACGCCTTTCTGGATTCCGCTGCTGGCGGCGGGGCTGGTCTATGGCTTTCGCGCGCGGCCGATGGTCATTGGCGTGGTGCTGGTCGGGGCGGTCATGCTGGCGCTGTTGCTGCACAAAGGAACAGTGGCGGTCGCGCCGATCCCGATGGCGGCTGGCGCCGCGCGTCCCGACATGCTGCTGTTGTTCATTGCCGGGCTGAAGGGCGGGCTGCTGACCTTTGGCGGCGCCTATACCGCCATTCCCTATGTGCGCGGGGATACGGTCGGGCGTGGCTGGCTGTCGGACGGGCTGTTCCTCGACGGGGTGGCGCTGGCGGGGATATTGCCCGCGCCGCTGGTGATCTTCGCGACCTTTGCCGGCTATATGGCCGGCGGCCTGGGCGGCGCGCTGGCGATCACGGCGGGCATGTTCCTGCCGGCCTTCGCCTTTTCCCTGATCTTCTATGAGCGACTGGAGGCGCTGGTCGAAAATCCGGCGCTCCATCATTTGCTCGCCGGGGTCGCGGCAGCGGTGGTCGGGGTGATCGCGGCGACACTGGTGCAACTGGGCTGGGCTGCGGCGATACGGGCGGAGCGGCTCTGGGCCGCCGGCCTGATCCTGCTGGTCGGCGCGCTCTGCGCCTGGCGGATCAAGGGGCGGTGGAGCATGCCGGCGATCATAATGCTGGGCGGCGGCGCGGGCTGGCTGTTGCAGCCCTGACAGGGGGCGCTCCGCAACGGTTCATCGCAGCTTAAGCACGGGAGGCGGATGGGCGGCATTTCGGCCTTTCTTCCCGGACATAAGCGTGATGCCGTCGATCGAAACCTCCTGGCCCCTGGCTGAGCCTGTTGCCGCGCAGACGGTGCGTCTGGTGCCGATCGTCACGCGACCATTGGCGATCCGGCGGCATTTTCTGGCGGCGCTGGGCGGGAGCATGCTGCTGCTCGCCCTGCTGTTGGACATGGCTGACCTGCGCATCGATTTCTGGCAGCCGAGCAGCATCGCCTATGGCGCGGCGGCGGCGCTGTTGCTGGTGCTGCGCTTCGGTCTGCCGCGCAGCGGCTGGCGCCATGCCGGGGTAGTGGCGCCATTTGCCACCTATGTCGGCCTGTTCACGCTGATCTCGGTCATGGGCGCGGCGGCCAGCTATCCCGTGGCGGCGCTCACCCATGGCTATGCCGACGCGACCTTGCAGCGCATCGACGAAGCACTGGGGTTCGACTGGCTCCATTGGTATCGGCTGACGGCGTCGCACCGGACACTCCAATTCCTGGAAACGGCCGCCTATCGCAGCATCTATGTGACGCCGGCGCTGCTGCTATGGTGCATGGCGCGGGCGGGCGAGCAGGAACGGGCCTGGCGTTTCATCGCCACTTTCTGGCTGGCGGCGGTCATCACCCTGATCCTGTTCAGCCTGATGCCGGCGGTTGGGCCATTCTCCTATCTGTGGCACGAACCGATCCGCTACATGCCCGAAAGCGAGCTGTGGCAGCAGGGGCTGATCCCGGCGCTGCGGACGCATGCGGTCCATGCCATCGACCTGGGGCAGTTGCGCGGCATCGTGTCGGCGCCCAGCTTCCATACCGCGGCGGCGGTGCTGTATATCGCGGCGGGCTGGCGGATCGCAGCGCTACGCTGGCCGATTGTCGCGCTCAACGCGGCGATGCTGCTATCGACCCCGGTCGAGGGCACCCATTATCTGGTCGACATGATCCTGGGGCTGGGCGTGGCGCTGACCGCGCTGGCGCTGATGGAGGTTCATCGGCGCCGCTGCGCGGTCAGCGTATAAGCTCAATCCTTCTTCAGGATATCCATGGCGAGGACGGTCATCGCCTCGCTGGCGGTGGCGATGACCTTGTCGGCCTCCGGCGCCCAGAACGGACTGTGCAGCGAGGGCAGGGTGATCTGGCCGGCCTCGGCTGCCGCTATCTTGTCCGCCGGCACGCCGCCGACCCAGAAGATGAAGCTGTTGATCGACTTGTCGGCGCGGTAGAAGCGGCCGAAATCCTCGCCGCCCATCACCGCCGGGGTCTTGACCACGCGGCCCTCGGCGAAATGCCCCTTGAGCAGCGCGCCCATCTGTTCTGCAAATTCGGGCGGGTTGTAGGTGGACGGGGTAAACTCGTCCTTGACGCTGACGACCGGCATCTTGTCGTCGGGCACGCCCGCCGCAATCGCCTCGCCACGGGCGATCCGCTCGATCCCCTTGATCAGCTTGGCGCGGGTCTCGTCCGAATAGCTGCGCACGGTCAACAGCAGCAGCGCCTGGTCGGGGATGATATTGTGCTTGGCGCCAGCCTGGAAGCTGCCGACGGTCACCACGGCGGGATCCTGCGGATCCTGTTCGCGGCTGACCAGGGTCTGCAGCGAGGTGACGATGCGCGAACCCAGCACGATCGGGTCGCGGGTCGTCTGCGGATAGGCGCCATGGCCGCCCAGCCCCTTCACCACGATATCGACGCTGTCGACATTGGCGAGAGCATAGCCCGGCGTATAGCCGACGACGCCGGCCTGGAGATTGGCGGCGTCATGGAAGGCGATGGCATGGGTCGGGCGCGGGAAGCGGGTGTAGAGCCCGTCCTCCAGCATGTCGCGCGCGCCCTTGCCCACTTCCTCGGCCGGCTGGAGGATCATCACCAGCGTGCCCTTCCACTTGTCCTTCTGGCTGGACAGCAGCTTGGCGGTCTCGATGAAGGCGGTCATGTGGGTGTCATGGCCGCAGGCGTGCATCACGCCGGTCTCGACCCCCTCGGGCGTCTTGGTGCGGACCTTGGACGCGAAGTCGAGGCCGGTCTGCTCGACCACCGGCAGGCCGTCCATGTCGGCGCGGATGAGGAGGACAGGGCCCGAGCCATTCTTCATCACCGCGACGACGCCGGTGCCGCCGACCTTCTCGGTCACGTCAAACTTCATCGCTTTCAGGCGCTTGGCCAGCTTGGCGGCGGTGTTCACCTCCTGCAGCGAAAGTTCGGGATTGGCGTGCAGGTCGCGATAGAGGGTCATCAGCCCCTCCATGTCCCTGGCGATCAGGCCAGGCAGTTCGCTCTGCGGCGTGGGCGTGGGCTGCACCATGGCCGGCTGAGCCAGCGGCGGTGCAGTCGGGGTTTGGGCGACGGCGATGGACGAAAAGCTGACAGCGGCCAGAAAGGCCGTGAGCGCGTGGCGCATATGATTGAATCTCCCTTGCTGGGCAGGAGCATAAGGGGATTTTACGGGCGTTAAAGGGGGATTGTTACGGCTTTGCGCGGAACTTAGTCCGGGTCGAGCAGGGGGAGGTAATCGCTGGCACCATGACGGACATGCAGCACAATGACGCGATCAGGTTCGACCCGATAGAAGATCAGATAGCGGCCATGGACGCGCCGCCTTATGCCCAGATCGGCATAGCGTTCGACCAAAGGAAAGGCCTCCGGGAAGGAAGCGAGGCCAAGGCAATTGTCGCGCAGTTCGCGCAGGAAAGTCAGGGCGCGGGGCGGATTATCCCGTGCGATATGATCGGCGATCGCCACTAGGTCACATTCCGCTTCCGCGGACAGTTCGACCTTCATGGAACGGCGCGGTATTTCGCCTCAAGGCGATCGAACACCGAAGCGGCGTCGCTGGTGCGGCCGGCATCCGCATCGGCCAGTCCTCGGCCGATAGAGGCATCCAGCGCGGCGAGCTTCGTCTCGCGTTCCTGGATCAGGCGCACGCCTTCGCGCAACACCTCGCTCTTGCTGTTGTAGCGGCCGGTTTCGACCAGGCCGGCCACGAAGGCTTCCAGTTGCTTGCCCAGATCCGCGCTAATCATCCGATATCCTTTCGGAGTGGCAATCTAGGCGCTTTATCAACTGTTATCAATCGTGGCCGGCGCTATGGTCAGCGCGCGTTGATGAACGCCCGGATGTCCGCGCTCAGCTTGCGCAGGTCGTCGGGGCGGACATACATCATGTGGCCGGCATCATAATAATGATACTCGATCCGCGCGGGATCGAAGCCGGTTCGGCTCATCGCATATTCGGCGCCGAAGAAGGGGGTGGCGAAATCATACCAGCCCTGGCCGACGAACACCTTGAGCCCGCTATTCTCGCGCAGCGCCTTGCTGAGATAGGGGGCGACGCTGGCGTAAACTTCGCTGTCGCGGCCGCGCTGGCCCTGCAGCTTCCAGTCCCAGCCGCTGACCCCGCCGATCGTCACATAGCTGCGGTCGGTCTTGTACTTCAGCTCGTCGCGGGCATAGCTGTTCATCGCCGCGGTATAGGCGCCGTCGATCGCGTAGAAGCTGGGATCATTGTCCGGCTCTTCGCCGGCCGCATCATAATCCTTGCCGGTATAGCGCGTGTCGAGGCGGCCGATGCTCACCCCGCGATCGCGCAGCAATTCCTTGTAGAAACGGCCGGGCGAAATGCGCAGTTCGGCATGGTCGACAAACTGCTCCGACAGGCCGGTGAGGCGGGCCAGTTCGGTGCGGACGCTGGCGCGTTCCTGGTCCGACAGCTGGTTGCCCTTGAGCAGCGCGGCGGCATAGGGGCCGATCGCGAAGGCGCGTGCCTGCTGGGCGGCTTCGGCGACGGTCGCGGGCGGATTGCCCATCTTCTTGTGATACCAGGCGGTCGTCGCCATCGAGGGGAGGTTGAGGATATAGGGCATTTCATTGCCCTGCACCTCGGCCGATGCGCCGAAGTCGAGGATCGACGAGATCAGGATGATGCCGTTGACCGCGACGTCATTATAGCTGCCCTCCAGCTCGTTGATGAGCGCGACCGAACGGGTGGTGCCATAGCTTTCGCCGCCGATGAACTTCGGCGAGGACCAGCGGCCATTCTCATTGAGCCACAGGCGGATATAGTCGGCGATCGACTTGGCGTCGGCCGACACCCCCCAATAATCCTTGGGATCCTTCTTGCCGATGGCGTGGGAAAAGCCGGTGCCGACCGGATCGATGAAGACGAGGTCGGTGACGTCGAGCAGCGATTCCGCATTGTCGATCAGCGGATAGGGCGGCGCGCCGTCATCCTGTGCGTCGGGGAGCACCACGCGCTTGGGGCCGAAGGCGCCCATGTGCAGCCAGAGCGAGCCCGAGCCGGGGCCGCCATTATAGAGGAAGGTGATCGGCCGCTTCTTGTCGCCGCCATCCTTGACATAGGCGGTGGCATAGATCGCCGCGAGCGGCTTGCCGTCCTTGTCCTTCAGATAGGTTTCGCCGGTGGTCGCGGTGTAGCTGATCGCCTTGCCGCCAAACACGCCTTTATGATGGGTGACCGAGACATTGGGGGCGGGCACGCCGGCCTCAACGGCCGGTGCCTCATCCTTCTTCTTGTCCCCGTCCTGGGCCTGGACGGCCATGGGCATGATGGCCAGCGCGAGCGCGGCCAGCGAAATCGTCAAACGCATTAAGGATGCTCCCCTTTCTTTTGTGGCGCATGCGCTAGCGGAGAGAGGGACGTGCGGGAAGGGGGCTCAGCAGGGCTGTTGTCGCTTTGGCGCGCTTTCGGGCAGGCGCCATAGCACCGGCAATACGCCGAGCGCCACGATCGCGATCAGCCATCCGGGCGCGGACGCCCATCCGCTTGCCTGTGTCAGCTGGTGCGACAAATAGGGGGTGAGGCCGCCGAACAGCGCCGTCGCGCCGGTGGCGCCAAAGGCCAGGCCGCTCAGCCGCCCTTCGCCGGGAAATTGCTCGGCCGTGGTCACGGCGCCGACCGCGCTCACCGCCCCGCCCAGCGCAGCCAGTAGGATCGCGCCGACCAGCGCGCCGCCCAATGCGCTGCCCTGCGCCATCAGGGCAAAGAGTAGGGCCGGCAGCGCCACGCCGGCGAGCGCCAGCGCGACCAGCACCGGCCGCCGCCCGATCCGGTCGGACAAGGCCCCGACCAGCGGCGTCACCAATATCACCACCAGTGCCGCCAGCGTCGAGAGTGTCAGCGCATCGGCCTCGCCCATGCGGCCAGTCCCGATCAGGAAGCTCGGCACATAGACGATGCCGACATAATAGGTGATCGACCCCAGCGCCGAAATGGCAAAGCCGCGGCCGATCGCCGGTCGATAGGCGCGCAGGCTGAGGCGCAGGGGCTGGGCCGGGATGCTGCCCCTCGCCCGCTGCGCCAGGAAATCGGGCGATTCCTCGATCCGCGACCGTGCCAGCAGGATGAGCGCCGCCAACCCTGCGCCGACCAGAAAGGGAATGCGCCAGCCCCAGTCGGCCAGCGTCGCCTCGTCCAGCAGCGCCACGGTCAGGGCGGACAGCGCCACTGCCAGCAGCCCGCCGACCTCGCTCGCCGCCGATGCCAGGGATGTGATGAGGCCCCGCCGGCCGGGCGGCGCGCCTTCCAGCAGATAGGCGACGACGCCGGTATATTCGCCCCCGACCGAGAAGGCCATGACACAGCGCAGCGCCAGCAGCAGCCAGCCCGCCGTCGCCCCGGCCTGCGCCTGCGTCGGCAGCAGCGCGGTCGCCAGCATCGCTGCGCTCATCAGCGCCATCGACAGCAACATGGTCGGCCGCCGGCCATGGCGATCGCCGATATGGCCGAAGATGATCGCGCCCAGCGGCCGCATCAGATAGGCGACCGCAAAGCCCGCCAGCACATGCCCCACGCCTGCCGCGCCGCCACCATAGAAGATGCGCGACAACAAGGTGGCGAGATAGAGATAGAGGGTGAAGTCATACCATTCGACGATGGTCGACAGCCCGGCAATCACCAGCGATCGCTTCGAGAGGCTCGGCGATGGCTCCATCGGTGGCATTTCCTCATCCATCAGGGCCTATCCCCATCCGTTCGCTTCGAGCCTGTCGAGAAGCGGTAAGCGCCGACCTAGCCGTTCCGCTTTGTTTCTCGACAAGCTCGAAACGAACGGAGACAGGTAAGCGCCTCATCTGCCTAACCATCGGCAAAGCCGAACGGCGCCCGCGTCCGCCGATAGTCGTCGGGCAGCATGTCGCGGCCGATCGGCGGGGCGGACCGGGCCATGCACTGGCTGCGGTGGCACAGGCGACAGGTGACGCCGATCGGCGTCGGTGCGGGCGGCGGCGCATCCTGGCTATAGACAAGCCGATGGGCATGGTCGGCCGCGCAGCACAGTGCGATCGCCCGCTCCACCTTGGCCGCGCCCCAGCTGCCGCCGCCGGCGGTCACGGTGCGCGCGATCGAGAAGAAACGCTGGCCGTCGGGCAGTTCCAGCCATTGCGTCACCACCTCGCGCGGCGTCTCGAATACGCGATGCACCGACCAGAGCGGGCAGGAACCGCCATGGCGGGCAAAGGGAAAGCCCGCCCCGTCCAGCCGCTTGGAGACATTGCCGGCCGGATCGACCCGCAGGAAGAAGAAGGGGACGCGCTCCTGTCCCGGCTTCTGCAGCGTGGTCAGCCGATGCGCCGCCTGCTCGAAGCTGACGCCGAACTGCCGGGCCAGCGCCTCGACATCATAGCGCCTGGCCTCCACCGCCTTGGCGAAGGCGGTATAGGGCATCAGGATCGCCGCCGCGCCATAGCCGGCCAGCGCCCGCCGGGCGAGCCGCCGCCCGCTCTCGCTGGCGAACTGTCCGTCCTTCAGTAGCGTATCGAAGCCCTTGCGCATCTCCAGATAGGCGATCTGCAACGCCAGTTGAAAGGCCGAGCTGGCGCCGTCCAGCGCATCGTCCAGCAGCACTGCGTCGCGATGCCGGTCGAGCCGCCGCATCGATCCTGCCATTACGTCCGACGGCAATCGCCGCACCCGTAAATTGTGCCGCGCCTTGAGCCAGCCCGACAAGCCACCCTCTGCCTCCGCTTCCGCCGCCAGCTTCTCGGCCGCATCGTCGAGCAGCGGAAAGCTGTTGCGCCGCGCAGCGATGAAGCGCCGCGCCTCCGCCACCGGATCGGCGCCATCCTCCTGCGGCTCCGCCTCCGCCCCCCGGTCCGCCAGCGCCAGATGCTCCTCGCGATAGCTGGTATAGAGCCGCAGCAAAGCCTCTGTAATGCCCGGATAATTGACCGCGACATCGCCGGTCGCCAGTTGCGGCAGGTCGATATCGGCGAACATCGGGTCTTTCAGCACCGCCTGCAGCCGCGCCGTCTGTTCCGCGCCGCCGTCGCCCGCCACCTCCGCCATGTCCAGCTTGTAGGTGCGGGCGAGGCGCAGCAGCATGTCGGCGGTCAGCGGTCGCTGATTGCGTTCCAGCAGCGCGACATAGGAGGCGCTGATCTCCAGATCATTGGCCATGTCCGCCTGGGTCAGGCCCAGCTCGCGCCGCAGCCGCCGCAATCGCGGCCCCATATAGACGGGACGATCCTTGGCCATGACACCGACTCCTGTACGCTCTTTACAACTTTACAGCAGATTTTTGTAAAGATCGACAACTGGACTTTGGCAGGGGTGCCGCACCCCATTTCCTGTGTCTACTTCGCTGTCATTCTTTCTTGCAGCTCACCCCAAGGGAATGACGACATGACCTATCAAAGTGAAATCGCGAAGGCCGACACGCTGATCGGCGGCCAGGGCCATTGGGACGGCATCGCGCCCGAATCCGTCGCCCGCATGCGCCTGCAGAACCGGTTCCAGAGCGGCCTCGACATCGCCCGCTATACCGCGAAGATCATGCGTGCCGACATGGCCGCCTATGATGCCGATCCGGCCAACTATACCCAGTCGCTGGGCTGCTGGCACGGCTTTATCGGCCAGCAGAAGATGATCTCCATCAAGAAGCATTTCGGCACCACCAAGGGCCGCTACCTCTATCTCTCGGGCTGGATGGTCGCGGCGCTGCGCAGCGAGTTCGGCCCGCTGCCCGACCAGTCGATGCATGAAAAGACCAGCGTCCCCGCGCTGATCGAGGAGCTCTACACCTTCCTGCGCCAGGCCGACGCCCGCGAGCTGGGCGGCCTGTTCCGCGATCTCGACAAGGCCCGCGCGGAAGGCGACGAGGTCAAGGCCGCCAAGCTCCAGCAGCAGATCGACAATTACGAAACCCATATCGTCCCGATCGTTGCCGACATCGACGCCGGCTTCGGCAATGCGGAGGCGACCTATCTGCTCGCCAAGAAGTTCATCGAGGCCGGCGCCTGCTGCATCCAGATCGAAAATCAGGTCTCGGACGAAAAACAGTGCGGCCATCAGGACGGCAAGGTCACGGTCCCGCATGAGGACTTCCTCGCGAAGATCCGGGCGGTCCGCTACGCCTTCCTGGAACTCGGGATCGACGATGGCGTGATCGTCGCGCGCACCGACTCGCTGGGCGCGGGCCTGACCAAGCAAATCGCCTTCACCCGGCAAGCGGGCGACATCGGCGACCTGTATAATGGCTTCCTCGATTGCGATCCGGTCGATGCAGGCGCGATCGGCCATGGTGACGTCCTCATCAGCCGCGATGGGCAGTTGATGAAGCCCAAGCGCCTGCCGTCGAACCTGTACCAGTTCCGCGCCGGCACCGGCGAGGATCGCTGTGTCCTCGACTGCATTACCGCGCTCCAGAACGGCGCCGACCTGCTGTGGATCGAGACCGAAAAGCCGCATATCGGCCAGATCGGCGGCATGGTCAGCCGCATCCGCGAGGTGATCCCCAATGCCAAGCTGGTCTATAATAACTCGCCCAGCTTCAACTGGACGCTGAACTTCCGCCAGCAGGTGTTCGACGCCTGGGAAGCGGCCGGCAAGGATGTCAGCGCCTATGACCGGGCGAGGCTGATGAGCGCGGACTATGACGCCACCGACCTCGGCATCGAAGCGGACGAACGCATCCGCACCTTCCAGAAGGACGCGGCGCGCGAGGCGGGTATTTTCCACCATCTCATCACCCTGCCGACCTATCACACGGCGGCGCTCAGCACCGACAATCTCGCGAAGGAATATTTCGGCGAGGCCGGCATGCTGGGTTACGTCAAGGGCGTGCAGCGGCAGGAAATCCGTCAGGGCATCGCCTGCGTGAAGCACCAGAATATGGCCGGCTCCGACATTGGCGACGACCATAAGGAATATTTCGCCGGCGAAGCCGCGCTCAAGGCCGGAGGCACCCACAACACGATGAATCAGTTTGCGGCCTAAAGGCCGCAGGGGGAACCAGTTCGCGGCCTAAGCCCTATCCCGTCATCCCCGCGAAAGCGGGGATCCATCTCCCGACCCCGCGTCAGGAACCAGCGTTGGGAGATGGGTTCCCGCTTTCGCGGGAATGACGAGTTGGACTTGACCGCAGGCGCCCCATCTTCCCGGCGATATCCCGATGCTCGCCGGGAAGATGGGTTCCGCAAGCGTAACAAGCATGGAAGATTGGAGTTTCGCGGCCGGGGCCGTGAAGACAGCCAGTTCGCGGGGAATTCGACACTCCCTTCGCGATTTGGGTGGAAGGACCCTCGACGGCCCGGTGGCGCACCACCGGGCCGTTTTTTTTTAATTTCGCCCACTCTGCTCCGTTCGCTTCGAGCGAAGTCGAGAAGTGCGTAGCGCAGTGCCCTCGTTTCTCGACAGGCTCGAAACGAACGGCGGTTGTGTCAGGCGATCCCCGCCCGCTGGCGCACGGCCTGCTTCAAGATGTCGAGCGGCATCGCGCCCAGCGTCAGCACTTCGTGGAACTGCTTGAGGTCGAACTTGTCCCCCTGCGCCGTCTTCACTTGCTCGCGCAGGTCGTTCCACACCGTATGGCCGATCTTGTAGCTGCATGCCTGGCCCGGCCAGACGGTGTAGCGGTCGATCTCGCCCTGGCTGCGGCCGCGCGCGATGCCGGTGGTGGCGATGAGGTAATCGGTCGCCTTCTCGCGGCTCCAGCGCTTGGCGTGCATGCCGCTGTCAACCACCAGCCGGGTGGCGCGGAACAGCAGCGACTGGAGATAGCCGACCTGGCCCAGCGGATCGCCCTTGTACATGCCCATCTCGTCGGCGAGCTGCTCGGAATAGAGCGCCCAGCCTTCGGAATAGCCGCTGTAGAAGCCGCGGCGGCGGATCATGGGAATCGAATCCGATTCCAGTGCTACCGTCACCTGCAGATGGTGGCCCGGCACCGCCTCATGATGGGTCAGCGTGGCGAGGCCGAACTTGGGCCGGTCGAACGTGTCGCGCAGGTTGATGAAATAGATGGCCGGCCGCGACCCGTCGAGCGAGGCGTTCTGATAATAGCCGCCCGGCGCGCCCGCCTGGATCGTGACCGGCACGCGGCGCACCTCGACCGGCGCCTTGGGCACGGTGTTGAACGCCTCGCCCAGCCGCGCCTGCATCGCCTTGATCTGGCTGTTGAGCTGCGCCAGCAGCGCCTCGCGGCCCGGATCGGTATTGGGGTAGAGCTGGTCGGGGCGCTTGTTGAGCGCGACCAGACGGTCGCCGACGCTGCCCTGGCTCATCCCTTCGCCCTTCAGGATCGCGTCGATCCGCGACGAGATGCTGGCGACCTGATCCAGGCCCATCTGGTGGATCTCGTCGCCGGTCAGCCGGGTCGTGGTCGCGGCTTCGGCGGCGGCGGCATAGAAGGCCTCGCCATCGGGCAGGCGCCAGCAGCCGGCGTCATGCACCGCCTTGGCGCGCAGCTGCTGCACCAGCGCACGCTGGCGATCGACCGCGGGGAAGACCTTCTCCGCGACGATCCTTTCCGCCTGCGCCGCGCGTTCGGGTGACAGGCCGGCGGCGGCCAGCTTCTTGGCGAAGCTCGCCACCAGCACGGTCTGCGCGGCGGGCTGGTCGCGCAGCGCCGCCTGCATCTTCATGGTGGTGTCGAGGATATAGTCGGGCGCGAACACGCCCTTGGCCGCGTCCGCCTTCTGTCGCTCCAGCTCGCCATCCATGCTGACGGGGAAGGCCTCCAAACGCGCCAGATAGGCGTCGGCATCGGCCGCGTCCTTCACCCGGTGCTGGCTGTCGAGGAAGTCGGGCGTCTCGCGATAGGAGCCGGTCAATTGGCTCAGGATATAGGGCGCATAGCGGCCCGCCGTCTCGCCATAGGCGAAACGCTCGCCACCCACGGCGCGGTCGAGCTGATAGGCGACGACATCATAGTCGAGCTGGCTGGCCGGGCTGAGCGCCGCGCGGTCCAGGCCTGCCAGTTGCTTCGCCTGCGTCTTGGTCCGGGCGAGGTCGCGCGCCGCGCCGGCGGCGCTGGTGTCGCTGAGCTTGCCGCGCAGCGCCGCGCGGGCACCGGTATCGAGGCCGAGGCGGGTCGCCTGTTCCGGGCTGTCGTCCAGCCGCTCATAGAAGAAGCCGTCCAGCATGGCGCGCAGGCGGGCATCCTGCGATCCCGGCTGCGCAAAGGCGCGCGGGGCGGATGCGGCCAGCGCCGTGGCGCCGCTGGTGGTGAGAAATTGGCGTCGGTTCACGAAATGCTCCCTGTTCTGGCCCTGGCACGAACGGTCGCCCGCCCGTCGGGGTCGCCTTAGTGCCGCGCCTGCAAGGGCTTGGCTATTATTTGTTTTACCGCGATTTCTTAATCGGCAATCGATGCCGATTGCTTGGAAATCGCTCTAGGGGCGAGGAGGAAATGACGCGACAGTTGAAAGTTCACACCGTCATGCGTCGTGATTTCGGGGCGATTTTGGCGACAACGCGCCTGTCGCGCGCCGGTGAAGCGACAGTGGAGCGACAGTGGAGCGACACTGAAGCGACACTGGGGTCACACCGAAGCGACAGCGACGCGACAGTCAGGCGACAGCCGGGCGACATTTACCGACCGATCGGCCCCTTATGTCGGCGGATCGGCGCGAGCGGATCAGCCCGGCGGGCGGCGTGGAGCGCCAGCGCATTGGCCCAGCAGCGGTCGAAGCCGGTGCCCGCGAGCCGATCGCGCAGCCGGTGCGCGCTGGAGCGGGACATGCCGACCATCTGCGCGGCATGGCTGATATTGCCGGTTTCGAGCCGCGCGGCGAGGAAGCGGCGCTGACGATCGGGCGTCCATTGGCGGCGAGAGCGCCGGGCAGTCGCGGCGGGCGAAGAGGTTGGTCCATCCGGCAGGATAGAACAGAAAATGCCCTGTGTAGGAAAGAGCAGGGGCGGAAGGGAGGGATAGCTGTCGGTCTGGAAGCGACCATTGTTCGTCATTCCCAGAATGATCCGCATCCCTGAAACCAGCCATTCATTCAGATGTCATTTGGAGGGCTGAATCACGAAATCTGATAGTTAGCCGCCGTTTGCAGGCGTGTCCTTAAGCCCACTCGGAGCAAATCGAGCTTCTCCGATATCCGAAGCGTGCTTGGTTGCAAAACGCCATACAAGCCCCGCCACGATGACGGTTGCGCCTGCCGTTACGCCCGCAAGCACAAGACTACCTTCACCCGACGATCGCCAGAAGAGAAACGCCGACGCTAACCCGACGGCCAGAACCACAAAAACGCCACTCAAACGTGGAGGTAAGTTTTCAGGCGCATCCGATCCATTTCGACTGCTACTGTTAAGGTAGTTTTGGAATATCAACAGAATCCAGAACACAGGACCTATGGCGCGGCCCAGATGCTTGACGTGGGGAGCAAGCGTCGGTTCCATCAGGTCAATATACCAGATCAAGAACCAAGCGCCCGCGACCATAAAAAACAGCACTTCAACGGCTTTCGCGAGGACGCTGCGCGCTCGTTCCATTTTTGTCATTCGGGAACTCTAAACCGAACGCTGAATCAGTCAACGTCCGCTAATGGGGCGATTGCTACCGGTCGATTTTTCTTCGCGGAGCGCCAGCTATCGCCGGTAATGTCTCCAAAAGCTGACTGACTAAAATCCACCCTTATTCGTCATTCCCGCGTAGGCGGGAATCCATCTCCTGACCTTGCATCTGGTCCCACGCTGGTGAGATGGATCCCGGCCTCCGCGGGGATGACGGCATAAAAATGGCCGTCCCCTGATCCACCCGTTCGTGTTGCCCAGCAGATCGAAATCAGGGTGCCGAAAGCCGTCCAGCCGCAACCGATCAGAAGCGCTCATTCCTTCTCCCGCTGGCGGGAGAAGGATAGAAGGATAGAAAGCCTTGCCGGTAAAGCCGGCTAGGCGAAGTTGGATGAGGGGCGCTTGTTTCAGAAGGCCCTCACCCTCCCACGCCTATGGCGCGGGGCCCTCCCTCTCCCGCGAACGGGAGAGGGTAAGCAACCGGTCCGCTTCCCACTCGCTCGTCAGGGGCATGCCGAGCTTCTTAATCCTGCCTGATAAGCTGAGCTTGTCAGACCCGTGGATCGTTCCGCCTGTCGGGCGGTTCCCCGTTGCGCTAAGGGGACGCGCACCACGCACAGGGGAGATTGATCGATGGCCTATACGCTCATCACCGCCAACCGGAATTATTCGAGCTGGTCGCTGCGGCCCTGGCTGCTGATGAAGGGGCTGGGGATCGATTTCGTCGATCGCATCGAGCCCTTTGCCGCGCCGGTCAATTACAGCGCCTTTCGCAGCTTTTCGCCGACGGGACAGGTGCCGGCGTTGATCGATGGTGATCGCACGGTTTGGGATTCGCTCGGCATCCTTCTCTATCTGACCGACCGGCATGCGGGCGTCTGGCCTGCCGATGCCGATGCGCGGGCCTTTGCCCAGTGTGCGGTGGCGGAAATGCACAGCGGCTTTTCCGCGCTGCGATCGACCTGCACCATGAATGTCGGGGTGCGGGTGGAGCTGAACCTGATCGAGCCGGCGCTGAACAAGGATATCGCCCGGCTGCGCGAACTCTGGGAGCAGGGACTGGCGCGCTTTGGCGGGCCCTATCTGGTCGGCGCGGAGTTCAGCGCGCTCGACGCCTTCTATGCGCCGGTCGCCTTCCGGGTGCGCAGCTATGGCCTGGACGTTGGGCCGATCGCGCGCGGCTGGGTCGAAACCATGCTGGCCCATCCCGCGATGCGCGAATGGGAACAGGCGGCGCTGGCCGAAACCTGGCGCGAGGAGGGCCATGAGGCGGAGCTGGCGGCGGTCGGCCGCGTGGTCGAGGATTATCGCGCGGCGTAACATTATTGCTTCAGCCTTGCGAAAAACGCACATTTTCTATCGCAAGGCCTGTTTCTCCCCCTTTCCCCTGGCGTCTTACGGGTCTAGGGGGAGGGGACCATGGTTAAGCCACGCACCCTCTATGAGAAGATCTGGGACGCGCATGTCGTTGAACGGCGTCCCGATGGAACCTGCCTGATCTATATCGATCGTCACCTCGTGCATGAAGTGACGAGCCCGCAGGCGTTTGAAGGCCTACGCCTTGCCGGGCGCAAGGTGCGCCGGCCCGACCTGACCCTTGCTGTCCCCGACCATAATCTGCCGACCACGCCGCGCCGCGACGCCGAGGGGCATCGCATCCCGATCGCCGACCCGGAAAGCGCGCAGCAGCTTGCCGCGCTGGAACGCAATGCGCCGGAGTTCGGCGTGCGCCTGATCGGTGACGCGGACCCGGAACAGGGCATCGTCCATGTCGTCGGCCCGGAACAGGGCTTCACCCTGCCGGGCACCACTCTGGTCTGTGGCGACAGCCATACCAGCTCGCACGGCGCGCTGGGCGCGCTGGCCTTCGGCATCGGCACGTCCGAGGTCGAGCATGTGCTGGCGACCCAGACGCTGCTGCTGAAGCAGTCGAAGACCATGCAGGTCGTGGTCGAGGGTGAGCTGGGCTATGGCGTCACCCCCAAGGATGTGGCGCTGGCAATCTGCGGCACGATCGGCACCGCCGGCGGCACCGGCTATGTCATGGAATATCGCGGGTCGGTGTTCCGCGACATGTCGATCGAGGGCCGCCTGACCGTCGCCAACATGTCGATCGAGGCGGGCGCCCGGTCCGGCCTGTTCGCGCCGGACGACAAGACCTTCGCCTATATCGAGGGCCGTCCGATGGCGCCCAAGGGCGCCGACTGGGATGCGGCCGTCGCCTGGTGGAAGACGCTGCACACGGATGAAGGCGCGGTGTTCGACAAGACCGTCGTTATCGACGCGGCCGACATCGTCCCCAACGTCACCTGGGGCACCAGCCCCGAGGATGTCGTGCCGGTGACCGGCGTGGTGCCGGATCCGGAAAGCTTCGCCGATGCGTCGAAGCGCGCCGCCGCGCAGAAGTCGCTCGACTATATGGGCCTGTCCGCAGGGCAGAAGATGGAAGATGTCGCGATCGAGCATGTCTTCATCGGCAGCTGCACCAACAGCCGGATCGAGGATCTGCGCGCCGCCGCCGGCCTGCTGAAAGGGCGGCATATCGCCGCCGGCATCAAGCATGCGATGGTCGTGCCGGGATCGGGCCTGGTCAAGCGCATGGCCGAGGCCGAGGGGCTGGACCGCATCTTCCTCGACGCCGGTTTCGAATGGCGCGAGCCGGGCTGTTCGGCATGCCTGGGCATGAATCCGGACAAGGTGCCGGCCGGCGAACGCTGCGCATCGACCAGCAACCGCAATTTCATGGGCCGCCAGGGTCCGGGATCGCGCACGCATCTGGTCTCGCCGGAAATGGCGGCGGCTGCGGCGCTGACCGGCCGGCTGACCGATGTGCGCGCATTGATGGGTGAAAAAGAGGGGATGGTCGCATGAAGAAGGTATTCTGGGTGCTGGCGCTGGGCGCGCTGGCCAGTGCGGCGATGGCCGCGACGCTGGGCCGCGCTGAGGACGGTCCCGCGGTGGAGGCGAAGCGGGCGCACTGATGGACAAGCTGACTACCGTTGACGGCCGAGCCTATCCGTTCGGGATGAAGAATGTCGACACCGACATCGTCATCCCGGCGCATTGGCTCAAGACGATTTCGCGCGCCGGCCTTGGCAAGGGCGCGTTCGAGGTGCTGCGCAAGGAACCGGGCAATGTCTTTGACGATCCCGAATATGCCGGCAGCCCGATTCTGATCGCGGGCGACAATTTCGGCTGCGGCTCCAGCCGTGAACATGCCGCCTGGGCGCTGGGCGATCTGGGCATCAAGGTGGTGATCGCGCCGAGCTTTTCCGACATTTTCTCGGGCAATGCGTTCAAGAACGGCATATTGACCGTGGTGCTGCCGCAGGAGGCGATCGACCGGCTGATGGAAGTCGCCAAGACTGACCCGATCCATGTCGATCTGGAGCAGCAGAGCGTTACCACCCAATATCAGGATCGCTTCAGCTTCGAGATCGACCCGTTCCGCAAGCATTGCCTGCTGGGCGGCCTGGATGAGATCGGCCTGACCCTGGACGAGGCGGATGTGATCGACGCGTTCGAGGCGAAGGATGCCGCTTTGCGCCCCTGGCTGGTGCCGGCCGTTGCCTAAAGGCGCGGTTCCGCCTATCTCTGAACGCGACAGACGCATTTCAACAGGGCTTCACGCATGACCACTTTCGACGACCGCGAGCGCGCATTTGAAAATATGTTCGCGCACGACCAGGAGATGCAGTTCCGCATCCAGGCGCGCCGCAACCGCCTGCTGGGCGAATGGGCGGCCGCGAAGATGGGCCTGACCCCTGAGGAAACCGACGCCTATGCCAAGGCCGTCGTGCAGGCCGATTTCGAGGAAGCGGGCGACGAGGATGTCATCCGCAAGCTGTTGGGCGACATGACCCAGGCCGGCCTCGACATCGACGAAGCCGGCGTGCGCACCGCGCTCGACGAGCAGGCGGTGATCGCCCGCCGCATGTTCATCGAAGCGCAGTAAGGCAGGTATCGCCATGCCGATGGCAGCAGACGATATTGCCGAGATGATCAAGACCGCGATCCCGGATGCGCAGGTCGAGATCACCGACCTTGCCGGCGACGGCGATCATTATGCGGCGAAGGTCGTGTCCGAGAGCTTTCGTGGGATGACTCGGGTGGCGCAGCAGCGCGCAGTCTATGCGGCGCTGGGCGGACGCATGGGCGGGGTGCTTCACGCCTTGCAACTGACCACCGCCGTTCCCAACTAACCGCCATAGCGACATATGCGTGCCGCCGCGCGGCGACGCCAGACAAGAGAATTGGACCCAGTGAAATGACCGACGCCGTGCAGCAGCGGATCGCCGACATCGTCAACGGTAATGACGTGGTGCTCTTCATGAAGGGCACGCCGCTCTTCCCCCAGTGCGGCTTTTCCAGCCGCGCGATCGCGATCCTGGAGCATCTGGGCGTGAATTACGAGACGGTGGACGTGCTCCAGGACCAGGCGGTTCGCCAGGGCATCAAGACCTTCTCCGACTGGCCGACCATTCCCCAGCTCTATGTGAAGGGTGAATTTGTCGGCGGCAGCGACATCATGATGGAAATGTACGAGGCCGGCGAGCTTCAGCAGCTGATGACCGACAACGGCGTCGCTGCGGCGAACTGATCGTTGGCTCAGGGCGAAAGATCATGGGGCGGTCCGCTGGTCGGGCCGCCCTTTTTCTTGTCTGCAGTGCGTGCATATGAAGCCGGCCAGGGACGGTTCAATGTGCTGCAAGTCCGGCTGGCGATAAGGTCTGTGAAAGCTTTGGGAGCGGCCACCGGGTGGGGGATGCCTGCGGAGACCGTGCCGGCATCCCCCGGGTAGTTGAACGGTGGGTATGTGGGAAGAGAAGCATCCAGCGTGCCAGAAGTGGAAAGCCACGCGTTCGTGCATGGTTCAAGGGTTAACGCCGCCAGTCGTCCGCTGTCGTTTGTAAGGTCGCCCGACACTTTCGTCGAAAAGCCATTTGGGCCGAGCCGCTTTCCTGATTGACTACATCCGTAATCGATGCGACTACATCTGTAGTTGGAGAGTCGGAACAGGGTCGGGATCAGGCAGTGAGCGAGAAGATCAGCGAAGCGGAACTGGTGGTGATGGAAGCGCTGTGGGAACAGGCGCCGGCAACCGCCAATGACGTCGCCGATCGCGTCACCGCCGAACGCGACTGGAGCCTGCAGACGGTCAAGACCTTGCTGTCGCGGCTGATGGCCAAGGAGGTGATCGCCGCCGACCAGGATGGCCGCCGCTTCCTCTATCGCCCGTTGGTGGCGCGCGAGGATTATGTGGCGAGCGAGTCCGGCCGGCTGGTCAATCGCCTGTTCGGCGGTCGCATCTCTCCCCTGGTCGCCCAGCTGGCGAGCCAGGACCAGTTGAGCGCGGATGATATCGCGGAGCTTGAGGAAATCCTGAAGGGGTTGAAATCATGAGCGTCTGGATGGCCGAAACGCTGATCGCCACGACCCTGCTGATGGCGATGGTGATGATGTTGCGACGCCCGGTGGCGCGCTGGCTGGGGGCGGGGGCGGCCTATTGGCTGTGGCTGCTGCCGCTGGCCCGCATGCTGTTGCCAACGCTTCCGCGCGAGGTTGCCGCGCCTTCGCCGCTGCATAATGTCGTGGACCAGGCGGGCCTGCCGGCGCTGCTGGAGATCGCGCCATCGCCCGCGGCACAGGCGGCCGCGACAAACATCCCCTGGCTGGAAATGGCGATCGGCCTGTGGGCGCTGGGCGTCGTCCTGTTCCTGGTCGTGCAGGCGATCGGCTATGCCCGGTTTCGCCGCGACATATTGGCCGGATCGACGCCGCTCGGCGAGGAAGGGCGCATCCGCCTGATCACCAGTCCGCAGGCATCGGGGCCGCTCGCCTTCGGTATTTTCCGGCCCTATATTGTCCTGCCGGCCGATTTCGGGCTGCGCTATGATGCGCAGGAGCAGGATATGGCGATCGCCCATGAACGCGCCCATCATGAGCGCGGCGATCTGGCCGCCAACATGGTCGCGCTGCTGCTGCTGGCGCTGCACTGGTGCAATCCGGTCGCCTGGATCGCCTATCGCGCCTATCGCGCCGATCAGGAAACCGCCTGCGACGCGCGCGTCCTCTCGCTCTACGGCCAGGATCAGGCCCATGCCTATGGCCGCGCCATATTGAAGGCCGCCGGTGGTCGCCAATTTGCCGGCGCCTGCCATCTCACCCGCATCACCACGCTCAAGGGGAGGCTGAAAATGCTTTCGAGCCATGAAACATCGTTGAAGCGCATCAGTTGGGGCATGGCCGCCGTCGCCATGGTCGTTGCCACGGGCCTGGCCCTTACCGCGTCGGGCAGCCGCGCCGCGCAGCAGATGGCGGCGATCACCGACAAGGTCGATCAGGCCGATTTCGCCAAGCTGACCAACCTGGTGTCGCAGCCCGTATCGGCGCGGGAGGCCCTGCCGCAGGCCGCGCCGGTTCCCGCCGCCGCGCCCGTGCCGGCGGCAGCGCCCGCGCCGGTCGCCCATGCCGATCGCGTGCCGCCTGCACCGCCCGTGCCGCCGGTTCCGGCCGCCGACATCGTGCCCCCGGTTCCGCCGGTCCCGCCCGTGCCGCCGGTGACGGTGCGCAGCGAGCCGGGACGGGTGATCGTCACCCATGCCAATGGCCGGGTTGAAACCCATCGCATCCCGACCGAGGCGGAGATTGCCCGCATGGTGCCGGTGGTCGACGTGCGCGAAGGCTGCGAGGGTGACAAGGTCACCAGCCATCGCGAATTTGTCGATGCCAATGGCCGCCGCAACATCCGGGTGCGCATCTGCGAGCGGGCGATCGAGGCGCAGGCCCGCAAGGCGGAGCGGATCGCCATGCTGAACGCCCGCGATGCCGAGCGCATGTCCCGCAATGCCGAACGGGCAGGGCGCAATGCCGCGCGCGCCGGGCTGACCGCCGCCCGTGCCCAGATCGCCGCCAGCCGCATGCCGGAAAGCGATCGGGCCGAGGCACTGCGCGACATTGACCAGGAACTGGCCGACCTCGATCGCAATCCGGACTGAGGCTTTTTAGACCGCCACCACTTCGGGCAGGATGGCGTCGAGCAGCAACATGCCCGCCGGGCTGACCTGAAGCCGGTTGCCGGTTCGCCAGACCAGCCCCAGATCATTCATCCGGTCGATCGCCCGATCATCCACCAGCGCGCCGATCGGCAGGCCCGAGAGGCCGGCGATCCGGGCCAGATCGACCCCTTCGCCCAGACGCAATCCCATCAGCAGCGCCTCGCGCGCCTTGTCCTCGGCCTGCAGCGGCACTTCCTGTTGCAGGCCGTTGCCGTTGCGATCGACCGCGCTCATCCAGTTTTCCGGCTTCTTGTGGCGCAATGTCGCCATGCCGCCGCGGCGGCCATGGGCGCCGGGGCCAATGCCGACATAGTCGCCATAGCGCCAGTAGATGAGGTTGTGGCGGCTTTCCTGTTCCGGTCGGGCATGGTTGCTGATCTCGTAGGAAGGGATGCCGGCCTCCGCCGTCATCGCCTGGGTCAGCTCATAAAGGGTGGCGCCATGATCCGGGTCGACCGGTGTCAGCTTGCCCTGCGCGGCGAGCGTGGCGAAGCGCGTGCCCGGCTCGATCGTTAACTGATAGAGCGACAAATGGCCGGTGCCGAAGGAGAGGGCGCGTGCCAGCTCCGCTTCCCAGTCCGATTCGCTCTGGCCGGGGCGCGCGTAGATGAGATCGAAGCTCACCCGGTCAAAAATGCGACGAGCCGTGTCGAGTGCGCCCAGCCCTTCATCGACGTCATGGGCCCGCCCCAGGAAGGCCAGGGCATCATTGTCGAGCGCCTGCAGGCCGAGCGACACGCGGTTGATCCCGGCGGCCGCCAGATCGCCGAAACGCGCGGCTTCCACCGAGTTCGGGTTGGCCTCAAGCGTGATCTCTATGTCGTTGGAAAAGCCCCAATGTCTTTCCGCCGCCTCGATCAGGGAAGCGGCGATGCGGGGCGGCATCAGCGACGGCGTGCCACCGCCAAAGAAGATCGAACGGAGCGGTCGCCGGCCGGTTTTTTTCGCCTCATGGGCAAGGTCGGCGAGCAGCGCAGCCTGCCACGCATCGGCGTCGATCCGGTCGCGCACATGACTGTTAAAATCGCAGTAAGGACACTTCGAAACACAAAATGGCCAATGAACATATAGGCCAAGAGCCTCGGTGAAAGCCGGTGGGGCGAGAAGGACTTCGGGTGACATGAGTGGACATATCTTTAGACGCGTTCAGCGCGGCCCGCTAGCGGCTGCACTGATGCTTTTCGGCGGGATGATCGCAGGGGCGGTCGCACCGGCATCGGCTTCGGTCAATCGCGACGTGTGGAATTATTATAATATCCAGCCGGCGCCGCGTTCCGACGCGATGCTGCGCCAGGTGGTGATGGATGTGCATAATCGCGAGCGCCAGTCGCTGGGCGTGCCTGCGCTGGCCTGGGATGATCGCCTGGCCGCCGATGCGGCCGGCTATGCGCGCCAGATGGTGCATACCAACCAGTTCCGCCATTCGCACGGCGGTGAACGCGACGAGGAAATTGGCGAAAATCTGTGGATGGGGACGCACCGGGCCTATGGCTATACCGCCATGCTCGACGCCTTCATGGACGAACGCCGCGCCTTCGTGTTCAAGGCCCGCTTCCCCGATGTCAGCACGACCGGCAATTGGGAAGATGTCGGCCACTATACCCAGATGATCTGGCGCGGCACCCGTCGGGTCGGTTGCGCGCTGGGCGAAGGCGCCCAATATGATTATCTGGTCTGCCGCTATTATCCGGCCGGCAATGTGTATGGCATGAGCCCGTTCGATCGCGACTTTGGCGGCTGGCAGGGCTGAAGACCTTATCCCAGGCGGATCATTTTTCCTCTCTGTCGATTATGCCTTGAAGCGCAGTCGGCAAAAGGGGGGAGGAAAAATGCAGCCCGTTTCAAGAACAAGGCCATGGGCCTGCATCAGCATGACGATCGCGCTGCTGGCTCTGGCCGCGTGCGGTTCACCCTCCCCGACGCCCGATAATCAGGGCGCTGCGCCTACCACGCCCGAAAATACCTCCACCACCGCCGCCCAGCTAGACAAGGCACCGGCCCCCCGATCCAGCCAGGCCGACCTGACGCCCCTGTCCTGCGCCGCCGAGATCGGCGCGGCAGCGGCCGAGCGCCGCGTGAAGCTGTGCATCAGCGTGTCGCCCGCCACTCATCCGCCCTGCAATGCCGCCAATAGCTGTGCGATGATCGAGGATGAGATTGCGCGCAGTTGCGCGCTGTTCGACGGCCAGGGCGAGCCGATGGCGGGATGCACGCCCGAACCCAGGAGCATGGCAGCCGCGGCGGCCGTGGTGCAGCGTTATTATGCGGCGATCAACGCGCGCGACTATGGCACCGCCTGGAGCCAGTGGGGCGAAGATGGGCCGGCAGGGCAGACGATGGAGAGATTCCAGGCCGGCTTTGCCGCCACTCGGGCGACCCATGTGACGATCGGCCGGATGACGCCGGGCGATGCGGGTGCGGGCTCCGTCTACCAGCCGGTGCCGGTGACGATCGACGCGGAGCTGACGGATGGCACGCGCCAGCATTTTGCCGGCACCTATGTCGTGCGGCGCGTCAATGATGTCGACGGGGCATCGGCCGCGCAGCGGCGCTGGCATATCGATTCGGCGAAGCTGCGACCCGTTTCGTCGGAGTGACGTGGACAGGCGATCGCCTGTGCCGGACTATTCATCCCTGCTTCACACGATCGGGCGTTTAGCCGCAGCATCGCGTTCCGAACCGGCCGGGCCGGGGGAGAGGCGCGGGTTATCGGGTCGAAAGAATAAAGACGATGCGCGGGTGGAAATGGGGGCTGGCCGTTGCGACGGCCGCCATGATGCTGGGGATTTTCGGTGGAAAGGGGCAGGCAGCGCCTGAGCGGCGTGCGCCAAGCCCGGCCGAACAATATGGCATGGAAGAGGCCGATCGCGACGATGGGCTGCTGCAGGACGTGGTCCTGGGCATGCATAATGACGAGCGCAGTCGCTGGGGCCTGACCCCGCTTGCCTGGGACCGGACGCTGGCGGCGGATGCGGCGCGTTATGCGCGGCAGATGGCGCGGACCAACATCTTTGCCCATAGCCCGCGCGCGACCCGCGCGGTGCCGAGTGGCGAAAATCTGTGGATGGGAAGTCGCGGCCTCTATGATTATGAGGTGATGGTCGGCGCCTTCCTCAATGAACGGCGCTATTTCCGTCGGGCGGGCAAGATGCCCAATTTCAGCACCACCGGCCGCTGGCAGGATGTCGCCCATTATACCCAGATCATCTGGCGCGGCACCCGGTCGGTTGGCTGCGCGCTGGCCGAGGGCCGCAGCTTCGACTATCTCGTCTGCCGCTATTATCCCGCCGGCAACATGTTCGGCATGGGGCCGCTGGATGCGGCGCCGGTGCTGGCGGGCGGCGAGGAATAGGGGCGGCCGGGACCGCCCCCCATCCGATCAGATCACCGCTTTCACCAACTGGGCGAAGGCGTCGGCGCGGTGGCTCATTGCGTGCTTGGCGTCCGGGGCCATCTCGCCGAAGCTGATGTCGTGGCCAAGCGGCTGGAACATCGCGTCATAGCCAAAGCCATTTGCCCCGCGCGGCGGCCAGACCAGCAGGCCGTCGACCCGGCCCTCGAACGCCTCGACATGGCCGTCGGGCCAGGCGAGGGCGAGGGCGCAGATGAAATGGGCGCCATGGCCGGCGTCCGGCCCCTTGGCCTGCACCCCGTCCCACACCTTCTGCATCGCCATGCCGAAATCCTTGTCCGGCCCGGCCCAGCGGGCGGAGAAGAGGCCCGGATCGCCGTTCAGCGCCTCGACGCACAGGCCACTGTCGTCGGCTAAGGCGGGCAGGCCGGAGAGGTCGGCGGCCTGCATCGCCTTCAGCTCGGCGTTCGCGATGAAGGTGGTGCCGGTCTCCTCCGGCTCGGGTAGGTCGAGCGACGCGGCGGAGATCGGCTCGATCCCGTAGGGGCCGAGCAGGGCGGCGATTTCCCGCACCTTGCCGGCATTGTGGCTGGCGATCACCAGCTTGCCGGGCTTCAGCTTGCGGATCGCCTGTTCCTGTCCATAGTCGTCGCTCATCTGGCTCTACCCTGTGTCGTTCGTTTCGAGCGTAGTCGAGAAACGCACGAATGCGCTATCTGCTTCTCGACTTCGCTCGAAGCGAACGGATTTCAATTACCGACCCGTCGCCACATCCTGCGCGGCGAAGATCTTGGCGCAGCCGATGCGGGCGAGGCGGAGCAGGCGGAGCAGCTCTTCCTCGTCATAGGCCGCACCCTCGGCCGTGGCCTGCACTTCGGCGAACTTGCCGTCGCCGGTCAGGATCAGGTTGGCGTCGGTCTCGGCATTGCTGTCCTCGGCATAGTCGAGGTCGAGCACCGGCGTGCCTTCATAGATGCCGCAGCTGATCGCCGCGACCTTCTGGATGATCGGGTCTTCGCTGAGCGCGCCCGAGGCGAGCAGCTTGTCGACGGCGATGCGCAGCGCAACCCAGCTGCCCGAGATAGCGGCGGTGCGGGTGCCGCCATCGGCCTGGATCACGTCGCAGTCGATCACGATCTGGCGCTCGCCAAGCTTCTTGAGGTCGACGACGGTGCGCAGCGAGCGGCCGATCAGCCGCTGGATTTCCTGGGTGCGGCCCGACTGCTTGCCCTTGGCCGCCTCACGGCTGCCGCGGGTGTGGGTGGCGCGGGGCAGCATGCCATATTCGGCCGTGACCCAGCCCGAACCCTTGCCGCGCAGGAAGGGAGGCACCTTTTCCTCGATCGAGGCGGTGCAGAGGACACGGGTGTCACCAAAGCTGACGAGGCACGAGCCCTCGGCATGGATGGTGAAGCCGGGTTCCATGGTGATGTCGCGCATCTGGTCGGGCGCGCGGCCGGAAGGACGCATAATATTCTACTCCGAAGCGGTCAGGTGGCGGGGGATAGCGCCGGGATGCGCGTCATGCCAGTGCCATCCGCCAAAAGTTGCGATAAGAGGGGCGCCATGAAGAGAGCGATGATGATGGGGCCGGTTGCGATGTTGGCGCTGGCGGGATGCGTGACCGACCGGGAGAAGGTGGAGCTGGAGCCGCCGACAGCCGCCGGCGACACGATCCGCTTTACCGCCGGTCGCTGCTTTGGCGCCTGTCCCGCCTATACGCTCACGGTGACGCCCGATGGCTCGGGCCTGCTGGAGCCCGAGCGCTTCACCTCCGTCCCCGGTCCGACCCGCTTCACCGTCAGCGCCGCGCAATATCGCCAACTGCGCACCGGCCTTGCCCCGTGGAAGCCGGCGACCGGCACGGCAAAGCGCATCGCCCAGGGCGAAAATTGCACCCGCTTCGCCACCGACATGCCCAGCTACACGATCGAATGGACGCGCGGTTGGGGAAAGGGGGCGAAACCGACCCGGCTCGATTTCCAGTCGGGCTGCATGGACAGCCGTTATGCCAAGCTGCGCACGACCATCGGCACCATCCCCAAGACGCTGGGCATCGAACCGATGCTGAAGCCCAAGCCGGCAAGCTGAATCGCCGCCCCGCGACGCGACAGACCGAAGTTCACAGTGTCGCAGGGCTAAATTGCGTCGATTCCGGCGAATTGCGCCTGCCACGCGCCAGTGAAGCGACAGGCACGCGACACGAGGGTCACGCCAACGCGACAGGTTCGCGCGTGGGGCCGGGGTGCGAAAGAGAGTGCGGGGAGGGCGGTTTCATCACGTAGGTTAGATCAGAAGAGTGGCGAGTAGGAATGGAATAGGAAAATAGCTAAGCGGTAGAATTTTATCTATTTCCTGTTCAATGTCATTGCTTGCTGCAAAGCGGACAAGAATTGTGGAGAATCTCGTGATATTCGGTTGTGCCCATCTTTGTGTTTAAGGCAGAATTTTTCGCGACGACTGGATGATTTGTCGCAGTTTTTATAAGTTTCGTTAGGAATTTTGCTTTCAGATACTTCTAGTGCTTTCATGAAGGCGTTCGTTAAAGCTATCCCTGATAGCCGGTTGCTCTCTATGGGCTGTGCTGAAAATGCTGAAACGCACCATGATTCTGTAGATTCAACGGCTGGTAGTAAAATGTGCCGCTCTACATCGATATTAGCCATTTCTCTGATTCGTGCAGCAGACAAAAGGACAACCTTTATTTGATCTGCTCTATCATTTGGCTCGGACATTTTCAGAAGAGTGATATTGAAATGTTCTTCAATGTAATTTTTAAAGGATGAATCGTCCAAAACATCTGCGTCCAGCTGTATGATGATGGCATCAAGAAGTTCAGATTTCAAATCGCCACCAAATAACCCGCCGGAAAAAAAAGCGCTGTATCCGTGCTTCAGGCGGATATTTTTTTAGCCATGAAAATACGTTAGCCCACCCGCCGATCGGCCTCGTGTTGTCCATGTCTGGAAATAGGGGCCTGAAGGATGACTTAATTCCTTCGGCTTGCAAGGCTGCGCCCAGAAAATGAACAATGGCTGGATAGTCAGTTGGTCCTTCGCATATTACTCCTATGTTTATCATATGTTACCTAACGCGCCAGGAATATCGCCGTCCAGCCAGAGTTGTGACAAATTGCGCCCGCCTCTAACAATTTCCCAATTATCTTTAGTCATTCCCTCCGGTGGGATTAGTCTTTTTGCGGTTGTGTGTCCTTTTGCATTTCTTTTGACAACAAATATTCTATTGTTGTCATCAAATAAGTCGAAAGCATCAAGCGCAGTTGGGTTGTGACTTGTCAAGAAAACTTGTTGTGCGCCAAGGCTTGAATTGTTCTCATTGGTGATTTCGCAAATTTTAATAACTCGTTCCACTAAACTTTTTGTCAGTCTAGGGTTTAATGCATTATCTACATTGTCAAGTGCAAAAATTCGCGGCGCATCTGGATGGCCAAGTACTATGGCTGAAAATAATAAAAATAAAGTTCCTTCGCTGCTGTCGTATCCTGACAATCTATTGCGACTTGCATGCATAAACTTATCTCTGAAATAGAGAATTTTACTTGCTCTGTCTGCAATATCTCGCGATGTTAGAGAGGCTGGGGCGTAATGGCTTCCAAATTGCGATGCCCATCCTGGAAGCCATACAAGGTCAACCAAAGAATTTATAATTTCCTTTTCATGTTCAATAGTATGAAGTGGATTTCCCGGTAAGTACCGGCGCCAGCAATCCAAAAACGTCGATGCTGCTTCGGGAAGGCCTTCTCCGTGAAGGCCGATGGGAGGTGTGTCAATTCTTCCACTCCACCTACCGCGTAGAAAATCGGTTTGCGGCGTGTAAATTACATAGCGGGAGAAGCGCTGGAACTCATCCGCGATTTGCGATTCAATTTCATAGGTGGCTTTGATCTGGTCCCAGATTCCTCGATGTTGCTCGAGGCGATCGACATGGGAGACGCCCGTGGCACTGGCGCCTCTGTTGCTGCGGCCAAATATCCGCCGATTGCCGACAGTGGCTGATTCAGAAAAAAACCTCAGGAGAGGATCGCCTTCCCGGCTTTGCAACGTGCATTTGTACGTCACCCCGCTTGAGAATTCCCCTTCAAGCGCAAAAGTTTTTGGCAGATCCTCATTTTTGAACGACGATTTCATTAGCTCCGGCGGCGTTATCCGAAGACCCTTAAGCCCGATATCAGTGTCACCCAAGCCCCGGCCAAGGCATGCGGAGGCAATCCCAATTGCCTCAAGGATATTCGATTTTCCAGTGCCGTTGCCGCCGATAAACAGATTGACGCGGCCAAACTCGAGCGCCTCTTCGCGTAGGGTTTTGAATCGGGTGACGTTCAGTTTTTCAAGCATGGCAAACGCTTTCCCTAATCCTTGTATATATGCAAGCTCAACTATCTGGCATCTGCTTGGGCAGAGGGAGGGGGGGGCTTGCCGTGCTTGTCATACCTTTACCCAATCCCCCGTTGAGCCGGCGCCCAAAGCCGCCTACATCATCGCCATGGCCGCCACTGCCTCCATCGCCGAACTGAATGACCGCGCGCGCGACGTGTTTCGCATGGTGGTGGATAGCTATCTGGGCACCGGGTTGCCGGTGGGGTCGCGCACGATCAGCAAGATGGGGCTGAGCCTCTCGGCCGCCTCGATCCGCAATGTGATGCAGGATCTGGAGGAACTGGGCCTGCTCGCCGCGCCGCACACCTCGGCCGGGCGGATGCCGACCGAGACCGGGCTGAGGCTGTTCGTCGACGGGATGATGCAGGCGGCCGAGCCGTCGGTCGAGGAGCGCCGCGCGATCGAGGCGGGGCTGGCCGAGGGCGGGCCGATCGAGGAGGCGCTGTCGGCGGCAACGGCGACGCTGTCGGGGCTTTCGGCCTGCGCCGGCATCGTCATGGTGCCCCGGCGCGAGCCGGTGTTGCGCCAGTTCGGCTTCGTGCCGCTCAATGACCGTCAGGCGCTGGCGGTGCTGGTGGGGCAGGACGGGTCGATCGAGAATCGCGTGCTCGACCTGCCGCGCGGGGTGACGCCATCGATGCTGAACGAGGCGGCCAATTTCATGTCGGCGCGCTTTGGCGGGTTGACCCTGCGCCAGGCCGGCGACCTGCTGGCCCGCGAGATGGAGCAGGAGCGCTCTACGCTGGAGGGCGCGGCGCGCGAACTGGTGACGCGCGGCATCGCGATCTGGAGCCATGACGCCGATGACCGTCCCGTGCTGATCGTGCGGGGGCAGGCGCATCTGATCGACGATGGCACCGCCGCCGACCTCGACCGGGTGCGGCAATTGCTGGAGCAGCTGGAGGGCAAGCAGGAGATTTCGCGCCTGCTGGAGAGCGCGCTGGCCGGCAGCGCGACCAAAATCTTCATCGGTTCGGAAAACAAGCTCTTTTCCCTTTCGGGTTCATCGGTCATAGCCGCCCCCTATCGCGGCGGGGACGGCCGGGTCGTCGGCGTGGTCGGCGTGATCGGCCCCACGCGCTTGAACTATGCCCGAGTGATCCCCATGGTGGATTTCACCGCACAGACGCTGTCGAGATTGATGAGATGAGCGAAGACAAGCAGACTATCGAAAATACCGAAACCCTGGACCAGCTGCCCGAGGAGGAGACCCCCGTGGACGCCCCTGAAAACGCCAATGCCGAGCGTATCGCAGCGCTGGAAGCCGAGCTGGAAACGGCCAAGCAGGACATTCTCTACGCCCATGCCGATACGCAGAATGTGCGGCGCCGGCTGGAGAAGGAACTGGCCGACGCGCGTGCCTATGCCGCGACCAGCTTTGCCCGCGACATGCTGTCGGTGGCCGACAATCTGGGCCGGGCACTGGCCGCCATTCCCGCCGATCTGCGCGAGGACGACAAGTTCAAGGGACTGGTCACCGGCCTGGAAGCCACCGGCCGCGAGCTGGAGGCGGTGTTCGGCCGCAACGGCATCACCAAGATCGAATCGGTCGGCCAGCCGCTCGACCCGAACAAGCATCAGGCGGTGATGGAACTGCCGTCGGCGGACGCCGAGCCGGGCACCGTGCTGGTGGAAATGCAGGCCGGCTACAGCATCAAGGACCGCTTGCTGCGCCCCGCCATGGTCAGCGTGGCGAAGAAGCCGGAGTGACAAATATCCGCCCCGTTCGGGCTGGATCGGTCAGGGTCCCCCGTGGGGCCGCGAATGCACCGAATCCTTGCCCGAACGGAGGCCCTTTTGCTGCACGACCTGAACCTCACCACCGACCGTCCGACCTTTGTCACCCATCTGGAATGTTCGCTGACCGGCGAGCGTTATGAGGCGGATCGGCTGCATGGGCTGTCGGCGGCGGGCAAGCCGCTGCTGGTGCGCTATGATCTGGACGGCGTGCGGGCCACGCTGACCAAGGAGGCACTGGCCGCGCGGCCGATGGACCTGTGGCGCTGGCGCGAATTGCTGTCGGTGCGGCAGACCAGCAACATCGTGAGCCTGGGCGAGAATGCGACGCCGCTGATCTCGCTGCCGCGCACGGCCAAGCGGCTGGGCGGGGCGCAGTTGCTGGCCAAGGATGAGGGGCGGTTGCCGACCGCGTCGTTCAAGGCGCGCGGCCTCGTCATGGCCGTCTCCATGGCCAAGGAACTGGGCGTGACCCAGGTGGCGATGCCGACCAATGGCAATGCTGGCGCGGCGCTGGCCGCCTATGCCGCGGTCGCCGGCATGGAATCGGTGATCTTCTGCCCGGCCGATACGCCCGAAGTGAATGTGCGCGAGATCGCGGCGCAGGGCGCGCGGGTCTATCGCGTCAACGGCTATATCGACGATTGCGGCGCGATCGTCGGCCAGGGCGTCAAGGAGCGCGGCTGGTTCGATTTCTCGACGCTCAAGGAGCCCTATCGGATCGAGGGCAAGAAGACGATGGGGCTGGAACTGGCCGAGCAGCTCGGCTGGGAACTGCCCGACGCGATCTTCTATCCCACCGGCGGCGGCACCGGCCTGATCGGCATGTGGAAGGCGTTCGATGAGCTGGAGAAGATCGGCTTCATCGGCTCCAAGCGCCCCAAGATGTTCGCGGTGCAGGCCGAGGGCTGCGCGCCGATGGTTCGCGCGTTCGAGCAGGGCGTGGAATTTGCCGAACGCTGGGAGGATGCCCAGACCATCGCAATGGGCATTCGCGTGCCCAGGGCGGTGGGCGACTTCCTGATCCTGCGCGCCGTGCGGGAAAGCGGCGGCGCGGCGCTGGCGGTGTCGGACGCGGCGATCGCGGCGGCGGTGCGCGACGTGGCGCGCGACGACGGGTTGCTGCTCTGTCCCGAGGGTGGGGCGACGCTGGCGGCCTACAGCCGAGCGCTGGACGAGGGGGTGATCGGGCGGGATGAACGCGCGGTGCTGTTCAATTGCGCCAGCGGCCTCAAATATCCGCTGGAGGACCAGAGCCGCACGCTCGACCGGCATGCGCCGATCGATTTCGCGTCGCTCTGATGGCCTTAACGGGCGGGCCGTGGCCCGCCCGCTTATCATCAGAAGCGATAATCCCAGCCCAGGGTGAAGAGCCGCCCGCGACCGGCGAAGAAGGCCAGATTGTCGTTGGGCAGGCGCGTGTCGCTATTATAGTCGATATAGAATTTATCGAACAGATTCTGGACGCTGAGATAGACGCCGCCCAGTGATGCGGTGTCGTAGCGGAGATAGGCGTCGGTGACCGCATAGCCGCCGAAATTGTTGCGCCGGTCCGGGTTCGCCTTGCCATGGAAATTGCGCGACAGATAATATTGGGTCTGCAGCCGCGCCGAGATGGCGCCATGGCGATAGTCGGCGGCGACGTTCAGGCGATCGGGCGAGATGTTGGTGCCGTCCAGATCGGTATCGACGATGCCGTCGGGATTGGCGCTGTCGCTGTCATAGCGGCCCTTGAGATGGGCATAGCCGGTGGAGAGCTTGAGGCCCGGCAGCGGCGTCTGCACGCCGAGGTTGATTTCGAGCCCTTCGATCTCGACCCGCTGGCGCTGCACGGTGAAGATGCCGTCGCCCTGCGCGATCAATATCTGGCCCTTGTCGCTGGACGACCAGAAATAGGTGGCGCTGGCGTCGATCGGGCCGCGCTTCACCTCCAGCCCGATTTCGCGGTTGTTGGAGACGATCGGGCTGATGTCGAGATAATCGTCGAGGTCGACGCCCGCGACGCCGATCGACCGGGTGACGCGGCCGACATCGGGCATGGTGAAGCCCTCGGCATAGCTGGCATAGGCACGAATGCCGTCAAGCGGTTCGAAGATGAGGCCGCCGTTCAGCAGCGCGTCGGAGAATTTGGGCTTGCCGCCCGCGACATCGACGCCGCCATAATTGGGCGCGGTGGTGGAGGCGAGGGTGTGGAAATCGTCGATCTTCACCTGCACATTTTCCCAGCGCACGCCGCCGGCGACGCGGACCAGCCCGTCGGCGATCTTGAGATTGGCCTGGGCGAAGGGGGCGATGGAACGGAAGTCGCTGGGCGGCACCCAGGTGCGGCCGGTGACCATCAAGCGCTGTTCCGTCTTGTCGAACAGGACGTCGAGGCCGACCGTGGTGGTCAGCGCCTCGAAACCGGGCAGGGCGCGTTCATAGCTGATCTTGCCGCCGATCTTGCGCGAGCGGTTCTGCGACTGGTCGAACAATGTACCGACCGGCGCGATGCTGGGATCCTGGAAGGTCGCGATCGCGGCGAACTCGCCGCCGAAAATGTCGCGGCTGCGGTTGAAGAAAAGCTGGGTGACGAGGTTGCCGCCGGCGACATCGCTGTCGGTATAGGAGAGGGATGCGCTTTCGGTGCGGTTCGATCCCGGCGTGCCGGGGGCGTCGCCCTTGACCGCGGTGGTGGGGAGGCCGTTGGCGCGGCTGCCGGCGAGCGGGACATAGTCGCCATCGCCCTTCAACTCATAGCGATTGAGGATGAGGTCGAGCCGGCCGGTATCGCCGACCGCATAGCCCAGCCGCGCGAAGACATCGGTGGTCTGCGACGCCTGGGTCTCGCCCTGGGTCAGGTTGATGCCGATGCGGCGGTTGCGCGCGTCATAGAAGGCGCCGCGCTTTTCATAGGAGGCGCCGACCGTGGCATCGAAAGCGCCGGCCTTATATTGGACCAGCCCGGCTGCCTTGCCGCCGAAGCCGTCGCCGTCGAAATCGTCACTGGCCGATCCCTGCAGCAGCACCCGGCCGCTGATGCCCTCTTCCTTCGGCGCGCCGACCGTCACCTGGTTGACGATGCCGCCGGTGCCGCCAATCCCCTGCAGCGCGTTGGAGCCATAGATGAGTTCGACCCGGTCGATGAAGAAGCCGTCGATGGTGAAGCCGTCGCGGCTGCCGTCGCGCAGCGGGGTCGATTGCGGGATGCCGTTGATGGCGTAGAGCGGCGAGCGGCCGCGCAGCGTTTCGCCTGCGCCCGACAGTTTGCCGCGCGTGGGGGAGAAGCTGGGGGTGAGGGTGGAGATGGCATCGGTGACCGAGCCGGAAATCGCGATCTGCTGGTCGAGCATCTGCTTGTCGATCAGGTCGATCGTCAGCGGCAGCGCATTGGGCGGCAGGATCGAGCGGGCCGCGGTGACGACGATCGATTTGCTGCTCTTGTCAGCGTCGGCCTCGGCCTGCTGCGCCATGGCTGGCGATGCGAGGGCGATGGTCAGCGCCGCCAGCGCGATTGCAGAGTGACGAATTTCGATATGATGCAGCATCGCGATCCCCTGATCCATGTTGGGCAGGGCTGCTAACGACAATCGATCGCAAGAACAATCACATTCTGCATAATGCTTATACCCTGAGGCGATAAGCCTGATTTTCCGGCGTTTCGGGTGGGAGTCCCTGTAATAAGATGCATAAAGATATATCTCACATATTGACGCTGATGAATTTTAAGATATATCACAATGCATCATGAAGCATTTTGAAAGAGAGAATATGCATTTTTCCCATTCCGATCGCGGCGCTGGGCGCCGGGGTTGCCGGCCGGGCCGGCACATGGATGACGCCATGGTCGATCGCGGTTTCGACCCGCGCGGCTTGGGCCATCGCGGTGAATGCGGCCATGGCCGCTTCTTCGGACCGGGCGGCTTTGGCCCCGAGGGTTTCGGGCGCGGTTTCGGCGGTGGTCGGGCCGGGGGCCGGGGCGGGCGTGGCGGCGGGCGCCGGCGGCTGTTCGGCAATGATGCGCTGAAGCTCATCCTGCTCAAGCTGATCGCCGATGCGCCGCGTCACGGCTATGACCTGATCCGCGAGATCGAGAGCCTGTCGGGGTCTGTCTATGCGCCCAGTCCGGGTGTCGTCTATCCGACCCTGACCCTGCTGGCCGACATGGACCTGATCGCCGAGCAGCCCGGCGAAGGCAGCCGCAAGCTGTTCGCCATTACCGAGGCGGGCACGGCCCATCTGGCCGAGCATGAGGCCGGCGTTGCCGAGGTGATGGAGAAGCTGGCGCATCTGGCCAGCAAGGCGCAGCGTAATGATGCCGCGCCGGTGCGCCGCGCGCTGCAGAATATGCGCGTGGCGATCCAGCATCGGCTTGAAAAGGAAGGCGCCGATTCCCAAACCATGTTCGACGTCGCGGCCCTGATCGACGAGGCCGCCAGCAAGATCGAAAGGCTCTGACCCCATGACGCTGACCGCCACCGTGCCGACCACCCATGGCAGCCGTTACCTGCAGCAGCTTTGCAAGCATTGGAGCCACAAGTTCGAGACCAGCTTCGATGCGGACAAGGGCGAGATCGCCTTTCCGATGGGGCCGATCCACCTGAGTGCCGATGCCGAGCTGCTGACCGTGGTGCTGGAACCCAATGCGGACGCCGATGTCGAGAAGTTCAAGCAGGTCGTCGCCGACCATCTCGACCGCTTCGCCTTCCGCGAGGCGCCCTTGCCCTTCAACTGGGCCTGAGTGCCTGTTTGAAAAATCGCGAAAGAGCGATTTTTCAGCGCGGTTCCAGCCCGCTCCCCCGCCCAACCGCCCGACAGGATGACACTGGATCGGGTGGTTGGGCGGGGGAGCGGGCTGGAACCGGCTTTCTCAAACAGTCTCTGACACGCGAAAGGGGCCGGGTCTGCACGGCCCGGCCCCTTCCCTGGTAAGCTCGATGAGGACCGGCAACCCCGGTCCTTCTTTGTGTCAGCTGTCGGTCTTGGCGCGCATCGCGGCCATGCGGGCGTTGGTCGCCTGCACGTCGGCGGCGGTGACGATGCCGTCCTTGTCGGCGTCCTGCTCGGCAAAGGCGCGCGCGCCTGACGCGTCATATTCGGCCTGGGCCATCTTGCCGTCCTTGTCCTTGTCGAGGACGTTGAAGCGGACATGGGCCTGGCGGATCTGGCGCTGGCGCTCCTCGGTCTTCTTCTCTTCGGTCAGGCTCGATTCCGCGAGCTGCTTTTCGAGGCGGGCGGCATATTCGCCGACATATTCATCCTCCGACACCCAACCGTCGCCATTGGCATCGGTCGCCTTGAAGCGGGTGACGCGCACCGCGTCGAACTCGGCGCGGTCGACCTTGCCGTCATGGTTGCTGTCATAGTCGTGGACGAAGGCGCCGCCTTCATGCGGGGCGGCGAAGGCGGGCGTGCCGGCGGCGGCAACGACGGCGGCGATCAGGATGGAACGGGTTTTCATGGTGCGTCTCCGGAATATCAGGCGGCGTCGAACGCCAGCGTGT
The DNA here is from genome assembly GCF_013001025.1 of Sphingobium yanoikuyae. NCBI lineage: Bacteria > Pseudomonadati > Pseudomonadota > Alphaproteobacteria > Sphingomonadales > Sphingobiaceae > Sphingobium > Sphingobium yanoikuyae. Next base: position 3,317,720 of record NZ_CP053021.1, on the reverse strand, counting down.
AGGTGTAGCTGCGATAGGGTGTTTCCGACCCGGCCGGGGCGGCGCCGCGATGGCGGACCAGGATCAGATAGGTGCCGGCGTCGTCGGGCTTCAGGCTGAAGCGGCCCTGCGCGTCGCTCTTGGTCTCGGTCGCGACCTTGCGGCCGTCATGCACGCCGGCGCTGCGGAACAGGGTGACCTGCGTGGCGGGCAGGGGCTTGCCGTCGAACAGCAGCACGAAGCTGGCATCGCTGCCCGACACGATGGCGTTGGGATGGGTGACCGGCTGGATTTCGAGGCCCGTGCCGACCGGCTTGAGCGCGGCCTGCGTCGTCTGGCCGCGGGTGACATAGGCGTCGGCGAGCGTCATGCTCTGCACCTCGACCTCCTGCGTGCCGGGCTTGGGATCGCCGCCTTCGCCGCGCATCTGCCAGCTGTCGCCGACGCGGAACATCTTGCCCTTGCGTCCGGCGCGCTGGCCGGTGGTGATGCGATAGGTGCCGTCCGCCTTCAGATCAGCCTCGAACACCGACAGGTCACGCAGATAGGTGACCGGGCCGGTGGTCGCCTGGCTGCCATCTGGCGCGACCAGGTGAAAGGGCGCGTCGCGCATCGCGACTTCGGGGACGAAGGCATCCTCGGCAAAGGCCGAGGTGACGGTGACATGGTCGGCCTTTCCGGCATCGAACAGGGTCGGCAGTACATAGGGCATATGCGCCTGGGCAGCGGTGGCGCCGGCCAATAGCAGCACAGGCAAGGCGGCGGCGAACAGGGCGTTCACCGGGCGGCGATGGTTGGACAATGGGGTTCCCCTTGGTTTCGTTACGCTCCTCTATAATATATAGTGAGAATCACTTGCAATAGCATTTAATGCCGGTAGAGAGCGGCCAACCCGGCGCGTGATGCGCCGCAACAATGATACGGGGGCATTTCTCATGACCAAGTCCAAGACCCTGCTTCTGCTGGGCACCGCGCTGATCGCACTGCCTTTGCCGGCAATGGCCCAGGACCAGAGTGACGACATTGCGGTCGCGAGCGATTCGCAGTTCGCGCTCGACCGGATGATCATCTCCGCAGGCGTCGAGAAGGTCGCGCTGGACACGCCGCAGGCGGTGACCGCGCTGGACCAGGAGGATATCGACCAGTTGCAGGCGACGACGATCGGCGACCTGCTGGAAGGCATGCCGGGCGTCAATGTGCAGGGCGGCGTCGGCCAGCTGGGCCAGGGCTTCAACATTCGCGGCATGGGCACGGCGATCGGCGACAGCGACAACCGCATCCTGATGACGGTCGATGGCGTCACCAAATTCTACGAACAATATCGCATGGGCGCCTTCTTCAGCGAGCCCGAACTCTACAAGCGGGTCGAGGTGCTGCGCGGCCCGGCATCTTCCACCCTCTATGGCGCGGGCGCGCTGGCGGGCGTGATCAACTTCACCACCAAGGATGCGTCGGACTTCCTGCGCGACGGCGACAAGCTGGCCGTGCGGTTGAAGGGCGCGACCGAAACCAATGCGCAGGGCCATACGCTGTCGGGCATTGTCGCGACCGAGCCGGTCGATGGCGTCGAGCTGCTGGGCAGCTATAATTATCGCCGCACCGACGATTACAAGAGCGGCAATGGCGACACCGTCGCTGCCTCCGCCACCGAATCCGACAGCTGGCTGGTCAAGGGCCGGGTCGCGATCGGCGGCAACAAGAAGCATGCGATCTGGGCGTCCTACCAGGACTGGATCAGCGACGCGCCGCAGGTCTATGACCAGATTTCGGCCGCCACCGGCAGCTCGCTGATGCGCCGCCGGGTTCATGACAAGACCGCCGTGCTGGGCTATGTCAACGACTTCGACGGCAGCAAATTTTTCAATGTCGAGGCGCAGGTCGCCTATTCGCTGTCCAAGGTCCACCAGACCGAGACGACCTTCCTGGGCGCGAACCTGGAATATTCCGATTTCTCCTATGAAAGCTGGCAGGCCAAGGTCCAGAACACCAGCGAGTTCGCCATGGGCGGCGACTGTACGACCTTCTTGATCCTGGGCGGCCAGTGGAGCACGCAGGAACGGCACAACCCGCGCGTCAATTTCGACGGCACGGTGACGCCGGGCGCGGGCACCCATCCCGAAGGCGACATGGACCGTTACGGCCTGTTCGGTCAGCTGGAGATCGTCTGGTCCGACAAGCTGACCATCATGCCGGGCGTGCGCGTCGATTGGACCCGCCTGACGCCGGGCGACACGGTGGTCGGCGGCACTGTCCTGACCGACAAGGTGAAGGATAGCGGCGTGTCGCCCAAGCTCGCGGCGCTCTACAATATCACGCCCTGGTTCGGCCTGTTCGGGTCGGTCGCGCGGACCGTGCGCATGCCCAATATCGACGAAATCTTCACCCGCAGCGCGACCCGGCCGAACAATCCCGATCTGAAGCCCGAGAAATCGGACAATTATGAAGCCGGCTTCACTTTGTCCTTCGACGATATGCTGGGCAAGAATGACCGCTTCCGCGCGAAGACCACCCTGTTCCAGAACGACGTAAAGGATCTGATCGTCAACGTCTCGGCCGCGGCGGGCACGCCCTATTTCCAGAATATCAACCGGTCGCGTTTCAAGGGCATCGAGCTGGAAGCCGAATATGGCATGGGCGGCTTCTATGCGCGCGGTAATGCCAGCTTCATCGATGGCAAGAACCGGCTGACCGGCGATTATCTCAACACCATCCCGGCGAACGACTATCGCCTGACGCTGGGCTATAATGATGTGGCGAGCGGCCTGTCGGGCGGCTGGACCGGCGAATTTGCCGAGCGGCAGGACAAGGTGACGCCGGGCAGCTTCGCCTCGGCCGGGTCGGGCCTGGCGACGCCGGGCTACAGCGTCCACAACCTGTTCTTCGCCTTCAAGCCGCAGGGTGGCGTGGCCAAGGGCTTCGAATTCCGCATCGCCATGGATAATATCTTCGACAAGCAATATCGCCGCCATCTGTCGTCGCTCGCCGCCGAGGGACAGAGCTTCCGCTTCACCGTGGCGAACACCTTCTGACGCCATGACGGGCGTGCGGCGTCCCTTTCGCGTCACGGGGCCGGCGGCGGCCTCGCTCGGGATAAACGCGCTGCTGATCGCGGCGCTACTGAACCTGGGCATGGGCCGCGCGCCGAAGCGCGAGGAGGGGGCTGCACTGACCGTCATGTCGCTGGCGGCGCTGAAGGGCGTGGAGCAGGGGGCGGAACAGGCCGAGGCGGCGGAGGCGACGACGCAGCCCGAAGCCCCGGTGCCGACGCAGGCGCCGCCTCCCACGCCCGTCAGCCCGCCGCAGCCGGTGCCGCCGCCGATGGTGGCGATCCCTTCCGCATTGTCGCTGCCCGTTGCGGTGGCGCCGGCTGCTCCGTCCACGCCGGCGGCCGCAGCGGCGCCATCGTCGCAGCCTGCGGCCAGGGCGACGCCGGTCATGGCCGCCAGCGCCGGCGCGCCGCCGGCCCGGCGCGGCATTGCCGACGGGCTGGACGCCAACGCCCCGGCCGGCAACAGCCGCGCCTATGCCGCGCGGGTGCGTTCCTGGCTCTATGCCCACAAAATTTATCCCCGCCGCGCCAAGATGCGGCATGAGGAAGGGGTGGTGAAGGTCCGCTTCGTGATCGACCGTGCCGGCATGCTGATCGAAGGGCGGGTGATCAGCAGTTCCGGCCGCGCCTCGCTTGACGAGGAAGCCGCCGCCATGCTGCACCGCGCCTCACCCTATCCCAAGGCTCCGTCCGACATATCCGGCGACCGCATCGAATTCACCGCGCCGGTGGAGTTCGTGCTGCCGGTATAGCGGGGGGATGGTCTGGTAACGACCAGAAGCGGAGCTTGCCTTTTCCCATCCTTACTATTCTTGTCTGCGGCTCCGCGCGAAACGATCCCGTGCAGCGATGCGAAGAGGCAGACGAAAGTAACGACCGGAGCTGTCCCGGCATCAATCGCCCACTCATCCCGGCAGCCAACGTGGCTGATCGATAGCGCCATATTGCGCCTCGGCGCATATTTTGCATCAGCTTGTTTCCGAATCGTTGCATTTGCAAATCAATCTCATTAAAGCGCCGCCCCAACATCCAGGGCGCCATGTTCAGGGCATGGCGAAATATGGGGGAAGTGCCTTATGTCCTTTGCATCGAAGAAGAATTTCGTCCGCTACGGCGCGGCGTCGATCGCTGCCTGCTTGCTGCTGGCTAACACCAGCGCCCAGGCCCAGGCGCCCGCGGACGAGCCTGATGCAAACGCGCCCGCTCCGGACTCCATCGTCGTTACCGGCCAGAATGAGACCAACGGCCTCAACCTCACCGCCCGCGAAACGCCCCAGTCGGTCACCAGCCTCGACAGTCTACGCATGCAGGAACAGGGGCTGACCGACATTTCCGAAGTGATGCAGCAGATCGTCGGCATCCAGACCAACCGCTCCAGCGCGCTCGGCACCGACGGCACCAACTATACCGCGCGCGGCTTTGCGGTGCAGAATTATCTGGTCGACGGCGTTGCCCGCCCGTCGAATGTCTATGGCTTCACCGAAGATACCGCCGACATGATCGCCTATGACCGGATCGAGGTGATCCGCGGTTCGGCCGGCATGATGACCGGCACCGGCGAGCCGTCGGCGGCGATCAACATGATCCGCAAGCGGCCCGGCGCGGACCTGAGCGCGACGGTCGCGGCGACCATCGGTTCCTGGGACAAATACCGGCTGGAAGGCGACATCGGCGGCGCGCTGACCGCCAGCGGCCATATCCGCGCGCGCGTCGCCGGGGCCTGGCAGGATAACGACACTTTCATCGACCGCGAACATGCCAAGCGCCAGGCGCTCTATGGCGTGATCGAGGCCGATCTTGGCCCGAATACCCTGCTGACCGCTGGCGTCGAATATCAGAATTTCCGCAACGAAGGCGCCTCGCGCGGCGGCGTGCCGCTCTTCTTCACCGACGGCACGAAGACCGATTTCGCCCGCTCCACCAATGGCGGTGCCGACTGGTCCGACTTCCGCCGCAAGAGCGTCAACATCTTCGCCTCGATCGCCCATGATTTCGACGCCAACTGGCATCTGCAGGTCGATGCCGAGCACAAGTCCGGCTCCTATGACGAGACGATCGGCTATTATTTCGGCACCGCGATCGACAAGGAAACCGGCGATGGCGGCACCTTCTACGCCACCCGCTGGGCGTCGGACCTGACGCTCGACGCGGTCTATGCCAATCTGCGCGGCGCGTTCGAGGCACTGGGCCAGGAACAGCATGTCGCCCTGACCCTGAGCCACACCCGTTTCGACGATGACCAGACGCCCTATCCCGGCTGGTGGGGCGGCAGCGACTATATGTATCCGATCAATGCCTATAGCTATTTCCCGACCGGTGACGTCGCCAAGCCCGACCTGACGCCTTCGGGCGGCACCGCCGGCAACCGGATCGAGACCAGTTCGATTGCCGGCGTCGCCCGGCTGAAGCCGATCGCCCCGCTCTCGATCATCGCCGGCGGCCGCCTCACCTGGTGGAAGCAGGACAGCTATGCGCAGGACGTGACCGGCCCCAAGGTCTGGACCCCGGTGGTCGATGAAAAGGCGGTCTTCACCCCCTATGCCGGCCTGGTGCTGGACTTTACCAAGACCCTCTCGGCCTATGTCAGCTATGCCAGCGTGTTCACGCCGCAAACATCGCGCACCGTCGATGGCGATGTCATCGCCCCGCTCGAAGGCAATACCTATGAAGCCGGGCTCAAGGCCGACTTCCTCGACGGCCGCCTCAGCGCCACCGCCGCTGTGTTCAAGATGAAGCAGGACAATTATGCCCTGGCCGACGGCCCCGGCATTTTTGCGCCCGATGGCAGTTCGGCCTATCATGCGGTGTCGGGCATGAAGTCGTCGGGCTTCGAACTGGAGGTGAAGGGCGAAATCCTGCCCGGCTGGCGCATCGCCGGCGGCTTTGCCAACGCCCGAGCGGAAGATCGCGACGGCGTGCGCCAGATGCCGCAGATCGCCAAGAACAGCTTCAAGATGTTCAGTGCCTATACGCTGCCCGGCCAGTTCAGCGCGTTGACGATCGGCGGCAATGTCGAGTGGCAGGGCAAGACCACGGCCGACGGCGAAGGGCCGAATGGCGAAACCTACAGCCAGGGCAGCCTAGCGGTGGTCGACCTGCTCGCCAATTATCGCTTCACCGACCATCTCTCGCTGTCAGTCCATGTCGAGAATATCTTCGACAAGACCTATTATTCCGGCCTCTATCTCGGCAGCGCCCGCTACGGCGAACCCCGCGCGGTGAAGTTCACTCTGCGCGGCACGCTGTAAGGGGCAGGGAGTGCCGCCTTCACCCGGCTTGTCCCCTGCTGGCGGGACAAGCCGGGTGCGTAGGGCGGTTCAGCCCTTGGCCTTGGTGACCGCGATATAGGCCTGGACCTGTTCGCCCAGCACGTCGAGTGGCAGGGCGCCATTGGCCAGCACCACTTCATGGAAGTCGCGAATGTCGAACTTCGCGCCCAGCGCCTGCTCGGCTTCCTTGCGCAACTGCGTGATGCGAATCTGGCCGATCATGTAGCTGGTCGCCTGGCCCGGATTGTTGATGTAGCGATCGACTTCCTTGACGATGTCGCGTTCCGACAGGGGCGCATTGTCGCGGAAATACTGGATCGCCTGTTCGCGCGTCCAGCGCTTGGCATGCAGGCCGGTGTCGGTGACCAGCCGGATCGCGCGCCACATCTGCAGCGAGAGCATGCCGAATTCCGAATAGGGATCGCGATAGGCGCCCATTTCCTTGGCCAGGCGCTCGCTATAGAGGCCCCAGCCTTCGGTATAGGCGCCATAATAGCCGAAGCGGCGGAATTTGGGCAGGTCGGGCAGTTCCTGCGCGCGGGCGATCTGGAAATGATGGCCCGGCGCGCCTTCATGATGGGCGATCGCTGCGACCTGCGGCTTCTGCACCTGATTCATGTCGGCGAGGTTGACGTAGAAGATGCCGGGGCGCGATCCGTCCGGCGCGGGCTGGTTGTAGAAGGCGACCGAGGCGGTTTCCTGCCGCCAGGCCTCGACCGCGCGCACTTCCAGCTTCGCCTTGGGCAGGACGCGGAAGAAGCGCGGCGCGGCGTCCATGGTCTGGGCGATGGCGGCGCGGGCGTCCGCCAGATAGGCTTCGCGGCCGGCGGCATCATTGGGATATTTGAACTTGGGATCGGTGCGCAGCGCCTGGAAGAAATCGGTCAGCGATCCGGCAAAGCCGATCCGCGCCTTTACCGCCTCCATCTCCGCCCGGATCGCCTTCACCTGGTCCAGGCCGATCTGGTGGATCTGGTCAGCGTTGAGGCTGGTGGTGGTGTAGAAGGCGAGGCGGGCATCATAATAGGCCTCGCCACCCGGCAGGCTCCAGGCGCCGTCATTGCCCTTGGCCCTGGGTTCGATCGCATCGAGCGCGGCGAATAGGGTCTGGAAACCCTTGGCGAAGGGGCCGGTCAGCGCGGCCTGTGCGTCCGCGATCAGCTTGGCCTTTTCCGTATCCGATGCCTTGAGCGCGCCGACCTTCTTCTTGAAATCGGCGAACAGGGTGGAGTCCGGTCCCTGATCGAAGGGCGCGCCGCTGATCACCTTCTTCGCGTCGGCGCGGGCGGGGGCGAACACCATCTTGGGCGGGACGATGCCCTGTGCCGCCTGGTCGCGCATCTTGGTCGCGACCTCGTTCATCACCCGCTCGCTGTCGCGCAGGCGGGCAATATAGGCCTGGGCATCGGCGACGCTGTCGACGCGATGTTCGTTAATCAGGAAGACCGGGATGTTGCCCGCCGGGCTGCCATTGGTGGACACTGGGAAGGCATATTTGGCAAAGGGCGCCTGCTGCTTCGATGTCGCCACCTGCGCTTCGAACAGACGATAGCTGAGCCGCGCCGAGGGGCCGAGCCGTTCGGGCGAGAAGCGGCGATGCAGTTCGGCGAGCTGCTGTTCCTGCAGCGCCAGGCTGCGGGCGTCGGCCCGTTCGCTATAATCGTCCAGCTTGCCATAGTCGGTCTTGAGGCCAAGGCTGGTCATCGATTCCGGGCTGAGCGCCAGTTGCTGGTCGAACGCCTGGTCGAGGAAGGCGAGCAGCGCCTTGTCTTCCTGAGCGGTGGCCGAGGCGGGCGTCGTGGTTGGGGCTTGGGCCAGGATCGGGGCGGAGGCGCCGAGGGCAAGGAGCAGCGCGAGCGAGATACGGACGGTCATGGCAATTCCTGTCGCGAATAGGGATGGACAGGGAGAGACAGGCGCGCGGGCGCCAAGTCAAGCCGGGCCTTGCGAAAGCGATCGCTTTTCCGGGGCTTGGACGACTGTCCTCGAAGCCTCTGGACAGGCCGTGCCTTTCTGCCATCTATTTTGCGCGCGACAATCAAAGGTTGAGCGGGGGTAGGGCGATGGCGATCAGTCTCAAGGTCAATGGACAGACGCGCACGGTGGAGGCCGATCCGGCCAAGCCGCTGCTGTGGGCACTGCGCGAGGATCTGGACATGGTCGGCACCAAGTTCGGTTGTGGCGCGGGGCTGTGCGGCGCCTGCACCGTGCATATCGACGGCAGCCCGGCGCGCGCCTGCCAGACGCCGATCGGCGAGGCGCAGGGCATGGCGATCACCACGATCGAGGCGGTGGCGCAGAGCGATGCGGGCAAGCGGATATCGGATGCCTGGGTCAAGCTGGACGTGCCGCAATGCGGCTATTGCCAGGCCGGGCAGATCATGAGCGCGAGCGCGCTGCTGGCGACTACGCCCGATCCCAGTGACGAGGATATTGATGCGGCGATGATGGGCAATCTGTGCCGCTGCTCCACCTATGTCCGCATCCGCGCCGCGATCAAGGATGCGGCCAGGGCGGGAGCGAAGGCATGAACGCGCCGATCCTGTCGCGCCGCCGCTTCCTGAGCGCCTCGCTGGTCGCGGGCGGCGGCCTGTTGTTCGACCTCAACATCCCGCTGGCCGGCGCGGCCGAGGGCACGCCGCAGATATTGACCGCCTTCGTGCGCATCCTGCCCGACAATCGCGTCATCATCGGCGCGAAAAATGCCGAGATCGGGCAGGGCGCCAAGACGATGCTGCCGATGCTGATTGCCGAGGAGATGGACGTCGACTGGGCGCAGGTGACGATCGAGCAGACCCATGCCGACCAGAAGATATTCGGCGGGCAGACGGCCGGGGGCAGTCGCACGACGCCGCGCGAATGGTTGCCGACGCGCAAGGCCGGGGCGGCAGCGCGCGCGATGCTGGTCGCGGCGGCGGCGCAACAATGGGGCGTAGCGCCCGCGACGCTGAAGACCGGCAGCGGCAAGGTGAGCGATCCGGCGTCGGGCAGGAGCATCAGCTATGCCGCGCTGGCCGCCGCCGCGGCACAGCAGCCCCCGCCCGATCCGGCGACATTGACGCTGAAAGACCCGAAGGATTTCCGCATCATCGGCCAGTCGATCGGCGGCGTGGATACGCCGGCTATCGTGGCGGGCAAGCCGTTGTTCGGGATCGATTTCAAGCTGCCGGGCATGCTCTATGCCGTGCTGGAGACCTGCCCGGCCTTTGGCGGGACGTTCAAGACGGCCAATCTGGACGCGGTGAAGGCGCTGCCGGGCGTGGCCCATGTGCTGACGATCAAGGGGGACGGGACGCCGGAATCCTTGTTCGACGGCGTCGCCATCCTGTCGACAAGCTGGTGGAGCGCCAACCAGGCGCGCGAGGCGCTGAAGGTCGAATGGGACATGAGCGCCGTCAGCGGCTTTTCGACCGAGGGCTATGCGGTGCAGGCGGCCGAACGGCTGAAGGGCAAGGCCGATGGCGACATCGTCCGCGCCGGGGATGTGGATGCCGCCTTTGCCGGGGCGGCGAAGACGGTCAGCGCGCAATATGATTATCCCTTTCTGGCGCATGGCACGCTGGAGCCGCAGAACTGCACCGCCCTGTTCGAGGATGGCGCGGTCGAGATCTGGGCGCCGACGCAGAATCCGGAAAGCGGGCGCGGGCTGGTGGCCAAGGCGCTGAACCTGCCGCCGGACAAGATCCGCATCAATTTCACCCGCATCGGTGGCGGCTTCGGCCGGCGGCTGATGAACGACTATATGGTGCAGGCGGCGGCGATCGCGGCGCAATTGCCGGGCGTGCCGGTGAAGCTGCTCTATAACCGCCAGCAGGATATCCAGCGCGATTTCTATCGCCCGGCTGGCTGGCACGGCTTCCGCGCGGCGCTGGACAAGGCGGGCAAGCTGACCGCCTTCCACGATCATTTCGTGACCTTCGGCAAGGACGGCAAGCCGGTGCGGTCGGCCGAGATGCCGGCGACCGAAATCCCCGCCGGCCTGATCGACACGGTGCTGCTGGAACAGAGTTTCCTCAGCTCCAACATGCCGACCGGCTGGCTGCGCGCGCCCGGTTCCAATGCGCTGGCTTTCGTCACCCAGGCGTTCCTGGACGAGGTCGCGCAGGCGGCGGGCAAGGATCTGCCGACGCTGATGCTCGAATTGCTGGGCGAACCGCGCGAATTGCCGCGCGGTCCCAATGCGCCGCCCTTCGTCACCGGCCGCGCCAAGGGCGTGATCGAGAAGGTTGTGGCGCTGAGCGGCTGGGCCGATCGCGGGAAATTGCCCAAGGGGCGGGGCAAGGGCTTTGCCTTTTACTACAGCCATATGGGCTATTTCGCCGAGGTGCTGGAGGTGGCGCTGATCGATGGCATGCCAAAGGTCGCGACCGTGTGGGTCGCGGGCGATGTCGGCAGCCAGATCATCAATCCGATGAATGCGCTGCACCAGGCGCAGGGGTCGGTGATCGAGGGGCTGGGCCAGGCACTGGCCGGGCAGAAGATCACGCAGGTGGCCGGCGCGGTGGAGCAGGCCAATTTCGACACCCATCCGTTGCAGCGAATCCCCGATACGCCGCAGATCATCGTCGAGTTCGTGAAGACCGATTATCCGCCGACCGGCATGGGCGAGCCGGCGCTGCCGCCGGTGATCCCGGCGCTGGTCAATGCGCTGCATGCCGCGACCGGCAAGCGTATCCGCACCCTGCCGATCGTGCCGGAGATGTTCGCCTGAACCCTGTTTTCCAACCCCCTCTTTACTTGGCCTGAAAAATCTTGATGATCGTCAAGAATCTGATGGCGGATCGACATGGCGTCATCCGTCATGCCGGTCAGAGGGGCAAAAAAGCCCCCGCCTGAGATTGGGCCGCGTCCAGGGCAAAAGACCGGACGCCAAAGGGGGACATCAGGGTGAAGCAGCTTCCGGTGAAGTTCGGTCTGTTGGCGTTGCTCTCTGCGTCGGTCGTGCTGGCCCAAGGGGGTAGCGGGGCCGATGGCGGTCCCGACGGCGCGACGATGAAGGAGACGGAGGAGGGTATCCCCGTCACCGATCCGCTGGTCCAGGAAAAATGCGGCAGCTGTCACGCGCCCGATGCCAAGGGCAACCTGTCGCGCATCAGCTGGGTGCGCACCACGCCGGAGGGCTGGGCACAGGCGATCAAGCGGATGGTGCGCCTCAATGGCCTCCCCATCACCCCCGAGGAATCGCGCGCGGTCATCAAGTCGCTCTCTGCCTCGCACGGGCTGGCGCCGGAGGAGGCGCGGCCGGTCATGTATCTGCCCGAAAAACGGATCGTCGACGAAGTCCTGCCCAACGAGACGATGCGCGGCGCCTGCGCCAGCTGCCATGCCTTTGCCCAGCCCTTGTCCTGGCGCCGGTCGAAGCTGGAATGGAAGACGTTGCAGGATCTGCACGTCGCCCTCTATTCGCAGGCCGATGCCCAATATCGCCGCCCGGCCGAGGATAGCGAGCAGCCTGCCGGCCGCGACCCCAAGGACAAGATGACGCGCGGCGAATATGCGCTGACCTATATGCCCAAGGTGGCAGGGCTGCATACGCCCGAATGGGCCGCCTGGAGCTCGCGGCTGCGCGCGCCGCGGCTGGCGGGCGACTGGCTGGTGGTGGCGTCGGTGCCGGGGCAGGGGCGCTTCGTCGGCACGATGACGGTGGCGCCGGGCGCGGCGGCGGACGAGTTCAAGACCAGCGCGTCGCTCACCTCGCTCTCCAACGGCGCGACCATCAGCCGCAGCGGCACCGGCCTCGTCTATTCCGGCTATAGCTGGCGCGGTTCGTCCAAGGGCGGCGCGGCGCCGGGCAAGCCCGATGATCTGGGCAGTCCGGCGCGCGAGACGATGTGGTTCGCGCCCGACCAGCAGCGCGCCGAAGGACGCTGGTTCTGGGGCGAATATCAGGAATTCGGCTATGATGTGAAACTGGTTCGCGCGACCGCCGCGCCCGCGATCCTGGCGGTGACGCCGGGCGCGGTGAAGGCCGGGGCGAAGGGCGTCGAGGTCACCATCTGGGGGCATAATCTGCCGGCCTCGCTGACGGCGGCGGATGTCGATCTGGGCGCGGGCGTCACCGTCGCCAGGGTCGTGTCGGCGACGCCGGGCAAGGCGGTGCTGAGCGTCGATGTCGCGGCCAGCGCGCCCGCCGGCCAGCGCGATGTCGGCATTGGCGGCGCGGTGCTGGAAAAGGCGTTCCCGGTCTATCGCAAGGTCGATTATCTCAAGGTCACGCCGGAAACGAGCCTGGCCCGGCTGGGCGGCACGAAGTTCGCCAAGGGCTATCAGCAGTATGAGGCGATCGGTTATGACAATGGCCTGGATGGCAAGCCCAACACCGGCGACGACGTCGCGATCGGCCCGGTCGACGCGACCTGGTCGATGCAGGAATTCATGTCGGTCTATTATGATGACGACATGAAATATGTGGGCGCTTTGAGCCCCACCGCCTTCTTCACGCCGGGGCTGGAAGGCCCCAATCCCGAACGTCGGTTCAGCCGCAACAATTATGGCGAGGTCTGGGTCGTCGCCACGGCGAAGGCGGAAAAGGATAAATTCGGCAAGCCCCTGAGTGCTCGGTCCTATCTGGTCGTGACCGTGCCCATGTATCAGCGCTTCGACCAGCCGGAGGTGTCGCGATGACCGTCATGCAGGCCCCCGCCTATCGCCGCGCCGAATATCATGGCTTTGCCGCCGGCGGCAGCGACTTCGTCTATCTGGTGAGCGCCGGCGCCATCTTCGAGATCGATGCGCAGGTGCAGGCCGTGCTCGACCGGCTCGATGGCCAGGAGCTGAGCCATGCCGCACTGGTCCGCGAACTGGCGGGCGAGGAGGGCGACCTGGCCGAAGCCGAGGCGCTGGTCCGCGAATTGCGCGCGGTGCAGCTCATCCATCTGGGCGCGGCGCCGGTGTCGGTGCCCGAAGCGCCGCCGGCCGATTTCCCGCTCCAGGCGCTGGTGCTCAACATCACCAACCAGTGCAACCTCGCCTGCACCTATTGCTATGAGTTCGGCGCGGACAAGATCGCGACCCCGGCCGGCAAGCCCAAATATATGACGCTGGAAACGGCGAAGGCGTCGGTCAATCTGCTGATCGCTGAGGCGGCCCATCGCCCGTCGCTCCACATCACCTTCTTCGGCGGCGAAACCTTGATGAATTTCAAGCTTCTGCGCGATGTGGTCGATTATGCCAATGGTGCGACGGCGGCGGCGGGCAAGGGGATCACCTACAGCCTCACCACCAATGCCACCTTGCTGACGCCGGAGATCGTCACCTTCCTGTCGGACAATCGGGTCGGCGTCACCGTGTCGATGGACGGCCCGCCCGAACTGCAGGACAAGCATCGCGTCTACAAGAATGGCAAGGGCAGCTATGCGGTGATCGAGCCGCGGCTGCGCACGCTGATTGCCCATCATCGCACCCGTGCGGTGACCGCGCGCGTCACCCTGACCGAAGGCGTGACCGATGTCGTGCGCATCTTCCGCCATCTAAAGGATGATCTGGGTTTCCACGAAGTCGGCTTCGCGCCGGTGACGACGGGGGAAACGCGGGCCTATTCGATCAATGCCGACGGCATGGACAGCGTGCTGGCGCAGTTCAACCTGCTGGCGCGCGAATGGCTGGAATTTGCGCTGCGTGGGCAGGTCCATGGCTTCACCAATGTCAGCGAGACCATCAGCGAGCTGATTTCGGGCGTCAACAAATCGCATCCCTGCGGCGCGGGCATGGGGCTGATGGGGGTCAGCCCGTCGGGCGACCTGTCGCCTTGCCACCGCTTCACCGACGCCGACACCCATGTGATGGGCCATGTGTCGAGCGGCATCGACCGGGCCAAGCAGGGCGATTTCCTGAGCCGGGGCCATGTCGGCGCCAAATATGATTGCCAGAGCTGCTGGGCGCGGCCGCTCTGCGCCGGCGGCTGCCACCATGAGGCATTCGTCCGCTATGGCGACACCGGTCACGCCAATCTCCATTATTGCGACTGGATCCGGCAATGGACCGACACCTGCCTGCATATCTATGGCGAGTTGGCGGTGAAGAACCCCGGCTTCCTCGAGCATTTCGCTGAACGAAAGGGGCTGTCATGAAGCATCTTCGTGCCATCAACAAAAAGGCGCGGCGGATCGACGACGCCGTGACGCAGATGGAGGCGGCGATCGAGGCCGCCGCTGCGTCGGGCGCCACGCCGTCCGACATGGAGGAGGATGTCGTCGCCCTGCAACAGGCGCCGCGTCCGCATGTGCCGATGGGCTGTACCCTGTCCTTCTCGCCCGGCTGGGAAGTGGATGCGGGCGGCGGCACGGCGGGCCTGTGCCAGCCGGTCGAGCGCGACATTTATGACTGCTACGTCACCTGCTTCTGGCCGGTGCAGGTGCCCGACCATGTGAATTATTCGCCCGACTGGGCCAGCAACTGCGCCACCGCGACCAAGGACTGGCGTAATCTCGACCTGGTATTCCCATGAGGCGCGCGATGCAGAAAATCCGCTTTGTCCTGGCGGCGGGGCTTGCCGCGCTGGCGACCATCCCCACCCATGCGGCGACCCTGTTCATGGGCGCCTATCCCGACGTTCTGCTGGTCTTTGACGAGGGCAAGGGCGCGGTCACGCAGAAGATCAAGCTGGATACCGGCCTGCCGACCGCCATGTCCCTGTCGGACGATGGCAAGCGCATCTATGTGTCGACCATCACCACCAGCGGGATCGAGGTAATCGACGCGGCGAGCCGCAAGGTCGTCAGCAAGTTCAGCCTGAATGACGGCCCCAATCGCGTGCGCTTCTATGGCGGCGTGGCGGACCCGGCAGGCCGCTATTTCTATACGATCATCACCAAGATCGACAAGGAAATGGACCGCTACAAGGTCAGCAAGCCGCTCTATGGCGTGGTCGACCTGAAGCTTGGCAAGCTGGTGCGCACCGCCGAGATCGAGAAGGATGATGAAAAGGCGATCGGCGGCTTTCGCGTCGCTTTCAAGGTGTCGGGCGACGGCAAATATCTCTACGCCTTTGGCGAGAAGGTGATCGTCATCGATACCGCGACATTGAAGGCCACCGACCGCATCGACCTGGCCCGGCCCGAAGGCACGGGGCTGGAAAATGTCGGCTTTGGCGGATCGCTGGAGACGCTGCGCACGCCCGGCCAATATGTGTCGCTGTTCAACGCGGCCGACCCCTATATCCACAGTAAGATGTTCGGCCTCGCCCGGTTCGACCTCAACAGCCGCCAGTTCGACTTCACCCCGATCGGCCCGGCACCGACCGCCATGGCCGGCCTTGAAATCACGCCCGACGGCAAGCAGGCCTATACCGTCGTGACCAACGGCACACTGGGATCGAAGCGCTGCGAATTCTGGCACATGGACCTTTCCACCAACGCGGTGATCGACAAGGCGGAGTTCCCCTGCCGATCGCGCTTCCGCTTCGGCATGTCGATGGATGGCGCCAAGCTCTATATCTACGGCGCCAGCTTCGACATCGAGGTCTATGACGCGAAGACGCTGAAACTCGAAGCCACCTGGGATCTCGGCAATGACGCGACCGGCGCCGGCATGGTGGCGGTGCCGTGAAAGTAATACGCTCACTTTCCGTTCGCTTCGAGCGAAGTCGAGAAGTGCGAAGCACAATTTTGCCCGTTTCTCGACACGCTCGAAACGAACGGGGGTTGGGGGCATGAGGTCCGTGGCCATCCGGGGCAGCGGGATGGCCGCCAATGCCTGCGCGCATCTGCTGAAAGGGGCGGGGCTTTGCGTCGGACAGGAGCCCGCCCATCGCCCGCCCGTGCCCAGCCTGTTGTTGAGCGAGGCGGCGCTGGCGTTGATGCGGGAGCTGTTCGCGCGGCCGGACCTGCTCGCGGACGCGCCGCGCGTGCGGCGCCGGCTGGTCGCCTGGGGCGGGGCGCCGGTGATGGTGCCGCATGAGGCGGTGCTGGCGTCGGAAGAACGGGTGCAGGCCGCGTTCGCGGTGGCGGAGACAGCGCCGATGGCTGCGCCCGATTTCACCATCCATGCCGCGCCGCCGCTGCCGATGGGCGAACTGCACGTCTTTGGCGAGCGCCATGCCGTCGCCGCCCGTGTGCGGCTGCGCGACCCGGCCTGCCGCGAGGAAGGCCGGGTCGAGGCGGTCGAGAGTGGCTGGCTGTTCCTGGTGCCGGCGAACGGGGGCGAGGGGTGGTTGCTGGGTGTCGGTGGCGAAATCGACGGGCTGCTGGCACAGAGTCGGCTTATTGCGCCGGGGATCGATCCGATCGGCGGATCGTCGCGCCCCTTTCTCGCCGCGCCGCGCCTGCACCTGCCGCTGGTCGGCGGCGACTGGCTGGCCTGCGGCACGGCGGCGATCGGCTTCGATCCGATCTGCGGCGACGGCACGGCCCAATCGGTGCGCGAGGCGATATTGGCGAGCGCGGTGCTGACCGGCATCGCGCAAGGCGGCGACCGGGGCGCGCTGCTTAGCCATTATCAGGCTATGCTGATCGCGGCGATGCGCCGGCACCTGCTGCTCTGCGCCCAATTTTATGCCGATGGCGGCCGGGGCGACTGGTGGCGCACCCAGCATGAGGCGCTGATGCAGGGGCATCACTGGTGTACCGGGCTGCTGGCGACACTGCCCGAGCCGCAATATGCGCTGCATGGCCTGCGACTGGTTCCACGGCGGGAGGCGGCATGAGCGCGCCTGCGCCTGTCGCTGAATGGCGCAGCTATCGCCGACTGCTCCCCTATATCCGGCCTTATCGACGCGGCCTGCTGCTGGTGCTGGCGATCAGCATCCTGTCGACCGCGCTCGGCCTTGCCCAACCCTATCTGTCCAAGCTGATGATCGATCAGGCGCTGCTGCGGCGGGACATGGGCGCGCTGTGGCGGATTGCCGGGATCATGATTACGGTCACGATACTGGGTTTCGGCGTCAACATCCTCGCAAGCTATCGCTATGTCCGGCTGTCGGCGGCGATGCTCTATGACATGCGCGCCGCGCTGCTGCGCCATCTCCAGACGCTCTCGCCGCGCTTCTATGCCAGCTTCCGGCTGGGCGATCTCGTTTCGCGCATGAACAGCGATGTGAGCGACGTGCAACGGATCGCGTCCGACACCCTGCTCTCGGTGGTCAGTAACCTGCTCTTCTTCATCGGCTGCGTCGCGATGATGCTCTGGCTCGACTGGCGGCTGTTCCTGGTCGGGGTGCTGTTGGTGCCGGCCAGCCTGGCGGCCTTCACTCATTATCAGCGGCGGCTGACTGCGCTGACCCGCGACATGCGCGAGCGGGGCGCGGATCTGGGCAGCCTGCTGGTCGATACGGTGATGGGGATGCGCGTGGTCACCGCGCTGCGCGCCGGCGAGCATGAGGTCGGGCGGTTCAAGGCGAAGAATGACGCCTTTATCGGCGCGATGCTGCGGATGCAGGTCGCCTCCTACATGACCGGGGCGCTGCCCGGCACGCTGATGACTGGGGCGACCTCCGCCGTGATCCTCTATGGCGGCTGGCGGATCATCGAGGGCGACATGAGCATCGGCACGCTCGTCGCCTTCATGACCTATCATATGCGGCTCTTGTCGCCGATCCAGACGTTGATGGGGCTGACGTCGGGACTGGCATCGGCGCGGGTGTCGCTGGGCCGCATCTTCGAGCTGTTCGATACAAGGCCCGATGTCGAGGAGCGCGCCGATGCCGCGCCGATCGGCCGGGTGCGCGGCGACATCCGCTTCGAACAGGTGGCGATGCGCTATGATCGCGATCCGGTGCTGCGTGACATGGACCTGACCATATCCGCCGGCAGCATCTGCGCGATCCTGGGGCCGAGCGGCGTCGGCAAGTCGACCATGGCCGACCTGATGGTGCGGCATGCCGATCCGACCGGCGGGCGCCTGTTGCTCGACGGGCATGATCTGCGCGACTTGCGGCTCGACGACCTGCGGCGCGAGGTGATGCTGGTCGACCAGTCGCCCTGGCTGTTCAATGACAGTATCGCCGCCAATATCGGCTTTGCCCTGCCGGATGTGCGCATCGAGGATATCGAGGCCGCCGCCCATGCCGCCGGGCTGGACGCGTTCCTGGCGCGCCTGCCCGAGGGGCTGGACACCCGCACCGGCGAGCGCGGGCTGGCACTGTCGGCGGGTGAGCGGCAGCGCATCGTCATCGCCCGCGCGCTGCTGCGCCGGCCATCGGTGCTGATCCTGGACGAACCGACATCGGCGTTGGATGGCGAGACCGAGGCACTGGTGGCGCAGCGGCTGCGCGGTGCGCTACCGCAAGCGACGATCATTCTCATCACCCACAAGCCGGCCCTGGCGCGGATCGCCGACCGGATCGTGACGATCATCGACGGGCAGGCGCAGGTGGCGCAACAGCCCGAGCCGGCTCATGCCTGATCTGCCGCCTGATGCGCTGCGCATCGCCGTGATCGACAGCGGCGTCCATCCCGATCATCCCCATATCGATGCCGCCCGGCTGCTGCCCGGCTTTGCCATCGCCAAGGATGGGCGTGACAGCGAAGCTGACACAGGCGACCGGCTTGGCCATGGCACCGCCGTCACTGCCGCGATCCAGGATCAGGCGCCCGATGCGCTCTGCCTGCCGATCCGGGTCTTCCATGACGCGCTCAGCACCACGGCGCGGGCGCTGGTCGCGGCGATCGACCGGGCGGTGGCGGCACGGGTGGACCTCATCAACCTCAGCCTCGGCACCGTCAATCCGGCCCATGGCGAGGCGTTCGCGGCGGCGGCCGAACGGGCGTTGGCGGCCGGCATCCTGATCGTGGCGGCACGCGATAATGACGGCACGCCCTGCTATCCCGGTAGTCTGGATATGGTCTTGGGCGTCGGCCTCGACTGGGATTGTCCGCGCGACGATTTTCGGCTGCGGGCGGGGCTGGCCTTCGCGTCGGGGCATCCCCGGCCGATCCCCGGCGTGCCCCAGCGCCGCAACCTCCATGGTGTCAGTTTCGCTGTCGCCAACATGACCGGCCTGATCGCGCAGCAGGGGCGGGCGGGGCTGGCCCGCTGGATGCCGGCCGGCGCCCGCGCAGTGGCCGGTTGATCAGACGCCCGGTTCGCTGAGCGCAATATCCATGTCGGCAAAGGCCAGGCGCAGCAGTTCGGCCATGGCGTTGCGCGCGGCGGCCGTGTCGCGCGCGGCGATGGCGCGATGCACCGCCTGATGATCGGGCAAGGGATCGCGCGGCAACAGCTTCTTGCGATGCTTGAAGGTGGTGGTCCAACTCACCGCCGCGCCGACCGAACTGGCCAGCGCCTCCAGCGCGTCATTATGGGTCGCGGCCAGGATCGCATTGTGGAAACGCTGGTCGGCGGCGCGCCCCTCCGGCGTGGACAGGCCATAGCGTTCCATCTCGGCGAGCGCCGCGTCCATGATCGCGAGTTGATCGTCGGTTCGGCGGCGCGCGGCAAATTCGGCGGCGGCCGGCTCGATCACGCCGCGCAGCTCGAACAGGTCGCGGATGAAGGCGCGGTCGGGTTCGCCGGCGAACATCCAGGCGAGCATTTCGGGATCGAGCACGTTCCAGCGCGCGCGCGGCAGGACGCGGGTGCCGGCCTTGGGGCGGCTTTCCAGCATCCCCTTGGCGATCAGGATGCGGATCGCCTCGCGATAGGCGGTGCGCGATACGCCAAGGCGTTCCGACGCCTCGATCTCGCCCTCGAACAGGTCGCCGGGCTTGTGCCTGCCGGTCAGGATGGCGGTGCCCATGTCGCGGGCGATCGCCTGGTGAATGCGGAGCGAGCCTTCGTCCGACGCGAACTTGCGTTCCGGTCCGTCCTTGCGCTCGCTCCCCATTCTACCTCCGTTGAATTTAGTCCTCAAAATCAGCCGTAGGGCAATGCCGGCCACAAAGGAAGGCATCGGCCACCAGGCGTAGCGGAGCGGTGTCGGCGTCGATCGCCTTGTCCGCCACCAGCCCGACGAAACGCCGATACATGGTCGGATATTCCTCGTCCGGCGCTTTCAACTGGACTTCGCCGTCCAGGGTCAGCGTATTGCCGCCTTCAGACAGGAGCAGCTTGCCATTGCTGGTTTCGACCGCGATGTCCCAGGTCTGGGGGCCGGTCTGGCGCCAGTCGAACACGGTGTCGATCGGCGCGCCCGAAGCGGTCGCCATCGCCAGCGTCGCGCCGATCGGCGCCTGCTTGTTGGACGGCACTTCCAGTTCGGCCGAAAGCAGGGTGATCGGTTCGGCGACGATTTCGGTCAGGATCGACAGGGCGTTGATGCCCGGATCGAACACGCCGAAGCCGCCCGCTTCCCAGATCCAGGGCTGGCCCGGATGCCAGTGACGGACATCCTCGCGCCACTGGATCGAGATGCGCTCGATCGTACGCGACGCCATCCAGTCCTTGGCCTGGGCGACGGCGGCGGCATAGCGGCTGTGCCAGCTGGCATAGAGGGTGACGCCATTGGCCTTGGCCAGCGCGATCAGGGCGTCCACTTCCGACACGGTCGCGCCCGGCGGCTTTTCCAGGAAGACATGCTTGCCGGCCAGGATCGCCTGACGGGCCGCCTGATAGCGGACCTGCGGCGGCTGGCACAGGATGACGGCGTCCATGTCGGGCTCGCCCGCCAGCATCGCGCCGAGATCGGGATAATTATTTACCCCTTCGCCCTGCGCGTTGCGGCTGGCGACGGCGACCAGATCGATGCCGTCGATCTTGGCGATCGCGGGCAGATGCTGGTCGCGGGCGATCTTGCCCAGGCCTACGAGGCCGGCCTTGATGCTCATAGCGCCTTTACCTTGGTCTTGCCCTCGTCCGCTGCGCGCTTCAGGCCATTGCGGACCGGCAGGGTGAAGGGCTTGGCCTCGACCTCGAACACATCGCCTTCCTGCGTGGCGAAGCCATCGGAGAAGGAGAGGGTGGCGGTGCCGAAGAAATGGACATGAATGTCGCCGGGACGGCGGAACAGACCATATTTGAAATGATGATGTTCCAGGTTCGCGATCGTGTGCGACATGTTGGTCTCACCCGACAGGAACGGCTTTTCCCACACCGTCTCGCCATTGCGGACGATGCGGCTGGTGCCGCGCAGATCCTGCGGCAGGTCGCCCAGCAGCAGTTCCGGGCCGAGCGAGGCCTGGCGCAGCTTGGAGTGGGCGAGCCACAGATAATTGCCGCGTTCGGTGATATGATCGGAAAATTCATTGCCGATCGCAAAGCCCAGACGCACCGGCGTGCCGTCGGCGTCGATCAGATAGATGCCGGCAACTTCGGGTTCCTCGCCACCATCCTCGGCAAAGGCCGGCATGGTGAAATCCTGGCCCGGATCGACCAGGATCTGGCCGTCGCCCTTGTAGAACCATTCGGGCTGCGCACCGATGCCGTCATCGGCGGGCTTGCCGCCCTCGACGCCCATCAGGAACATGCGCATGGAGTCGGTGAGGTCGCCCGAGGTGGCGGCCTTGTGCATCTTGTCGCGCCCTTCGGCCGAGCCAAGATGGGTCAGCCCGGTGCCGGCGACCAGCAGATGCGCCGCATCCTCATGGTCGATCGGCGACAGCAGGGTGACGGCGGACAGGTCCACCGCTTCGCCCAGCTTGCCTTCCGCAAAGGCGGCCAGGCCCTGGCCCGCCGCGATCGCGTCCAGCGCCAGCTGGCGGGTGGAGCTTGCGCCCGTCACCCGCTTCGCCGCGCCGGTCTGGTCGAGGGCGGCGACGCCGCGCGCGCCACCCTCGTTGAACTGAACCAGCGAAATGACGGTCACTGCGCCAGCTCCAGCTTGCCTTCCATGCGGCGGTTGAGCTTCCAGGGGTTGGCCGCCTGCAGCGCCGGCGGCAGCACGGCGTCGACGACGTCCTGATAGCAGACCGGACGCAGGAAGCGCATCATGGCCAGCGTGCCGACCGAGGTGGTGCGGCCGTCCGAGGTCGACGGGAAGGGACCGCCATGGACCATGGCATGGGTCACTTCGACGCCGGTCGGCCAGCCATTGGCCAGCACGCGGCCGACCTTGCGCGACAGCGTCGGCAGCAGCTTGGCGGCATTGTCATTGTCGCTTTCGTCCATCTGCAGCGTGGCGGTCAGCTGACCTTCCATCTGGGCGATGGTGGCGATCACTTCCTCGATCGTGGCGCACTTCACCAGGATCGACGAGGAACCGAACACTTCATGCGACAGCGCCGGGTTGGTGCGGAACTGTTCGCCGCTGGTGGCGAACAGGGCCGACTGGGCCAGGTTCACGCCTTCGGCTTCGGCGCCGCGCGCCACGGTGGTGACGCCTTCCGCGCCGGCCAGCGCCTCGACGCCCTTTTCATAGGCGGCATGGATGCCGGGCGTCAGCATGACATGGGGCTGGTTGGCCGACAGGGCTTCCGCGGCCGAAGCGACGAAGCGGTCGAGATCGGGGCTGTCGAGCGCGATCACCATGCCGGGGTTGGTGCAGAACTGGCCAGCGAACAGGCTGAGCGAACCGACGAAGGCGGTGCCCAGCGCTTCGGCGCGGGCCGCGAGCGCGCCCGGCAGCAGCACGACCGGGTTGATCGACGACATTTCCGAATAGACCGGGATCGGCTCTTCGCGGTTGGCGGCGATCTTCATCAGCGCAATGCCGCCGCCGCGCGAACCGGTGAAGCCGACCGCCTTGATGCGGGGATCGGCGACCAGCGCGCCGCCCAGGTCATTGGTGGTGCCGGGCAGGTAGGAGAAGACGCCTTCATGCAGGCCGCTGGCCTTGACCGCGGCGGCGATGGCGCGGGCGACCAGTTCGCCGGTGCCGGGGTGGGCCGGGTGGCCCTTCACGACGACCGGGCAACCGGCGGCGAAGGCCGATGCGGTGTCACCGCCCGCGACCGAGAAGGCGAGCGGGAAGTTGGACGCGCCGAACACGGCGACCGGACCGACGGCCTGGTTGACGCGGCGCAGGTCGCTGCGGGGCAGCGGGGTGCGTTCCGGCAGCGCCTTGTCGATGGTGACGTCGAGCCAGTCGCCCTGACGGACATAGGAAGCGAACAGGCGCAGCTGGCCGACGGTGCGGCCACGCTCGCCCTCCAGGCGGCCACGCGGCAGGCCGGTTTCGCTCATGGCGGTGGTGATCAGCAGGTCGCCGATTTCCATGATCTGGTCGGCCACGGCTTCCAGGAAGGAAGCGCGGGTTTCGGGAGACAGGGTCGAGAAGCCTTCGAACGCGGCGTCGGCCAGCGCGCAGGCGTCGGCGACATCGGCGGTCGAGGCGTTGTGGAAGGCGACGTCGCCCTTGGCGCCGGTCGACGGATCGACCGCGAAGAAGGGCTCACCACCGGTGCGCTCGGCAGCACCGACCAGAATGGCTCCGTTGAACATGGATATCTCCCGAAATGTCGTGGAAAGGGGGTAATATTTGCCGGAACGGCGCGCCCATCAGATGGGGACGAGGGGACGCAATTTCGAGCATCGCTGCACGGAAATTACGCCCTGTTGCCTCCTTTGAATGACGCGCCGTTAACGGCTCTGATGATTAATGGTTGTCGCGCGGCAGGCCCATGGTCTGGGCGATGCGCTGATATTTCTCCGCGCCTTCCAGGATCGCGCCGGTGTTCATCTGACCGACGACAGACCGCTGGATTTCCTGCCAGGGGGTCTGCGAGGCGGGGTACTTATAGCCACCTTCGGCGATCAGCTTGGCGCGGCGGGCTTCCAGTTCCTCGTCGGAAATCAGCACGTTCACCACGCCGGCCTTCAGGTCCATGCGGACGCGGTCGCCGGTTTCCAGCAGCGCGAGGCCACCCATCGCCGCCGCTTCGGGCGAAGCGTTGAGGATCGACGGGCTGCCCGAGGTGCCCGACTGACGGCCATCGCCGATGCAGGGCAGGGCCGACACGCCTTCGGTGATCAGATAGGCAGGCGGACGCATGTTCACGACCTCGGCCGCGCCCGGATAGCCGATCGGGCCGGCGCCACGCATGAACAGCAGCGTGTCGGCGGTGATGCCGACCGACGGATCGTCGATGCGGTGGTGATAATCTTCCGGACCGTCGAACACGACCGCCGGGCCTTCAAAGGCTTCCGGATCGTCGGGGTTCGACAGGTAGCGCATGCGGAATTCTTCGCTGATGACGCTGGTCTTCATGACCGCTTCGTCGAACAGGTTGCCGGTCAGCACCAGGAAGCCGGCTTCCTGCTTCAGAGGCTGGCCGAAGGGACGGATGACCTTCTCATCCTCGATCTCCACGCCCTTGCAATTCTCGCCCATGGTCTTGCCATTGACGGTCATCGCGCCTTCCTTGATCAGGCCCTGGTCGATCAGCTGGCTGATGACGGCGGGCAGGCCGCCGGCGCGGTAATAATCCTCGCCCAGATATTCGCCGGCCGGCTGCATGTTGACCAGCAGCGGCACCTTGTGACCGACGGTTTCCCAATCCTTGAGCGGCAGGTCGACGCCCATGTGGCGGGCGATGGCGGCCAGATGGATCGGCGCGTTGGTCGAACCACCGATCGCCGAGTTGGCGACGATGGCATTGTGGAATGCGTCGAGCGTCATGATGTCAGAGGGCTTCAGGTCCTCATGCACCATTTCGACGATGCGCTTGCCGGTGCGATAGGCGGCTTCCTGACGGTCGCGATAGGGGGCGGGGATCGCCGCGCTGCCGGGCAGCATCATGCCCAGCGCTTCGGCGAGCGCGTTCATGGTGCTGGCGGTGCCCATGGTGTTGCAGAAGCCGGTCGAGGGAGCCGACGAGGCGACCAGCTTGATGAAGCCTTCGTCGTCGATCTTGCCGGCGGCCAGCAACTGGCGGCCATGCCACACGATCGTGCCCGAACCGGTGCGCTCGCCCTTGTGCCAGCCATTGAGCATCGGGCCGACCGACAGGGCGATCGCCGGGATGTTGACGGTGGCGGCGGCCATCAGCAGCGCCGGGGTGGTCTTGTCGCAGCCGCTGGTCAGGATCACGCCGTCGAGCGGATAGCCATACATGGCTTCGACCAGGCCCAGATAGGCGAGGTTGCGGTCAAGGCCGGCGGTCGGGCGCTTGCCGGTTTCCTGGATCGGGTGGACCGGGAATTCGAGCGCGATGCCGCCCAT
The DNA here is from genome assembly GCF_013001025.1 of Sphingobium yanoikuyae. Taxonomy (NCBI): domain Bacteria; kingdom Pseudomonadati; phylum Pseudomonadota; class Alphaproteobacteria; order Sphingomonadales; family Sphingobiaceae; genus Sphingobium; species Sphingobium yanoikuyae. The sequence continues at coordinate 3,292,453 of NZ_CP053021.1, read as the reverse complement.
TTCGCGGATGCCTTCGCGCATGCGCTCGGCGAGCACGAGGTGATGGCGGTTGCAGGGCGACAGGTCGCTGCCGGTCTGGGCGATGCCGATGATCGGCTTGCCGCTGCGCAGTTCTTCGAGGCTGAGGCCGAAGTTCAGGTAACGCTCCAGATAGAGCGAGGTCATGTCGATATTGTCTGGGTTGTCGAACCAGGCGCGGCTACGCAGCTTGGGAGTAGGCTTGGACGAATCGCTCATGTGGGCATCCTGACACTTTGAAAAGGCTTGGCACGTTGACGCGCTTGCCTCTCCGATATACTCAGACAAATAACTTTTCAAGGATGCAAAGAGAAGGAAAGTGCGGTTGAACGCGAAAAATCGGGCGGATCATCGATGAGCGACTATGCAGTGATCGGCGACTGGGGAACCAGCAATCTGCGGCTGTTCCGGGTGGAAGCGGGGCGGATCGTGGCGCGTCGCGACGGGCCGGGCATCGGTGTGGTCGGCCGCGAGGCGGAAGCCGCCTTTGCCGAGACGATCGCCCCCTGGCTGGAGGACGGCCTGCCGACATCGATCCGCCTGTGCGGCATGGTCGGCGCGCGCGACGGCTGGGTCGAGGCACCCTATGCCGATTGTCCCGCCGATGCCGATAGCTGGGCAGAGGTTGCCGTGCGGTTCGACTGGCGCGGCGCGCCGCTGGCGATCATGGCGGGCCTGGCCTGCACCGACGCCGACGGCATTGCCGATGTGATGCGCGGCGAGGAGGCCCAGATTTTCGGCGCGATGGCGCTCGATCCCCGGCTCGCCACCGGCCGTCACCTGATCGTGCTGCCCGGCACCCACAGCAAATGGACGCTGGTGGAGGATGGCCGGGTGATCCGCTTCCGCACCGTGCCGACCGGCGAACTGTTTGCGCTGCTGCGCGATCGTTCGACGCTGAGCCCCAATATCGCCGCCGCCGATGCCGATCCGGCAGAGGAAGCGGCTGGTTTTGCCGAGGGGCTGGAGCGGGCCGGCGCGGGCCGGCTGCTCGCCTCCCTGTTCGCGGCGCGGGCGATGCGGCTGCGCGCCGGGCGTTCGGCCGACTGGGCGCTGGGCTATCTGTCTGGCCTCGTCATCGGCTGCGAGATCGCCGAGGCGCGGGCCGCGCTGGCGGGCGACACCGGCGTCGTCTTGATTGGTGACGCGCGGCTTTCGGATCGCTATGCCCGTGCCCTCGATGCGCAGGGCATCGCTTCGCAATCGCTGGACGGCGACGCCTGTGCGCGGGCTGGCCTTGGCTTTCTGGAGAACTGACCCATGATCCTCGACGACCTGCTGGCCGACGGCGCGCCGCCGATCGCCGCCATTCTGCGTGGCGTGAAGCCCGAAGAGGCGCTCGATATCGCCGCCGCCCTGGTGGAAGCCGGCATCCGCGTGATCGAGGTGCCGTTCAATTCGCCCGATCCCTTGGTCAGCATCGCGGCGATGCAGCAGGCCTTTGGCGATCGCGCGCTGATCGGCGGCGGCACGGTGTTGACGGTCGAGGCGGTCGAGGCGCTGGCGGGGGCGGGCGGCCGCATCATGGTGACGCCGAACACGGTGCCGGACGTTATCGCACGCGGCGCCGAACTCGGCCTTGAACTGCTGCCCGGCTTCATGACACCGAGCGAGGCGTTCCGCGCGGTCGAGGCCGGCGCGCGCCGGGTGAAGCTGTTTCCCGCCGCCCAGCTTGGCCCGGCCTATGTCAAGGCGGTCAAGGATGTGCTGCCCAAGCATGTTGGCGTCTGGGCCGTGGGCGGCACCGGCGCGGACACGATCGGCGACTGGCTTGCCGGTGGCTGTGAAGGGATCGGCGTGGGCGGCGCGCTCTATCGTCCGGGCGACGATGCGCTCATCGTGCGCGAACGCGCGGTCGATCTGGTCGCCGCCTGGCAGCGCACCAAGGGCTGACCTTTTTACTGGGCCGGGCTTTCCACCCGGTCCAGCATATCACGGATCTTCTCGCCCAGTGCCCTGTAGGTGAAGGGCTTGGTCAGCAGCTCGACCCCCGGATCGAGCCGGCCATGATGGATGATCGCGTTGCGGGCATAGCCGGTGGTAAACAACACGCGCAGACCCGGCTGCCTGGCCTTGGCGGCGCGGGCAATGTCGGCCCCGGTCATGCCGCCGGGCAGCACCACGTCGGTGAACAGCAGGTCGATCGGCTCGGCCGCGGCATCCAGCGCCGCGAGGGCGGTCGGGCCATCGCCCGCCTCGATCACGCGATAGCCCAGGTCGCGCAGCACCTCGACCGAATAGGCGCGGACATTCTCGTCATCCTCGCACACCAGGATCACCTCCTGCCCGGCCTGCGGACAGGGCGGGGGCGGCGCCTGCACGATCTCCTCGGCCACCGGCAGAAGGCCATGATAGCGTGGCAGGTAGATTTTCACCGTGGTGCCATGGCCGGTCTCTGAATAGACCCGGACATGGCCGCCCGACTGCTTGACGAAGCCATAGACCATCGACAGGCCAAGGCCGGTGCCGCGTCCGACATCCTTGGTGGTGAAGAAGGGTTCGATCGCGTGGGACAGCGTGTCGGCGTCCATGCCCATGCCGGTGTCCGACACGCAGATCAGCACATATTGGCCGGGCGTGATTTCCTGTTCGGTCGCGGCATAATGGCTGTCGAGATGGGTGTTGGCGACCTCGATCGTCAGCTTGCCGCCCTGCGGCATCGCGTCGCGCGCGTTGACCGCCAGGTTGAGCAGCGCATTTTCCATCTGGTTGACGTCGATCTCGACCGGCCAGACCCGCGGGCTCTGCACCGTTTCCACCTCGATCATCTCGCCCAGCGTCCGGTGCAGCAGGTCCGACATGCCGGCGATCAGCCGGTTGGGATCGACCCGGTCGGGGGCCAGCGGCTGGCGGCGGGAAAAGGCGAGCAGCCGCTGGGTCAGTATCGCCGCCCGTTCGGCCCCGGCCATGGCATTGTCGGCGGCGCGGCGCAGGCGCGGCTGGTCGTCGGGTAGGGCGCGTTGCAGCAGGTCCAGATTGCCGGTGACGATCTGCAGCAGATTGTTGAAGTCATGCGCGACACCGCCAGTAAGTTGGCCCAGCGTCTCCATCTTCTGCGCCTGGCGCAGCGCGGCTTCGGTTTCGGCCAGGGCCTGGGCGTCGGCGCGGTGCCGGGTCACGTCGCGGGCGACGCAATAGATGAGGTCGCCCTCGGGCACGGCGGTCCAGCTGAAGATGCGATAATCGCCCCGTTTGGTGCGGAACCGGTTTTCGAACCGGATGGTCGGATGGCCGTCGGCCAGATCCTGCACCTCGCCGCGCGTCCGCTTCACATCGTCGGGATGCTCCATCCATTCCGATGTGCGGCCGATCAGTTCCTCCTGCGACCAGCCCAATATGTCGGTCCAGGCGGGGCTGGCGGACAGCCAGATCCCCTCGCTGTCGGCGATCAGAAAGGGGTCACGCGCCAGTGCCCAGAGGCGGTTGCGGTCGGCGCGTGCCTCGCGCTCGGCCAGCACGCGCACCGTGGTTTCGCTGACGATGCACAGCACGCCGCCGATTGACCCATCCAGTTCGAACACCGGCGAATAGGAAATGTCGAAGAAGACCTCCTCGCCCCGGCCGCCGTCGCGCTCGATATAGAAGGGACGGTCCTTGGCATGGAAGGTTTCGCCCGTGTCCCGCACCGATTGCAGCAGCGGGCCAAGATCATCCCACAGCTCGGCCCAGCCTTCGCGGGCCGGGCGGCCAAGCACGCGCGGATGCTTGTCGCCGATCGTGGGGGCATAGGCTTCATTATAGAGGGCGCAATAATCCGGCCCCCAGAACAGCACGATCTCCGCGCGCGACGACAGCATCAGCCGCACCGTCGAGACGAGCGATGGCGACCAAGCCGAGGCGGGCCCCAGAGGCGAGGATGCGTCGATCGTCGCGGTCAGGGCGCCCATCGGCCCCTGTTCGGCGATCATGTCGGCAATGTCCCTCTGCTGGCTCATCATAACCCTGTCGTTGCAATGCGTTGGTGGGAGACGCCCGTGCGCCGATTTGTATCCCCCGGCGATGGCAGCCCCATGACCTTTTGTCCCAGTCCGTGCCTCTTGAATAGGGGGCGGCATGGGCGCATGGACCGGGCATGACACGTTCTTCCCCGACCGCGTTCAGCGCGGCTCCGCGTCCCGTCGCCATTGCCCGCTGGCTGCTCATCGTGGCGGCGCTGGTCTTCTGCATGGTGGTGGTGGGCGGTATCACGCGCCTCACCGAATCTGGCCTGTCGATCACCCAGTGGAAGCCGATCACCGGCGCGATCCCGCCCTTGACCCATGACCAGTGGATGGAGGCGTTTCGCGACTATCAGCAGATCCCCGAATATAAGGAGATCAACAAGGGCATGAGCCTGGCCGCCTTCCAGTTCATCTTCTTCTGGGAATGGCTGCACCGGCTGCTCGGCCGCCTGATCGGCGTGGCCTTTGCCTTGCCGCTGATCTGGTTCGCGGCGCGCCGGGCGATCCCGGCCGGCTATGGCTGGCGGCTGGTCGCGCTGCTGGCGCTGGGCGGGCTGCAGGGCGCGATTGGCTGGTGGATGGTGAAGTCGGGTCTGTCGGTGCGCACCGATGTCAGCCATTATCGGCTGGCGGTGCATCTGCTGACCGCGCTCTTCATCATCGGCGGGCTGATCTGGACTGCGCTCGACCTGCTGGCGCTGGCGCGCAATCCCTATGCCCGGCCCGCCGCATTGCAGCCCTTTGCGCTGGCGACCCTGTTGGTGCTGCTGGTCCAGCTGATGTTCGGCGCCTTCACCGCCGGCCTCGACGCCGGCTATGTCTCCAGCACCTGGCCGCTGATGAACGACCATCTGGTGCCCGAAGGTATCCTATGGCTCGGCTCGCTCTGGGCGACCATCTCCAGCGATCCCTATCTGGTCCATTTCATCCACCGCTGGTGGGCCTGGGTTGCGGCGGCGATGCTGATCATCCTGGCGCGCAAGGCCAAGGTGGGGGGCCATCGCGGCGCGTCGATCGCGATCAATGCGGCGGTCGGCACGCAGGTGCTGCTGGGCATCGCCACTGTCATCAGCGGCATCGCCCTGCCGCTGGCCGTGCTGCACCAGGCGGTCGGCGCGCTGGTGGTGGCCTCGGCCGCCTGGGGCGCCCATGCCGTGGGATCGCGCCGGGCATGAGCCTTGAGCGGAACGAGTTGGTGCTGGTCTACAGCCTGTTCGGATCGGCCGAGCAGGCGCGCGCCGTCGCCCGCACGCTGGTCGAAGAGAGGCTGGCCGCCTGCGCCAATATCCTTGGTCCCTGCACCTCCATCTATGAATGGCAGGGCAGGCAAGAGGAGAGCGCGGAAGTCCCGGTCCTGTTCAAGACCAGCACCGACCGGCGCGACGCGCTGATGGCGCGGATCGCGCAGTTGCACGATTATGATGTGCCGGCGATCCTGGCGCTGCCGGTCGATGCTGCCCATCCGCCCTTCGCCGCCTGGGTCGCGGAGCAACTGGCATGAAGCGGGTGATCGCCTTCCTGTCGCTGGTGCTCGCCTCACCAGCGCTGGCCACCCCGGTCGCGATCGGCTTCGCGCCGCCGACCGGGCAGGATCTGCTCTATCGCATCGAACAGCATCGGCCGGTCGACGGGCGCGACAGCCTGTTCCGGGCCGACCGGATATTGCGCTTCGAAAAGGCAGGGGACGGTTACATCCTGCATGTCACGCTGCGCAGCCTGGACAGCGATGCGCCCGGTGCGGGTGCCGATGCCTATCGCGCCGCCCTGTCGCCGCTGATCGGGGTGGAGCATCGCTTCCGCCTTGATAGCCATGGCAAGATCGTCGGCCTCGACAATGTCGACGATGTCCGGGCGACGATGGAAAAGGCGCTCAACGCCATGGTGGCAAAGGCGCCGGAGGGCAGTGCGGGGCAGCGCACGGCGAAGAATGTCCTGACCCTGCTCGACGGGCTGACGCCCGAAGGGCGGCTGGCGCTGCTGTCGGGCGAGGTGCAGCCGTTGCTGCTGTTCGTTGACAGCGAAGTTGACGATGCCAGGCCGCGTGGCGTGCGCACCATGGCCGGTCCTCCGCTGGGCCGCGCCGTCGCGGTGGAGGGTAATTCCGTCCTTGCCGCCCATGACGGCAACCGCCTGACCTTGCAGGAGGATCTGCAGGGGGAGGGCGCCCATGTCACGATGCGCTATATCGTGTCGGCACAGACGGGACTGGTCGATGCGCAGGAGCGTAGGCTGACCCTGGGTGCCCAGACGCTGACCGAAAAGCGGAGCCTGACCGCTGCCGGCAAGTGAGTGGTATTATTTTACCCGTCGTGAAAGCCGCCGAATCTCTTGACTTGTCGGCCCCCAAACGTCATTAGCGCCCATCTTCCGGCGACCCTAGGGTAGCTGGTTCACTGTTCATTCTTGGAGAATTGGCACCATGAAGGCGCTGATGAAGACCACCAAGCCGGCAACCCCGGCAACGGTCGAAAAGAAGTGGATCCTGATCGACGCCGAAGGGCTGGTCGTGGGTCGTCTCGCTTCGACTGTGGCGAATATCCTGCGCGGCAAGCACAAGCCGAGCTTCACCCCCCATGTCGATTGCGGTGACAATGTCATCATCATCAACGCGGGCAAGGTCAAGTTCACCGGCCGCAAGCTGACCGACAAGGTTTACTACAAGCACACCGGTTATGCCGGCGGCATCAAGGAAACCACCCCCCAGAAGATCCTGGAAGGTCGTTTCCCCGAGCGCGTCCTGGAAAAGGCCGTCGAGCGTATGATCCCCCGTGGTCCGCTGGGCCGCCAGCAGATGCGCAACCTGCGCATCTTCGCCGGCACCGAGCATCCGCATGAAGCCCAGAACCCCGAAGTGCTCGACTTCGCGTCGCGCAACCGCAAGAACAAGGTGGGTGCATAATGTCCGATAACCGTCAGTCCCTGTCCGACCTCGCGTCGCTGGCCACTGCCGCTCCTGCCGCTGCCCCGGCTGCCGTCGAAGGCGAAGCGCCCGTCGCTGCCGCGCCGGTCCAGCCCTCGGCTCCGCTGCGCGCCCAGGAAATCGACGGCCTCGGCCGCGCCTATGCCACCGGCCGCCGCAAGGACGCCGTGGCCCGCGTGTGGGTGAAGCCCGGCACCGGCAAGATCACGGTCAACGGCCGTGACCAGGAAGTCTATTTCGCTCGCCCGACCCTGCGTCTGGTCATCAACCAGCCCTTCGGCGTTACCGACCGTGAAGGTCAGTATGACGTGATCGCCACCGTCAAGGGCGGCGGTCTGTCGGGCCAGGCCGGTGCGGTCAAGCACGGCATCGCCCAGGCTCTGTCGAAGTATGAGCCGGCGCTGCGCAGCGCGGTCAAGGCCGAAGGCTTCCTGACCCGCGACAGCCGCGTCGTCGAGCGTAAGAAGTACGGTAAGGCCAAGGCCCGCCGCAGCTTCCAGTTCTCGAAGCGCTAATCCGCTTCGCGACTGCCGCGAATTTCGAGAAGGGGCCGGTTTTCCGGCCCCTTTTTCTTTGCGCGTGATGCTTCCCCTTGAGCGCTTCGCCGCGATGCCATAGCCTTCGGTCAAACGGGGCTTAGTGCAAAAGGAAGTTCGGGGGGAAATGAGACATTTTGGGTGGTTGGCGGCTTCGGCGGCCATGACGGTTGTGGCGCCTGCCTTTGCCGGAGAGGTGCCGCTGTATCAGCCGGCCCCCGGCTGGATCGACAAGGCGGCGATGCCCAAGCTGGCGGCCGATGGCGATCCGCCCTCGATGATGATCCTCGACAGCCAGCAGCGGGTCGAGAAGGGCCAGCTGTGGAACTATGCCGACATCGCCACCCGCGCCGGTTCGGCCGAGGCGCTGACCCAGCTGTCGTCGCTGACGCTGCCCTGGGCGCCGGACAAGGGCGACCTCATCATCCATGAACTGACGATCCTGCGCGGCGATCAGGTGATCGATGCGCTGGCCAGCGGCAAGAAATTCACCGTGCTGCGCCGTGAGCAGGGGCTGGAAGCGCTGCAGATCAGCGGCATCCTGACCGCGACCATGGCGGTCGAGGGGGTGCAGGTGGGCGATGTGGTGCGGCTGCGCTATTCGACCACCAGCAAGGATGATGCGCTGGGCGGCCATGTCCAGAATGTCTCGGCCCTGCCGGCCGCGCCGCTGCGGCTGGGCTATGGCCGGGTCCGCCTGTTGTGGGATGACGCGGACGCGCCGCGCTGGAAGCTGCTGGCGAGCGGCGTCGATGCCAAGCCTGTCAAGAAGGGCAGCCTCACCGAGCTGAGCTTTGCCGTGCCGCTGGCCAAGCAACCGGAAATGCCGGCCGACGCGCCGACCCGCTTCACCCATCCGCCGCTGTTCGAACTGTCGACCTTTGCCAGCTGGGCCGATGTGTCGAAGACGATGGCGCCGCTCTATGCGACCGACGGGCTGATCGTCGATGGATCGCCGCTGGCGGGCGAACTGGCCAAGCTCAAGGCGCTGCCGGGATCGCCGAAGGAGAAGGCGGCGGCGGCGCTGCAACTGGTGCAGGACCATGTCCGCTATCTGATGGTCGGCATGAATGGCGGCAATTATGTCCCGCAGAAGCCGGCCGAGACCTGGACGCTGCGCTATGGCGACTGCAAGGCGAAGACGCTGCTGCTGCTTTCGCTGCTGCGCGGGCTGGGGATCGAGGCGGAGCCGGTGCTGGCCAGTTCGACCCTGGGCGATTCCGTGCCGGAACGGCTGCCCACGGCCGCGGCCTTCGACCATGTGCTGGTGCGTGCGGTGATCGATGGCCAATCCTACTGGCTCGACGGCACCGGGCTGGGATCGCGGCTGGAGGATATCGGCGATACGCCGCGCTTCGGATCGGTGCTGCCGGTGCGCACCGCCGGCGCGGAACTGATGCCGATCCAGACCCATGCCAATGCCCGGCCGACGATCGACGTCAGTGTCGAGGCGGACGAAAGCGGGCATGAGAAGCTGCCGACCGTGTTCGATGCCAAGGCGGTGCTGCGCGGGCAGATCGCCACCATGATCAGCACCGGTCTTGGCCAGATGGATGCCAAGCGGCGCGATGAGATGGTGCAGGGCTTTTTCAGCGAGCAGGTCGGCACCGCCCAATATAGCCAGGTCGGCGTCACCACCGATGCAGCGTCGGCCACCGTCACCTTCACCGCCCATGGCGTCACCAGCTCGCCCTGGAAGCTGAGCGACCGGCGCTATCGCCGCGACGCCAGCAAGTTGATCGACGAGATCAGCTTCGCGCCGGACCGGGCACGCCCCGCCTGGCTGGCGATCCCGGTGGCGACGGGTGCGCCGATCGGCATTCGCTATCATCTGCGCCTGCGCCTGCCCGAGGGCGGCAAGGGCTATGCGATCGAAGGCGAGCAGGGCCTCAGCAAGACGGTGGCCGGCTATGACCTGCGCCGGACCGTGCAGCTGAAGGACGGGGTGCTGGATGTCGAGGAGCGGACCGACGCCACCGGCGTCGAGATTGCGGCCGATCGCCTGCCCGACGAGCGCGATGCGCTGGCGACGGTGCAGGCGATGTCGCCGCATGTGATCGGCCCGGCCAAGCCCACCTATTTGTGGGATTACAGCCCGGCGACCATCGCCGCCTGGCCGCAGTCCAAGGCGGTCGAGGCGACCTTTGCCAAGGCGATCGCCGCCGATGCGGAGGACGCGACCGGCTATTCCAGCCGCAGCAATTTCCGCTGGGGTATTGGCGACTACAAGAATGCGCTGGTCGATCTCGACAAGGCGATCGGGATCAAGCCCGATGTCGACCTCTATCTGCAGCGGGCCTATCGCCGATTCCAGACCGGCGACGTGACCGGCGCGCTGGCCGATGGTCGGATGGCGCGCCAGCTCGACCCGGCGTCGGGCGCGGCGGTCGGCACGGTCGCGACCTATCTGGCCGAAAGCGGCAAGCTGGACGATGCGCTGGGCATGGTCGATGCAAAGATCGCGATCGGTGGCGAGGCGCGCGACGGCTATCGCAGCTTCAAGGCGACGCTGCTCGGCACCTATGGCGATCCGGCCAAGGCGATCGAGATCATCGATGCGCAACTGGCGGAAAAGCCGGGCATGACCGGGCTGTTCAACGAGCGTTGCTGGGTCAAGGGATCGCGCAATGTCGAACTGGACAGCGCGATGCAGGATTGCACCAAGGCGGTGGAGCTGAGTTCGGGCAGCATGGCCGCGCTCGACAGCCGGGCGATGCTGTGGTTCCGCATGGGCCGGTTCGATGATGCGCTGCGCGACCTGGACGTCGTCGTCGCACAGGAGCCGGGCAAGGAGCCGAGCCGCTACATGCGCGGCATCGTCCTGCACCGGCTGGGCCGGGCGAGCGAGGGTGACGCGGAAATCGCGGTCGCCCGGCGCATCGATCCGCGCATCGACGCCGTCTATGCCCGCTACGGGATCAAGCCCTGATTTTGTCGTGACGCCCGCGTTCCGATGGAAACCTTTCCCCCTGTCCGATGGTTGACAGGGGGAAAGCCACTTCCAAGGAGAAACCATATGGGTGAACTGACCGACAAGGTGAAGGCTGCGGGCAACAAGGCCGCCGGTGCCACGAAGGAAGCGATCGGCAAGGCCACGGATAATGAACGCCTGGAAGCCGAAGGCAAGCTGCAGAAGGCGAAGGGTACGGCCCAAGATGTGGCCGGCTCGGTCAAGGGTGCGCTCGGCGACAAGATCTGACGCCCCACCGTCTGCACGATCGAAGAGGCTCCGCCGACAGGCGGGGCCTTTTTCGTTTCTGTCCTATCTGGTTAAGGCCATGCTATAAGAACGGGGCCGCTTTCCGATAGGATCGCGGCCCCGCAAGATTATGTCAGAATGTGCGGGAAATGTGCGAAGTTAAGCCTGTTCCGCCAGATAGGCCTTCACGTCGCGGCGCAGTTCGCCGGCGCACAGATAGAGGGCGATGACATTGGGGATCGCCATCAGGAAGAAGCTGCTGTCGACGATGCCGACCACCCGGCCGAGGTCGATCGCGGCGGCCGGGGGCAGGGCGACGACATAGAGGATCTTGTAGACCCACTGGGCGCGCGGCCCGTTGCCGAACAGATAGCCCCAGGCCTGAAGACCATAGAAGCCCCAGGCGACCAGTGTCGAATAGGCGAAGAGGAAGACGACGACGGCGAGCAGCCAGGGGAACCAGGGTGACACCTTGGCAAAGGCGGCGGAGGTGATGGCGATGCCCTCAAAGCCGTTGTTCCAGGTGCCCGCGACCACCAGCGCCAGCCCGCCCAGCGCGCAGACGATCATCGTGCCGAGCAGCGGTTCGAGCAGGGCGACAAGCCCTTCGGACACCGGATGGCGGGCGCGGGCCAGGCTGTGCGCCATGACGGCGGACCCGACGCCCGCCTCGCTGGCGAACACCGCGCGGCGCATGCCCGCGACAAAGGCGCCGATCGCCCCGCCGGTGGCCGCATCGCTGGAAAAGGCGCCGTGCCAGATCAGCGCCAGCGCGCCGGGAATGGCGTCGGCATGGAGGATCAGGATGGCCGCGACGCCGCCCAGATAGACGGTGACCTTGAGCGGGGTCAGGCGCTTCGACACCTCGCCCAGCCAGGCCGCGCCGCCCATCGTCACCAGCGCGACGGCCGCCGCGATGAACACGCCATAGGCCCAGCCATTGGTCATGCCGGTGACCACCTTCACCTGGGCGAAGCTCTGGTTGACCTGCACCATCGGGATCGCGCCAAACAGGGCGAAGAAGGCATAGGCGCCGCCGAGCACCAGGCCGATCTTCGGCCAGCCGCGCGCCGCGCCGACGGCCTTGAGCACATACATCGGCCCGCCATGGACATGGCCGCGTTCGTCGAAGACGCGATATTTGAGGCCCAGCGTGACCTCCGCCATCTTCACCGTCATCGCGAACCAGCCGATGATGAACATCCACAATATCGCGCCCGGCCCGCCCATGGTCAGCGCCACCGCGACCCCGGCGATATTGCCCAGGCCAATGGTGCCGGACAGGGCGGTGGACAGCGCGCCCCACTGGCTGACATCGCCCTTCGCCTCGCCCTCATGCGGCTGGCTGCGCAGGATGCGGATCGCTCGGCCGACCTGGGTGACATTGGGGAAGCCCAGCCAGATGGTGAAGAACAGCATGGGGAGCGCCAGATAGAGCACGATCAGCTCGATCTGCGCGCCGAACAGGGGAACCTTGAAGAAGACTGCGCTGGACAGCGCGTCGACGGCGGCATTGAAATTTTCCATGCGGCGGCGATGCCGGGACAGCGGTGGAAAGTCGATCAAAGATTGCTATGGGGGAGGTGAGTTTTACCCATAGCCGCCCTGGGGCAGGATCGCATGAGCAGACAATATTTCGGCACTGACGGTATTCGTGGTCGCACCAACCAGTGGCCGATGACGCCGCAACTGGCGATGAAGGTCGGCATGGCGGCCGGCACCCATTTCCAGCGCGGCAGCCATCGCCACCGGGTGGTGATCGGCAAGGATACCCGCCTGTCGGGCTATATGGTCGAAAATGCGCTGGTTGCGGGCTTCACCGCAGTCGGCATGGACGTGGTCCAGTTCGGCCCGATCCCGACGCCGGCCGTCGCCATGCTGGCCCATTCGATGCGCGCCGACCTGGGCGTCATGATTTCGGCCAGCCACAATCCCTATTATGACAATGGCATCAAGCTGTTCGGTCCGGATGGCTACAAGCTGTCGGACGAGGATGAGCTGAAGATCGAGGGGCTGCTGAACCAGGATGTGCCGCTGGCCGCGTCCAAGGACATCGGCCGCGCCCGCCGGGTTGAGGATGCGCGCGGCCGCTATATCCATGCGGTCAAGTCGAGCTTCCCTGCCGACCTGCGGCTCGACGGCCTCAAGATCGTGGTCGACTGCGCCAATGGCGCCGCCTATCAGGTCGCGCCGTCGGCCTTCTGGGAACTGGGCGCGGAAGTGGTCGCCGTGGGTGTCACGCCCAATGGCACCAATATCAATGACGGCTGCGGATCGACCGCGCCGCTGCTGTGCCAGGAAACCGTCGTCTCCTCCGGCGCTGACATTGGCATCGCGTTGGACGGCGACGCCGACCGGCTGATCGTGGTCGATGAAAAGGGCCAGATTGTCGACGGCGACCAGATCATGGCGCTGATTGCCTCCAATTTCGCCCGCGCCGGCACGCTGCGCGGCGGTGGGCTGGTGGCGACGATCATGTCGAACCTGGGACTGGAGCGCTTCCTGACCGGGCAGGGCATCGGCCTAGAGCGGACGAAGGTCGGCGACCGCTATGTGCTGGAGCGGATGCGCGAGGGTGGCTTCAATGTTGGCGGCGAACAGTCCGGCCACATGATCCTGTCCGATTATGCGACCACCGGGGACGGCACGGTCGCCGCGCTGCAGGTGCTGGCCGCCTTGGTACGTTCGGGCAAGCCGGCGAGCGAGACGCTGCACCAGTTCGATCCGGTGCCCCAACTGCTAAAGAATGTCCGCTTCGCCGGCGGCAAGCCGCTGGAGGATGAGACGGTACAGCGGGTGATCGCCCAGGCCGAGGCTGAACTGAGCGGGTCGGGCCGGCTGGTCATCCGCCCGTCGGGCACCGAACCGGTGATCCGCGTCATGGCCGAGGGCGACCGCGAGGATCAGGTCAAGGACGTGGTCGAGCGTATCTGCGCCGCAGTCGAGAAGGCGGCGGCCTGATGCTAGAAATGCGCCCTGATTGCGAACGTTGCGGCACCGACCTGCCGGCCGATGAGCCCGGCGCGTTCATCTGCTCGTTCGAATGCACCTATTGCGCGCCCTGTGCTGAGGCGCTGGACGATCGCTGCCCCAATTGCGGCGGCGAACTGATGGACCGGCCGACCCGGATGGGCAAGGCGCTGGCGGCCAACCCGGCCTCCATGGAGCGCAAGTTCAAGGGATGAGCGTGCCCCGTATTCTCATCATTGCCGGGTCGGACAGTGGCGGCGGCGCCGGTATCCAGGCGGATATCAAGACGGTCACGCTGCTGGGCGGCCATGCCATGACTGCGATCACCGCGATCACCGCGCAGAACACGCTGGGCGTGCAGGGCGTCCACCCGGTGCCGACCGACATGGTGCTGGCGCAGATGGAAAGCGTGATCAGCGACATCGGCGTCGACGCGGTCAAGATCGGCATGATCGGTTCGGCGCAGACGGCAGCAGCGGTGGCCGAGCGGCTGGCGCAGCTCGATAATGTGCCGATCGTCTTCGACCCCGTCATGGTCGCGACCAGCGGATCGCTGCTGGCCGACGATGCGACGATCGCGGCGTTCGAGCGGCTGATGGCCATCGCCACGCTGGTGACGCCCAATATCCCCGAACTGGCGGCGCTGGGCGGCGAGGAGATCGCCATCCGTTTCGCCACCCATGTGCTGGCCAAGGGTGGCCATGGCGAGGGGCCGATGCTGACCGACCGGCTGATCGGGCCGCAGGGCGTGCGCAAGGCGTGGAGCAATGCGCGGATCGACACGCGGCACAATCATGGCACCGGTTGCACCCTGGCGAGCGCGATCGCGACTGGTCTGGGGCAGGGGCTGGACCTGATCGAGGCGGTCGAGCGTGGCCGCAAATATGTGCGCGAGGCACTGGCGCTGGCGCCGGGGCTTGGCGCGGGCCATGGCCCGATGGGCAATCCCTTTGGCTTCCACGCCTATGCCTGATTTCCTGCATGAACTGATCCATCATCCCGGCCTGGTCGCCGGTGTGGATGAGGCCGGGCGCGGGCCGCTGGCGGGGCCGGTGGTCGCGGCCGCCGTCATCCTGCGACAGGAAGATTGCCCCGAGGGCCTCAATGATTCCAAGAAGCTGACCGCCAAGCGCCGTGCCGCGCTGGAGGGCGAGATCAAGGCCCGCGCGCTGTGCTGGGGGCTGGGCATCGCCAGCGTAGCCGAGATCGACGAACTCAACATATTATGGGCGACGATGCTGGCCATGACCCGCGCGGTCGAGGCGCTGGGGCAGGAGTGCGCCCATATACTGGTCGATGGCAATCGCTGTCCCAACTGGCGCTGGTCCTCGACCGCGGTGGTGGAGGGCGACGCCAAATGCTTGTCGATCGCCGCCGCATCGATCCTGGCCAAGGAAGAGCGCGACCGGATCATGATCGCGGCGGCCGCCGAGCATCCGCATTATGGGTGGGAGAGCAACAAGGGCTATGGCAGCGCCAAACATATGGCGGCGCTGCGTGAGCATGGGCCGACGCCGCTGCACCGGCGCAGTTTTTCGCCGGTGGCGCAACTGCTGCTGATCTGACGATGCTGTCCCGTCGTGGGGCGGGATGGGCATGATTTGAGGGCTGGCGCGGGTGTAGCGCATGCTTAAGAAGGGATTCATGTCCTTCGCCCGTTCCGGCCTTTCCAGCCTGTTCCTGCTTGTCGGCGCGCTATCGCTGCCGGTGCAGGCGGCCGCGCCGGTCAAGCGCGCGCGGCCGGCGGCCAAGGCTGGTGCGCTGGCGCCGGGTGGCTATCGCTGGCTGGAGGAAGGGCCGCTCGACGGGCCGATCCATCTGGTCATCAGCATCGATCGGCAGATGGCCCATGTCTATAGTGGCGACCGGCTGGTCGGCATGGCGAGCGTGTCGACCGGCATGGCCGGGCACAGCACGCCGATTGGCGACTATCCGATCCTGCAGAAGAATCAGTGGCACCGGTCCAACCTCTACAGCAATGCGCCCATGCCCTTCATGCAGCGGCTGACCTGGGATGGCATTGCGCTGCATGCCGGGCATAATCCGGGCTATCCGGCCAGCCATGGCTGCATTCGCCTGCCCTATGCCTTTGCCCAGAAGCTGTTCGGCATGACCAGCCTGGGCGGGCTGGTGACGGTGACCAGGGATCGGCTGCATCCCTCGCTGACGATCGAGCAGATGGCGGCGGCGGATGCTATGGCCAAGGTGACTGCGCCGGCCCCGGCAAAGCCGGTGCTGGATATCGACCCGATCATCTTCGTGCCGAGGGTATCGCGGAGGTAAGCAGTCAGCGCTGGGCCAGTGCCGAGCGCCGCATCGAATAGCCGAAATAGAGCAGAGCGGCCGCACCAACCCAGACCGCGAACAGCGCATAGGTGTCGGCCGGCAGGCCGAAGATGAGATAGGCGCAGAAGAGCGTGCTGGCGATCGGCAGGACCGGATAGAAGGGCACCTTGTAGCCGCGCGGCAGGTCCGGCCGGGTGCGGCGCAGGATGATGACGCCGATCGACACGGTGGCAAAGGCGATCAGCGTGCCCATGCTGGTGAGGTTGACCAGTACGTCCAACGGCACGAAGGCGGCGAGCAGGGCGACGCCGATCGCGACGATCCACGTATTCTGGCGCGGCACATGGCGCACCGGATCGACCCGGCAGAAGAAGGCGGGCAGCAACCCGTCGCGGCCCATGGCATAGAGGATGCGGGTCTGGCCGTAGATCACCACCAGAGTGACGCTGAAGATCGAGGCGATGGCGCCCAGCGACAGGATCACCGCCGGCCAGCCCGCGCCGGTGAGATTGTGGAGGATGACGGCCAGGCCCGCTTCCTGCCCGGCAAATTCGGTCCAGGGCTGGGCGCCGATCGCTGCGACCGCGACCAATATATAGGCGGCGGTGACGATCAGCAGCGACAGGATGATCGCGAGCGGCAGGTCGCGGCGGGGATTGCGCACTTCCTCGCCGGCGGTCGAGACCGCGTCGATGCCGATATAGGAAAAGAAGATGGAGGAAGCGGCGGCGCCGATGCCGACCATGCCCTTGGGCGCGAAGGGATGGAAATTGGCGGGCTGGAAATGGGCGAGCGCGACCGCCACGAACAGCGCCAGCACGGCGAGCTTGGCGATCACCAATATGGCGTTGGCGGTGGTCGATTCCCGCGTGCCGCGCAGCAGCAGGATGAGGCAGAGGCCGACCAGCAGCACGGCGGGCAGGTTGACGATGCCGCCCGCACCAGGCGGCCGGGCGATGATGTCGGGCAGGCGCCAGCCGGTGCTGATCGAGAGAAGTTCATTGAGATATTGCCCCCATCCCACGGCAATGGCGGAGGCGGAGACACCATATTCCAGTAGCAGGCAACTGCCGATCAGGAAGGCGGCGAGTTCGCCCATGGTCGCATAGGCATAGGAATAGGAGGAACCCGACGCCGGCACGGCCGATGCCATTTCGGCATAGCAGAGCGCGGTCAGCGCGGCGGTGATGCCGGCGATGACGAAGGACAAGGTGACCGCCGGCCCCGCTTCGGGCACGGCGGTCGTCAGCGCCACGAATATGCCGGTGCCGATGGTCGCGCCCACGCCCAACATGGTCAGCTGGAACAGGCCGATATTGCGGGCGAGCGGTTTCGCGTCGGGATCGTCGCCGATGAAGTCGAGCACCGGCTTGCAGCGCAGCAGCGCGATCAGGAGCGGATGGCGGGGCGATCGGTTCGTCATGCTCCGCCGCTGTCATGCCGGGCGCGGGAAGGCAAATGAATATCGTGTGAGATTGGCGCGGCGGGACCGGCGAGGGCGCGCGATTGTCGGCGGGCCGCCGCTGGGCTAGGCATGGGGGTGTTGGCCGCCGACCTGTTCGGCTTGGGATGGATGATCGAGCCTTGATGGATCAGAAGCGATTGCCTGGCGCGCGGAAATGGGCGCGATCCATGCTGATGGCGGCGGCGCTGCTGCTGCCGGCGATGGCATCGGCGGCGGATGTGCCGAGCGGCGGCACCATATCTGTGTCCATGCAGGAGGATGCGAGCGGACGGGCGGGCGCGGCGGATGCCTTTGTCGATGCGGCCACCCTGGCCCTGTCGGACAAGGGCTTCACCTTGCTGGACGATGGCCATGCCGCGCTGGTCATGGAACTGGTGATCCGGGCGTCCGAGGTCGGGACCGGGACCGGTAAGGTCGAGAAGAGCAATTCCGACCTGATGCCCGGCGGCGTGTCGGGCGCGGTGGGATCGAGCTTCTCGCTGGCGGTGCCATCCGGCAAGACGCGCCATGTCGCGCTGGAGCGCACCGAGCTGGAGATGCGCCTGCATCGGCGCGGCGACGCGGCGGTGATCTGGAGCGGCAGTGCGGTAACGGTGCGCCCGGCCGACAAGCGGGCTAGCGCCGCCACGGCGCTGTGCAACGCGCTGCTGCGTGCCTATCCCGAGCAGCCCGAGACGGTGATCGGCGTCCCCTAGATTTTCGCAATCACCTCTTCGCCGACGCGGGCGGCATTGTCGCACCATTGGGAACGGGTGCGACCCCTGACCGTGATGCCGCAGGCGGTGACGCCCAATTCCGCATAGGTGCCGATGCGGTCGACGATCTGCTGGTTGGAGAGATCCTCGCCCGGCTTGTTGACTCCGCCCAGGATCACATCGGGCAGGTCGGTGCGGCCGACCTGCGCCGCATAGTCGCGCATATAGGCGATGCCGGCCTGAAGATCGGCCTCATTCTCCATCGCGGCGGTGCGGGTGGTGGCGCTGTTGACCCCGCCGCCGGCGGTGAAGAAGGGGTTCCAGCCGTCGGCGAGATCGACCACGCGGCGGATCGCGCGCCTGGCATTGCCGCCGACATAGAGGGGCAGGCCGGGCTTTTGCGGCGATCCGGGAATGATGCGGTTGCCGAACGCCTGATAGCCGGACCCTTCAAAGGCGAATTCTTCGCCGGTCGTGGCGGCGCGGATGACGCGCAGATATTCATCCATCAGCTCGTTGCGCTGGTCGAAATCGACGCCGAGCGCGCGATATTCGCCCTTGAGATAGCCCGCGCCGACGCTGAGCGTGACCCGGCCGCCGGCGAAGGCGTCGAGCGTGGTGATATCGCGCGCGACGATGAAGGGATTGCGATAGGGCAGGACGAGGATGCCGGTCTGGAGCCGCAGGGTCGTGGTGTGGGCGGCGAGCAGGGCAAGCATGACGAAGGGCGACTGGGCATGATGGCCACCGGCGTCGAGCCAGCGGCCGGTCGGCACCGGATGGTCGGTGACGAGGCCGGCGTGGAAGCCGGCCTGTTCCACCGTGCGGCCGATTTCGGCGACCGCCGCCATCGTACCGAACTCGTCGGGCAGGTCGGCATGGTCGAAGGGCAGGGGGACGTTGATCTTCATGCGTCGGACACTCCATGCGGTTCGACCAGCACCCATTGGCGGGCGGCGTTGCGGACCCAGCCGGACGAGGCCCAACTGCCGCCGTCGACCGGCAATATGGTGCCGGTGACATAGCTGCTCATCGGCGAGGCGAGGAACAGGGCCGCCTGGCCGCATTCGCTATCGATGCCGGGCCGTTGCAGCGGGATGCGGCGGGCGGTGGCATCGGCCATGGCGGGCGGCACGGGGAACCATGTCGCTTCGTCCACCGGGCCGGGAGGATTGCCGCGCGTGCCCGGCGTCGTGGCGAAATCGGGCGCGATCGCGTTCACGCGGATGCCGTGGTCGGCCAGTTCGAGCGCCATGGTCCGGGTGAAATTGTTCATCCCCGCCTTGCACGCGGCATAGACCGCATAGCCGGGCGCGGCGCGCGATCCTTCGATGCTGGAGACGTTGATGATGGCGCCGCCGCGCCCGCCCGTGATGATGTGCGGCACGGCGGCCGAGGTGGCGGCGAGCATCGAGACGAGGTTGAGGTCGATATGGCGGCGCCAGCTATTCTGGCTCTGGTCGAGGAAGCTCTTGCGCCCGACGCCGCCGACATTGTTGACGAGGACGTCGATCCGGCCGAAGCGGGCCTGGGCAGCAGCGACCATCGCCGCGACCTGATCGGGCTGGGCCATGTCGGTCGGGATAGGGAGACAGTCGCGGCCATGCTCCGCGATGCGCGCCGCCACTTCCGCGCCGCGGTCGGGGATGATGTCGGCGATGATGATGTCGGCGCCGGCCTCCGCCAGGGCCAGGGCGATGGCGCGGCCAATGCCCGCGCCGCCGCCGGTGACGATGGCGACCTGATCGGTGATACGGCACTGGTCTGGCGCCATGGCGCGATCCTCTTCCCCTTTTGACCGCCAGTTCGCGGCCAAGGGGGAAAGGGAGTCAATTGCGTGCCCGGTCATATCGACCGGGCGATGGCGCTTATTGGGCGGTCCAGCCGCCGTCGATCGAGAGATTGGCGCCGGTGATCTGGGCGGCGGCGTCGCTGCAGAGATAGAGGGCGGTGGCGGCGACCTGTTCGGCGGTGACGAACTGTTTGGTCGGCTGGCCGGCGAGCAGCACGTCGTTCATCACCTGCTCGCGGGTCATGTTCCGCGCCTTCATCGTGTCGGGAATCTGGTTTTCGACCAGCGGGGTCCAGACATAGCCGGGCGAGATGCAGTTGGCGGTGATGCCGAAGGTGGCGACTTCCAGCGCGACCGTCTTGGTGAAGCCGTTGAGGCCATGCTTGGCGGTCACATAGGCACTCTTGAAGGGCGAAGCGACCAGCGAGTGAGCCGAGGCGGTCTGGATGATCCGGCCCCACTTCTTGTCCTTCATGTAAGGAATGGCGAGGCGCGTGGTGTGGAAGGCGGCATTGAGGTTCAGCGCGATGATGAGATCCCATTTGTCGAGCGGGAATTCCTCGACCGGGGCGACATGCTGCATGCCGGCATTGTTGATGAGGATGTCGATACCGCCGAAGGCATCGGCCGCTTCCTTCATCATCGCCTCGATCTGGTCGACCTTGGTCAGGTCATGGCCGCTGTAGAGCGCCTTGGCGCCCGAAAGAGCTTCAAGGCCGAGCCGTTCCTTCTCGATTCCGTCCGCATCGCCGAAGCCGTTGATCACGACATTGGCGCCTTCGCCGGCCAGCGCCTTGGCATAGGCAAGCCCGATGCCCGAGGTGGAACCGGTGATCAGGGCGGTCTTGCCAGCGAGGGACTTGCTCATGCCATTTTCTCCTTGAGATGATCCGGCGCGTCGAGATCGAAGGTCGCGCTCTTTCCGTCGAGAATGTTGCGGGCGATGAGGTCGCCCTTGTGCATCACTTCTTCCACCGCCTCGCGACCCTGGCTCCAATGGTCGAGCATGGTCGCGCGGGAAAATTCGAAATCCTTCGCGCCGCTTTCCCAGGCGCGGGTGCGGTAGATGAGGTGGACGATGTTGACCGATCCGCCATCGAGCATGTCGCGCAGCTTCTGCGCCTCCGGCCCGTCCTGCAGTTCGGGCGGCAGCTTGTCGAGCAGCGCCTTGATCGCGCCATGCTCGCGGCGCAGGCGCAGATACTGGTCGGTCACCTGCCGGGTGCGGCTGCTATACTGGATGTCCTTCATGCGCGAATAGACATCGGTCATCTGCCGCGGCATCGGCCCTTCGGCCGGGAAGAGATCGACCTGGAACACCAGCATGTCGTCGGTCTGATGGTTGAGGACATGGGCGAGCGGGGTGTTGGAGACGATGCCGCCATCCCAATACCAGCGCCCATCGATCTCGACCGGGGGCAGGCCCGGCGGCAGCGCGCCCGAGGCCATGATATGGCGGGCGTCGATGCGGGTGTTGCCGCCAGGACCGCGCGTGTCCCAATAAGCGAAATTGCCGCTTTCGACATCGACCGCACCGACCGACAGGCGGACCGGCCCGTCATTGAGCAGATCCCAGTCGACACAGGCGTCGAGCGTGTCCTTCAAGGGCGCGCTGTCATAGAAGCTGATCGCGCCGGCCGATCCTTCGGGCATCAGCGGCGCTGGCCACAGGCGCGGGCGGAACATGCCGGGCACGCCCAGGGTCGCGACCGTGCCGGCGGCCATCAGATGGGCGGCCTCGCGGATATGGTCGATTTCCGGCAGGATCATGTTGGGCATGCCGCCCGAGACGGTCAGCCAGAATTTCTTGAGCTGGCTCAGGCGCCGGTGGGGCGGGTTGCCGGCGATGATCGCGGCATTGACCGCGCCGATCGAAATGCCCGCGACCCAGCTGACATCGACCCCCAGTTCATCGAGCCGCTGATAGACGCCAGCCTGGAAGGAGCCGAGCGCGCCGCCCCCCTGCAACAGCAATGCGACTTCGCGGGGGAGGGGGAGGGGCGTGGTGGCGCGGCGGCGCGGTCGGGATTCGGTGTCGGCCATGTCGCACTGCAATATAGGTTTTGGTCCGGCCATTCCAACTTAATGTCTCGTAACAAACTCGTTCCCGTCGATGGAACGTGCATCGTCAGCCGATGGTTTGCAGCCAGCCGGTTATGCAGTAGGCACGGGAACAGGATGCGAGGGAGGCCAGGGTGCGGCTCGACGACGAACAGGAAAGCAGCAATTTCGAGGTGCAGGACGGGCGCGGCGGCGGTTTCGGCGGCGGCGGCGGGATGGGCGGCCTGGGATTGCTGCTGCCGCTGATCGGCAGTCGCTTCGGCTGCGGCGGCATCGTCGTGGTGCTGATCATCCTGGCGGTGATGGGCGTCAATCCGCTCAGCCTGCTGGGCGGCGGTGGCGGCGTGCAGCAACAGGCGCCGCAGAGCGCGCCGGCGGGTAGCCAGGATGCGAGCAAGCTGACCGAGATCCAGCATTGGTCATTGAAGGTGCTGGGATCGACCGAGCGGGTCTGGGGCCAGATCTTCAAGGAAGCCGGCCAGACCTATCAGCCGACCATCCTGTCCTTCTATGCGCAGAGCGGCACGTCGGGCTGTGGCGCGGCGCAGAGCGCGATGGGGCCATTTTACTGCCCGAACGACCAGAAGGTCTATCTCGACACCGATTTCTTCACCGAATTGCGCGATCGCTTCGGCGCGCCGGGCGATTTCGCCCAGGCCTATGTCATCGCGCATGAGGTGGGCCATCATGTCCAGGATCTGGAAGGCACGCTGGGCCAGGTGAACCAGCAACAGCGCCGCGTCAGCGAGGCGCAGGGCAATGCGTTGCAGGTGAAGGTGGAGCTGCAGGCCGATTGTTATGCCGGTGTCTGGGCCAAGCGCACGGGCCTGATGGAAGCCGGCGACCTGGAAGAGGGCATGAAGGCGGCGCAGTCGATCGGCGACGATACGCTGCAGAAGTCGGCCGGACGGCGGCCGGTGCCGGAAAGCTTCACCCATGGCACCAGCGAGCAGCGCATGAGCTGGCTGCGCAAGGGGCTGGACAGTGGCGATCCGGCCCAGTGCGATACGTTCAAGGGGGCGCTGTAGGCGCGATCAATGTTCGGCGTTGGGGGAGCCTGGCGGCGGCAAATCTGATGACCCCGGACTGACGGACGCGGCCGTGTCCAGCGGCGGCATGATGCTGGGCTGGCCGGCATCGGCCATGGGCTCACCCGAAGCCGGGACGGCAAAGTCCTGCGGCGCACTGGGGGCGACGGGGGGAGGCGGCGGCGCAACCGGCGTGGCGACCGGCTGTGCTTCGCTAGGCTGAGGAAGCGGCTGGTGATGCGGCGCGAAATTCTGCAGCGCCAGGACGATCATCGGTGCGACCACCAGCGTGCCGCCGGCAAAGACCTTGTACATCATCGATTGACCCGCATTCCCGCCTGAAAATGGAAAGAGATTGGGGCCTTAGCGGCAAGACATGAAAAAATGTCTGCGCTTTATTGGTTAATGCTGATCAAGCTTCGCCAGCAGCGCCAGCATATCGTCCGGCAGAGTGTCGCGCTGCGCGGAGAAACTGGACCGCAGCGCCTTGCCCACGCCTTCATAGGGCAGGGGCAGGCCGACATTGACGACGCGGGCGCCGCCGCTGTCCCGTCCCGGTGCCGATCGGCCAAGAGGTTTGCGCTGCATTTCCATGAGACACAGAACGGCCATGTAAGCCAAAAGTTTCTGGATTTCGTCGCATTCGGACGCGATATCGCCGTCAACAAGGAGACGGAAGCGTGACGGACTGGATCGACCTGGAAGCGCGGATACGCGCGCATTCGCCATTTCTGGCGCGGCAGATGGACCGCTATCCGGCCGTCGTCGCGCTGCTGGCGACGGGCGATTTCGACGCGGCGATGGCAGCGGCACAGGCGCAGGGCGTGCCAGAGGATGGCGTGGCCAAATCGCTGCGGCGGCGGCGCGGCGCGATCGCGCTGGTGACGGCGGCGGCGGACCTGGCCGGGGCCTGGGACATGGACCGGGTGACGCGCACCCTGTCCGACTTTGCCGACCAGGCGCTGGAGGAGGCGCTGGCTGCGACCTTTGCCGAACGCTATCCCGATGCCGTGCCACAGGGGTTCGTCGTGCTGGCGCTGGGCAAGCATGGCAGCCGGGAACTCAATTACTCGTCCGATATCGACCCGATCCTGCTCTATGATCCCACCACCTTGCCGCATGGCGAGCGGGAGGATGTGGCCGACGCGGCGGTGCGGATCGGCCGGCGGGTCAGCGAGATACTGAATGCGCGAGACGGCGACGGCTATGTCTTCCGCGTCGACCTGCGGCTGCGGCCATCCCCCGAAGCCACGCCGATCGCGTTGCCGGTGGAGGCGGCGATCGGCTATTATGAGTCGACCGCGATGGGCTGGGAACAGGCCGCCTTCATCCGCGCCCGGCCGGCGGCGGGCGACATGGCGCTGGGCGATTATTTCCTGCGCCAGATCCGCCCCTTCGTGTGGCGACGCAGCTTGGACTTCGGCGCGATCGACGCGATCACCGACATCAGCCGGCGCATCCGCGACCATTATGCGCAGGGGCAGGCGTTCGGGCCGGGCTATGACCTCAAGCGCGGGCGCGGCGGCATTCGCGAGGTGGAGTTTTTCGCGCAGGTCCATCAGTTGATCCATGGTGGGCGCGACCCGTCATTGCGGTCGGGCCATACGCGCACGGCGCTGCGGGCGCTGGCGGCGGCGGGGGTGATCGAGGCGGAGGTGGCCGCGCGGCTGGACGAAGCCTATATCCTGTTCCGCACGATCGAGCATCGCCTGCAGATGGTCGAGGATCGCCAGACCCATGAATTGCCCAAGAACCCGGACTCGCTCGACAATGTTGCGCGCCTGCATGGCTTGGCGGACGGGGCGGCATTGCTCGACCTGCTGCGGCCCCATGTCGAGTGGGTCGGCGCCAATTATGACCGGCTGACCGCCGCGCCCGACGATGGCAGCCTGTCGCATGACGAGGACAGGCTGAAGGCGCAGCTCAAGGAGATGGGCTTTGCCGATGCCGACTGGGCGGCGGCGCGGGTCGCCCATTGGCGCGACGGCACGATCCGCTCGCTGCGCAGCGGCGCGTCGCGCGAGGCGTTGGAGCGGCTGTTGCCGGTGCTGATGCCCGCGCTCGCCACCGCGCCCGATCCGGGCCGGGCGCTCAACCGGCTGGACGACATGATCGGCCGGCTGCCGAGCGCGATCAACTTCTTCAAGCTGCTGGGCGCGCGGCCGGGGCTGGTCGAACTGCTGGCGGAGATATTGAGCCATGCGCCCGCGCTGGCCGATGTGCTGAGCCGCCGGGTCGAGCTGCTCGAAGGGCTGATCGATGCGTCGGCCTTCGATCCCGTGCCGCCGGTCGATGTCCTGGCGCAGCAATTTTCCGCGCTGGAGGCGGGCGAGGATTATCAGGCGCTGCTCGACCGGGTGCGGCAGCGGGTGAATGATCGCCGCTTCGCGCTGGGCGTGCAGATCGTGCGGGGCGGCGATCCGCTGGAGGCCGGGCGCGGTTATGGCCGGGTGGCGGAAGCCGCGATCGAGGCGCTGGCGGGCGCCACCGTGGCCGAGTTCGAGAGCGCGCATGGCAAGGTGCCGGGCGGCGAGATGGTGATCCTGGCGCTGGGGCGGATGGGCGGCGGGGTGCTGACCCACGCATCGGACCTGGACCTAGTTTACCTCTTCACCGGTGATTTCCTGGCGGAATCGGATGGGGCGCGGCCGTTGGGCGCTACCCAATATTTCAACCGCCTCGGCCAGCGGATCACCAATGCGCTGTCGGTATCGACGGCGGCGGGGCCGCTTTATGAGGTGGATACGCGGCTGCGGCCGTCGGGCGCGCAGGGGCTGCTGGCGGTCAGCCTCGACAGTTTCGCCAAATATCAGCGCGAGGAAGCCTGGACCTGGGAGCATCTGGCGCTGACGCGGGCGCGGCCGGTGTTCGGATCGCCGCAGGCGCGTAGCGCGCTGGAGGCGATCCTGACCGAAACGCTGCAACGGCCACGCGACTTCGACGAACTGGCGCGGCAGGCGGTGAAGATGCGCGGCGATATTGCCCGGCACAAGCCGCCGGCAAGCGAGCTGGACGTCAAGCTGGTGCCCGGCGGGCTGGTCGACATCGAGTTCCTGATCCACATCAGCCAGTTCCATTATCGCCTGGGGTTCGCCCCGGATCTGGGCGAGGCGCTGGCCGAGCTGGTGGCGGCCGGTCATCTGCCCGCCGCGCTGATCCCGGCGCAGGAACTGATCACCCGCTTCCTGATCGTGTCGCGGCTGGTATCGCCCAAGTCGACCGAGCCGCCGGAGGCGACCCGGCCGCTGGTCGCGCGCGCCTGTGGCGCGACCGATTGGGACGCGCTGCTTGAAAGCTATGCCAAGGCCCGGCAAAGCGTCGGCGACGCATGGCGCGCGCTGGCCGCGCCCTATCAGGAGGATCAAGATGCTTGAACAGGGAGCGATGCTGCCCGACGTGGCGCTGAAGGATGTGGATGGCGCGGATTTCAGCCTGGCGCGCTATCGCGGCAAGCCGGTGGTGGTCTATTTCTATCCCAAGGCGGACACGCCCGGCTGCACCAGCGAGGCGAAGGATTTCACCGAACTGGCGAGCGACTTCGCGGCGCTGGGCGTGGCGGTGGTTGGCGTGTCGAAGGACAAGCCGGCAAAGCTCAAGAAGTTCAGAGACAAATATGGGCTGGCGGTGACGCTGGCGTCGGACGAGCCGGGCACGGCGTGCGAGGCGTTCGGCACCTGGGTCGAAAAGTCGCTTTATGGCCGCCAATATATGGGGATCGCGCGGGCGACCTTCCTGGCGGACGGCGACGGCAAGATCGTGCGGGTCTGGCCCAAGGTCAAGGTCAAGGGCCACGCCGCCGAGGTGCTGGAGGCGGCGAAGGCGCTTTGACCCTGCCACCTGCCATCGATTCCGTGGGCGCGGGGTGCGCCCATGTGCTCCATATCGCCGATCCGACCGCCAAGCTGATGGCGGCGCGGGCGGTGGCGCGTAGCTGGCGACTGGGCCGGCTGGCGCATCGGTTCGACGTGGCGATGCCCGATCGGCCGGCCCGGCCCGATGCGCCCGAACTGCTGCCGCCGGGGCAAATGCCCAAGCGCAGCAAGATGGGCACGGATCGCGGGCGGATCGCGATGCTGCACGCACTGGCGCATATCGAGTTTGTCGCGATCGACCTGGCGTTCGACCTGATCGGGCGCTTTGGCGGCGAATTTCCGGCGGGATTCACCGACGAATGGATGCGGGTCGGCGCGGACGAGGCGATGCATTTCGCGCTGCTCGACCGGCGGCTGCGGCAGTTGGGCAGCCATTATGGCGCGCTGCCCGCGCATGACGGGCTGTGGCAGGCGGCGAGCGAGACGGCGGGCGATGCGCTGGCGCGGCTGGCCGTGGTGCCGATGGTGCTGGAAGCCCGTGCGCTGGATATCACGCCGTCGACGATCGCGCGGTTCGAGGGGGTGGGCGACCATATATCCGCAAGGATGTTGCAGCGGATCATGACGGATGAGATTCGCCATGTGTCGGCCGGGACGACATGGTTCAACCAGGCGACGAACCGATTGGGCCTAGACCCCGTCAAACATTACCAAATCCTTGTGAAACGCCATTTTCGGGGGAGCGTTAAGCCACCGTTCAACGACTCGGCGCGTCGGCAGGCCGGTTTGACGCGGGATTTCTACGACGCGCTTGCAAGCTGAGCGGCGATTTGCAGTCTGCATCCAGCGGGGGCGATCTAGGTCGCCATTTTATTGAACATGGGGAACCCACGAGAGGCAAAAGCCTTCGCGGGCATAAGTCGGGGTCGGCATGTTGATTCTTCGTACTGTGAATGCGCTGGGTGCGCGTTGGTTCCAATCGGCCAGCAAGACGGCCAAGATTTTCGGGATGGTCGGCATGGTAGGCGTGATGTGCGCCGCAGCCCCGGCCAACGCCAAGGATGAAGATGATCCATATGGCGACGCCTCGGAAATCAATACCAGTGCGCTCGGCCCGGCCGATGTCGGCTTCTCCAACATCTTTTCCAGCCTGCAGCGCATGGACGGCAACGCCAAGACCGCAGCCTATATCCCCTCGGGCCGCCCGGTCGAGAAGCTGTCGCTGACCTCGAACTTCGGCGTGCGTTCCGACCCGTTCAACCGCAGCGCCCGCATGCACAAGGGGATCGATATCCCCGGCCCGATCGGCACCCCGATCCACGCGACCGCCGACGGCATCATCAGCCGCGCCGGCTGGGCCAGCGGTTATGGCAACCTGGTCCAGATCTCGCACGGCAATGGCATGGAAACCCGCTACGGCCATATGTCGAAGCTGCTGGTTGCGCCCAACAGCTACGTCCATCGCGGTCAGGTGATCGGCCTGATGGGGTCGACTGGCCGTTCGACCGGCAGCCACCTCCATTATGAAGTCCGCGTCGATGGCGCGGCGATCAACCCGATCCCGTTCGTCGCCGGTCCCGACTATCTGATCGCGATGAACACCAAGCCGCCGGTCGCCATGGGCGGCCCGACCAAGGCGGACGAAAAGGCCGTCGACTGATCGACCGCTTTTGATCCCGACTTTTCCAAAGCCCCGGCGCCCATGGGTTGCCGGGGCTTTTGCTTGATCCTATCTAGGCGCCATGGCCGATATTGACCTCACCCCCTCCGCTGCCGCGCGCGTCGCGGCGATCGCCGCCAAGCAGGGCAAGCCCGCCATATTGCGGCTGGCCGTGGAAGGCGGCGGCTGTTCGGGCTTCCAATATCGTTTTGGCCTGGCCGAGCAGGTGGAGGCCGAGGATCTGGCGGTCGAGCGCGATGGCGTGACGCTGGTGGTGGACGATGTCAGCCTGGACCTGGTGCGCGGCTCCGCGGTCGATTTCGTGTCGGACCTGGGCGGCGCGGCGTTCAAGGTGACCAATCCCAACGCGACCGCCGGTTGCGGCTGCGGCACCAGCTTCTCGGTCTGATCGGCGCATTGGCTTGTAGACGCAGCCCACTTCTCTAAAGGGAAGTGGACAGCGAAAGAGACAGGTCCATTATGCGTATCGCCACCTTCAACATCAACGGCATCAAGGCGCGGCTGCCGCGCCTGCTGGAATGGCTGGACGAGACCCGGCCCGACATTGCCTGCCTGCAGGAAATCAAGACGTCCGACGAGACCTTCCCGGTCAAGGATATCGAGGATGCGGGCTATGGCGTGATCTGGCACGGGCAGAAGGGCTTCAACGGCGTGGCGATCCTGGCGCGCGGCGACCAGCCGGTGGAGGTGCGCCGGGGCCTGGAGGGCGAGCCCGAGGACGAGCAGAGCCGTTATCTGGAAGCCGATGTGAAGGGGGTGCGGGTCGCCAGCATCTACCTGCCCAACGGCAATCCCCAGCCGGGGCCGAAATTCGATTACAAGCTGCGCTGGATGAAGCGGCTGCGGGAGCGGGCGGCGGAAATCTGGGCGGAGGAAGTGCCCGCCATCCTGGCCGGCGACTATAATGTCATCCCGCGCGACGTGGACATCTATTCGCCCAAGGCGATGGCGGACGATGCGCTGATGCAGCCCGAAAGCCGGGAGGCCTATCGCCGGCTGCTGGGCGACGGCTGGACCGATTCGATCCTGACCCGCCATCCGGCCGGTGGGGTGTGGACCTATTGGGACTATCAGGCCGGTGCCTGGCCGCGCGACGCGGGCTTCCGCATCGATCATCTGCTGCTGAGCCCGGCGGCGGCCGACCGGCTGGTTGATGCCCAGGTCGACAAGGCGTTTCGTGGCCGGGAAAAGGCGAGCGATCATGCGCCGACCTGGGTCGAACTGCGCGATATCTGAATTTAATCCGGATATTATTGACTCTATTATATCCGGGTAATAAATCCCGTGTCGAAGGAGATTCGGCATGGACCGCACATTGACGGCCTTTTCGGGCGACTATTGGATCGCGACCGGCGACGAGGATGAGGTGCGCGCGGCGCTGCGTGCCATGGGGGACGACGCGCAGAATATCCTGCTGTTCGACGATAGCACCGGACGGCAGGTGGATATCGACCTGCAGGTCGATGCGCCGCCGCGGGGGCGGGGGCGACCCAAGATGGGGGTGCAGGCGCGCGAGATCACCCTGCTGCCGCGCCATTGGGACTGGCTGGCGGCGCAGCCGCGCGGCGCCTCCGCCACGTTGCGCCAGCTGGTGGAGGACGCAGTGAAGGCGAGTGCGGACAAGCCGTCGCCCCGCGCGGCGATGGATGCGGCCTATCATTTCCTGACCGCGATGGCGGGCGACCGGCCCGGCTATGAAGCGGCGATCCGCGCGCTCTATGCCAGGGACAGGGCGGCGTTCGACCTAGCGGCGGAAGGCTGGCCCGGCGCGATCCGGGCGCATGGTCTGGCGCTGGCGGAGCCGGCCTTTTCCGCCTAGCCTGCGCATCGCAATGATCGGAGAGGCTGGATGGCGGACGATTTCCTTCAGGGCATAGTGCATGAGGCGGCCGACGACATGCAGGCGGCGATCCGGGCCGATGCCGGCATCTTCGCGCTGTGGCAGGGGCTGACGCCGCTTGGCCGCAACGAGTTCATCTGCTGGGTCGAAGATGCCAAGCAGGCCGCGACCCGCGCGCGGCGCATTGCGCGCACTGTCGAGGAATTGCAGGAGGGCAAGAAGCGGCCCTGCTGCTGGGCCGGCTGCATCCACCGCACCGACAAGGCGCCAAGCCGCTGGCAGCAGGCGGTGCTGATCGAGGGTAAGGGGAAGCGGGGCTAGGCTGGCGTGGACAGATTCGACGCTTGCCGAAGGGCCGGGATGGGTGTGAACAACACATTCCTCCCCGTCACGGGGAGGGGGACCGCTCGCGTAGCGAGTGGTGGAGGGGCACAGGCCGGATAGCGCAGCGCTAAGAGGCACCTGCCCCTCCGTCAGCGCTTCGCGCTGCCACCTCCCCGTACCGGGGAGGAATGTCCGCTGCTGGTCGAAACACGTTGATCCCTATCAGCGTCATCCTGGCGAAAGGCTCTCCTGGACTCGTCGGAGGATTCGGGATCCATTGTGCGCCACGAGGGCGCGCTGAATGGATTCCGCATCGAATGCGGGATGACGGCCGGTTTGGCGGGCGATCTTTGGCTTTACCAGAGCACGCCGTCGACCGGCTGGACCGGCGGAGGCCCTTCGCGGCCGAGGGTGTCGCACATGTCCGCTTCGATCGTGGTGGTGATGCTGTCGAGCGGCAGGTCGTGGACGTCGTTGCCGAACGGATCGACCAGATCGTCGCCGATCTGCAGCACGGCGAGATACATGAAGCCCGCGGCCGCTGATCCCACCGGGGTGGCGATGCCCAACGTTTCGACCAGGCCGATCGGCAGCAGGATGCAGAAGAGCCGGGTGAAGAATTTGGGGAAGCTGCGATACTGGGCGGGCAGCGGCGTGTTCTTGATCCGCTCCATGCCGCCCTGCGCGTTCGACATGTCGACCAGCAGCCGTTCGATCTGGGTCTGCTGGATGCTGTCGATCCAGCCATCCGCGCGGGCCTGTTCGACCCGGCGACCCGACCCGTCGAGCAGGCCGTTGGCGGGATTGCGGCGGCCCAGTTCCGGAACTTCCTCCGGAATCTCCGGGCCGGCGAGCACGCGGCGCACGTCGGGCGCCGGATCGATCCGGCGGAGCTGGCAGCGCAGGGCTTGGACATAGGCGATATGGCGTTCGACCAGGGTCTGACGCAGGTCCGCCGTTTCGACCCGGTCGGGGATGAAGTTCATCACCGCGCGTGCCCAACTGCGCGAGACATTGACCATCGCACCCCACAGGATGCGGCCTTCCCACCAGCGCTGATAGGCGGAGTTGACGCGGAAGCCGAGTACCAGGGCGAGGGCGGTGCCGAAGATGGTCAGCGGCAGGGCCGGCGCCTTGAAGGGCGAGATGAAGTAGAAGATGGTGACCGCCAGATCCCAGAAGAACAGCGCGATCAGCGCGCGCCACGCGGTCTGGAAACTCTGGCGGATACGTGGGGCACGTCCGACGATCATAGGGGGAGCGGTTCTCTACGGGGTCAGGCGATGTCCGTGCCGTCGGCTTCATCCAGTTTCAGCCAGGCATGGCGCAGCGCCATGCCGCCGATGATGCCGACCGCCTTCAGGATGGTCGCATAGATGGTGGGGGTGCTGTCGCTGATCGCCAGCCAGGCGCAGGCGAAGCAGAGCGCCATGGCAGCATAGGTGGGCAGCGCCTCGATATCGTTCCAGGCAAGACGCTGGTTGGTCTTGGGCGTGGGCGCGGCGCGCGTTGCGGCGAGCGTGCGGATCATGGCGGTCCTTTCCGAAATGGAGCCGACGGGCGGCCTTTGTTCGAAAAATGATGCGACGCACAAGCGACGGTCAACGTGGTCCACACCATGCAAGCCAGCCTTGCGATAGCGGTAACGCCAGCAAAATTCCGTCGCATTTCCGTGCCGTTTGGGAGACGTGGCAATGTTTTCACACGGAACTGCAACCTTGCGCCTATTGCAATGCAGCGTAACGCGCATAGCTTTTTGCGCATGGCCGATCGCTATGCTGAAATCCTGTCCTTCGTGAAAATTGCCGAATCGGGCAGCCTGTCCGAAGCGGCCAAACGACTGGACCTGTCGCTTGCCGCGACCAGTCGCCGCCTGTCGCAACTGGAGTCGCGGCTGGGGGTGATGCTGGTGCGCCGCAACAGCCGGCACATGACGCTGACCCAGGAAGGCCAGATCTTCTACGAGAAGGCGGGGCAGGCGCTGTCCGACATCGACCAGGCGGAAAATGTGGTGATGCGCAACGCCACCGAGCCGGTCGGGGCATTGCGCGTGGTGACGACGCTGCACTCGGGCCGCAGTCGGCTGGCGCCATTGTTCCAGCATTATGCGACGCTGCACCCGGAAGTGGCGGTGCATCTGGAGGCGGCGGGGCAGGCGGCCAATATTGTCGAGACCGGCCATGACATCGCCATCTGTTTCGATCCGCCGCCCGACAGCGGCCTGATCATGAAGCGACTGGCCGACAATCCGCGCATGCTCTGCGCCTCGCCCGAATATCTCAGCCGACGCGGCGTGCCGCGCACGATCGAGGATCTGGCCAGCCATGACCGGATCGTCATTGGCGGCGGGCAGGATATGTGGCGCGCGATCGACATGGACATGGGGCGGGACAATCGGGCGAGCCGGGTGCTGAGCACCAATGATGGCGAAATGGCGCGGATGTGGGCGCTCAATGGCGCCGGTATCGTCATCAAGTCGCTATGGGCGGTGTCGGACGATCTGGAAGAGGGGCGGTTGCAGACGGTGCTGCCCGCTGTCGCGCTGCCGGAATCGCCGATCGTCGCCCTCTATCTGCCGGCGCAGGGGGACAGCGCCAAGGTGCGCAGTTGCCTCGATTTCCTGGCACGCCATCTGAAGCCGGCCGAGGCGACCCCGGCCGCCGCCTGACCCGATTTTGAAAATGCGCGATCGGCGCGATCGACTGTCTGCGGACCGTCGATCGCGCCGATGCTGATTCACGGCGGCCTGCTTCCACCGGAGCGCAGCCATTCGCCATGACAATCGATCTGTCAGGCCAATTTGTCTGACAAGTGCCGTGTTCATCAATATTGGTTTGACCAATATGTTGCGCTGGCCTGATCTGTCAGTTACAGCCTTTTCGAAATCTGGAGTGAAGTCCCGCAATGTGGGCTTTGATGTCGGTGCAGTCGGGCAAACCGGCGCATCGGCCGATGGCTCCTGGTGGCAGCTTTGGAACACAGGATCGGGAGAGGTTGATGAAGGGGCA
This sequence comes from Sphingobium yanoikuyae, assembly GCF_013001025.1. Classification (NCBI taxonomy): domain Bacteria; kingdom Pseudomonadati; phylum Pseudomonadota; class Alphaproteobacteria; order Sphingomonadales; family Sphingobiaceae; genus Sphingobium; species Sphingobium yanoikuyae. The sequence continues at coordinate 3,258,877 of NZ_CP053021.1, read as the reverse complement.
GTCGAAAATGGCAGTCGTGATGGCGAGCCTGCTGGTTGGCGTCGCATCGGGGGCGCTGGCGGGCATGGCCCATGCGCAGGCGCAGGATATGTCCGCCGGCGACATCATCGTGACGGCGCAGAAGCGCGAACAGAATGTGCAGGATGTGCCCTTGTCGGTGCAGGTGCTGGGCGAGGCCCAGTTGCAGGCCAATGCGGTGCAGGATTTCAACGATCTGAGCCGCGTGTCGCCGTCGCTGAGCATCCGGCCGGCGGAAAATCCGGCGAGCGCCAATGTCGCGATCCGCGGTGTCGGCACCCTGGCCTTCAGTCCCGGCGTCGAGCCGAGCGTCGCGGTCATCCTGGACGATGTGGCGCTGGCCTTCCAGTCGCGCGCCTTTACCGATCTTTCCGATATCGAGCGGATCGAGGTGCTGCGCGGGCCGCAGACGACGCTGTATGGCAAGTCGGCCTCGGCGGGCCTCATCAATATCGTGTCCAAGGCGCCGACGAAGACGCTGACCGCGTCGGTGCGCGGCATGATCACCACCGATGACGAGCAGCAGATCGGCGCGGTTCTTTCCGGGCCGCTGACCGACACGCTGGGTTTCCGCACCAGCGTCAACTATGATGATTTCAAGGGCAATTCGCGCAACCTGGCCGATGGCAAGACGTTGAACGGGCGCCGCTATTTCTCCACCCGCAACAAGCTGCGCTGGAATCCGACGGCCGAGTTGCAGGCTGATCTGGCGATCGATTATGCCGATGGGCGGACGACAGCGACGCGGCCCTTCATCGAACTGGGCGACAATGCGATCCTGCGCGGCAACCCCGCCTTCACACAGGATGTGTTCGCGCCGGGCATCACGGTCGACAAGGACAATACGGACGTGTCGATCGATTTCCCGACCGGCAACACCTATAATGACTTCGCCCAGTCGCTGCGGCTGAGCTATGATACGGGCGGGCCGACGATCATGTCGATCACTGCGCATGACCGCTACAAGTCGCATGACTGGTTCGACAGCGACGATTCCGCGATCAGCAGCTTCCAGAATTTTCAATATGGCCATTTCGACAGCGAGCAGTTCAGCCAGGAACTGCGGCTGATTTCGCCCGGCAAGGACCGGTTCCGCTATACGCTGGGCGCCTATTACAGCAATGTCGACATCGGCCGCGACTTCTATCGCGGACCGCTCTTTTCCAACGCCAATTGGGATGCGACCAATGGCAGCGACCTGATCGCGGGCTTTGGCCAGCTGGAATATGATCCGCTGCCCGGCACGACGCTGATCGCCGGTGGCCGCTACAGCCGGGAAAAGATCGATTATGTGTTCACCGATCTGGCGGCCAGCCGGGTCTATGCGGGGCGCAGCAGCGACAGTTTCGGCACCTACAAGCTGGGCATCAAGCAGGATGTCGCGCGCGACATGAACCTCTATCTCACATATGCGACCGGGCATAAGGGGCAGGCCTATGACATCTCGTCGGGCTTCAACCAGGCGCGCGCCGACGCCGGCCCGGTGAACCCGGAAAAATCCGACAGCCTGGAGCTTGGCTTCCGATCGCAGTTGCTGGATCGCAAGGTGACGCTGAACGTCACCGTCTTCAATTCCAACTTCCGCGATTTCCAGACCCAGGCGGTGGAAAATCTGGCCGACGGGACACAGAATTTCCGCCTGACCAATGTCGGCAAGGTGCGCATCCGGGGCCTGGAAATGGAAACCAGCATCCGCCCGGTGGCCGGGCTGACGATCAATGGGTCGCTGACCTATCTGGACGCCAAGTTCAAGGAATTTGCCGGCGCGACCTGCTATGTGAACCAGACCGCGGCGCAGGGATGCGTCGGCACGCCGCCGCGCCAGGATCTGAGCGGCAAGGCGATGCTGATCTCGCCCAAGTGGAAGCTGGCTGGCAATATCGATTATGCCCAGCCGCTGGGGCAGGGGCCACTGGAACTGGTCGCGCAGGGGGCCGTCACCTGGCAGAGCAAGGTCGTGCCGCTGGACCAGAATCCGCGCACCATCCAGCCGGAATATGCGATGGTGAACATCGCGCTAGGCCTGCGCAGCGCCGACAAGTCCTGGCAGGTGATGGGCTTCATCAACAATCTGTTCGACCAGCATTATCGCTATCTGATCAACGATGTGTCTAACCGCTACGGGACGACGGCGATCCAGGGCTATGTGCCGCGTGATTTCCATCGTTATGGCGGCATCCGCCTGAGCTACAGCTATTGAGCTGGCGGGTTGCCGGACTGGGCCTGACCGCGCTGATCGGCGCGGCTGGCTCGGCCGGCGGCGCGGCGCCCTTGCCCGACATCTATGTGCTGGCCGGCCAGTCCAACATGTCGGGGCGGGGCGCGATGGCGGAACTGACCGAGGCGGAAAGGGCGCCGGTGCCGGGCGTGACGATGCTGGGCAATGACGGCATCGTGCGACCGGCGATGGAGCCGATCGACAGTGCGCAGGGGCAGCAGGACATGGTGTCGGCGGACCGGCTGGCGGCGGTCGGACCGGGCCTGTTCTTTGCCCGCGCGCTGATCGCGCGGCAGCGGCGGCCGATCCTCCTGATCCCCTGCGCCAAGGGCGGCAGCGCGATCGCGCGCTGGCGACCCGGCGGGGATCGGACGACGCTCTATGGCTCCTGTCTGGCGCGGGTACGATCGGTCCGGGGACGGCTGGCCGGCATCCTCTGGTATCAGGGCGAGAGCGACACGGAGAATGGGACGGCGGCAACGGGCTATGGCGCTGCGCTGGCCGATCTGGTCGGGCATTTCCGGCGGGATCTGGGACGCGCAGACCTGCCGTTCCTCTTTGCGCAGATCGCCGATCGGCCGGCGGCGTCGGAGCATGTCGCGCGCTATCCGGGGTGGGCGATGGTGCAGGCAGCGCAGCGCGACATCGCTCTGCGCTGCGCCTATATGGTGCCGACCGGCGGCCTTGTGCGGCAGGCGGACGAACTGCATCTGGTGACCGATGCCCAGCGCCGGCTGGGCATGGCGATGGCGCGGGCAATGATAGCCTTGCAGGCGGATGGGTGCGGGCGCTGAAGTGCGCCCGCCGCCTTACAGCGTCTTTTCGTAGACCTGATAGATCTTGTTGACCCTGGATTCGATGGCGTCGGCGATCGCGTTCATGCCCTGATTATCGTCCAGCACCCAGCCGATCTCGCCGCGCGTCGCGCTGTAATGGGCCAGGGCGTTGCGGCGGATATATTCGATCATCATGAAGGCGAGCTGGCTGGCCATGCGGGTCGATTGCAGCCGCTGGACCACGCCCATCAGCGGCACGCGCATGGTGCGGACCTGCGGCTTGCGCAGCCAGCGCAGCAGCTTGATCCAGCCGAACGGGAAGAGTGAGCCGTTAAGCGGCTTCAACGCCTCGTTGAGGTCGGGCAGGGTCATCATGAAGGCGACCGGTTCGCCTTCCAGCTCCGCGATCATGATCAGATCCTCGAACACCAGCGGCTTGAGCTTCTTGCCGGTGAAGGCGACTTCGGCGTCGGTGATCGGCACGAAGCCCCAATTCTTGCCCCAGGCATCGTTGAGGATGCCCAGGATGATCGCGGCTTCCTGATCGAATTTCGACTTGTCGACCTTGCGGATGGTGATGCGCGCGCTCTTTTCGCCCGAGGCGACGATGCGCTCGATCAGCGGCGGGAAATTCTTGGTGATGTCCAGCTCATAGGTCTTGAGCTGCTTGACCGGCTGATAGCCGGCGCCTTCGACCATCGGCTGATAGGCGGCGCTGTTATGGCCCATCATCACCGTCGGCGGATGATCATGACCCTGGATCAGCAGGCCGGGTTCTTCCCAGATCGACAGCGAGATCGGGCCGAGCACGCGGGTCATGCCCTTGGCCTTGAGCCAGCCTTCGGCCGCGGCGATCAAGGCGGCGCCGGTTTCGGCATCTTCCGCCTCGAACAGGCCGAAATTGCCGGTGCCCGGACCCATGCCCTGTTCGACCGGCTGGGCCAGCGCCAGCTTGTCGAAATGCGCGGAAATGCGGCCGACCACCTTGTTTCCGCGCCGGGCGAGGAAATATTGGGCCTCGGCATGGTCGAAGAAGGGATTCTTGCCCGGCGTCAGCAGGCCGTAGACTTCGGACTTGAGCGGCGGCACCCAATTGGGATCATTGGCGTAGAGCCGCCAGGGCAGGTCGACAAAGGCCTTGAGATCGGCCTTGGAGGAAACGGGGGTGATGAGGAGATCGGTTGATGCCACGGCGCAGGCCCTTGAAGAAATGTGTCGAGCAGTTCGGCGCTTGTTTGCGGAATGTCAATCTCGGGCCGGGGTCGGGGCGCTAAGAGTCGGTCTGGAAATGCGCGTCTTGCGCATCTGTACCGGCCCACACCCCCAACCGGGGTGAATATGTCACGTTGCTGCCACGATTGCAGCGCATTTGGAGTGTAGGGAAGGCAGCATGACTGTGCATGATCCCATTTTGGCCGCCGCGTCGCGCACGCGGTCGGCTATACCCGACGATACGAAGATGCTGCGCGCTGCCGCGGATCTGACGCGCACCCTGTCGACCGCGAACCCGGCCATCTACTGGCCGGACATGCTGGCGTCGGCGCTGATCGGCTATGGCGCGTTGGCCGGCGCGATTCTGGCCCAGAATGTGGCGATCGCGATCGGCTGTGCCCTGTTGTCGATGATGGCGCTCTATCGCGCGGCCAGCTTCATCCATGAGCTGACCCATATCCGCAAGGGCGCGCTGCCCGGCTTCCGCTTCGGCTGGAACCTGCTGGTCGGCATTCCGCTGATGATCCCGTCCTTCCTCTATGAAGGCGTGCATACCCAGCATCATGCCCGCACCCGCTATGGCACGGCGGAAGACCCCGAATATCTGCCGCTGGCGCTGATGAAGCCCTGGTCGCTGCCCCTGTTCATCGTGGTGGCCGCGCTGGCGCCGATCGGCCTGATCCTGCGCTTTGGCGTGCTGACGCCGCTCAGCCTCCTCATCCCGCCGCTGCGGCGCAAGGTGGTGGCGGAGTTTTCGGCGCTGTCGATCAATCCCGCCTATCGCCGCCGTGCGCCCGAGGGCGAGTTTGCCCGCATGTGGCATTGGCAGGAAGCGGGCGCCTGCCTGTTCGCGCTGGCGCTGGTCGGCAGCGTGTTCGCCTTCGGCTGGAAGCCCTTACTGGTCTATATGGCGATCCATTCGGCGATGACCGTCATCAACCAGTTGCGCACCCTGGTCGCCCATCTGTGGGAGAATGAGGGCGAGGCGATGACCGTGACGGCGCAATATCTGGATTCGGTCAATGTGCCGCCGCCTGGCACGCTGCCCGAATTGTGGGCACCGGTCGGCCTGCGCTATCATGCGTTGCACCACCTGCTGCCGAGCGTGCCCTATCATAATCTGGCGGCCGCGCATCGGCAGCTGATGGCGACGCTCGACATCGACTCGCCCTATCGCCAGGGCAATTATACCGGCATGTTCCCGCTGGTCGCCAAGATCGCCCGGAGCACGATGCACGCGCGCTGACCGCGGTGGATCGGGACTGGAAAGAAGGCCGGTGGAAACGCCGGCCTTTTTTGTGGGCGGACGGGGAGGACGGAGTTGCGCAGCGACCGTGGAGCGACGCTTTTGCTGCGATCAGGTGGTCGTGATCCAACCGGCAAAGGAGTGATCGGACGTGGCTTCCAGATCAGGGAATGTCCGAGCGGGCAAGCTGCGCACCGGGGATGGTGGGACGCCACCAAGAACCGCCCATCCCATCATCGTCACCCTGAACTTGTTTCAGGGTCCATTCCTCCCAATAGACCAATGGTTTGTTAGGCTTGATGGATGCTGAAACAAGTTCAGCATGACGTTGGTGGGATGGCCGTAAGCCACCCCAACTTCTTCGCCCCAGCGAAGGCTGGGGGCTCTGGCGGCGGCAGAGGGAGGGCGGGCATCTCGCTACCGGTTGACGTGGCGTGCGCATGCCTGAGATGCCAGCCTTCGCTGGCATGACGGGATTTGCCAGCCTTTAACCACGCTTATTCCTCGGTTCTGAACAGCACCGTCTCGCCGAGCAGCAGGAAGAGGAGGAAGGGCGCCCAGGCGGCGAGAATGGGGGGGTAGGCGCCCAGATTGCCCATGGCGAGCGAGAAATTGTCGGCGACGAAATAGGCGAAGCCCAGTGCCATGCCCATCACCGCGCGTAGGAAGAGCTGGCCCGAGCGGGCGAGGCCGAAGGCGGCGACGGAGCCCAGGATCGGCATCAGCACGGCCGAGAGCGGCCCGGACAGCTTGTGCCACAGGCTGCCTTCCAGTTCGGCGGTCGGCCGCCCGGCATCGTGCAGGTCGCCGATCGCGGCCTGCAACTCGCTGAAGGTCAGGGCGTCGGGATCGACCTTGGCCAAGGTGAACTGGTCGGGACGGATGTCGCTGCCGAAGCGCACGGTGCCGACATTCTGGAGCGTGCCGCGGGCGACGTCGAACTGGCGCGCGCCTTCCAGCACCCAGCTCTTGCTGGCGGCGTCATAATGGCCCTTGGGCGCGGTAATGATGGTGGTGAGGCTGTTGTTGATGCGGTTGAAGATCTCGACCTTGCGCAACTGCACGTCCTGGCCATGGCCCGCGACGATCGCCGCGGTGACGAGATTATTGCCGTCACGCACCCAGGGATTGGTCTTGATGCCGCTGTCCGCGGGCACCGGGCCGAAGTCGACCGCCTGCCAGGCGCTGAGCATCGCGGTCGAGCGGGCGACGATCCGTTCGTTGAAGGCGTAGCTGAGGACCGAGACGCCGAGTGCGGCGGCGATCAGCGGGGCGAGGATCTGCTGGGCGGAGAGGCCCGCCGCCTTCATCGCGATGATTTCGCTATTCTGGTTGAGCGTCGCCAGCATGATGAGGGTGCCGAGCAGCACCGAGAAGGGCAGGAAGCGGGCGACGATCTGGGGTGCGCGCAGGCCGACATAATGCCAGAGCTGTGCATCGCCATTGCCCGGATAGGCGAGGATGTCGCCCGAATTGCCGAGCAGGTCGAGCATCTGGAGCACGACCACCAGCATGGCCAGCACGGCAAGGGTGCGGGTCAGGAACAGCCGCACCATGTACCAGCTGACCTGGCGCGAGGGGAAGAAATCGAACTGCATGGGGTCAGGCTGCTCCTTGCGCCGGCTCGCCACGCCGCGTCACGAAGCGCAGCAGGCGGCCGATCTGCTTGCCGAGCTTGGCGAAGGCATATTCCAGCGCCGCGATCGGCTGTCCGCCGGGGCGGTGGGCGATGACATGATACATCCAGAAGATCAGCCCGGATGCCAGCAGGAACGGCCCCCATAGCGCGATGATCGGGTCGATCTTGCCCAGCGAGCCGATGCTTTCGCCATATTGGTTGATCTTGTGATAGGTGACGATGAAGACGATCGAGAGGAACACGCCGAGCGCCGAGGTCGAGCGCTTGGGCGGGATCGCGAAGGCGAGCGCGGCCATCGGCAGCAGCATCATCATCACCACTTCGACCATGCGGAAATGGAAGTTGGAGCGGACCTCGTTGCGCAGCTTGGTCGGCGTGGCGGGATCACGCCCCATCGAGAAGAGTTCGGGCAGGGTCTTTTCCCGGTCGACGTCGCGGCCGCGGAAATTCTCGATCTGCGGCAGGTCGATCGGCAGATCGTGGCTGGAGAAGGAGAGGATGCGCGGTGTCTTGTATTTGGGTGCATCGTTCACCAGCACGCCGTCGCGCAGGCGGAAGATGATGGTGTCGGGATCGTCGGTGGCGAGGAAGGCGCCCTGGGCCGCCGTGACCGCGACCGACTGGCCATCCTTGCCGACGGCGCGGACGAAGATGCCGCGCAGGTTGCGTCCTTCGTCCAGGCTGCGTTCGATCCGCAGGGTCATGCGCTTGCCCAGGCTGGTGAACTCGCCGACCTTGATCGACGCGCCCAGCGCGCCCGAGCGCAGTTCGAAGCGCAGCGCCTCATAGGCGTGGCGGGACAAGGGCTGGACCCAGCCGACAATGCCGAGGTTGAGCAGGGCGAGGGCGAAGGCGAACATGTAGGGGACGCGCAGCAGCCGGCCATAGGAGAGGCCGACGGCGCGCATCACGTCGAGTTCGGACGAGGTGGCAAGCTTGCGGAAGGCGAGCAGGATGCCGAGCATCAGCCCGATCGGAATGCCGAGCGAGAGATATTCGGGCAGCATGTTGGCGAGCATGCGCCACACGACGCTGACGGGGCCGCCCTCGGCCGCGACAAAATCGAACAGGCTCAACATCTTGTCGAGCACCAGCAGCATCGCGGCGATCACCAGGGTGCCAAGCAATGGCAGCGCGATCAGGCGGGCGAGATATCGGTCGATGGCAGTCAGCATTTCTCTATGTCGTCGTCCCATCACCATGTTTTGGCCGCAAACCCCGCCCATATGCGAGTCAGCTAATAAAAGAGTCGCGGGGCGAACAGGGGCTCGCCGTCCGATCACATCGGGCGGCTATAGCTTCCAGGAGTCTGATGGTCATGTTGAAAGTTGCAATGGGTCTGATGCCGGTGGCGGTTCTGTTGGCCGCAACGCCTGCCTTGGCCCATGGTCAGGAAATCACGAACGATCTGTCCCGTTGCGCCGCGTCGGCCAAGGGGCCGGCGGTGCTGGTCGATGTGCGCGGCTTTGCCGAGGCGACCGGCCGCGTGCGCATGCAGTCCTATCACGCCACCAAGGCGAGCTGGCTGACCAAGGGCGAATGGCTGAACCGGATCGACACCGTGGTCCGCCCGTCCGAAGGCGGCATGCGATTCTGCATGCCGATCCCGGAGCCGGGCAAATATGGCATCGCCGTGCGGCATGACCGGGACGGCAATGGCAAGACCGACATTTCGCGGGATGGCGGCGGTTTTTCGAACAATCCGTCGATCAACATCTTCAATCTGGGCAAGCCGTCGGTCGACAAGGCCGCCTTCTATGCTGGACCGGGCGTGACCCGGATCACCATCAACCTCAAATATATGTAAGGTCGTCATGGTTCGCGTCGCGCTCCTGTCCAATCCCAAGTCCACAGGCAACCGGCAGACCTTGCCGCGCGTGCGCAGCTATTGTGCCAACAACCCGGACATCTTCCATTATGAGGTCGAGCATGTCGACCAGATCGGCCGCGCGCTGCAGACGATTGCGCGGGTCGATCCGGCTGTCATCGTCATCAATGGCGGCGACGGGACGGTGCAGGCGGCGCTGACCGAACTGTATCAGGGCGAGCATTTCTGCGGTCGGGTGCCCCCGATCGCGGTGCTGCCCAATGGCAAGACCAACCTGATTGCGCTGGACCTGGGCATCCATGGAGACCCGATCAAGGCGCTGGAGCGGATCGTCGAGATCGCCAAGTCGGGGCTGGGCGACCATGTCGTGCAGCGCGAACTGATCGCGCTGACCGACGGGCAGACGACCCGTCCGGTGCTGGGCATGTTCCTGGGCGGTGCGGGCCTGGCCGACTATATTCTCTATTGCCGGGACAAGATCTATCCGCTGGGCCTGTCCAACGGATTCAGCCATTTCCTGACCGCGCTCGCCGTGCTGGCGTCGCTGGTTTTCGGTATTCGTGCCCGATTCCTGCCACAATCGAGCCACCCGGTCAGCATCTCGCTGATGCGCGAGGGGCAGTTGGCGGGGCGCTTTTCGGTCCTGATCGTGACCACGCTGGAGCGGCTGCTGCTGGGCGTCGATCCGGGTGACAGCCGCCGTGGCAACATGAAGCTGATGGCGGTCGACCAGAGCGTGTCGGCGCTGCTGCGCCTGGTCTGGGCCAGCGTCTTCCGCCGGATGGGCAAGCAGCAGATGCAGGGCATCCATCTGGAGCAGGGCGACACGATCCGCATCGAGGGTGCGCAGAGCAGCGTGATCCTGGACGGCGAAATCTTCCGCGCGTCGGAAGGCAAGCCGATCCTGCTGCGCTCGACCGAACCGGTGCCCTTCCTGCGCCTGGCCGCCTGAGATCGGCCGAGCTGCGGGGGCATCCGGCGCCTCGCTGAATGGTCGGGATGGTTGGTTTGCGGCCATCCCACCAACGTCATGCTGAACTTGTTTCAGCATCCATCCGGCCCAACAAACTATTGGTCTTATGGGAGGAATGAACCCTGAAACAAGTTCAGAATGACGATGATGGTGAGGGCGGCTTTTATGGTCGCTTCCCGAAAATCTAGACTTGTCCTTGCCGCTTAGTCCTGCGGCACCGCCACTTCGACGGCGCCGGGGGCGATCTTTACCGTGACCGGGGTTTTTGCCAGAACTTCGCCGTCGATCGATATCTTTTGCGGCGGGTGGCAGGCGAGCTTGAACTGGCGGCCGTGAAATTCCTCGGTATGGGCATTGCGGTCGCGCAGCTTGAAGAATTTGGCATACCAGTCCCAGGCGAGGCGCGGCTTGGAGCGGCCGACGACGGCCTGGATCACGATCTCGCCGGTATCGACGGCGGCATGGTCCGACAGTTCGACCCCGCCATGATAGGGGCCGTTGAGGATGCGCACTTCGGTCGACCACAGGCGCCGTTCCTTCACGCCATCGTCGATCGTCAGGCGGAAGGCGCGGAAGCCGACCGAGCATTTGACAGCCCAGAGCAGATAGCCGATGCGGCCGAGATAGCGTTTGAGCTTGTGCGGCACGGTCTGGCCGATCATCGGCGACAGGCCCAAGGAGGCGGCGTTCACGAAATAGTCGCGATCGATCATGCCCAGATCCACGCGGCGGCGCTGGCCGGTGGCGATGGCGCGGACCGTGCCGTCAAGGTCGAGCGGCAGGCCCAATGTGCGGGCGAAGCTGTTGGCGGTGCCGAGCGGCAGCACGCCGAACACGCAATCCTTGCCGACCAGTTCGTCGACCGTGCCCGACATGGAGCCATCACCGCCGCCGACGATGACCATCGGCGCGCCGCTCTCCACCGCCTGGCGGACGGTGGCTGCCATCTGTTCGGGATCGTCGACCGCATGGGCGGCGATCAGCTCGACGCCGGCGGCTTCGAGCTTTTCCCTTGCCTGATTGAAATTGTCCTGGCCGCGTCGGCTATGGGCGTTGACGACGAGGATCGCCTGCCGGGGGAGCGTTTTCGTTTCCATGCCGCAATAACACCGTGCGGCGATTTCGGGTCCATCGGAAACGAATAGCGATGGATTCGTTGGGGAGGCATGGCCCGTATCGCCCATCTGTCCGACATTCATTTCGGCGCGCATGATCCGCGCATCGTCGACGCCGCCACCGCCTGGCTGGAGGAGCGCCGGCCCGATCTGGTCGTCATCAGCGGCGACCTGACCCAGCGGGCGCGGGTGGAGCAGTTCCGGGCGGCGGCAGCTTGGCTGGGTCGCCTGCGCGCGGCGGGGCTGAAGATCCTGGTGATCCCCGGCAATCATGACGTGCCGCTGTTCGACGTGGTGCGACGCTTCGCCCGGCCGCTGGCGCGCTACAAACGCTATATCGGCCGCGACCTCTGCCCCTTTTACGAGGATGACGAGGTCGCGATACTGGGCCTCAACACCGCCCGGTCGCTGACGATCAAGGACGGGCGGATCAACCATGACCAGATGGACCGGCTGCGCGAGAGTTTCGCGCAGGTCGCGCAGGCCAAGACCCGCATCCTGGTGACCCATCATCCGCTGTTCGCCATGCCGATCGGCCGGGGCGGAGAATTGAGCGAGGCGGTGGGGCGGCATGAGGATGCGGTGCAGGCGGCGTGCGAGGCGGGGGTGCATGTTGCGCTGGCCGGGCATTTCCACCGCACCTATGCGGAGGCCGCGCAGAAAATGGTGGCGCATAGCGGCGGCGCGCTGGTGATCCAGGCGGGGACGGCGACATCGACCCGGCTGCGCAATGCCGAGCCGCAAAGCTTCAACTGGCTGCATGTCCGGCGCAACAATGCGATCGAGCTGCAGGTGATCGTCTGGGACGGCAACGCGTTTCGCCGGGCCAGCCATGTCGACTATGTGCGGGAAGGCGAGGCATGGACGGGACGGGATGTGATCGATCCGCCAACGGTTGGCAGCGTGGCTGTGCTACAAGGGACAGGCTGAGGCAGGAGTCTTCGATCGGTCGCAATTCTCCCTAAAAAACAATGATTCATGTTGCATCGGCGAAGCGATTGACCAAAGGCGATGGGCTTGCGGACCCAGGGAGTGTCAGTTGGTCGGATCATTGTCCCATCGGATTGTGGTGCTGTGCGGCATATTGTGCGTGGTTATGGTGCTGCTCGCCGGGCTGTTGCTCGACGGGTCGGCGCAGATGCGCGGCAGCCTGGGCTGGGTGACCCATTCCTCGCAGGTGCTCAAGACCGCGAACCGGACGCTGGGCCATTTGCAGGAAGCGGAGTCGGGACAGCGCGGCTATGTGCTGACCCGCAATCCCGAATTTGGCGAGACCGTCGCCGCAGAGATCGCCGCCGCCAAGCATGATGCCGCCGCGCTGGTCAATCTGACCGCCGACAATCCGCCGCAGAATGAACGGGCGCGGCAGGTGCGCGCGCTGGTGACGGAACGGGCCGCGAGCCTGGAGAAATCGGCGGCCATGACCCGCGCGGGCGACTTTGCCGGGGCGCAGGCATCGACCGCGACCGGACGCGGCCGCTATCTGATGCTGATGGTCGAAGCGCGGGTCGGCGATCTGCTGGCCGAGGAGCGCGCGCTGTCGGTCGAGCGCATGGGCGCGGTGGAACGGCGGCTCAACTATATTCGCTGGCTGGTGCTGCTGGGCACGCCGCTGACGGTGGCGATCATCGTCATCATGGGCGTGGCGCTGATCCGCGGCATCCGCCGTCCGGTCGAGGCTATGATGACGGTGATGGGCAAGCTGGGCGCGGGCGACCGCAGCGCGCGCATCGATGTCGAGATGCGGTCGAGCGAGTTCGAGCGGCTGGCCGGCGGCTATAATGAAATGGCGCGCGAACTGGAGGCGGCGGTTGCCGACCAGGTGGACAGCGAGGGGCGGCTGAAGATCGCCAACCAGGAACTGAGCGCCAATGCGCAGGTGCTGCGCGAACGGGGCGAGGTGATCGAGCTGCTGGGCGGCATGGCCCACCGGATGCAGGCGGCCCGCACCGACGAGGAACTGGCCTCGATCATCCGGGTGTTCGTGCCGCGCGTGCTGCCCGATATTCCCGGTGCCCTCTATGCCCATAATAATTCCCGCAACCTGCTGGTGCCAATCGCGGCCTGGGGCGGGCTGGAGGTGGAGCAGGCGGGCTTTGCGCCCGACCAGTGCTGGGCGCTGCGGCGCGGACAGAGCCATTATGTGACCGAGCAGGGGTCGGACATCGTCTGTGCCCATGTCGGGGCCGAGGCGGACCATTATCATTGCGAGCCGTTGCTGGCGGGCGGCGAGGTGATCGGCGTGCTGTATCTGCGCGGCGTGGTGGGGGCCGAAAACCGGTTCCGCCTGACCGTGCTGACCGAGAATATCGCGTCGGCCCTGGTCAACCATCGCCTGCAGCGCGGCCTGCGCGAACAGACGATCCGCGATCCGCTGACCAGCCTGTTCAACCGCCGCTACATGGAAGAGACGCTGGCGCTGGAGATTGCGCGGGCGACGCGCACCGGCAGCCCGCTGAGCCTGGTGATGTGCGACGTCGACCATTTCAAGCGCTTCAATGACGAGTTCGGCCATGAGGCGGGCGACGCGGTGTTGCAGGCGGTCGCGACGGAAATGCGCAGCCGCTTCCGCGACGGCGATGTCGTCTGCCGCTTTGGCGGCGAGGAGTTCACCATCATCGCGCCGGGCACGTCGGCCGTGGTGCTGGCCGACCGGGTGGAGATCGTCCGCCAGGCGATCAGCGAGCTGATGGTCAACCAGGGTGGGCGCACGCTGGGGTCGACGACCATGTCCTTCGGCGTCGCTACCTGGGAAGAGAGCATGGAGCGCGACGGCTCGACACTGATCAAGGCGGCCGATGCCGCGCTCTATCGCGCCAAGCGCGAGGGGCGGAACCGGGTGGTGCTGGACGCACGGGCGGAAGCGCTGTCAGCCTGACCGAGGTGGCCTGAAAGGGGCGGCGGAAAATAGGAAAATCGCCGCTTAACTTCGCATATTTCCCGCACATTTCGACATTTTATGTCGATGGTTGGAAATTTCCTTGCGTCGTCCTGCTTGCCTGACTTGAGAAAGAGCCGGGCGCGATCATGGCAGTTCGGCGCGCTGTAGGACAGCGGGCCGTTTCATGCGGGCTGGAGGCTGTCGGCGATCGCGCGCAGATGGGTGAGCGCCGGATTGCGGGCGTCGGGGCGGACCATCAACAGTTGCTCGACCATCGGCGCGTCGATCAGCGGCACGAAGCGCACGCTGGTCATGGCGAGGCGCCGCAGCGATTCCGGCACGATCGCGACGCCCAGCCCTTCGCCGACCAGGCTGACGATCGTCTGCTGCAACTGGGTTTCGAGCAATATGGCGGGTGGCGCGGCCAGCCAGCCCAGGATTGCGCGGCGCAGCGTGGGCGTCACATCCGCGGGCGAGAGGATGAAGCGTTCGCCGGCCAACTGGTCGGGGGTGAGGGCGCTGGCACTGGCGAGATGATGGTCCGACGGGACGACGGCGGCGAGCGGCTCGCGATAGAGCGGGCTGGTGACGAGGCCGCGCCGGGGGCCGGGGTCGAAGCCGATGGCGGCGTCGAAGCGCCCCTCCATCACGCCGTCGGCAAGCATCATCGGCAGCGTTTCGCGCAGGTGCAGCGTCACGTCGGGATGGGCGGTGGCAAAGCGGCGAGTGAGCAGGGGCACGCTGCTATAGGCGGCATGCATCATGAAGCCGATCGTCAGTTCGCCCAGATCCCCCGCCTGCCAGGCGCGGGCATCGCGACAGGCGCGGTCGAGCGCGGCGATGATCTGTCGCGCATCCTCCAGGAATCGGGCACCGGCGGGAGTCAGCACGGCGCGGCGCGAATGGCGCTCGATCAGGCGGACGCCCAGTTCCTGTTCCAGCGCGGCGACCTGACGACTGAGCGGCGGCTGGGTGACGTGCAGCCGTTCGGCCGCGCGGCCAAAATGCAGCGTTTCGGCGACGGCGACGAAATAGCGGAGCTGGCGAATATCGATCATACGGAAACAGTATCAATCATTCCATGTAATGGCATTGGTATGCATCGATCCGGCGGCGTAGGCGAGCGCTGTTTCCGCTGCCCCGAAAGTCCGTCCGATGTTGTCCGTGCTGCTGATCGTCCTGCCCATCTTCGCGCTGATCGGGGCGGGATGGATCGCCCGCAGAAGTGGCGTGCTGGGGCCGCATGCGACCGGCGAGATCAATCGCTTCGTGGTGTGGCTGGCGCTGCCGGCGCTGCTGTTCGACATCGTTGCCAAGGCGCGGTGGAGCGACATCTGGCAGCCCGGCTTCATCGCCGTCTTCGGCATCGGCGCAGGGCTGAGCTTTGCCGCGACGCTGTTGCTGCGGCGACGCGGGGGACGGCATCTGGCGGATGCGACGGTCGATGGACTGAACGCGGGCTATGCCAATACCGGTTTCATCGGCTTTCCGCTGGCGGCGACGATATTGGGGCCGGCATCGCTGGCGCCGACCCTGGTGGCGACGATCATTACCGTCTGTGTGCTGTTTGCCGTGGCGCTGATCCTGATCGAGATCGGCGTGCAGAGCGAGCGACGGCCGGGGCATATGATGGCCAAGGTGGGCCGGTCGCTGGCGACCAATCCGCTGCTGGTCGCGCCGCTGGTCGGTGGGCTGTTCCTGGCCTTTGCCATTCCGCTGCCGGCGCCGCTGGACAAGTTTCTGTCGCTGCTGGGCGGTGCGGCGTCGCCCTGTGCGCTGGTCGCGCTGGGCCTGTTCATCGCCGAGAAGCGGGAAGGCGCGCCGCCGCCGGCCGGGGCGGTGGGGTTTCTGGTCGGCATGAAGCTGCTGGCGCAGCCATTGCTGACCGGGGCGCTGGCGCTGATTTTTCGCCTGCCGCCGGCGCTGGCGGCGACGGCGGTGCTGATGGCGGCGCTGCCGACCGGCACCGGCCCGTTCATGGTTGCCGAATTCTATGGCCGGGAAGCGGGTATTACCGCGCGGGTGGTGCTGGTCTCCACCATCGCCTCGCTGGTGACCATTACCCTCTATCTGAGCCTGCGCTGAGCATCAGGGCGACAGGGCGTTGCGCTTTCGCGCGCAAGGACAGGCCGTTAACAAAATAAATACTCGTCTTTGCTCTGCTGAGGGCGCAGGTTTTGCTGCTCCGATGGCGAATGAAGATGGGGGCCGGACTTGCGGCGACGGATCATTATCTTTCTGGCCCTGATATTGGCGATATTGGCGATCGTCATTCCACTGGCACTGACCGTCCATTTTTCGCGCGAGCGGGCGATCGCCGCTGAACGCGCGCATATGCAGGAATATGCCAACTGGACGCTGCTGCGCGCCGAGCAGGTGCTGACCGACGCCAAGGATGTGCTGGCGCAGGTCGGCAAGGGCGATTGTTCCGTCGGTCATATCGAGCGGATGCGCCAGTTGGCGATCGACAGCGGGGCGGTGGAGGAGGTGGGCCATTATGATGGCGATCGGCTGGCCTGCACCGGTTGGGGCAAGGTGCCGGCGGATGTCGTCATCGGGCGCGGGACGCCTTCGGCGACGCTGGCGGGCGGTTATGCGCTTCATCTGCATGTGAAGCCGCGCATCAGCCATGCCCGCGAGGTGATGGTGCTGGGCTATCGTGACCATAATGTGCTGATCCTGCCGCAGCGGCTGGTCGATGTATTGTCCGACAGCCACATGATCCTGGGCATCGCGACGCGGCAGGGGACGCTGATCGCCATTACCGGGCGGGCCAATGACGGGCTGGTGGGACAATTGAGCCGGCAGGCGATGACCGGGATGGACGAGACGGACA
Organism: Sphingobium yanoikuyae; assembly: GCF_013001025.1. Taxonomy (NCBI): domain Bacteria; kingdom Pseudomonadati; phylum Pseudomonadota; class Alphaproteobacteria; order Sphingomonadales; family Sphingobiaceae; genus Sphingobium; species Sphingobium yanoikuyae. The sequence continues at coordinate 3,242,135 of NZ_CP053021.1, read as the reverse complement.
TCTATGCGTCGGTGCAGCGCGGCGACCTGACCGCCTTTGCCATTGCCGACCGCAGCGCCATCGATGCGAAGCTGGGCAGCGAGATGCGCCTGCTGTTGCCGATCGGGCTGGTGGCGTCCGCGATCCTGATGCTGTTGATCCTGTGGGTGTCACGCCAGCGCCTGTCGCCCGAAAAGGAACTGAAGCTGGCCATCCGCAAGCGCGAGTTCCAGGTTCATTATCAGCCGCTGATCGAGCTTTCGACCGGCTATTGCGTGGGCGCCGAGGCGCTGGTGCGGTGGCGGCGGCCCGATGGCCGGTGGATAGCGCCCGACCTGTTCATCCCGCTGGCCGAGCAGAGCGGGCTGATCCTGGACATTACCGACCATGTGATCGAGCAGGTGGTGGCGGACCTGCACGCCATGCTGCTGGCGGAGCAGCAGGTGCATGTGGCGATCAACATCTCCGCGCGCGACCTGGAAAGCGGCCGCTTCCTGGACGTGCTGGAGCGCGAGATAGCCAAGGCCGGCATCGCGCCGGGCCAGATCTGGCTGGAGGTGACCGAGCGCAGCCTGATCAACCCGGACACGGCCCGCGCGACCATCGCCCGCGCGCGCGATGCCGGGCATCTGATGGCGATCGACGATTTCGGCACCGGCTATTCCAGCCTGTCGCTGCTGGAGACATTGCCGCTCGACGCGCTCAAGATCGACAAATGCTTCATCGATGCGATCGGCCGGGATGCGGCGGCCAGCGTGGTCACGCCCCATATCATCGGGATGGGACGTGCGCTGAAGCTGAACCTGATCGCCGAAGGGGTAGAGACGCGCGAACAGGATGCCTATGTCCGCAAGGCCGGCGTCCAGTTCGCGCAGGGCTGGTATTATGCCAAGGCGCTGCCGGCGGACGAGTTCATGGCCTTCTACCGCGACTATAACCGGGGCAAGCGATCCCGCTTCCTGAGTGTCGCGGCCTGAGGATCAGTCCTTGCCCTTGAGCGCGGCGGCCAGCGAGACGGTGGCGCTGCCGCGGCGGGCGGGGGCGGCCTGGCTGGCGTCGGGCTTCCAGCCGGAGAGGTAGATCAGCGCCATCTGTTCGGCGGTGCGGCCGTCCGGATCGGCGGCGTTGGCGAAATGGGCGGCGGCGCGCATCAGCACATCGCGCGACAGGGCCGGCGGGCGGGTGGCGAGCGCATTGCCCGCGCCCATGCCGCGCAGGTCGTGCATCAGCCGGACGATGTCGCCATAGCGGATATTGAGCGTCTCTCCATCGGCGACCGGCATGGCGAAGCCAGCGCGGCTCAAGAGATCGCCGGCCGAGCGGACATCGACCTGGGGATGGACATGCTGACCGGGGCGGTCGCCTTCGGCCGCGAGCAGGGCGGACTTGAGGCGCGGCAGGCTGCCTGCGCCGGCAAAGGCGGCGAGCATCAGCCCGTCGGGCCGCAGCACGCGGCGCATCAGGATCAGCGCGCCGGGCAGATCATTGACGCTGTCGAGCGTGCCGCAGGCGATGACCAGGTCGAAACTATTGTCGGCAAAGGGCAGGGCATCCTCGTCCGCCTGCACGCCGCCGGCCCGCTGCGCGGCGAGAAAGCCGGGATCGGCGCAGGCGACGCGCTTGCCCATGGCTTCGAGCGCAGCCTTCGCGCTGCCGTCCGGGCAGCCGATCAGCAGCACCTCGGGCAGGTCGCGCTGCACATCGGCCAGCCGTTCGAGCAGTTCGTCCAGCATCGCGCGGTGGAGGAAGTCGTGATCGGCAAAGGCGCCGAGCATCCGGTCGCGGTGACGGGCGCGCAGGGCGCGGTCGAAAATGTCGGGGCGGGTTTCGGGGGCAGTCATGGCGGGCCTTGTGCATCGGGGACGAAGCGGGGACAAGGCAGATGATGTCGCTGGTCCCGCTTCTCAAGACCGTGATGCGTCCGGTCATGGATTATGCCCTTCCGCCCCGCTGCCCCGGATGCGGCGCGATCGTCGGCGCGGATCATGGTTTCTGCCTGGATTGCTGGAGCGGGATGCGGTTTCTGGGGCCGCCCTGCTGCGCGCGTTGTGGCCTGCCGTTCGAGCATGAGATGGGCGAGGGCGCGGCCTGTGGCGCCTGCCTGGCCAATCCGCCGCCCTTCGACAGCGCGCGGGCGGTGCTGGCCTATGGCGATGTCGCGCGGACGGTGGCGCTGCGGTTGAAATATGGGCGGCGGATCGGCCTGGCCCGGCTGGTGGCGGGGCAGATGCTGCGCCATGTGCGGCCGGAGATGGAGGACGCGCTGATCGTGCCGGTGCCGCTGCATCGCTGGCGGCTGTGGGGGCGCGGCTTCAACCAGGCGGCGCTGATCGCCGATCATCTGGGGCGGCTGACCGGGCTGGCGGTGGACAAGCATGGCTTGCGTCGGGTGAAGCGGACGCAGCCGCTGCGGGGGATGAATCCGAAACAGCGGGCGCAGGCGGTGCGCGGCGCCTTTGCACTGGGGCCGGACCATGGGCTGGCGGGACGGGTGATATGGCTGGTCGACGATGTCCATACCAGCGGGGCGACGGCGGCGGCCTGCGCCAAGCTGCTGAAGGCCGGCGGCGCGCGCGAGGTGCATCTGCTGTGCTGGGCGCGGGCCCTGCCCAGAACCGGGTCCAGAACTGGCGACGATTGACAAAGCGCGCATTCCCCCCAATTTCGGGGCAAAGGAGTTTTACCGAGATAATGGCAAAGGTCGAAATCTATACCAAGGACTGGTGCGGCTATTGCGCGCGGGCCAAGGCACTGCTGGAGGGCAAGGGTGTTGCCTTCGAGGAATATGATATCTCGCTGGGCGGCCCCAGGCGCGAGGAAATGCTGGAGCGGGCGCCCGGACGCACCACCGTGCCGCAAATCTTCATCGACGGCCAGCATATCGGCGGCAGCGACGATCTCGCCGCGCTGAACCGCGAGGGCAAGCTCGACCCGTTGCTGGGTCTGTAACGCCCGATGCGCGCCGCGATCTTTCAGATGACGACCGGGATCGACCCGGCCGCCAATGCCGCCGCGATTGAGGAGGCGGCGAAGCGCGCCAAGGGCGAGGGGGCGGACATGCTCTTCACCCCGGAAATGGCGGGCTATCTGGACCGGGATCGCAAGCGCGCGGCGGAAACGCTGCGCGGCGAGGCGGACGATATCGTGCTGGCCGCGGTGCGCGAGGCGGCAGCGCGCGAGGGGCTGTGGATCCATATCGGATCGCTGCCGCTGAAAGATGCGCGCAGCGACGGGCGCTGGGCCAATCGCAGCTTCATGATCGACGATCGCGGCGAGATACGGGCGCGCTACGACAAGATCCATCTGTTCGACGTCGATCTGGCATCGGGCGAAAGCTGGCGCGAATCCTCGGTCTATGGACCGGGGGAAAGCGTGGTGGCGGTCGATACGCCCTGGGCACGGATGGGCTTTTCCATCTGCTACGACATGCGCTTTCCCGATCTCTACCGGGCGCTGACCAATGCCGGGGCGACAGTGCTGCTGGCACCGGCGGCCTTCACCGTGCCCACGGGCCAGGCGCACTGGCATGTGCTGCTGCGCGCCCGCGCGATCGAGGCGGGCTGTTTCCTGATCGCCGCCGCGCAGGCGGGCGCGCATCAGGACGGGCGCACCACCTATGGCCATAGCCTGGTGGTCGATCCATGGGGCGATGTGCTGCTGGACATGGGCGAGGCGACGGGGCTGGCCCTTGCCGATCTCGACCTCAGCCGCGTAGAGGCGGTGCGCGGGCGGGTGCCCGCCATCGCCAATCGGCGCGTGATACCGCAGGATGTTGAGATCAGGTGATCGTTTTCGACCTTAAGTGCGAGGGCCAGGGCCATGTGTTCGAGGCCTGGTTCGGCTCCAGCGCAGACTTTGCGGACCAGAAGGAACGGGGCCTGCTCGCCTGTCCGCTGTGCGGCGACACGCGTGTCGGCAAGGCGCTGATGGCGCCGGCGGTTGCGGCCAAGGGCAACCAGCGGCGCGAGATCGCGCCGCAGCAGCAGCCGACGGCCGAAGCGGAGACGGCGCCGGTCGCGGCCGGGCCGGACGAGGCGAAGATGCGCGCGCTGGTCGAGGCGCTGGCGGACGCACAGAAGAAGGTGCTGGAAGGCTCCACCTGGGTCGGGCGCGGCTTTGCCGAGCAGGCGCGCGCCATGCATTATGGCGAGCAGGACAAGGGCAGCATCCATGGCGAGGTCGCCCCGGCCGAGGCCAAGGCGCTGGCCGAGGAAGGTATCAATGTCGCGCAACTGCCCTTTCCCGTGATTCCGCCTGAAGCGAAGAATTGACCGCGCGCGCCGCGCATAATAGAGCCGGCGCTGCGTGCACCCGTAGCTCAGCAGGATAGAGCATCAGATTCCTAATCTGAGGGCCATGGGTTCGAATCCCGTCGGGTGCACCATTTTCTCCAATAAAATCAAAGATTTGAAGCTCTGACCTTGTTGCTAACAGGGGCGGCAACGCCTCGTAGCATACGGCGTGGCATACGGTCAGGACGACAGAAAGCGACAGCATACAACAGCGTCGCGTGAATCGGTCTTCCTCCCTGCTTGGCGTATGCTGTGCATGGACGATGAGCATGGACGTAAAATGGAATCATCAGGGGCTGGTTGGCCTCAAGCAGGAAAATGCGAGATACCTCGATCCCAAGGGAAACCGGCTCGCTCTCGTGGTCACCAAATTTAGCAAAACTTGGACGTGGCAGGCGCGGGTGAATGGTGTGCCTCGGACGCTCACGCTGGGTAAGTTTCCAGCCGTGGGGCTGGCGGACGCTCGGGCAAAGGCTGGTGCGATCCAAGCTGATCACGATGCAGGCGTTGATGTCCACGTCAAATATGGCGCTGGCGTGGCGGCCACGGATGCTACTCCAGCGGTTGAGGCAAAGCGCGCGGGTATGACCTGTCAGCAAGCTTGGGATCGCTATATCGGCGGCCTGAAGGCAGGAACCAACGTTCACGGAAAAGCGCGTAACAAGCCCCGGACGATCATCGAGAAGGAGGGAATGTGGAAGAGGCAATGGGCTGACGAGATAGGTGACACGATGATGAATGAAGTGACCGAAGAGGTGCTTTACGATGTCATCCAAGGGCTGCGCGATGATGGCTATATGGGGGCGGCAAATTCGACCACGCGCTACATCAAAGCATTTTTCCGGTGGGCAAAATTGGAGAAGCGCGCCACGGGCCTCAGGACTAATCCAGCAGAAGACTTGCCTATCTCTCAGCTACGGGCGCGGGACCGATATCTCACGGAAAACGAAATCCGCTACCTGCTGACGGCGTTGGAAGCGGAAGACCAGATTTGGACAGATGCATATCGGCTCGCGCTTCTGACGGGACAGCGGAAGAATGAGATATTCGGGGCGCTTCGCTCAGAGGTGGATATCAACGCGCGTCACATCACGATCAGCGCAGATCGGATGAAGCACAATCGCGCGCACGTCGTCCCGCTCTCACCGCAGGCGTGGAAGATCGTTGAGCGGCGCTTGAAGGCAACGACATCGCGCTACCTGTTCGCGGCCGCTGACGGTGACAATCATTTGACTGGCTTTTCCAAGCGGCAGGCCGCGATCAAGGCGGCGGTTTCCAAGCTCGCGTCGGCCGATGGTATTGAAGTGGCGCATTGGTCGTTTCACGACCTGCGGCGCACTGTGTCGACAATGATGAACGGCTTACGCGATGAAGGCGGCAATCGTCTCATCGCCAAGGATCACATTGAACGGGTGCTAAGCCACATCATTCGCGGAGTGGAAGGCACCTACGATCGTAACGATTATTATGCAGAGAAACGGCGCGCGCTAATGCTCTGGGCCGATCATCTCGACAAAATTGTGAAAGCGTCAAAGCAAGCAACAAAATGAGATGTTGACCGTTCTTCATATTGTCCATGCTGCGCGTTCAGCGACCGCAGTGCGGCAACCTTAAACTTATCTTCCTCCGAAGATTACGGCCCGGCATTGTCGGGCCGATTTTTTGTCATGAGGATATCAACGGGTCAAAGCCTTAACGAAAAATTCTCAATTCAGTGTCATCATGCTCATCACAACAGATCGCTTTTTTCGACGATCCGAATTTGGCAGCAGCGACTTCAATGGCCCGGCGACCATAGCGTCGGGCCATTTTTCTGTTGCTAAGGAAATGCAAAGACGTAGGATTGGGCTGCTCTGAAAATCACGATGCTTCTCCCCTAGGCCCGGCCCGACCGGGCCTTTTTGTGTCGACGGCCGGTGAAGGTCGTTGTAAAGGTTGGATGGGCGATCCGGTTATTCGCTGGGAGACCGAACCCTTTCAGCATGATCGGATCGTCCACTTCAAATCCCGAAGCTCTCTCGGACATGGGCCTCATATTCCGCCCATTCTGACGCGGTCCACCAAAAGCCCGAAACCTCGAAGCGCGGTTCCTCGACAGGGCGCACACGGCGCGACGCGGGAAATGCGATCACATTGTCGTTGGCGGGCTGGTTGGCATGGTCGGGCTGATGCTTGTTCACGATGGTCCCCCTGTTTGATCGGATCAGCAGACAGCCAAAATATTGAGTTTAGCGGCGGCGGCACGATCGGCCGCGCAACTGTCGCGGAGACGTTCAATGTTCGCGAATGCTTCGGCGGCGTCACTCTGGTTGCGAGATTGTTCGATGACCAGATTGGCCATAGCATCGCGCAACTGGGTGAGGCGGTCGTCAGCGGAGGGGTGGGGCGTTCCAGCCACCATGTGATGGCCAATGTGTGCAGTCATTGCGCCGCACCGCGCATAGTCAATGATGTCATCGAAGGTCAGGCGTGGGTCGATATTCATGGAAATTTCCTTTTCGATTGGGCGCAAAGGTGCCGATTCCGGGGCGCGCCGCTCCCCGGACGGTGTCGTTAAAGTTTTTCGGGAATGGTGGGGGAGGTCAGGGCCTCCCCGGATCATCAGTCGACGCGCTTGGCCCAGACCAGTTCGGCATCTTTGAATGCCCGCTTGATTGCAGTCAGAAAGCGATGGTCGATGTCGAGGATGGCGTCAGCCAGTTCGTTGGCGGTGGCAGCCGAAACAGCACGTCGCTGGATATCTTCGTTGTAACGGTCGGAATACAGGGCCGCAGCGTATTGACCCGCAGCGGTCTGGTAGACGGTAACCCAACGTCCGTAGCCATTCTGTTCATGATAGAAGCTGCCAAGTTGCAGACCAGCGAATGCCAGATCGGCACCAAAATCGTCCGTGATGGTGATTTCTGTGGTTTCGTTATTCATTCTCATTTCCTTTATTCAAAGTTCTCCCGTCTCCAGAACCGCAGTGTGCTCCCGGACGGCATAGGCATCCGGTTCCGGGTGCCCTTATTCGCGGTGAGAGTGAGGTAGCGCTTACGGCGCGCCGACACGGTCCAGATAGCGGTCGTACCCGTTCAAGGCGGCGTGCAGCGCATCATTGTCGTTGAATTCCAGTTCGAGGCTGGTGCCGCCCATGCCAGTGGGACAGGCGAAATAGCGGACAACATGCGCACCGTGCTTTTCCAGAACCTTGCGTGCCGCTGCCTTGTAGCGGTGGTCGCTCAGGATGAACTGAACCTGCGCATTGAATTCACCACTCGGCAGAACCGCGTTGGGCATCAGAGGCATGAGATTATCAACCGACATATTATCGTCCCTGCCACGGGCCGCTTTCATGGCGCGGCGGCGATCGGCACGTGTCAGAGGCGGGGCGATCGTAGGTGCAGGCGATCCGGTGAAGATCAATTCCGGCTGACGATACTTCTCCGGCAGCGTGCAGTCATGTTGACCACGCATACCAACCAACAGCGTCTTGCCGAAAATCACTTCCGGCCATGCAACATCCGCAAACCTAAAAGGCGTGTGGCCGCCAGTCATCCGGGCATATTCCAACACGTAGACAGCCATGGGAAACTTGGTGCCGACCTTGAGCGAATATCGTTCGAACGATCCGCCGATGGCCGACCGGATAGCCTGACCGTCATTGATGTCGATTTCGATCTCGCTGGTGGTCTGTGTCTTGGGGTCGATCAGAAGGGCGGTGATGATGCGGGGTTTCATACTCGATACTGCCTTTAGTCCGGGTTTAAACAGCCGATTGCTGTTCGGTAGGCAGCTTTTCCCACGAGGTGCGATCAACGTCATTCTCGTTTTGGACAAGCCTCAAACCCTGCTATCGCGGCGCTTATGAAGACCCTTCAAGAGCTACAGGAAGCGCTCGCCAAGCGCTTGATTGAAAAGCACGGTTCGGAGGAATTGAACCGCGCGATAGGTTTCCTCAAAGGTTGTGAAAGCATGATCCGCATCAAGCGATTACATTCGCTCGAATGGGCAAAAAATATGGAAGCGCCTATTACCGCTGCTCGTCGTGAATTGGGTATAGAGGCAAAGCGGGCACAAGCGCTGTGTGATTGGCTCAACAGTCGATCTATTGCGTCTTCACAGGGCGGGCGCTTTGTCCCGGCCACACTCCACATCGAACTCTATGGTGTTGCTGATCGTTATGCTGAGCATGTCGTTCTTGAATGTCGCACGAGAATGTCGGCTCGGGCGCTATCGGCAGATTTTGAACACCGGCACGCCGATCGAAATTCGTTAGAGCACGAAGCTATCGAAAAATTAGTACCGGTTCTGGCCTTGGTCTACAGGCTTCAGGACATTCCAGAACCCGAACATTCGGAACTGTTCATGGAGGCGCAGGCAAAATTGGTGGCCGCAGCGCGGGAGCAACGGCACTCGAAATACAGTCCGATGTTCGCTCGGATAGGATATTTGAGTCCGGAAGAAATTGACGTCATGGCACCAGCTTTCAGGGACGATGCTGGATTCTGGGATTTGGTGCGTCGCGTGGCTTCAAAGTTTGATGAAGCGGCAGCACAAAAAGAGCGACGACAACCGCGATACCTGCCTTGAGTTAGACGTTCTAGACCTCCCCTGTCGTATGGGCGGCGGTGATGTCATAGCGAAAATGAAGTTTCGATAGTTTTGCCGAAAAATTTTATCGCCGCTCTGTGCGATAGGGCCACCGTCTGAAAGCTGACGATGGCCCCACCCAATTTGATCACCCCTATTTAGGGAAACTTAAAGTGTATGAACCCATTTGGTTAATGCACTTCATTGTCAGCGATATCCGCCATCTGGGGTGCGATCATAGGTGTTGGCGAAAATATAGCGGCAAAGCGCCAGATAGCGCGGTGTGTGCGGGCGGGCGTGCCTCAATGCGGCCTCAACCTCTTCCATCGTCATGGTCCAGACATTGCGCGCGGTCGTATCAGTCATAAAATTACCTCATCTGTTGACGACCTATTTATCCAGCAGGCGCGCGCAGGCGTTGATAAGGTCACAAAGACGAAAAAAAGATATTGAACGGCGAAATCGCGTTCTGGCATAAATAATGTCGGACGCTGTAGCGGCGACTGGATAATGGTTTGAGCGATTAAGATAAATAATATTGACGGAAGGTGGCACAGATCACTATCGTCTCATTATTACCTCTGAAGACAAAAATCCGAAATCCAGCGCGACCGCTACCGCGCTGGATTTTTTGTTTTCAGGAGATTTATGCACTACGTTGATGTTATTTCTAATCATAAGGAGGCGCTGGAAAAGCGCCTCAACGCAGATGACAAGCCGACCGCCCTCGAAACGCTGGCCCCGCTGCGGTGGGACGATGAGCATGAGGCGGACAACAAACTGTTTCTGAAGTGGGCCAAGGCGAAGGGTCGCGAATTGATCCGCGACCGGGACGTGGCCAAAGCCCAGCACCGGGCGCGCGTGATCGAAGCGCTCGGGAAGTACCCAGCCAATGCCATGGGCCTGATCGAAATTCTTGCCGACCTGCGGCGCGCGCGCGTCACATATAATGGTCTGCTGACAGCCTTGGATGTCCACGCTGGAGAGAGAACTGAAATCCTCATCACCGACTTTGCGCGTGACGCCCGGATCACAGCGGCCGACCTTCGGCTGGAACTGGCACGGGAAGAAATCAATGACGCGGCGGACCAGTGGTTCGCCCGTGCGAAACGGGCGCGGTTCAATGACATCCGCAACTCCATCGCGGCGCGTGCTGATTTCGACTGGCTGGATGTGGCGAGAAATTGCTTTCACACAGGTGAGGATATGTCGGCCGAACTGGTCGCTGCGGTGCTTCGCAAATTCGTCCATCAGGTTGTGAGCAAGATGCACCGAGCGACGGTCGGCTGGCACCTCATGCCGATTTTGGTCGGCCCGCAGGGTGAGGGCAAAAGCTACTTCATCGAAAAGTTGACCGGACCATTGTGCGAACTGATGCGGCAGACCGATTTCAAGGCGCTGACCGATGATCGCAATATCGAATTGTGGAACTCATCGATCCTGTTCCTCGATGAGATGTCATATGCGTCTCGGTCAGACGTTGAGGCGGTCAAGCACGTCATAACCGCCGATACGCTGGATCGCCGCCCCATGCGCTCCAACGGTATCCAACAGGTACGCCAGTGCGCCACCATGATCGGGGCATCCAACAAGGAAGTAGAGGAAAACATCCGCGACGAAACCGGCGCGCGGCGATTTTTTGGTCTGCGGTTCAAGCGCCCGCCAGCGGGTTTCCTGCAAGGACTGGACTGGTCGGCCGCGTGGCAATCGGTCAAGCACACCGATGCCGATCCGCTGGAGGAACATCGCGCAGAGGTTGCACGGATACAGGCTGCGACCCGCTACCGTTCCCCGGTTGAAGACTGGATCGAGAACATTGGCGAATATAGCGCGGGGACCATTCAAGCTGGCGAGAAGTTGCGGATCAAAGACCTCTATGACGACTATCTGAGCCACCGTCGAGCCGTGACCGGCGATCGTGATCCAGTGGTGAAGACCATGGATCAATTCTCTATCGAGCTGGCGCGCCTCATCCGAAACGCTGGCGATGACAGTAAGATGGCCAAGGATAAGGATCGAAAGGGCGCATTCTACATGATGCGCGGGCAGCCCGCGTTGAGGGTGGTCCAATGATCGTCAGCTTGTTTGGTACGCACGTCGTGGCGAAGGGTGAGAAAGCCGGGGAAATCGTTCCCGGCTTTCGTCCCTATCGCGCCGAATGTAGCTGGTCTGAATTCGTGGAGATGCTCCGGGCGGCTTCGGAAATCGAAACCGATCGCTGCAACAAGGTCAGTACCTACTCGATATCAATGGCAGAATTTGAACCGGATAAAAATCGCGGAAATAATTTCGCGTTGGGAGCGGACTGGATCGGGATCGACATCGACAACAAAGAAGGTTTGGTTCCTGATCCTTGGACGTTCGATAGTCTGGCGGCGTGGCTGGATGAGCAGGGTGTCACGCATGTCATCTACACCACGTCCAGCAGTCGAGAGGGGCGCGAATGTATGCGCCTGCTCATGCCGCTGTCAGAGCGGGTCGGACCATTGGAATGGACCGGTTTCTGGCTAGGCTGCAACGAATGGCTGCGCGGCAAGATGGACCCTCAGACCAAAGACATCGCCCGCCTCCTGTTCGAACCGCGCAAATGGTCTGGGGCGGATAATCGCTTCATCGCCTCTCCAGAGCGGCAGCCGCTCGATGTCGATGCGATGTTCGCGCTGGTGCCGCCTGCACCAACCGTAGTCGCCACAGCGCCGGTGGACTTGGCGTCCGCCCGCGCGAGGATGGCAGATCAGGTGCGGATAGAGGGCGATTTGGCCTGCCTTGAAACCTCGCCGATCATACCCACGGGTGCGGTGGATAAGGCCCTTACAGCACCGAAGGGTGGCCGCCTTTTCAAATTTCTCTGCGCATGCTCTGCGCGGGCGATCCGCAAAGGTATTGCGGTGACGGCGTGGGATATGGAGCGATTGGCCGCCAATATGGATGCGGCGCTGGGTGGGCATCGAAAGTCTGATTTGCGCCGGGAAGCTACGCGGGCGATGGAGTGGGCGCAGGGGCAGGTTCTGGACGATGACGCCGCCGCTATCGCCGCGCTCCGCAAGACTATGTCGGCACGATATGTGTGACGGGTATACCCGTCACACTTTCACCAACCCATCACACCTGAAAACCGCAGAAAAACGCCATTTGTGATGGGTGTGATGGGTGTGATGGGTACTTTTAGTTAGTTCAGATAAATTAGAAGAAATAAAAACAGCCGGAGGAATGGGAAATGCCTGTCATACCCATCACACCCGTCACACGGCGCTAAAAACCGCAGAAAACCGTTGGTTTTAGTGTGGCGGGTACGATGCTGAACCCATCACATGTGATGGATACAGGTGGTTCAGTCCATTGTTGCCCGTATTTCAGCATCGTAGCGGCGGCTCAGTTCGAAGCCGCTAATCTGCTGTCCGTCAGGAGAAAGCACACGTATTTGAGCAAAAGGTAGATTCTGCGCCGCCCGAAAATGGGTGAGAGCTTCAGCAGCTTTGGCCGTCGCAGCGACCGCCACCTCTTTGCCGTTGGTCTGCACTCCGATGATTTGATACATGCTGCCTCCTCAATGCATCAGCCCTCAAGAAGGGCTGTCAACCTTACTTCGAATGAAGCTAATACCATCACGGATGATAAAATAGAGGTTGTGTAGGTTGAGCCCCATTGTTTCTTCACCGTCAGTCCTATTTCCAAATACCGCGTTTGCTAGAGGGATTGCATCGTTTGAGGTAGGTTGTTTCTCTACGTCACACTGCACGTGCTTGAAGTGATGCGCGATCATATCAATAATTAGAAATTCAAAAGATTCTTTGCACCACTGCTTTCGCAGATTGCTCGGCTTGCGCGGATGAGTAACACGATCAATGGCATGAAACGCCACCACGCAAGCGAGAAAAGCATGGCGTCCAGACGTTGGATTGCGATGGAAATCGGCGAAGGTCGGATCGACAACCAGTTCCAGATATTGAGATAGTTTCACAACATTTCCACTGCCTGCTTTGGAAAACCTTACTGCTTGCGGTAAATGACAGCAACCAGTCAGCCAGCACGGTGGCGGTCAAGAGGATGTCGAGGGCGGATTGGATGGTGTCGATTGTCATCCTTGCGTGAGTGGATGGCAAAATTAGCTCCGTAGGATAGCTACAGCACCATGCCCCACTCATTCCAATTCCAACCGGCGTTGGTGATTTTTCCTTGATTAATCCCTTTTATGACCTCCGTCGAATAGACAGATTGCGGCCACTGTCGCATTTGTCCGCCGCCGCTTCCCCACAGGCCTGCAAGCCTGTGATAATCAGCCAGATCGCGAATAGCAGCATCATTCCATGCCATTCGCTGTGTAAGGTATCCCAACATGGCACCTATAGGAGTAAAGGGTGCGCCGGATGCATCGGTTGCGGCCGACATCCCGGCTGACACTCCCCATGTACCTCCAAACAAAGTCTCAAGCTCATGTTTTGCGGCAGGATTCCATTCAGCGTTGTAAAAGGGCATGCGAAATGCTGTCCAACAGCCAACATCGCTCAAGCAAACAACATCAATTAGATTAGAAGGATGATCTACTTTCTTGAGGTTCGTAGATAATGCGCTAGTCACGTTCCTCGCTGGATTGGATTTTTCAGATTTCCAAGCATGCGAGTGAGCAAGAATTCCATAGATAAGAGGAGAGTGAAGTTCTTTTTCCGGCGTGCCGATCCTCTTGGAAAAAAGTGACTTAAATATTTTGCACCGGTCAATGGATGCGGAAATATGTTCAGCTTTAAGTGTCGTTTTGCACTCGAAAGCTGCCGCAACACCATCAGCAAGCCAGACTTTCTTCTCTTGTAGCTTTTTGGGGTAGAATGGCTTGAGGACGATGACGTCAATTTGAGGAGACATCGCACCATTTGAGGCAAGCAAACGCCCCTTTGTCACCACCTGATAATTTGGAGGCAGCCATTCACGGAAGAGTGTGGCCCAGTTTTCCTCCCCTTCATCACCTGCCGTTCCGGGGTCTTCGGTCGTTCGCTCGAAAATGCGCTGATATTCAGAGGCCATCTCATCTGTGACCTGTTGCATGAATGTATGTAATGCGTGAGTAGGCTCGACCATTCGAGTATTATTGCGTATTTCTAAAATGGATCAAGGGATCGTCATCGGAGTGACTTAAATTATTTGCTGATTTTGGTCGCTTGCCGATAGTCCGCGTTCTGCCGGTACCACTCCTACCCGCGCAATCGTCGCGTCATATGCTTCCAGCTTTCCTCAATCTGCATCCAATGCGGATCGGTCGGAGCGTCTGAAGCAGGTTTGATCGCCACCGGGCGTCCTCCGCATTGTCTGCATCGCATATGCTGGCCGACCAGTCGGATTTCCTCATGCCATCGATGAAGATAAAACCAGCGCTGGATTTTCCGACTGTCCAGCACCGCCGAATGTCCGCACCGGCATAGGACGTACATATTCGCATCACGCCTTACATAGTGCGCGATCGTCTCCATGCGGACATTGGCGGCCATGTCACAGCGGCAGGATCATCTGGCGGTGATCCACCACCATTGGCGGATGTTCGATGGCGCGCACGATGGTCTGGGCCAGTTCGACCGCAGCCTGTTCGCGCAATCTTTCGTTCGGAGCGGTGAGCGCTACGCGCGCCCAGCCGGGGGCGAGAAGGATTGACTGGGCAACCCAGAGAGAATCGACCTGTTCCATGTGGTGATTAGAACAATACGGGAACAAATCGGCAAGGGGTTGCGGCAAAAAAGATGGGCTGGAGTTCATAACGAAATCGGAATGAAAGGCATTTTAACGAAATGCTATGAAGTTTTCGGCGATCTTGACCCCTGATGTACGATCCCACATAATGGCTGTAGCCGGAAAGTAAGAGTGCGATGGATAGCGCTGCTGCGCGAATGCAAACTCTCATTCGTATCATCTTTGAAGGAAAGATGCCGGAGAGCTTTCGCACTATGTTGGTAGGGCATAACGCCGTTATCGGCGCTGTTCTCGCTGAACCTTTAGGACAAGCGGTACAAGTTGCAATCAAGGATACAGACGGATTGTCTGCCGGAAAATTTCCGGCAGACCTCGTCGCAACTCTCGTAAGTTCGGGGGGGCGTGTGGTCTTTGAAGGGCGCTCGCCGACCACATAATCTTACGAAGTTGGCGATGGCTTCATCTTTATGATGCCTTGCGACGACCACGACGCTTCACCGGCGCTTCATCACCGGCAGCCGCAGCCAATTCCGCGTCCAGTTCACCGGCTTCAACTGACGCCTTGAGCGCCTCGTAGAAATCGCCCAACCGTTCGGCAGGAACGAACACTGCATCCTGACCATTCAACTGGACAGTGCGACGACCAAGGCGCAGGCCAGCCCGTGCGACATCAGCCTTCACTTTATACAAAGTCATCCGCGTAGGTTCTGCACCTGCTTCGATCGATGCCAGCGCGCCATCAATGGAGGCGACGGCCTTGGCGCGACGATCAGCGACAGGATCGCTCTTGGCCTTGCCAGCATTCTTCCATGCATCCGCATCGTTGATGATGAGCGACTGCCAACCCGATTTTGCCATGACTGTTTCTCCGAACTGTTGATGCGGCTGTGTCACTTCGAAGTGGACTGTCTGTCAAGGCTAATTAAGGGAATGAACCATCTGTAAAAGCCCGCACGGGGCTTGCCACAATAAAGCAGTTCGAAGGCTGCGAACTCAAAGCCTATCTCTGTCCAGCAAAGGTTTGGACTATCGGGTGGGGCCGTACCACCAATGTCAAACGCGGCGATATCTGCACGCAGACGCAAGCCGATGCTTGGTTGAATGCGGAATATGATGCTTTCGAAAAGGCCGTCCTGAAAGCGCTAGGAAACGCAAAGGTTACGCCTAACCAACTGGGTGCGATGGTTTCCTTCGCATATAACATCGGAACCGGAGCGTTCGCCAAATCGACGCTGCTGAAAAAGCATGTGGTGGGCGACTATGCTGGCGCTTTGAAGGAATTTGCGCGGTGGAATAAGGCCAAGGGCAGGGTGCTGCCCGGCTTGGTCAAGAGGCGGGCAGCCGAAGCTGGGCTATATTCGAAGTGACGGTTTTAACTAGGTGATGTATCGGATGCCTCAAATATGACGGAGATAGCTTTGCTGGTGAATGACGGCCTTAAGGTGATTTCGGACTATCTTGCCATTGTCTCCAGCAGGCTAACCACACCAGCCATGTATCGGGGACACGCAAATTCCGCTTGGCGGGCTACGCCAACGGCCTTTCGTGATGCAGGATTCGGAATAACCAGCTACGCTGAATTGCTCCGCTGGAAGCAGGTGTCAGGGCGATTTCAAGACCGGCCTCTGTCGGATTTGGAATGGTTGGTGCTGGCGCAGCATTATGGAGTTCACACGCCGCTTTTGGACTGGACTACCAACCCATTGGTTGCACTTTTCTTTGCGTGCCAGCCGGTAAAGCCCGAGGCTGGCGGATTAGTGATAAGCGGCGCTGTTTTGCAGGTCACTCAGGATGAACTGGTGCCTGCGCCGCCGAACAAAGACCCCTTTACGAACTGGGATGGTGGCCCAATACTGGTTAACGCTGAAACGATGAACAAGCGGACGCTCGCTCAAGATAGCATCATGACACTTCATTGTCAGTCGAATTCCCACATGAATGAAGATCACGACCCCAACATTTTCGTCATTGAAGGCGAACAGAAATCGCGAGTTATAGCGGCACTGAAGCTGTTTGGGATCAGTAGCGAGCGAATCTATAATGATATCAATACGGCTGCCCGTGATTTTCAGGAGCAATTGGCCCAGAATGCTGCTGCCGATGTGGCGTTGGGCATCATGCCGCAAAATCAGCCGTGACTATCTCGACAGATGGTGCCACGCCCCGCCATTCATCAATAAAGTACGCACAATCGACGCCGCATCCGGCTTCCAGACTGATGCCGGTGGCTTTGTTGAAGCGCTCATATTTCGCGCTGGTGCGCAGCCGATAATATGGCTGACCAGAATAGGCAAAAGGCGCGCTCATCTGCGGAATGATGAAAGTGCCGTCCGGCGCATACTGGCTTGCGATGTCGATGACGGCCAGATCAGCTTCGCCGCTGTAGCGCGGTCCTGCGATCTTGATTTTCTTCCCGAACGGTGGGTTTGAAATCACCCAGTCAAACTTGCCCAGATCGTCGGGTAGGTTTTGGACATCGGCTTCGATCCAACGCGCCTCTGGCATGACCTTGCGGCCGACAGCGACATAGCTGGAATTCATTTCCACACAGGTTATTTCCGGCCGATCATTCCAGCGTCGACCGTGCCAGTAGGCCGCATATGACAGGCCGCCGATACCCGCGCATAGGTCGAGGATGCGTTTGCCAGACACGTCCAGCGCCATGTCGAAGGCCAGTCCAAGCGGTGTGAAAAACGCACCGGCCGCTGCATTGTTGTGTTCTGCGCCTTCATTCCAGTGCTGGATTACGAATTCGCGTTCGTCCAACGTCAGGACATCCTTGGTGAGTAGATCGCAGGCCAGACGATGCTGTTTGACCTGTGCGTGGGATAGCTTTGCCATCCCATATTTAGGTTATCCGATGATGGCTGGCCCGAAGGGCCGGAACCGTTGGTCCCGCCTCTAAGATGAAGTTGTTCCGCCTAGTCTCTTTGTCTCAATCGTCGGGGCGCACGTCTCATACATGCCGCCGATCGTTATCATTTTGGCCTCACGGCCGGTCCAGTAGGTGCATGTTTTCAGCATGGCGATCTTATTTGCTGGATCAGCGCATTCTCCATGGTCGATCAAAATAGACTGTTGGCTGATGACGATAGCGGCTTCGCCAATGGCTATGGTTGCACATATCCACACCGCTGCTGATCTGACGGGCGCGTTCCAGTTCCAAAGTCTTATCATGCGGATTGCATAGCCGCTGTCGGTTAAAGTTGCGTCTATCAAGAATTGACCAAATACCCTTTTATCAGGCCTTCTGGCTGCTGCTGAAGTAAATAGTCATATGGATGACTATGACTTCGCAATTCTTGCGCTTGAGCGCATTCTCGATGCCATCGACAAGCTGGTCGATGCGGCCGAAACCATTATCGATGCGATGCCGGAGGTTGGTCAGTGATCCATCTCCGAGACGCCTTCATATTCTCAGCACTGGGCAACCTGCTGATGCTCTGCGGCACCGGGTGTGCCAGTCTGGCCTATGGCAGTTGGGTGCCGATGCAGGTCGGCCTGACCATCACTTCAACGACATTCCTTACCGCTGCCGCTGCCGTCTTGCCGCTGGTTTGGCTCAACCTCAAGGCAGCGATAGGAGAGGGCAAATGACCAACGAACCCACAACGCACATGGTCGCCGAAGTGATCGTTCGGGAAATGATGGGCTGGGATTCCAAGGCCAACGAAAAGCAGCGCCGCAATGAACTCTATGGGCTGGCCGACGCCTTGATCCGCTACTTTGCTGTGTTCAAACCTACAGCCAAGATTTTACCCGGTTTGCCGGGCGGCGATGCTCTCAATCTTGGTGGCTCGTGGGATGGAACGGCGGTCTGACGCTGCGGCCGAATATCGGCGATGGTATGGGTGGAAGGCGTGGAAGGTAAAGCGTCTGGCGCAGTTGCGAGCGGAACCGCTATGTCGATATTGCGAGGCGATGGGCGTGACCAGCGCTGCCACGGTGGTTGATCACATCATTCCCCATCGCGGCGATCATGACCTTTTCTGGCATGGTGAGGTCCAGTCGATGTGCAAGACCTGCCACGACGCTGCAAAGGCGCGGCAGGAACGGATGGGCTATGATATCGCTTGCGATGCTGACGGCTATCCAATCGATGCGGGGCATCCAAATGGACCACGTAGCTGACGATGATGCCTCATGCGATACTGTCCGCCTTATGGACTTATCTGCGGACTTGGGTAGGTTTCGCTCCTTAATCCCAAGGGGGAGGGAGTACGCGTGCACGAAAAGCGATATCAGGTCTTCATCAGTTCGACATATGAAGACCTTCAGGATGAGCGCCGCGCTGTGCAAGATGTGGTTATCAGTATGGGTGACTTTCCTGTCCAAATGGAGTCTTTTCCAGCGGCCGATGAAGATCAGTTCGAATTTATCAAATCTCTAATTGATAAATGTGATTATTACGTTCTCATTATTGCCGGGCGTTATGGCAGTGTGGCTGATGATGGTCTAAGCTATACGCACAAAGAATTCCTGTACGCTGTTGAGCGTAATGTTCCGGTTCTCGTAATGCTTCATGGCGAGATTGGTAAGATAACGGCTGATAAGATTGAGAATACTGATGCTGGTCGGAATCGTCTGAAGGAGTTTATTGCGGAAGCTGAGCGTAAACGTTTGCGAAAAAACTGGACAAATCTTGGAGAATTGAAGCTTGCGGTCTATGAATCGTTGGTTTTGGCTAAATCAACTAAACCGCGCACTGGTTGGGTCCGTGGAGACGCTGTAGCGAGCCTTGATGCTTTGGAAGAGTTGAATCAGGTCCGAAAAGAAAATCAGGAGTTCCGAGAGGCGTTAGGAAACTTGGTGGTTGATATACCGCTTCCCACTTTGCCGTCTGCCAGTGACTCCACCACTATAAATCTATTGCCCATCATATCCGGAAATGGCTTCGTTCAAAAGCAAGGAAGCGCTGCAACGATAGAAGCGTCGTGGATTTCCTTTTTTCCGGTAATATTCTCTCACATAGATATTAGTACAAGTGATTGGGATGGCTATTATTATTATAACATAGATTACGACAAATCTTGCATTGCGATAGGTTCAGCTATAGCGGGCGATTTGGTAAAGGAAGATACTTATGGCTTGTTCAAAATAGCGCGCAAATCACTAGATAGGCTCATTGCATATTATACAGAAGCTGGGTTGATGCGCGCCGACAACAATGGGCAAAGCCCATTCACCACGGAAGCGGAAAGGGTTGCCCGCCGGTTTTATATCGCAGCGGCATTGTCGACCTTCAAAATTGTCGAAGGCGAGATTTCGATTACGGACCCCGCCCTTGAAGTCCCATTCTAGTGCTGTTCGGCGACCTTGCGAATAGCTGCCCTCAACGCAAATGCATGTCTGACACGCGATCGGGTGTCCGATGATAAATAAATGCGGCGGGTGATAACCTCGTTCGGCGGGGCCGTGGCCCCGACCCGATGGGAGGGGGTAGTCCAAGGACTACGCCCCTTTTGGCGCTGCACCGCGCCCCTAATAACACGCGAATCTCCGCGAAATTTCAGATTATTTTTCAACCAGAGAACGAACCGTTTTGAAGGTCTTCGCGAATTTTCTTTTCGGCATCAGACAGCGCTTCGTAGAATTCGTCGACAATCTTATTAACCGTATTGCTAGGGTATTGATCCGGTTCATAACTGCCTTCTGAAGTCTCTTGGGCTACCTCGAACGACCCATCACTGGCTTTAGACCTTGCCGACGCGACTAGTTTCCTAACCTCTTGGCTAAGGGCTGTTGCGTGATTTAGCAGGAATTTCTTCAACTGCCTCTCATGTTCTGGAAGATTTTCTGCAATTTCTCGTTGAGCATCCGACCAGTCCAAATCTGGTGCCCAAGCATCCGGCATTACACCGTAGAATATCTTTAGGAAATCTACAGCGGCAGCGTGCTCTCTCTCAAACATCAATTCCTGTCGTTTGAGAATAAGCCTATTTCTATCTGCACCGAGAATTAATTCTGATTTATGGGTTTCAAGTTCTCTGCCAAGAGTAAGCTTATGCGTTTCAAGGTCTTTGTTCAGCGCGGATTTGTGTGTCTCAAGCTGCTCTTTTAAGCTCGCCTTATGGTGCTCAATAGCGCGTGAGGACATGATTTTCCCGGCTACGCCTCCGATACCAGCAGCGATTACGCCGACACCTCCCAACGCCCCAACCACTTCCATCACGCTGCTGAAATCCATTTCGTAACCTCGCAAAAAAATAGCTCATTCGCGCGCCGATTTTCGTTTCGCAAGCGAATTGGGATCGGAAAGCATCGCCTAGCCTAAATATTGGATGGCACGACCATCAAAACCGACCGAAATCAAGCTACTTAGCGGTAATCCGGGTAACCGACCGCTGAACCTGACCGAGCCGCGTCCTACGGGCGGGCCTGTTCGCCCAACCGTGATGACACCAGCAGCCAAGAAAATCTGGGCCAAGCTGGTCACGGCAATGCCGGATGGCGTTTACACCACCGCCGACAGCCATTTGCTGGCCGCCTATTGTGAGGCTGTCGCCGCGCACCAGCGGGCCACGCGCAAGATCATGGAAGGTGCTGACGAAATCGTCGGTTCGACTGGTCAGACGAAGATCAGCCCTTGGTTCAAAGAGCAGGCCGACAGCGCCCGCCTCATCGTGACACTGGGCGCAAAACTGGGCTTGGACCCAGTCAGCAGACAGCAAATCAATGGAGGCGAGGACAGCGGGCGCAACGCTTATACCGGTGACTTCGACATCAATTGAGTTTTGCGCCTGACGCGCCGGTCATCCTTCGAAACCCGACCCGCGCCGATAAGATCATCGCCTTTCTCAACCGCCTGCCGCTGGTCGACGGGGTCGCGGTTGGACAGCGTTTCTCGGTCGATCCTTGGTTGGCCGCGTGGATACGCGCGATCTATGAACCTGAATATGATGATGGTCAGCGCGTGGTGCGTAAGGCCGTCCTTTCGGTGGCCCGAAAAAACGCGAAGTCATATGCGGTGGCTGGGCTGCTGCTTTGCCACCTAATCGGCCCGGAAAGCGTCCAGAACGGACAGGTTTTCTCATGTGCGGTCGATCGATCACAGGCCCGCGTGATCTTCGACATGTGCGCCAAGATGATCCGAATGGAGCCGCAACTTCAGCATTGGCTCCAGATCACCGATTCCAAGAATACCATCTTCGTCAAACGCACGGACACCAAGGCGCGTGGATCAAAATACCGCGCCCTTTCCGCCGACAGCGCCACCAAGCATGGCCTTGGTCCGACATTCTTCGTCTATGATGAGTTCGGCGAAGCCCGCGATGACGACCTGTGGAACACCATGTATGACGGCCAGCAGGCGGTCGCATCGCCGCTGGCTGTCGTTATCAGCACGCAGAACCACGACCCCGAACATCCACTCTCCAAGCTGATCGACGATGGTCTCAGCGGGCAATCGGACCAGATAGTTTGTCACCTTTATGCCGCCGAAGAGGGGTGCGCGCTCGATGACCGCGAACAATGGCTAAAGGCCAACCCGGCGCTCGCGACGTGGAAATCGTGGAAACCGATAGAGGAAGCTGCTGCCGAAGCCATCCGCATGCCCGCCAAGGAATCCAATTTCCGTCGCCGATATCTCAATCAACGGATCAGCCTGACGGCGTCGTTGATATCTCGCGCCGATTGGAAGGCCTGTGAAGCGTCATA
Organism: Sphingobium yanoikuyae; assembly: GCF_013001025.1. Lineage (NCBI taxonomy): Bacteria > Pseudomonadati > Pseudomonadota > Alphaproteobacteria > Sphingomonadales > Sphingobiaceae > Sphingobium > Sphingobium yanoikuyae. The sequence continues at coordinate 3,219,960 of NZ_CP053021.1, read as the reverse complement.
TGAACTGGCTGATGGTGAGCCGATCTATCTGGCGCTTGATATGTCGAAAAAGGTCGACCTCACCGCACTGGTGGCTGTGACCTGTGGTGCGCACGATGAAACCCGCACGAAATCGTGGTTCTGGAAGCCGCGAGATGAAGTGGAGGATCATGTCCGCCGCGATCGCGTGCGCTATGACTTATATGCCAGCCAAAAACAGTTGAACCTTTCGGCGGGCAGGGTGGTCAGTCCACGCGATGTCGCAGCCAAGATCGTCGAACTTTGCGGCAAATATGATGTCCGCGCCCTTGTGTTCGATCGCTGGGGCACCGACGAACTGCTGCGTATCTTTGATGACATGGGGTTTGCTTCTCACCGCGACGGCGAAAAAGATGAGACCGGGCTGAAAATCGTCGCATGGGGGCAGGGGTTCAAGGATATGACGCCCGCAATTGAAGCCTTTGAGCGCGAAATTCTCACCGGCGCGCTCAAGCATGACGGGCATCCGCTGCTGACCGCCAATGTGATGAACGCGCAGGTCGAGAGCGACAAAGCAGACGGACGAAAGTTCAACAAGATCGCATCTCGCTTCCGCATCGATGGTGCGGTCGCACTGGCGATGGGACTGGGTTTTAAGGCGCGTAATCGCCCGAAAGCCGATGCCTATAACCCGTTCGAAGACCCTGATTTCGACCTCCTGAAGTGGGCTTCATAGCGCCTTCACCGGGCGGCGATCGGCATTTCATCGACCAGCATAAATATCGATATGCTGTTCAACATTTTTGGAGCCGAGCGTCGGTCACATAGTCTAGAAAATCCGAGCGTTTCGCTGACTGATGCCAGCGCGTGGTCTGCGTTTTTCAATACCGCCTCATCACTGACCGGCGAAACCATCACGTTCGAAAAGGCGCTGTCGATCCCTGCCGTTTGGGCGGCGGTCAACGTGATCGCGGGCACCATCGCTCATCTGCCGTTCCACCTGTTCAAGACCCAAGGTGCGGTCACCGAGAAGGACAGCGCCAATCCGCTCTATCGGGTGATCCACGATCGGCCCAACGACATCCATACGTCATATGCTTTCCGCAAAATGCTGGTCAGCCGCCTGCTGCTGGATGGTCGCTTCCTGTCGATCATCGTCGCCGATGGCGCTGGTCGCACGACTGGCCTGATCCCGGTTCCAGTGTCCAAGGTCACGATCAGGCAGCAGATTAGTGCCCGTGGGCTGTCACGATCTTACACGATCGACGGTGTCACATATAGTCACACCCAAATTCTCGATTTCACCCTGCTGGTGGCCGATGATGGCGTCTCGACCATATCGCCGTTGGTCGTCCATCGCGACACGTTCGGGCTGATGCTGGCTGCCGAACGCTACGCTTCGACGCTGCTGGTCAATGGTGGCGTGCCGCCGCTGGCGTTGGAGACGCCCGCTGCGTCCTCCCCAGAAGCGAACACCCGTGCCAGCGAACAGATTTCCACGATCATCGCGGCAAATAAGCGTCATGCCAATAAGGTGCTGCCGCTTCCCACCGGTTTCAGCCTAACGCCCATCGGCGTCAATGCCCGCGACCAGCAACTGCTGGAACTGCGCCAGTTCCAAATCGGTGAAGTGGCGCGAATCCTCAATATCGCGCCCGCCATGCTGCACGACCTGTCGACCGGGACATATTCCAACGTCGAACAGCAAAACCTCAATTTCGCGCAGCACACCATCGTCCCGCTGGTTGAACTGATCGAGCAGGAAATGAACGCCAAGCTGTTCGGCAAAAAGAACAGCAACAGCTTCGTCGAATTCGACCTTGATGGCCTCCAACGTGGCGATTTTACCTCGCGGATGACGGGGCTGGCTATGGCGGTCAACACCGCTTTGATCACCCCAAACGAGGCGCGCGCGCTCGACAATCGTCCACCGCTGGAGGGTGGCGACGAATTGATGATCCAAGGCGCGACTGTGCGCCTCAAGGCTCAGCCCGACACCGCAGCATCCGAGGCGGCTCAAACCCAGCCCGAACACCAACAGCCTGCCACGCAGGATGAAACCAATCCTGTGGAGGATAATGAAAATGCAGAATGAAACCCGCCATATGGCGCTGACCGACTTTGAACTTCGTGAAGCCACCGCCGAACAGAAGCGCGGATATGGCTATGCCGCCATGTTCAACAGCGACAGCCTTGATCTTGGTGGCTTTATCGAACGCATCGAACCCGGCGCGTTCGCCAGATCGCTGGCCGAAGTCGCCGCTGGCACCCGCAACATCTATGCGCTGTGGGCGCACGACACTTCATTGCCGCTGGGGTCTACCCGATCAGGCAAGCTGGTGCTGGGTGAGGATGCGCGCGGCCTGACCTTCGACCTGTCGGTCGATCGGTTCACTGACCAGCAGCGTAGCGCCCTTGAGGATGGCGATCTTCAGGTCAGCTTCGGCTTCCGCGTCCGCGAAGATCGTTGGGAAAAGCGTGATGGCGACATCATCGTCCGCAGCCTGATTGACGTCGACCTCAGCGAAATCAGTTTGGTGATCAACCCGGCTTATCCCTCGACTGAAGCGGCTCTTCGCAGTCTGGATGATTGGCGTTCAAGTCAAAAGGTCGCTGAGCCCTTCAAGGAAGGCGATGTTTCGACGGAATTGGTGAAGCGGTATCTGTTGTTCAGGCTCGGTCGGCGCGGCCTATAATGGCGTTTGCATAAATAACTCCGAACAAATTGTTTGGAGAATTCTTATAAAATGAATGCAAATGAACTTCGTCTGAAGTCGGATGAAATTGCCAATCAGGCACGCGCTCTGCTCAATACTGTCACCGACGAAAATCGTGGTGAAAAGGAAGCCGAATTTGACCGTATGATGGACGACGCTGATGCGTTCGCCGCACGCGCGGAGCGCATGGCAGGCGCGGAAGCCCGCAGCCGTGAATGGTCGGCCATCGCCACCGAAATTCCGTCCCAGTCCGTTGAGGTCGAAGCCCGTTCCGGTGGTCTATCGGAAGAGGATGTCCGCGCCGGTATCTTCAATGAGTATCTGCGCGGCGTGGTTTCGTCTGCTGAGGTCCGCGCCGCTGGTGTTGCGACCAATGCCGCCGGTGGTTTCACCGTCCCGACCGACCTGTCATCGACCCTGATCGAAACCATGAAGGCCTATGGTCCGCTCAACGTCGGTGGCCCGGTCAACTATCTGATGACCGAGTCCGGTAACCCGCTGAATTTCGCGACCAACAACGACACCGCGAACAAGGCGACCCTGATCGCAGAAAACACGCAGGCCGCAGATAGTGACGTGACATTTGGCCAGATCAGCCTTGGCGCTTACAAGCTGACGAGCGGCGTTTTCAAGGTTTCGAGCGAACTGATCGCAGACAGCGCGATTAACATCACCCAGTTCGTTGGGCAGGCGATCGGCGAGCGTTTCGGGCGTGGAATTAACGAACTGCTTACCACGGGCACCGGCACTGCTCAGCCGCAGGGCATCGTGACCGGCGCTTCGGTCGGTAAGACTGCTGCCGCCACCAACGGTATCACCTATGATGAACTGATTGACCTCTATCACTCGATCGATCCTGCCTATCGTGGCAACTTCGCCTTCATGTTCCATGACGATGTCCTCAAGGTGCTGCGCAAGTTGAAGGATGGTGAAGGCCGCTATGTCTGGACCCCGGCGAACGGGCCGATCGCGGAAACCATTGTCGGTCGTCCTTACTTCATCAACAACGACATGGAAGCCACTCTTGCCACTGGCAAGCGCACCGTCCTCGGTGGTGACTTCTCGAAGTATACCGCCCGTATGGCCGGTGGCCTTTCGATCAAGCGTCTCGACGAACGCTATGCCGATAGCGATCAGGTCGGTTTCGTCGGCTTCGCGCGTATCGACGGCAAGGTGATGGACCCCAGCGCCATCAAGGTTCTGGTTCAGGCCTAATGAAAGCCAGATTGCTGGTGGCGCTCGCTGGTGACCCTCATCGGGAAATCGGCGACACCATCACCGGCGAAGATGCTGTCCGGCTCATTGCAGCCGGATATGCTGAACCGGTCGAGGAACGCGCAACGATCGCCCTGAGCAAGGAAAAGGCGGTCAAAAAGGCCAAGGCAGAATGAGAAGGGGCGGGAAACCGCCCCTATCGTTAACGGCCAAAGCTGGGAAAAGTCGGCATGAGCGGCTCTCTTCGAAATGAATCCGCTGGATTGAACGGCTCATGATCGCCTTTATCGGCGGTGAGGGTTCGCCAATACTGCTGAAAGAATTGAGCGCAGGTCATGTCCGCCAGCTTAATTCGGGTATCATGCATCACAAACTCATGCTCGAATGCTTTTGCCAATTCATCTTCGATGACAGATTTGTCGCTAGGCGATATCTGAAATGCTGTCGCGACAATTTCACAGTGATCCTGCACCTTTTGTGCGATCAGTTCGACATTCTGCCGATGAAAGGCAAAACCCAGAAATACGATACGATCAGCATTGCCTATCGAAGCGCGCATCGCCGCAAGTTCATCTCCCTCTTCCACACGTTCCGTGAAGGTGCGAACTTGTTGTGCGACCGCTGCCAGTAGGTCGGGGGAACTGCTTCCAAACTCTATGCTAGGCGCATCCCCCTGTTGCCATGGAAGCCTGCCCGCGACGCCATAGGGTCTGTGAATCTTCAACGTCGGCATAATCTCGCGGATCGCTGAGACATCAAGGCCGTAATAGGCGGACAGCGAGATCGGAAGATAATGTTCTAGGCAACGATCATAATTGAAATTTATGATTTCAAGGTTCTTGAAAATTCCGTCGACTTCACTCTTGCGAACATTTTCAGTAAGTAGCTTTGTGAGGCTGCTATACCACGTCTCAGAAAAACGACCCAAGTCAATTAAATCTTTACGATGATCATTTACTTTGAAATTAGAGCTACCCTCTTCTGCTAAGAGGATTGATCGCACAATTCCGAGTTTGCCGACCAATTCAATTTTAGGGTCTTCGAGTGCGTCAATCACATTGTCAATCGATATCGCTTGCGCCGCTGATATGATTAACTGCCTTCCAGCTTTAAGGTGTTCATTTGTCTTGGGGAATTCCCTAACTTCTTGCATGCAAAATTTTATGGCTTCTAAAAGTAGTTCGTCGCCTGAGGATTGCCTGAAGTGCTCGAACTTGATGTCAAGCAGTCGCGTTATCCTTTTCAGCAGATCCGCGCCCATTGGGAGCCCTACTTCGACGCTCGCGCCTGCGCCGATTACTAGCACGGTCTTGGCTCTGAACATGCTGATTGCACCTCTCGAAATTTGTGTGACTTTTATCTTCACTATGGCGTCTAATCAATCGGCACTTATGGGGACGTTGATCGACGTTTGATCATAAATACGTCCATGAATTGGACCAAACTCAAGCGTATCGCTGCCCCCACGATCCCCGTTTTGACCGTCGACGACGTCAAGCGCCACCTCAATATTGCCCACAGCGATGAGGACACGCTGATCGAAGTCCTGATCGATGTTGCTGCGGAAGCGATCGATGGTCCGAATGGTATCGGACTGGCCCTCTTGCCCCAACAGTGGCGATTGTCGCTCGACCGTCTCGATAGCGTGATCACCCTGCCGCTGCACCCGGTCCAGTCAGTCCAGTCTGTCACAGTCTACCCCGATGGATGGACCAGTGGGATCATCATCGAACCGGATTCCTACCATCTCGACACGGATCAGCGCCCGGCGCGGATCATCTTCGATACAAAAGTCGCAGGCTGGAATGCGCCAGTAAAAATCGAATTCACCGCAGGCTACCTGACACCCGATGACGTTCCCGCCGACCTCAAGCATGTGATCCGCCTGCTGGTCGGCCATTATTACATGCATCGGGAGGCGACGTCGGAAGCGGCCATCAAGGAAATTCCGATGGCTGTAGCGTCGATCCTCCAGCGCCATGCCGGTTTTTGACTAAATATCCGATGACAGTGAAATTCCTGCGCGATTTCGATTATCGCGAAACCGATTACAAAACGATCGCATATCTCGCGGGTTACGCGGGTGAGGTCGACTATGAATGTGCCATCCGCGCTGTTGAGGCTGGTGCGGCCGAACTGGATGACCCCCACGAAATGCTCCCGCCCATCGGCGAGCAAGAGGACGCCTAAGCGATGGCTTGGCGCGCGCCGGGGGCGGGAGCGCTGGGTGATCGTGTGACCATCCGTCGCCGATCCAGTGTCTCAGACAACATGGGTGGCTGTGAAGATAGCTGGGTTGACCTGCTGGTCGATCAGCCTGCGCGCATCGTCCAGACACGCGGCGGCGAAAGCGTCCAGTCTCAGCGGTTGAGCGGCCTTGCGCCAGCCGACATCCTCATGCGTCGCGCCAACGACACACTGGCGATCACCTCGGCTGACATCGCCGTCGATGCCCGGACTGGTCAGACCTACAACATCAAATGGGTGGGATCACTGGAGGATGGCCGCAAATCCTTCCTGCTGCTGGCTTGCACAGCGGGGGAGGTGACCAATGGCTAACATGTGGTCCCTCGATATCGATATGCGCCAGTTCGCCGATGACCTGCGGCGTCTACCCGCGCAAATGCACGATGCTGCGGCCAGCGTGAACAAGAAGTCGGCCGATGAATTCGAACGGACCGTGCGCCGCAATATGCCTCGCTCGGACGAAGGCCCACATATTGCCGACACCATCGGACACACGTTGGGCGATGCCAAATATGCTGAGCATATCGTCGCCATTGGTAACGATCAGCTTCCATATTCGGCAGCGCTGGAATTCGGCCACACGCTCAACGGCCAGTGGATCGAAGGCGCACATGTCTGGCAGCCTTCGAAGAAACTGGTTGTTCGCAAGCATCGCAAGGCGCTGGTTCGTGCGCTGCGTAAACTGATCCGAAACGCGGTGGGTATGTGATGGCTCGCGATCCATCCATTCCGCTCCAGCGATCCGTTTTCATGGCGACCAGCGCAGCCGTGGATGCACCCGTTCTCCATGAAGTGCCGCAGGGTCAGTCGCTACCTTTCATCAAGATCGGCGACGACCTGATCGAAGCGGAATTCGGCGCGGGTGAATTCTTTGCCTGCACAGTCAACGTCCATGTTTTTGACCGCACTGCACCCAAGGTGAAAGTGCTCGCGGCCAAGGTCATGAAAGCGCTTGCCATCGACCTGCCGGTCTCGGGCTACATGACGTGCGAAAGTCATTATATCCAGACGATCTTTTCGACTGAGCCTGATGGGATGACCAAGCGTGCAACGCTTGAGTTTCTCTATCTGCTGCAACCGACATAATTGGTCGGTTGAATAAATAACTCCGAACAATTGTTTGGAGTTTTTAATCAAATATGGCTGCAATTACTACCGCTCGCGGTTACCAGTATACCGTTCAGGTTGGCAATGGCGCGACCCCCACTGAAGTTTTCGCACATCCTGCGTTGATCAACACCACCCGTGGCATCACCATGACGGTCAACGCTGCGAGCGCTGAAGTCGTCGACGCCACCAATCAGGCGCTGCCCGCCACCACTGTCCGTATTGCCCAGTCAACCGACAGCAAGATCGACGCGGCCGGTATGCTGCACACCTCTTCGCTCAAAGAATATATGGACATGGTCGCGACCGGCAAGGTCACGAACCTCAAGTTCACCGGACCCGGTGCAACCATCACCGGCCCTTACATTCTGACCTCGTTTCAGATTACCGGTGACCGTGTTGAGATGGTCGAATGCACGATGACCTTTGAGCAGGCCGGTGCTGTCACGGTTACGGCCACTGTATAATGGAGGCGGTTCGATCAGCCCGTCTGGTCAATCAGTTCGTGGGCGAAGGCTATTTTGACCTTTGCTTGCGGATTGATGAACTGATCGCGCTTCAGGAAAAGACGGCAGCCGGTCCCAGCGCGCTGTTCAATCGTTTTGTGCGTGGCGAGTGGATAATCCAAGAAGTGGTCGAGGTCGTCAGGCTGGGACTGATCGGCGGTGGTATGCACGCCAAGGAAGCCTTCGACCTCGTCAACCGGGTCATCATACCCGGCTACTACCACGAATATGCGATCCTTGCCGGATCGATCCTGTCCGCCTCGCTGTTCGGCCTCGATATGGAGGGCGACGACGATGAGGGGGAAGCGATGGCCCCAGCGATGGATTGATCGACTGGGGCGACATCATCGGTAGCTGCACAGCGATCGGCATCGGACCACAGGAAGCCAAGTCGCTGGTCTTATGGGAATATCAAGCAGCGATCCGGGGCTGGATCAAAGCCAATACCACCGAGGAACAGCGCCTCGAAGCGCCCACCGAGGAGGAGGCAAAAGCGGCGTTCCTGAAGTTGGCGCAGCAGGCTGAATAGCTGGTGATTCTGCCACCTGACTAAATAGTCGATGGCAGGATCAAACAACGCGATGGAAGTCCGCTTCCGCGCCAATATGCGCGATTTAGAGCGCGAACTTCAACGTCTTACCCGGATCAACAGCCGCGCGGCACAGCAGATGGCCGATGCGCACAAGCGCGCAGCAAAGGCTGCCGAAAGCGCGTGGAACAACAACGCGATCCTGTCTGGGTTGCAGCGCCAGATCGGAGCGATGGGGCCTCAGCTTCGCGCGATGTCCGCTACTATCGCTGGCCTGTTTGCGGGGCATGAAGCCCTACAGGCGGCGGAAACGTGGACCCGGTTCACCAACAGCCTGAAAGTTGCTGGTGTAGAGGGCAACAACCTTAAGGTTGTCCAAGACCAGCTTTACGAAAGCGCCATTGCCAATGGCGTTGCGATCGAACCCCTTGGCACCCTGTATTCCCGCTTGTCGCAGTCGGCCGGTGAGTTGGGCGCAAGCCAGTCCCAGCTTCTCAAATTTTCTAATGGTGTGACTGCCGCACTTCGTGTGCAGGGCGGCGACGCGGCATCTGCATCCGGCGCTTTGTTGCAGATGTCGCAGGCGTTGGCCGGTGGCGTGGTCCATGCAGAAGAATTCAACTCGATCAACGAAGGCGCGCGCCCGATCCTTGAAGCCGTTGCGCGCGGTAATGAGAAATATAGCGGTTCGGTCGCCAAGCTGCGCGCGGCGATGCTCGACGGCAAGCTGTCGTCCAAGGAATTCTTCGACAGCTTCCTCAAAGGATCGGCCAGCCTTGAGGCGCAGGCCGCCAAGGCACCGCTAACGGTCGCGCAGGCGATGACCAATTTGCATACCGCCTTCACGAAATTCGTGGGTGAAACTGATGCCGCCTATGGTGTGACCGAGCGGATCGGTCAGGCGGTCGGCACTCTGTCGCAGAACCTTGGCGTTCTAGCCCAATCCATTGCGGTCGTCGGCGCGCTCTATGCCGCAACTTTCGTTCCTGCGCTGGGACGGGCGTCAGCCCTCATTGTCGCTGGTTCGGTGGCCACGGTTCGTAGCACCGCCGCATCGATTGCCGATACCGCTGCCCTCATCACTCGCACGGCGGCCATCTATAATGTGTCCCGCGCTTCGGCCGCCGCAACCGTCGCATCGCGCGGTCTGGCGGCAGCCCTTGCTATGATGGGCGGTCCCATCGGCATTGCCATCATGGCGATCGGTGCCGCCATTGCCTACCTCGGGACGTCGTCGGTGAATGCCGCGCTAGAAACAGAGGCGCTGAGCCGGTCGATCGACACGGTCACAAAAAAGCGCGAGGAGGCTGAGGCCGCCGAAAGCAAGGCCAAGGTCGCCACCGATAATATGTCGGCTGCCCAGCGGTCGCAGTTGGAGCGCACTGCGAAGCTAACTAATCAGGTTTCGCTCTTGGCGACAGAATATGGTCGCCTTGCGGTGGAGGCAAAGCGCGCAGCGGTCGAAATGTCGGCGCAGCAGTGGGTCAAGGCCAACGACGATTTCCTGAAAGCAAAGGGCTCGGCCGAAGCTGTGCGCCCGCGTCATGCTCGTGGCGAGACTTCCGGCTCTTACGCGCGGCGTGAGGAGGAGTGGAAGAGGTCCGACGAGTATCAGACAGCCCACACTGCTTGGCAGAACCGAAACTGGGCGCTCGACGAATATGGGAAGGTGCGCGGCCAGAATGCGCTAGAATTTGCACCAAAGCCGGTCGCGGCGGCGGTCGACGGTAGCAAAAAGCCCGGAAAAGCCAAGACTGCGCCCAAGGATCGCGGTGATGATGCAGTCGCCGCAGCCGAGCGCGAATATCGTGATGCACTGGCCGCATCCGCGCAAACTGCCGATGAACGTCACAAATATGCGCTGGAAGCCTTGGCTGCCGAGCGTGATGAAAAACTGCGCCAGCTAGAAAAGCAGGTCGGTGAAAAATCTATCAAGGACGCCGATGCGGCCAAGGTCAAAGCGACCATCGAAGCCACCTATCAGCAGAAGGTCGCCAACGCTGAGGCTGAACGAAAACTGGAGGTCGATCAGCGTGCCCGCGAACAGGCGCAGGCCGGGGCTGACCTTGCCAATGAGGCGGCGCGGATCGAGGCGGACAATCTCACCGAAGCCGCACGATATGAGCGCGACACCCGCAAGCGTCATGCGATGGAACGCAGCGCCCTTGCGAAAAAGCAGGCGGCAGAAGACGCGGCGTTCAGGCTTCAGCAGGATCAGCTTGCCCTCGACCGCGAAAAGGCCGGTTGGACCAAAGAGGTTATTGACCGTCTGCGTCGTGATGCGGAAGCCAATCGAGAAGCTCAGAAAGCGGGTGAACGCACGTCTCTTGACCGCGATCAACAGCATGACCGTCCGACAACCATCGCCGGTCAGATCGACGATTATGCGAAATCATTTGGGACGTTGAATGAGCAGCTTGGCAACATTGCTGCTGGCGCGATCGACAACATATCGCGCGGCCTGACCGACGCCGTGATGGGAGCGAAATCCTTCAAGGAAGCCTTTGGTGATATGGCGAAGGCTGTCATCGCGCAGCTTATCGAGATGGCGATCCGGTTCGCGATCTTCGAAGCGATCGGCATGGCGTTCGGTGTGCCGGGGCTGGGTCGGGCGTCGCTTGGTATGAGTTCGTCCACTCCGATCGCGCGAAACGCGAAAGGCACCGATCGCTTTGCGGGCGGCTTGAGCATGGTCGGCGAAAATGGTCCAGAATTGGCTTACCTTCCCGCAGGCACCCAGATTGCGCCGAACAACCTGTTGCGCAATGCATTGTCGGGCGGGTTAGGGGCTGCGAGCACCACCAACAACAATTATTACAATACAACAGTCAACGCGAATGACTCGGTTCTGACTGAAACGGTCAAATCGTGGATCGATCAATCGCAGGCGCAAACGATGGTTGCGGTCGAACGTAAGATCGGACGTGGTCAAACGGACGCGCAGCGAAACCGGCTAGTTCGGAAATAACATAAATATGGGATGGCAGTCACCATCCCAACAATTCCGCGCTATCTCACGACTGAGATTATATTACGATCGTCATCGGTTGATCAAACGCCATATTTGGGTGGCCCGACCAAGCGCATAGCCCGCAAGGGCGACCGCTGGCTTTATAAGGTCCAGTGCCAGCCAATGAGGGTGGATCAGGCCGGTCCCCTGATAGCTATCCTCAATGCTGGTCTCAGCGACAAGGTCATCTGTGTCGTTCGGCAAGCAGGTCTCAATCTGGCGGCCTATTCGACCGGCGCGGTGGTCGGCGCGGCGAATGGCAAAACACTGGTGCATTCGGGCGGTGGCGCGGCGAAGTTCGTTGGCCAGTTTTTCAGCGTCAGCAAAAATGGCGTCAATTACCTCCACCAGATCACAGCGGTCAGCGGCACGACCCTGACGTTTCAGCCCGCGCTCAAAGTGGCACTGGTGGGTGGTGAAGTTCTCGATTTCGCCAACCCCAAGATCGAAGGATTTCTGGAAGGGACCGAGCGCGGCTTCACGCTTGGCTTTGCCCTCAACGTCGGAATCGATTTCACGATTGTGGAGGCCCAGTAATGGACGCCTCTCTGAATTCCGCGCTCGACCAGTCGTTCGTTCGGTCCTTTGTCGCAATCCAGATCAAGCTGACCAATGATAGTGTCATCAACCTGATAGATGGATCGGGCGAAGTCAGCTTCCCGGTTGATGGCGCGACCGTCACCTTCGATGGCGACGACGCGATATATGGGGCACTTGCGACGGCCAAGAGCTTCGAGGATACGGTAGCGTCGGACGCGCCGCGCTTCACATTTTCCATTATGCCGCCTTCGGCAACGGCCACGGCAGAACTGGCCAATCCAAAACATCAAGGCTCGCCCGTCCGCGTCTGGTTCGGTGTCGTCAATGAGATGACCGGGACGGTGATTGGTGTGCCCGAACTGCTTTGGGTCGGCCGTCTGGATTTCGTGCGCACCCAGATTGGCGAAAACGCCCAGCTTGTCGAAATCGAGACGGTTAGCGCCTTTGACCGCTTGTTCGTTGCTGAGGAAGGCGCGCGCCTCAACGGCAATTGGCACAAGCGCATCTGGCCGGGCGAAACCGGGTTAGACTTCAATATCGACGCGCAGGGCGACATTTTCTGGGGGATTGCAGCACCCACCGCTGCGGCTGTCCGAACGCCCACTGGCGGGTGGGCCAATATCGCCGCGATGCTAAATAATCGATGACCTTGATTGACCGTGTGGCTGCCACCCAGAAGACTATTGATGACTTCCTTCATGTAGATTTCCAGTGGGGGACCGCCGATTGCGGCCAACTGGCGGGCCGCCATGTCGAGGCTCTGGGCCTGACTTCTCGCCTTGCCGAAGCCCCCAATTACAAGACCGAACGGGGCGCGCGGCGCGCGCTCTCGGCCCTGTCCGTTTCGTCAATGGAAGAACTGGTCGACGGCCACGGGTTCGAGCGCATCGCGCCTGCGTCCGCGCTTGTCGGTGACATTGTTGGTTTCCCCGGTGGAACGGACGAAAAACCTTGGACAGCGCTTGGCATCCATTGCGGTGGTGATCGCATCCTTGGGTTTGCTGATGTCGCGGGCAGTGGTCCCACGGCCGAATATGGCCCGCTGTCTGTTTGCACGATCGCTTGGAGGGTCATCTAATGCCCGCAGCGATCCCCTTTGCCGCAGCCGCATTCGTCGCAGTTGGTTCGGCTGCCACCGCCATCGGGCTTGGAACCGCCTTCATGATCGGTGCGATGGCCGTGTCGTGGGGCGCGGTCCTCACGGTGACTGGTGTAGCCCTTATGGCCGTGTCAGCGTTGACCATGAAGACGCCGAAACCTGCGAGTTCGGGCGGTCAGCTAGATACCAAACTTGATCCAAAGGCACCTGTCCCGGTCCTCTACGGTCGCAGCGCCACTGGTGGATACGCGATTTACAAAGAGACGTATGGCAGCAAGAATAAATATGCGGCCATCGTCGCTGCACTGTCGATCGGTCCCATTCTCGGCATCAACAGCTATATAGCCAACGATCGGCCGCTATCCTTCTACGGCGATCCGCACGCGGCAGTTTACAACACCGCTGGTTACGCTGACTCCAAGCTTTACCGTGGCAAATTCCGCATGCGCTACCAGCGCGGCGAAACCCCTGCGCCTCAGACCATCGATCAGGCTGCGGGCGGTGGGCTGCCGAAGTCGCCGGGCAAGCTGTCGGGCATCGCGCACGCTATCCAGTTGCTCGAATATGATAGCGATCAATTCCCGCAGGGGATGCCGAAGTCACTCTGGGTGGTCAGCGGCATCAAGGTCTATGACCCGCGTAAAGACAGCACTTTCCCCGGTGGGTCTGGTTCGCATCGTCGCGCAAATCACCTGACGTGGGAATTCAGCGAGAATCCATATCTCTGTGCGCTCGATTGGACGCTGGGCCGCCAGTATAACGGCCAGAAGGTCTATGGCATCGGCGCAAAGTGGGAGGAGGTCGATGTTGCCGCCTTCGTGGCTGGTGCCAACATTGCTGATGCCAATGGCTGGAAGGTCGGTGGCGTTGTCGTCTCCTCAGATGACAAAATGGCCGTGCTGGGCACGCTGCTGGAAAGCGGCGGCGGCGTCCCGATCGCGCGTGGTGCGCAGATCAGTTGCATGGTCAATGCGCCGAAGGTTTCCACCCTCACCCTGACATCGGCCGACGTCATTGGCGAAGTAGAGGTCCAGAACAGCACGTCATGGCGCGACCGCTCGAATACCGTCGTTCCGTCCTATCGAGAGGAGAGCCAGCTATGGGAAGTCGTCGCCGGTCAGGCGGTCTCCTCCAGCGTTTATGTCGAGGAAGACGGCGGAGAAACCAAGACCATAGAGGTTGAATATCCGCTGGTTCAGCAGGCCAAGCAGGCGCACCAGCTTGCGGTCTACGAATTGTGCAACGGCCGCGAATTCCTCACAATGCGGGTCACAGCTGGTATCCGTATGCTCAACGCCAAGGTCGGCGAAGCCATCACGGTCAATCTGCCTGAGATTAATGCGAACAGTCAGAAGTGTCTGGTTGTGTCGCGCGAATTCAATCCGGCCGATTGGTCGGTCGTGCTGGGTCTCAAGAGCGAAACGGACGCCAAGCATCCGTTCGCATTGGGGCAGACGCAGGTCGCACCGCCGTCACCCGCTCTCGACGGTTATAATCCTGCTGAACCGGGCGCGCCGAACGCCAATGCGTGGTCCATTACCTCGACTACGATTACGGCGGATGATGGTGTCGTCATCCCGGCGCTGGTCGTCAGCGGTGAAAATGATGATCCCAATACGGCGGCGATCCTCATTGAGTATCGGCCTACTGGCTCGACCGAATGGACCAACTGGGGTTCCTTCGCCAAGCATACGCGCCAGATCGAAATTACGGCTGTCACCCGCAACACCGCCTATGATGTTGCGGTCAGCTATCGGACGGTGCTGGGTGTCACGAGTGATCGGCTGCTGCTGAGCGGCACGGCAGGTGACCAGTCAATTGACTGGAATTCCGGCGTCATCGTTGGCGATGGGAAGCCTGAAGATGGGGCGACCGTTGGCGCGCCGGACGGCACCTACGTTGGCAGTCAGCCCGCCGAAAACGTGGTCGACGCCATCACGGGAAGCGATGGCCAGATCATTCGAACTCGCGATATTTCGGTTGCCGTCAATAATGCCAATGCTGCGATTGATGACCTTGTTGAAACATATGGCTCGACTGCAACAGCAGCCGCCAGCGCAAACGCTGCTCAGATCGCGGCCGACGCTGCACAGGCATCGGCAGGCACGTCACAGACTGCCAGCGATAATGCCGCTACGGCCAAATCTGCGGCCGAACAGGCTGAGAATGATGCAGTCGCGGCCAAGACGGCTGCGGAAGCGGCGCGGTCGCAGGCACTGACGGCGGCGACCAATGCAGGCACGGCAAACACCAATGCGCAGGTGGCCAAGACTGCCGCACAGACGGCAAAGGCCGACGCTGAAGCCGCCTTTGCGAACTCTACCGCAGCGAAGAATGCGGCTGTCGCGGCACAAGGGGCTGCGGAGACGGCGCGGAATAATGCGCAAACTTACGCGACGAACGCCAGCAACAGTGCGACCGCTGCGGTCGGTAGTGCCACAACGGCGACCACGAAAGCATCGGAAGCGGGAAATTCGGCGACTGCTGCACAGGCCAGCAATGTATCCGCCTCGTCCACCTATAACGACCTGCTCAACACGATCTACAATCAACCATTGCTGCCGTTCTCGTTCGAGGAAGGCACAAAGCACTGGACCCGTGTGCGCAATGGCGCTCCTGCAAATCTGGTCACTGTAGCTGGCACTCCCATTGCGGATGCGGATTTCGGGCAGGCGCTACAGTTCTCCGATTGGACCTCTGCCGGAACGAATATCCTGAGCAAAGGCGCGGTCGCTGTCTCGATCGGCCGCATCTATGAAGTCACTGTTCGCTTCAAGGTTACGGCTTCCGACGGTTCGGTCAGCTTAAACACGATCGTCGGAACTATGGCTGAAAACTATGTCGGGACAGATGGATCGATAGCGGCATTCGCTTCGGGTGGCTCGTCCAGTGTCACTGTCACCGATGTTGTCCAGACCTTCACCGCCAAGTTCGCGATCGGCGGCGGCACTGGCATAGCCTCGCTTCCATCCAATACCAAATATATCCGCCCCGGCCTTCGTCTGAACTCATCAGAAACCGGGCTGACGCTGGTTGTTGGTGAAATTCGCTTGCTCGACGTGACCGAGCGCGAAGCATCCGCAGCGTACGCAAATGCAGCTTCCACTTCCGCCAGCGCCGCAGCCACAAGTGCCACCGATGCGGGCACTTCCGCATCTGCTGCCCAGACCAGCGCCACCACTGCCACGACACAGGCCGGTAAAGCATCCACTTCTGCCACAAATGCGGCGACGAGCGAGACAAACGCTAAGGGGGCCGAAAATGCGGCGAAAACGTCTCAGACAGCCGCTGCGACATCGGCAACGAACGCGGGCAACTCGGCTACTGCCGCAGCGACTTCGGCGTCCACTGCTAGCTCGAAAGCTACGGAAGCAAGCCAGTCTGCATCCACCGCGACCACACAGGCCAACACGGCGACCACGAAGGCCGGTGAAGCCAGCACCAGCGCCACTCAGGCGGCGACGAGCGCCAGCGATGCACTAGGTTCGAGAAATGCTGCCGCGTCGTCGGCCACTAATGCCGCCACCAGCGCCACGAACGCGGGTAACAGCGCTACGGCTGCGTCTGGTTCGGCATCGACCGCGACTACGCGGGCCACGGAAGCAGGCAATGCTGCGACTTCCGCAGCAGCGTCGGCGGTGTCTGCGAACTCGACCTATAACAGCACGTTAGGCGCTCTCTACGTCGCATCGCCCATTTTGCCATCAAGTTTTGACGAAGGCGCAAAGCACTGGACCAACCAGCGCGTAGGAAATCCGACGAGCTTGGCCGACATTGTCGGAACGGCTGTAATCGATCCCGACATGGGTCCGTCGTTGGAATTCAGCAACTGGGCTGGCGCAGGCAATAATATCCTGACCAAAGGCGTGATCGCACCAAAACCCGGTCGTATCTATGAAGTCTCAGTATCACTCAAGATCACCCAGAGCGATGGCGCGGTTAGTTTCAACCTAGCGTTGGGAACGATGCTTTCCGGCTTCGGAACAGCGGCATCCAATTATAGATCAGGCACTATAGGCAACTATTCAGCAACAGGTTCTGTCAATGTCCTAACTGGCAAGTTCTCCCTTGATAGCATCTCCGGCGTGACCACTATCCCAGCCGATGTCGTGCTATTTCGCGCTGGCGTGCGTCTAAACTCATCAGAGACTTCGGGATCGCTGGTCTTCCGTGTTGGTGAAATTCGTATCACCGACGTTACTGAGCGCGAAGCTGCTCTAGCTTCGGCAAATGGTGCAGCGGCCAGCGCATCAGCGGCAGCTTCCAGTGCATCGTCGGCAGGCACCTCCGCCACCAACGCGGGCAATAGCGCGAACAGCGCAACCCAGTCCGCGAACACGGCATCGACCAAGGCCAACGAAGCATCCAATAGTGCGACGTCGGCAGCGAACAGCGCGTCGAGCGCGTCGTCATCCTCGACCAACGCCAGCAATAGCGCGACCGCTGCAAACTCGTCCGAAGTTTCGGCCAAGCTCAGCGCGGCTTCTCAGATGCCAGCGGATTTCCAGCAAGATGGCAAATTCTGGCAGCAGGGCTTCGGCGGTCTACCGGCCAATCTGAACTCGATAACCGCAAATGCGACCTTCTCGTTCGTGAATAACAGCGATGTCGGTCGATCAATGCGCGTCACCGCGACTGCCCAGACCGACGTCGGCAATATTGGAATGATGCCGCTTCAAGCGGATCGCGTTTATCGCCTCACTGCCAAGGTCCGCCAGCAGACCGGATCGGTTTTTGCCCAGCTTCAGCTTTATAGGATCGGCGTCACGAGCGCTGGCGGTTCAACCGGCAATGGCACTGTCAGGTCCACCTACACCTTCACAGCACTCAATGAATGGGTCGAACTGGCCGGTACAGTCCCGGCATCCACGACCAACGCTATGATTGCGTCGGGCGCATCCAGCATCCGTTGCTTGCTGCGCCTCTTGGCTGCGTCTTCCACGGTCTCGGTCGATTATGCATACATCCGCATCGAGGATATCACCGAAAGCACTAGCGCGGCAGGATCGGCGAATGCCGCAGCCAATAGCGCATCGCAGGCATCCGCGAGCCAGTCTTCGGCGGGATCGTCAGCTTCATCGGCCCAGTCCAGTGCAACAACGGCTGCTACGAAGGCAGGCGAAGCATCCACTTCGGCCTCGCAAGCCTCAACCAGCGCGTCAAATGCCGCTGGCAGTGCCAACACTGCCAGCCAACAAGCAGGTCTGGCAGCACAATCGGCAGCCAATAGCGGCAGCAGCGCAAGTGCTGCGGCCGGTTCAGCTTCCACCGCCAGCACGAAGGCGAGCGAAGCTAGTCAATCAGCCAATGCGGCTCAGAGCGCCTCGGTAACCGCGTCCAGCGTGGCGCAGGCGATAATGCCGAACACTTTTGGCGATCTCAAAAACTGGACTTGGGACTATTCGAACGGAACCTCCGACTGGAGTGGTGACAGCCGCGTTCGGGCTTTCGACCATTCGACCCACGGCAGGGTGATGGAAATCACCAACAATCCAACATTCGTCCCACATATCGCGTCGAAAGGCCGTGTCGCGTTGGTGCGCGATCACAAATACCGAATGAGCGTGAAATGGTGTCTCGTCGGCCAGCAGAATGGCGATGTGGCAGTCAATGCCAGCCTTTTCGCGATCGGTTTGAAGCCGGACAACAACCAGTGGAACAACATTAACTTCTATGCCTCTATCGCACCCGGTAATGTCGGGTGGGGCTGGTCAAATTTCGCCACCCACGTTCTTGATATTGATGCGAACACCCTGATCGATCAGGGCTGCACTTGGGTTCGACCGCTGCTACGACTGGAATCGCAGGGAGTCTATTACGTCCAGTCGATCGACTTCCGCGATGTCACATCTGAGGTCGCGGCGGCAGCGTCGGCGGCGGCGGCGTCAACTAGCTACAGCAACGCGCTCTATGAAGCCACACTGGCCGCGCAACGGGCGTCGTCGGCAAGCGGCTCGGCCAATACCGCCGCTACGCAAGCCAGCAATGCCTCGAATTCTGCGAACGCTGCGGCGGCAAGTGCCTCTAGCGCCTCGACCAGTTCGTCTGCGGCTGGATCGTCCGCAGCATCGGCCAGCTACAGCGCGATCACCGCATCGACCAAAGCCGGTGAAGCATCGTCTAGTGCATCAGCGGCGGCAGGGTCAGCTTCGACAGCGAGCAGTCAGGCGTCAGCGGCATCCACTAGCGCATCATTGGCGGCTACCTATTCCACAGCCGGTGGAAACCTGCTGGTCAATACCGAAATCGTGCCGGACACTAGCGGTTGGGCCAATAATTCGGTCGGAATGGTCGCCACACATGGGCGCTCGCAGCCCAGCGCAGAATGGGTGCTGACCGGTGAACATACGCTCTCGATCGTCCAGCCCAACAATGGCAGCAGCGGTTACGCAGAGTGGACGCAGGTAATCAACGTCAAGCCGAACCAATGGTATGACGTTAGTGGTTTGGCAGCAGCACACCGCTGCACCGTGCAGGTTTATTTTCAATGGGTGGACGGCAACGGTTCCGCTGGTGCCGCGCCGTCGACAGGCCAATTTACGCCGGGCACGGGCGGCAACAAGATTCAGGATTGGACCAACTACGGCTACAAAGCGCAGGCTCCGGCAAATGCAGTTCGCGCCAACCTGATCCTGCGGAAATTCCCGACCCTGTCTGGACAGACCGATAGCTGGGCTTGGTTCTGTCGTCCGCAAGTTCGCGAAACCTACGCTGATGCGCCTACACCCGCACGTTATGCGCCGGGGCGGGCAGGGGCGGTCTTGTCCAACATGTCGGCCAGCATTTCCACCACGCAGAACACGGTCGCGACCGCCAACGCGGCTATCGCCTCCCACGAAACGCGCCTTCAGGCTGCTGAGTCCAACGTCAGTCAAACGATGGGTGCAGTATCTGATCTCCAAGGGCGGACGACCGCCTATTGGCAGGTGCAGGCGGTCGCGGGTGATGGTCGCGCGCAAATGCGCTTGGTTGCCGATGCTAATGGGGACGGGGGCGTTGACATCGTGGGCGACCTTCGCGTGACTGGAAACGCGCTAATCACTGGCACTGTGAACCCTGAAGCGTTGGCGTTGAGTCGCTTTGTGAAGCGTCTTGGGCCGGTCAGCATTTCGCCGAGCAACTCAACTGGCACGCTCTATTCGTCGCCGTTGGGCGAAACGATGGGTAACGGCAGCTATGTGCTCGAAGGGACGGTGGGCTTCACATATTCCAGTGGCCGGTCGACCACGACATATAATGGCAAGCCGCTCTACACCGACTATGCGAACGACGGCGGCATAAATGTCCTGTTGAAGAAGAACGGCAATATCATCGCAAGCACCGGGTGGTCGGGTAATCTGCTAACCAATTACGGCTCGCTTGCGTATGGATCGGCGATGACTACCGTCTTCGACGCACCCGCAAGCGACACCTATACAGGGAATGTCACTGTCGAAGTCGTGGCGTTCAAGGGAAGCACCGATACCGGTATCGTCAATCAGGGCGACTATTACACGCGCACGATCAGCGGCAGCTATACCAATTTCAGCTTCAGCAATCTGCGGCTGAAATGGACCTTCATCTGAATTGGGCGGGCGCGGAAGCGTGCCCGCCTAAATACATGCATGACAAATTATTCGAACCCAAATCTTACGCAGAGAGAAATCGTCGAAACCAGCCTGCTCGCAATTGAAGCCATGCAGGCCAAGGTGGCCGAAACCGCTGATGCGGCCAACGCTCACACCGCTGATGCACTGGACTATGTGACCGCGCAGATCATCGCCCAGCATGTTTCGATCCTGACCGGCAGCAACATCCAGCTTGAGCAAGAAAGGGCGCGGCTGTTCGGTATCATCGCTGCTTGGGACGCTGACTGACTTGCGCCTCCGATGCAGGTCCGTTTGAATGGCGGGCGAACATCGGAGGATCAGCCATGGATGATTTTCGCCAGCAGGTAGTTGATGCAGCGGTTCGCGAACTGCGCCACCAATTGGGCGATGGCTCGGTCGACCAGCATGGCACGCGTGTGCAGGTGGACGGCAGCTTCAAGATGGCAAGGGTGGCCGAATATATACTGCGCACCGCGCTCGATAGTCGTGATGAGCGGATCATTGAGGAAGTGGCAAAGGGCATTGCGCGTGACGGGAGGGACTGGGAAGAATCCCGGGATCAGGCGATCGATGCCATTACTTCGATGTATGGAATCATGACTGCCTTGATCGACCCGTCGACTTGATAACTAATCCGTTGCATCGGTTCGAAGCAAGTCGGCCTGCCGCTTAAAATAAGCTGCGCGACTCCTGTGTGCATCAATCAGCATCATGTCATCACCGCGTTTCTGGGCTTCATCGGCAGCCGTTTCTTCGTCCACTGCGAGGCGGAGCATACGTGCATATTCCGATTTCCTAGAAGGCATTGCGACCCACCCTTTTCTCATTGGATAGGTGATCCCGGCGTCACCAAAATTCGGGGGGGAATAAGGAGTGCGCGCCGGGATCACCATCAGCGTAGCCGGATGGGTCCGCCGGTCAACCTAACTCAGTTCGTCTTGCCCTACCTTTCGGGCGGATCGGCATAAATACCAGCATGACTACCAAGCCAATCAATTGGGCCAAGGCTGCCCTTCATGCTCTCACCGAGATTGCCGTGCGCGTCTGGCCGCTCGTCAATCGCCGGAACCTTTCCGTCATGTTGGGTATTGCTTCGCTCTTCGGGCTGGTCGCGCCGGACCGTGCAACGGAAATCAGAAATGTCATCCTTGCACCCATGGGTATTGAGCAAAGCGCAGGCGACCTGCTGTGATGTTTAGCCACGGGAAGACGGTTGTCGATCACGTTGCGGGCGCTGGACCGATATTGATGTCGTTCGCGTCTTGGGCTGGTGCGATCACGCCAATTTTGACCGCAATCAGCGCCGTGATGGCGATCACGTGGTTCGGCCTCCGATTCTATCATTATGCGCGGCATGGTCGCGATATTCCGAAATAAACATTTTCGATGTGACAATAACCGCTTAAGCATGTTTGCACATTAGAAGGTATGGGGGCAGTGATGAATGACGTTTGCCTGAATTGTAACGCGACGATTACGCCGGGTTCCACTTTCAAGCTTCCAAATCCCCGCAAGTCACCTGAAACGGTCGCCTATGTAAATTTTATTCACGAAGCCAATTATCCCGATCTCTGCGAAAAGTGCGGTCCCGGCCTGATCCAAGACGCTTACATCATTATCGACCGCAAAATTTCTGAGCAGCTTGAGATGATCCAAGCGCGGATCGTCGATTATCCCATGTTCACGATGTCATGGCTTCCGGCATCGATTGACGTCCGTTTCAAGGGGATGATCACCGCAAATGTGACCGTCGGAACGGGATTTTTCAGCGAATTCAGTCAGGGATTCTCTGATTTCACTGGGGCGGTGAACGTCAAGTCGGGCATGAGCCACAAGGTCAACAAGGGAGAGGCCGCAGCCCGCTCCATCCTTGTTGAAAAGGCAATGGCTTTGGGAGCAAATTGCATCATCGGCGTCGATATCGATTACGGAACGACGGCGAACAACGCTGCGACCATAAACATGCAGGGCACCGCTGCGCTGGTCTCAAACCTTGAAGCCCTTGTGCATATCGACGAACTCGCGAAAGCGCACGAACTTCAGCAAGCTTACGATCGCGTGGCGGAATTGAGGCGTTGGAGCGCTGGTCAAATATTGGCCACTTTTGCTGCCTGATCATCGGCTAGGCGGAACGTCTCGGTAATATGGTCGGTCTCCGTTCTTCCTAGCCAATAATCCCGCTCGCCCTCGATGCGAGCCAGTTCGGCCCGATCGTTCGTCAGGCTTGCCTGATCCTCAAGGCCGCGCAGTGCGAACCAAAGAACTTTGTTGAACGATGACGTAAAGGTGGGCTGGTCCAGATGCTCTGCCTGCCCATCGGTCGTTTGCCACCATGCGGTAGAGTAGGGGGTGCGCGGAAGCCTGAGGCCCAGTTCGGCCAAATCGTCGCGTGATAGGTTGCTGCGATCGTTGAGGTCTTGGTCGGAGCCGTCGACGGTGGACCAGTCGCAGCCTGTGCCAGCGAGCATGTGAAGGGGATCATGGGCGTCCATGATCCTACTTATGATCAGCGCCCGAACCCGGTCCAATCAGCCTGAGAATCTGATGCTCATGGGAAGCGTATGATGCGCGGCATAGAATACGCGTGGCATACGGTGTTGCGTGATTGGGCGTAACAACATAAGACAACATGTAACAAGGAATGGCGGAAATCTGCGGTTTTTTGGAGAAATGGTTACAGGATACGACGTCTGGTAACAGACTTGCTCAGATTCCTAATCTGAGGGCCATGGGTTCGAATCCCGTCGGGTGCACCATTTTCCTGAAATTATAATGACTTACGCGCTCATCGGTGGGGCGCGAGCGTGACATTTTGTTGCGCGTCATGCTGTTGCACGACGGTCACATGTTTCACGAAAATTTCAATGTGTGACAAGGATATTACAATATCGCTTGTCTTGCGTCCCAGTTGGGGCACCCTGTGCGCAGCGGCGCGGGAGAGGGCCCGCGTACGTCTTAACAGGGGCCGAGCTTCGTGAAAAAATATAGCTTTCTGACATTTACTGCCCTGGCGGGCAGTTTTGCCTTTGCAACGGGGGCCATGGCGCAGGGGAGCAGCGCCACGCCGCAGACGACCGAAGCCGATCGCAATCCGGAAGCGACCGGGGAGGTCGCGTCGTCGATCGTCGTGACCGGTTCGCGCATTCGTCGTCCGAATCTGGAAGCCAATGCGCCGATCACCACCATTTCGGGCGAGCAGTTCTTCGAGACGGGCCAGCTGTCGGTCGGTGATACGCTGAACGAGCTGCCGCAGCTGCGCAGCACCTTCAGCCAGCAGAACTCGACCCGCTTCCTCGGCACGCGCGGCCTTAACCTGCTCGACCTCTACGGCCTGGGCACGCAGCGCACCCTGGTGCTGGTCAATGGTCGCCGCCATGTCGGTTCCGACGTTCTGTCGAACGGCGTGTCGCCCGACACCAACACCTTCCCGACCGACCTGATCGAACGCGTCGACGTGATGACCGGTGGCGCATCGTCGGTCTATGGTTCGGACGCGATCGCCGGTGTGGTCAACTTCGTGCTGAAGCAGGACTATGAAGGCGTCCAGGTGCGCGGCCAGAATGGCGCGAGCAAATATGGCGATGCCGGCAACCGCTATGCTTCGATCCTGGCGGGCAAGAATTTCGCCGATGGCCGCGGCAATATCGCGATCAACGTCGAATATGCCCAGTCGGACGATTTCTACGGTTCCAACCGTCCGACCATGCGCCAGAATGATGCGTTCATCGTCGTCGACACCGACCCGGCCGGCACCGCCAACGGTTCGGACGGCGTGTTCGATCGCCAGTTCTTCCGCGACGTGCGTTCGGCCACCATCTCGCTGGGCGGCCAGACCGGCATCTTCCAGAGCGCCGGCAACGCGGCCTGCGGTCGTGATGCGGTAGGCGCGGCCTTTGTCTGCAACATGCTGTTCCAGCCCGACGGCACGCTGGTGCCGCAGACCGGTGAGCGCATCGGCCTGGGCCCCAACGGCAATTATGTCGGTGGCAACGGCACGAGCAGCCGCGAAGGCAAGCTGCTGGCACTGAGCCCCAATCTGGAACGCATTTCGGTCAACCTGATGGGCCATTATGAGTTCAGCCCGTCCTTTGTGCCCTTCTGGGAAGCGAAATATGTCCGGGCCGACGCCTATGGTTCGCAGAGCGGTCCCTTCTTCTCGCAGGGCACGACGCTGGGCGATCCGGGCGGCCGCGAACGCATCCGTCTCGACAACCCGTTCCTGTCGGACCAGGCCCGCACGCTCCTGACCCAGCAGTTGCTGGCGACGACCGTCAACGCCAATACCGGCGCAGCCCTGACGGCGGCGCAGCTCGACGCGCAGCGCGCCGCGATCAACGCCGGCACGTTCCGGTTCAACCTGCGTCGCAACTGGGTCGACTTCGGCATTCGTGACGAAGCCATCCGTCGTGAAACCTATCGCGCCGTCGTCGGTGTCCGCGGCGACTTCAACGACGACTGGAACTACGAACTGTCCGTCAACTATGGCGAGCATCGCGAGAAGAATGTCGTCAAGGGCAATGTCAACGTCCAGCGCTACCTGCTGGGCATCGACACCACCCGCGACGCCGCCGGCAACATCGTCTGCCGTTCGAAGCTGAATCCGGCCGGCACGGTCGACTATGGCGCGGATGCGGCCATCCTGGCCGCCGACATTGCGGCATGCGTTCCGATCAATCCCTTCGGCCAGGGCTCGGTCTCGCAGGCTGCGCGCAACTATGTGCTGATGGACACGGTCGCGACCGGCAAGATCAAGCAGTTCGTGGCGTCCGGCTTCGTGGCGGGCGACACCAGCGCCTGGTTCGAACTGCCCGGCGGCCCGGTCGGCTTCTCGGTCGGTGGCGAATATCGCCGCGAGAAGGTCTATTATGACCTGGATGAGCTGACCCAGCAGGGCTACGCCTTCTACAACGCGATCCCGACCTTCCGCGCCCCGGCGTTCGAAGTGAAGGAGCTGTACGGCGAAATCAGCGTGCCGATCCTGAAGGACGTTCCCTTCTTCAAGGAACTGACCGCCAATGCCTCGGGCCGCGTGTCCGACTATAAGGGCGCGACCGGCACCGTCTACACCTGGGGCACGGAACTGACCTGGACCCCGGTTCAGGACATCCGCTTCCGCGGCACCTACAACAAGGCGATCCGTGCGCCCAACGTGGTCGATCTCTATTCGGAGCAGAGCCAGAATTTCGCGCCTGCGCCGAACGATCCCTGCTCGCTGCGCAACATCGGTACCGGTTCCTCCTATCGCGAGGCCAATTGCCGTGCGGCCGGCGTGCCGACCAACTATGACTTCGTCTACACCTCGTCGATCGAGCTGATTTCGGGCGGTAACCCCAATCTGCGGGAAGAAACCTCGACCAGCTGGACTGTCGGTGGCGTTCTGCAGCCCCGCTGGATTCCGGGCCTGTCGCTGTCGGTCGACTATTTCAACATCAAGGTGGACGACGTCATCACCGCGCCGTCGGCCCAGCAGATCCTGAACGCCTGCTATGACGCACCCAATCTGGACAATCCGTTCTGCGGCCTGTTCACGCGTAACGGCGCGACCGAAGGTCCGTCGGGCGAAGCGGCCTATCAGGTGCTTCAGGGTTCGTTGCAGCAGACCACGCTCAACTATGCGAAGCTGACCGCGGAAGGCATCAACGCCGAACTCAACTATCGTCATGATTTCAGCTGGGGTTCGGCTGGTTTCAAGACGGTCTACACGCGCATGATCAAGCGGAACGAATATCTCAATCCGGCTGATCCGAGCTTCCGCAACCAGATCCTGGAAGAACTGGGTGATCCCAAGAACCAGGTCAACTTCAACGGCGACGTGAAGTTCGGCAAGCTGACGATCGGCTATCAGATGCGCTGGATCGACAAGATGTACCTCAACACCTATGAGGACTATAACTCGGTCAACGGGCTGCCGCCGCAGAATGCGGACTATGCCTCGCTCAAGAAATATCCCGACGTCTTCTATCATGACGCACGTATGGGCTATGACGTGACCGAAAAGTTCAACATCTATGTCGGTGTCGACAATATCGGTAACCGCGCACCGCCCTTCGGCCTGACCGGCGTGGGTGCGGGTTCGGGCATCTACGACGTCCGCGGCCGCTATGGCTATATCGGCGCCGTCGCCAAGTTCTGATCGCAGCGACATGCTGTAAGCGAGAGGGCCGGATTGACTTCCGGCCCTTTTCGTTTTCTGCTTGGCCATGACTTCCCCCACCGTTTCCCATGCCCGGCAACTGGCCGCATCCGGCCAAGTGGCGCAGGCTGTCGCCCGGCTGGAACAGGCATCGTCGCAGGGCGATGTCGATGCGCTCTTCTGCCTCGCCACCTGGCATCTGGCGGGCCATGGCGTGGCGCGCGATCTGGAGCGGGCGAGGGGCCTGCTGCGCCGCGCGGTCGAGATCGGCCATGTCGATGCGGCGCTGATGGAAATCGCGCTGACCGCCAATGGCAGCGGCGGGCCGGTCGACTGGAGGGAGGCGCTGGCCCGGTTGAAGATTGCGGCGCAGGGGGATCCGGTTGCGCAGCAGCAACTGGCGCTGATCAATCGCATGGCATTGGCCCCGGACGGTGCGCCTGTGGCCGTGCCCGCGGGCGAAGCGCTGGCCGGTGGCTGGGATGTCCGGCTGTTCCGCCAGTTCCTGACGGGCGACGAATGCCATCATGTCATCAGAGAAGGCCAGGCGCTGCTGGAACCGGCGATGGTGATCGATCCGCGCAGTGGCCGGCCCATGCCGCATCCGGTCCGCACGTCGGATGGCGGGATTTTCGGCCCGGCGCGCGAGGATCTGGTGATCCAGGCGATCAACCGGCGGATTGCGGCGGCAAGCGGGACGATGCTGTCGGGCGGCGAGCCGCTGACATTGCTGCGCTATGCCGTCGGCCAGCAATATCGGCAGCATCATGATTGCCTGCCTCATGTCCGCAACCAGCGGGCATGGACGATGCTGATCTATCTCAACGAAGGCTATGCCGGCGGGGAAACGATCTTCCCGCGGCTGGGCCTGTCGGTGAAGGGGCGGAAGGGCGATGCCTTGCTGTTCCGCAACACCGATGCGCAGGGGCAGGCGGCGGAAGCTGCCGTGCATCTGGGCGCGCCGGTCATGGCGGGACAGAAATGGCTATGCACCCGCTGGATCAGGCATGATCGTCACAATCCCTGGAACCCGTGAGCATGGGGGGCGGGCCCCGGCCGTGCCGGGGCTGCGCCCGACCGGAGCTTCTCCGCATTTCCACGCTCAGTGGAAGCGGATGCCGATGCGGTCGACGAAACCGCTATAATCGCGTGTGGGGACGTTGGAATCATTGCTGGCATAGCCGGCAATCGTGCAGAAGGGATGCGTGCGCTAGGCCCATTCGTAGAAGGGCCTGATTTCGATCTCGCTGGGGCCGGGCATGGGATTGGGGCAGCGTTTCGCCCAGGCGACCGCTTCGTCCATGTCGGCCACCTCCCACAGCCAGAAGCCGGCGACCAGTTCGCCGACCTGGGGAAAGGGGCCGTCGATGACGCGGCGATCGGTGCCGTCGAAGGCGATACGCTTGCCATGGGAAGAGGGGAGCAGGCCGTCGGCCATGCGCAATATGCCGGCCGCTTCCAGTTCGTCGTTGAAGCGGCCCATCGCCGCCATCATCTCCGGGTCGGGCGGGCCGCCTGCCTCGCTGTCCTGCGTCGCCTTCACAAGCACCATCACGCGCATCGATCGCCTCCCTGTCCGGACCGCAGGAGGATAAGCGAAAACGGCCGGTTGCGGTAGGCGCATCGACATCATTGGCCGGCGCGAGGTGCCGTCTCCCGCAACCAGGAAGAGAATTGACGACTTTCAAGCAGTTGGCGCGCGTTTATGCGGTGAAACGATGCGGCCCTTTTGCTGCCGGGATCATGTGTCTTAACCTTTTGGAAAGGCACGACCTGCGAAATGAAAGCGGGGACTACGGGGCCGTATAAATGTTGAAAAAAATCCGCACCCAGGACGTGAAACTGGGGATGTTCTTGCACAAGCTGGACGGGTCGTGGTTTTCCCACCCCTTCTGGAAACGCAAGATGCTGCTCGACGATCCCGAGCAACTGGCGGACCTGCATGCCAGCAAGGTCGAGTGGGTGACGATCGACGTGTCGCGCGGTGCGGATGTGGCCCCGGCCCAGCCGGTGCCATCCCGCGTGGTGCAGATGGCCGAGCCGCGCGAACGGGTGTTCGGTCGCGCCGGGCCGACGATCGTGCGCCGCGCCGCGCCCCAGCCGGTCGACCGTCCCTTCGATCCGCTGTCCAAGGACAAGCTGCCGATCCGCGCCGAGATGGTCCATGCCCAGCGGCTGGCGCGCAAGTCGGGTCGCACCATGCGCAAGCTCTATGAGGATGTGCGGCTGGGCAAGGCGGTGAAGGCGGCCAAGCTGGAAACCATGGTCGACGAGATTTCCAGCTCCGTGCAGCGCAACCCGCATGCCTTCATGGCGATCACGCGGATGAAGAATAGCGGCGAATATCTGTATCAGCATGCGCTGTCGGTCTGCGCGCTGATGATCGGCCTTGCCCAGCAGATGCACCTGTCGCCCGAGGATATCCGCAAGGCTGGCCTGGCCGGCCTGCTGATGGACATGGGCATGGCCCATGTGCCGCAGGAAGTGTGGGACAAGGATGCGCCGCTGACGCCGGAGGAGTGGGACGTGGTCAAGAGCCACACCACGCTGGCGCATGAATTCCTGACCCTGGGCGGCGAAATGCCGGCGGAAGTGCTGGACGTGTGCCTCAACCATCATGAGCGGCTGGACGGCAGCGGCTATCCCAATGGCCTGGCCGGCGAGCAGATCGGCATGTTCGCGCGCATGGCCGCGATCTGCGACAGCTATGACGCCATGACGTCCAATCGCTTGCACCGCAGTGGCGAAGACCCGTCGCGCGCCTTGCTGAAGATCGACGAGGATGGCGGCGCGCTGTTCGACGCGGAAATCTTTCAGGCGTTCCAGCGCGCGGTCGGCATCTATCCGATCGGGTCGCTGGTGCGGCTGCGATCGCACCGGCTGGCGATCGTGGTCGAGCAGAATCCCGATGACCTGACCCTGCCCAAGGTCCGCCCCTTCTATTCGCTCTCCGACCGGGCGTTCGAGAAGAGCGAGGATATTGACCTCGGCAATTGCTTCGGCGCGGATCAGATCATTACCCGCGAGACGCCCGAAGGATGGGACATGAGCGAATGGCCGGCGATGAGTGCCAAGCTGCTGGCAGTCGCAAGCTGAAACAGGGCGGGCGGCTCGGTCAGATCCGCGTCGCCTGCAACTCTTCCGCCCATTGGAGCAGGCGCTCCTTCAACCGGCGGTCGCGGCCGGCGCCGAGATCATCCGCTTTCAGTCGTTCGAGAATCTCGAAGTCGAAGCCGTCTTCGCCATGGGCATTCCAGGCGTCCTGCAGGCCAGGGTGCCGATCATGGCCCAGTCGCAGGGTGAACCAGAGCCGGTTGCGGATCGTGGCGAGATTGAGCGCGCTGCCGACCCAGCGCTGGCCAGAGGGTAGGCAAGATAGGGCATAGATGCCGCTTTCGACTTTCTGCTCCCTGTAGGCGGCGATCGCGGCCCACTTTTCCTCTTCGGTCATGAGGGGACTTTAATATTACCCGGATATATTGGCAAATGATATTTATCCGGGTCAAATATGCCGGCTTGATTTTGCGGTCATGAGAACGATGGTCTGCCCCCGTCTTCCTTAGCGGATCGGGAGTTTTGCCTAAGGGAAAACCCATATGGCGCATTATTGGAACAGCCTGTCGGAGGCTTAACCAAATCCCGCAACCGGGTGAAGACATTGTCTAACTAGGCTAGCTAAGGGCCCGCCTCCTTTTGGGTCTGACAGGGTAGGCAATTCATGAAGAAGATGGGGGGCGGCGTTGCCGCCGCTGTGGTTGCGCTGGCCGCGACGGGTGTTCTTGCGGCCGTTACACTATCGGGGGGCGAGGCGGATGCGCCGGACGCACGGGTGATCACCATCCCGTCATCGTCCAGTTCTGCGTCAGCCGCCAGCACTGGCACCAGCGCGACGGTGCCGACCACGACGGCGGCGCAGGCCTATGCTGCGGCGGCAGCGGCCGCCGTGCCGGCGGCTACGGCGACCAGCAGGTCCAAGGTGCTGCCGGGCATCAATATCTCTGGCGGCGAATTTGGCGGCACCGGTGGCAAGCTGGGCACAAACTATATCTATCCCAGCACGGCGGAAATGCGCAGCTATGCGGCGCAGGGCTTCAAGCTGCTGCGCGTGCCGTTCCGCTGGGAACGGTTGCAGCCCAATCTCTACGGCCCCTTGTCGGAGGTCGATCGCAAGGCACTGAAGTCGGTGGTGACCCAGGCCAATGCGCTGGGCCTGACGGTGATCCTGGACATGCATAATTATGGTGCGCGCCAGGTGAAGGGCTCTGCGGCCTTGGTCGGCAGCGGCACGCTGGCGACGACGGCGCTGACCAATGCCTGGGTCAAGATCATGGAGGATTATCGGTCCAACCCCAAGGTCTGGATCGGCCTGATGAACGAGCCCAATCGCCAGACGGCGGCGCAATGGTGGGCCATTGCCGGGCAGGTGACCAAGGGTATCCGCGCCCAGAAGATCAGCAACAAGCTGCTGATCCCCGGCACGGCCTGGACCGGGGCGCATAATTGGGTGAGTTCGGGCAATGCGGCGCAGGCGGTGAAGTTCGTCGATCCCGGCAAGAATTACGCGTTTGAAGTGCATCAATATCTGGATGCCTGGTCGACCGGCACCACCGACAAGTGCGAGGTCAAGGCCGGCCAGCGCGTGAATGCGGCGCTGACCTGGGCCGAGAAATACAAGGTGAAGCTGCTCTTCGGCGAGATTGGCGCGTCGGGCCAGCCGCAATGCGCGAAGGAATATCCCGACATGCTGCGCCGTCTGAAGACGTCGTCGGCGGTGCTGGGCTGGACCGCCTGGGGCGGCGGCGCCTGGTGGGCCTATGACTATATGTTCCGTCTCCAGTCGCGTACGACCACGCCGACGGCACATATGAAGCTGCTGCTCGCCAACATGCCCTGAGGCGGGGGTTACTCCAGCGCCAGCAGCGCGAAGCTGGACAGCCAATGTTCCCCCATATAGTCGCCGGCTATATGGGGGAGCGCGGCGTCGAGATGGACGAGGGCCGCCTGCTCGGCGATCGGCGCGATCGGGGCGTCGGCGCCCAGCGCGGCGGCGATGCCGCGCCAGCACCAGGCACGGCTGAGGTTCAGGCCGTCGAGATGGGCGATCTTGCCGTCGCTGCGATCCGACACGGTGGCCGGGGTGAACAGGGTCGCCGGCTGGCCGGTCAGAAGATCGGGCAGGAAGGCGCCGAACCAGTCGGCAAATTCATCGCGCGCGAGCAGCCGGCTCATCAGCAGCGCTTCGGTGAGCGCCGAGGAGAGAAACTCGTCGCCACCCGGTTCCCAGGCCTGGCAGGCGCGGTCCTGCCCGAACCAGGCAAGGGCGCGCTCGCGGATCAGTGCCTGGAGCGCGGGATCGCGGTTCTCGGCCCAGTCATAAGCGTGGATCAGCGCGAAGCTGCTGTTGAAATGGGTGCCGACGCGCAGCGGATAGGTCATTTTCGGCAGGAAGGCGTGGAAGCGCGCGGCGAAGTCGAGCGCCAGCGGTTCGATCGCGGCGGCCCAGGGGCCGTCCTGCCGGGCGAGTTCGGCATGAAGGGCGAGCAGCCAGGCCCAGCCATAGGGGCGTTCGAACCCGCCGGCGGTCGGGCGGGTGAGGAAGGCCCGTTCGCCCGCGACCTTGTCCGGCACCAGCATCATGTCGGCGCGGGCGCGGATCGCATCGGCCTGGGCCATGGCGGGGTAGAGGCGGCGCAGGCGCATTACCTGCCACCAGCCATGGACGCAACTGTGCCAGTCATAGCTGCCATGGAAGATCGGATGATGCTCCGCCGGGATGCGCGCATCCTCCGGCCCCTGATAGGTCAGGTCCATCTTGTAGGGATATTGCCGCCCCAGATGGGACAGGGTGAGGGCAGCGAAACGGTCGGCAATGTCTTGGGAAAGTCGGGTCATCGGAAGGCCAGCCAATAGATCAGGAGGATGTTGACGCAGAGCAGGGGGAGGGCGGTGCCGACTTGGCGGCGGATCACGCCATATTCATCCTTGAGCTGCAGCAGCGCGGCGGGGAGGAGGTTGAAATTGGCGGCCATCGGCGTCAGCAATGTGCCGCAAAAGCCCGCGAGCATGCCGATCGCGCAGATGATCGCCGGATCGCCATGATATTGGTGGATCAGCAGCGGGATGCCGATCGCCGCGGTCATCACCGGGAAGGCGGCAAAGGCATTGCCCATGACGATGGTGAAGAGCGCCATGCCCAGGCCATAAGCGATCACCGCGCCGAGCAGGCTGCCATCGGGAATGGCGAGGCGGACGATGCCGCCGACGACATCGCCGACGCCGGCCAGCGCGAACACCGCGCCGAGGCTGGCGAGCATCTGCGGCAATATGCCCACCCAGCCGACCGAGTCCATCAACTGCCGCCCCTGTTGCAGGGCGACGATCGGCCGGGCGCGCAGCCAGGTGCAGCCGATGGCGAGCGCGATCAGGACGCCGAGTGCCAGCGAGATGAGCGTGGTCTGCTTGGGATCGATCCAGGCGGGGAACGCCTTGAACAGGAAAGTGCCGGCCAGCGCGGTGACGGGGATGACCAGGGCGATGGCGAACAGGCCATTGCCATGGCGATCGGCCCGCGCCTGCCGCTCTTCCAGCGGCACGCCGCCGCTGCCGCGTCCCAGCCCCTTGAAGCCGGCAATGGCGACGAGGCCGAGGACCAGGACGCCATTGCCGATGTCGCCAATCCGATCGCCCGCCCACATGCTGAGCGCGAGCAGTGCCCAGAAGGCGGCGGTGGTGAAGCTGCGCGGGTTGCTGCGATCGGCGGCGCCGAGCAGCGCATAGCCGGCGAACACCGCGCCCATCAGCGCATAGACCCAGTGGAGCGTGATCATGCGGCGTCCTCCGCTTCCTTGGCACCCTGCGCGTTCAGCCGGCGGTCGAGCCGCCACAGGCGAAAGCCGTGGATCAGCAGCGCGGCGATCGCGGTCGGGATCGCCCAGACCGACAGCTGGAGCGGTTCGAGCAAGATGCCATATTGCTCCAGCAGCCCCTTGATCAGCAGGATCGACCCGATGGCGAGGAAGATATCCTCGCCAAAGAAGACGCCGACATTGTCGGTCGCAGCGGCCCAGGCCTTGATCTCGTCGCGCTGTTCTTCATCCAGTGCACCGGCCTGTTTCTCGGCCGCGGCTTCGGCGATCGGGGCGACCAGCGGGCGCACGGTCTGGGCATGGCCGGCGACCGAGATCAGGCCCATGGCGGCCGAAATCTGGCGGGCGACAAGATAGAATAGGAGGAAGCGGCCGGTGGTGGCGCCACGCATCCGGTCGATGAGGCCGCGTGCCCGTTCCTGAAGCCCATGCGCTTCGAGCAGGCCGATCACCGGCAGCACCACCCAGACGACCGAGACATAGCGCGAGTCGTTGAACGCCTTGCCAAAGGCGGCGAGGATGGTGAGCGGATCGAGCCCGGCGGCAAGGCCGGTGGCGATGGCCGAGGCGAGGATCACCAGCAGCGGATTGAAGCGCAGCACGAAGCCCGCGACGATCAGGGCGATGCCCAGCAACACCCACATCAGTCGTTCGCGTCCCGCAGTCGTCCGTCCGTCATCGTGACGGGGTAGCGGCAATGCAAGCCGCTGGCCATAGGCGGTTGAAATCCGGTGCGATGGTCGCACCGGTCGCACCGGACGGTCGGTTCGCATCTTTTCCGAAAATCCTGATGGCCAATGACATCGGCCTGACATAGTTGGAGGAGACAGGGGCGTATCAGACGTGGACGGCCAGACCCAAAAATGGGGCGGACGTGGAATTATTCGGAGAGAGCCTTTGACCATCATGGCGATCGATTTCGAGGCGTCGTGCCTGCCCCGGCACGGACGATCCTTCCCGATCGAAGTGGGCATAGCGGGCGGCGGCATTGCCCGCAGCTGGATCATTCGACCGCATGCAGCCTGGGCCGGCTGGGACTGGACCGCCGAAGCCGAGGCGCTGCACGGCCTGTCGCGCGCCCGGATCGAGGCGGAGGGCGAGCCGGCGGACCTGGTGCTGGCGCAGCTGGCGGCCGCAGTGGCCGGCTGCCGCGTGGTCGCCGACAGTGTGATCGACCAATATTGGCTGCAGACGCTGGCCGATACGCAGGCCGTGGTGGCGCCGTTCGCGATCGATCATGTCTCATTGTTGCTGGATGAATGGGGCGCGGACGAGCCGCGGATCACGGCCGCCATGGCCCATGCCGATGCGCTGCATACCGCGCGGCACCGCGCCGTGGCCGATGCGCTGTGGCTTTCTGGGCTGATCGAGGCCCTGTCGGGGGTGGCGCGACCGCTTCAGGCCAGTCCGGTGATCGCAGGGGTCGCTTGACGGCATGCTGCGACACAGCAATAATTTGTAACGTTCGGCATATTGGGGAGACATTCTCCCTGCCTAAACCCGTCGGAAGGATCCCGCTTATTGCTGGATATTGTCTGTTTCGAAGGGAAGCCACCCATGTTGCCGATCCTTGCCAGTGTCGCGGCGCTCGCCGCTTCGTCCACCCCGATCCACAGCGCCGAACTGACCCACGGCGCCCAGGCCTATACAGCCAGCTATCACACCGCATCGTCGGTGCGCTTCACCCAGGTCGAGCCGCGCTTCGGCAATCGCAACGCCATCCCGGTCTGCCGCTGGCAGGCTGATGTGCGCGTCGACCGCGCCGTCGCGGCCCAGGGCCAGTCGGTGCCGGCCTTCGGCAAGGCGGTCCATCGCTTCGCCCCGCTGTCGGGCAGCTATGCCGGCACCTGCGCCGCTGCCCGCAGCCAGGTGGACGCAGAGGTCGCCCGCTATGCCAGCGCCCGCAATGCCGAGGCCGTGTCGGTCGCGCAGCAGGACCGTGCCGTGCTGGTGAATGAACTGGACAGCGTACGCGCGCTGACCGTGAAGGGCTGATGAGTCCACCGCTGATACTGGTCGCCGAGACGCAGCAGGATTTGCGGCACAAGGTGCGCGAATTCCTGGAGCAGAGCGGGTTTCGCGCTCTGCCTGCGGCCTCGTCGAGCGATATATTCAGTGCCATGGACCGGATGCCGGTCGGCGCGGTCGTGCTGGATGCGGGACTGCGCGGGCCGGACGGCATGGACCTGTGCCGTGACGTGCGCGAGCGTAGCGACGTGCCGATCATCCTGGTCGGCGCCGACAGCAGCGAGGTCGACCGGGTGGTCGGCCTGGAGCTGGGCGCCGACGATTACATGGCCAAACCCTATTCGACCCGCGAACTGGCGGCGCGGCTGCGCGCCGTGCTGCGGCGCGGGCGCAGCGAGCGGGCGCTGGGCCTGCGGCGTCAGACCCAGGCGCGCTTCGACGACTGGGTAGTCGATTTCGCCCGGCGCGAAGTGACCGACCCGGCCGGCGCGCTGGTCGAATTGACGGCAGCGGAATTTTCGCTGCTCGCCGTATTGCTGGATCATGCCCAGGCGGTGATTGCCCGTGCGCGGCTGATGGAACTGGCGGGCGTGCGCGACGCGCCCTCGTCCGACCGCAGTGTCGACGTGCTGATCAGCCGGTTGCGGCGCAAGCTGTCCCATGAGGGGCGGCCTGCCGCGATCGTGACTGTTCGTGGCGTCGGATACATGTTCAGCGCGGTCGTCGACCGGCGCTGACCTCCCGAAAAGACGCGCTGATGGCGGTTTTCCGCCATTTGGCGCGCCTGTCGGGCGCTTTGCATCCCAGACATGATTTTTAACAATTCCGCTGCGCCGCAGCAAAATCTGCTGCGTATTTTGCAAGCTAGGCCGGTCCGCCCCCTGACCGGCAACGCAATAGTAATAAGAGGATGAAAGCCATGAACGAGCTTATCGGTCGTGTATTCAGTTTCGAGACCAAGGTCTTCCCGAACGAAAGCACGCTCTACAATCAGTTGGCCAGCCATGGTCAGAGCCCCAAGGCGCTGATGATCTCCTGCGCCGACTCGCGCATCGTTCCCGAGCACATCATGCAGGCCCAGCCGGGCGACCTGTTCGTCTGCCGCAACGCCGGCAACATCGTGCCGCCGCATGACAGCCAGCTGGGCGGCGTGACCGCCACGGTCGAATATGCCGTGATGGTGCTGGGCGTGCGCGACATCATCGTGTGCGGTCACAGCGACTGCGGCGCGATGAAGGCGCTGGCCACCGACGCCGACCTGACCGGCATGCCCAATGTCGCCGCCTGGCTGCGCCACAGTCATGCCGCGCAGAAGCTGTGCCGCGAATCCTATCCTGCCGACCTGGATGCCGCCGAAAAGCTGCGCAACATGGCGCTGGAAAATGTCGTCGTACAGCTGTCGCACCTGCGCACCCATCCGTCGGTCGCGTCGGGCATCGCCCGCGGCGAGATCGCCCTGCATGGCTGGTATGTCGACATCCATGCCGGCCAGGTCCTGGGTCTGGACGGCGAAACCGGCCGTTTCTCGGTGCTGCGCGAAGGGCAGAAGCTGCCCGTGGCGCTGCCGCATGGGCGTCGCCTGGCCGGCGAATCGCTCATCGCACAAGCTGCGGAGTAAATCATGTTGAAGGCCTTTTCCGGCGGCACGTTCAGCCGCGACTTCACGGCGTCGATCGTCGTGTTCCTGGTGGCCATGCCGCTGTGCATGGGCATCGCCATTGCCTCCGGCGTGCCGCCGGAAAAAGGCCTGATCACCGGCATCATCGGCGGCCTGGTCGTCGGCCTGCTGGCGGGTTCGCCGCTGCAGGTCAGCGGTCCGGCGGCCGGTCTTGCGGTCATCGTCTTCGAAATCGTGCGGGAACAGGGGCTGTCCGCCCTTGGCCCCATCCTGATCCTGGCAGGCGCGATCCAGATCGTCGCCGGCCTGCTGAAGGTCGGCGGCTGGTTCCGCGCCATTTCGCCGGCGGTCGTGCATGGCATGCTGGCGGGCATCGGCGTGCTGATCGTCGTCGGCCAGTTCCATGTGCTGTTCGATGACAAGCCGCTGTCGAGCGGCCTGCACAATCTGATCGCGATGCCGGGCCAGATTCTGGGCCTGACCAATCAGGATGCGGCCACCGCCTTCGCTGTCGGCCTGGTCACCATCGGCGCGATGCTGGGCTGGGAGAAGTTCCGCCCCGCATCGATGAAGTTGGTGCCCGGTGCGCTGGTCGGCGTGGTCTCCGCGACGCTGGTCGCCTTCGCGCTCGGCCTGCCGGTCGCCCGTGTTGTCGTGCCGGAATCGATCCTGTCCGCCATCAGCCTGCCCGAACAGGGCCTGCTGGCGCAGCTGATGAGCCCGACCATCATCACCACCGCCATTGCCATCGCCTTCATCGCCAGTGCCGAGACTCTGCTGTCGGCCGCGGCGGTCGACCGCATGCATGATGGCGTGCGCACCAATTACAACCGCGAACTGAGCGCGCAGGGCGTGGGCAACCTGCTCTGCGGCGTTGCTGGCGCGCTGCCGATGACCGGCGTCATCGTCCGCTCGTCCGCCAACGTCCAGGCCGGCGCCAAGACCCGCCTGTCGGCGATCCTGCATGGCGCGTGGATCCTGGGCTTCGTCGCCCTGCTGCCCTGGCTGCTGCGCGAAGTGCCGATGGCGGCGCTGGCCGGCATCCTGGTCGTGACCGGTTTCCGCCTCGTCAGCCTGTCGCACGTCAAGCATCTGTTCCACCTCTATGGTCCGCTGCCGGCGATCGTGTGGGCCGCGACGCTGATCTGCGTCGTCGCGACCGACCTGCTGACCGGCGTGCTGGTGGGCATCGGCCTGTCGCTGATCGAACTGATCCCCCATGCCAGCCGCCTGCGCCTGGGCGTCGAGGAAGCCAGTCGCGGCGATGCGCATGAAGTGGCGCTGCACGGCACGGCGAGCTTCCTGAGCCTGCCCAAGCTGTCGGCCAAGCTGGAATCGGTGCCGGCGGGGCAGCTGGTCATCCTCAATGTCGAGCGCCTGACCCATATCGACCATACCTGCGCCGAAATGGTGCGCGAATGGGCCGATCGCCGCACCGGCGCGGGCGCCAAGGTGGAGCTGTTCGGCGCGACCGGACGGATGCGCCAGCTCGTCGCCTGACGCAGGCCTGCATGACAGAAAAGCCGCCGCATCCCCGGATGTGGCGGCTTTTTCATGTTCAGATGCAATTCGGACATCAAATAGAAACAATATCGGTGGCAATTAGAAAAGAACCGTGATCGCTATATCACAGAGCCTCTCTTCCCTTGTGCAGATGCGAAGATAGAGGTTTGCGCCGAGGGCTGGCGAGAATAGTCGAGTAGTCATCCGCCGGTACGGAAGACGATATTCCAACAGATCTTCGGGCCGCGGATGCAGGACGGAACATTCTTTCGTAAAAGGGGAATGTTCATGAAGTATCAAATCGCTTGTGCCGCTCTGGCTCTGATGTCGAGTGCGCCGGCCTTCGCCCAGGAAGAACCCGCAGGCCCGGTCACCGTGACCGGCAGCGTCGGCCTGGTTTCCGATTATCGCTTCCGTGGTGTTTCGCAGTCCGATCGCGGCATGGCGATCCAGGGCGGCCTGACCGCAACCCATGAAAGCGGCGTCTATGTCGGCACCTGGGGTTCCAACCTGTCGGGCTGGGGCACCTTTGGCGGCGCCAACATGGAACTGGACCTGTTCGCAGGCTATGCCATTCCTCTGGGCGACAGCGGCGCGACGCTGGACCTCGGCCTGACCTGGTACATGTACCCGTCGGGCGCCGACAAGACCGACTTCGCCGAACCCTATGTGAAGCTGTCGAGCCAGGTCGGCCCGGTCAAGGGTCTGCTCGGCGTGGCCTATGCCCCCAAGCAGGAAGCGCTGGGCAAGTGGTGCAGCGACGCCGATTGCACCATCTACAAGCCGGGTGACAAGGAAGATAATTTCTACATCTGGGGCGATGTCAGCGGTGCGATCCCGAACACCCCGGTCAGCCTGAAGGCGCATCTGGGCTGGTCGAACGGCAATAGCGGCCTGGGCCCGAACGGCACGTCGGTCGCGCCGACCGGCAAATATCTCGACTGGCTGGTCGGTGCCGACCTGGCCGTGCCGGGCACGCCGCTGACGCTGAGCATCGCCTATGTCGACACCGACATTGCCCGCGTCGAGGAAAATTATCTGCGTCCCAACTTCCAGGTCGCGGACGGCGATAATTTCGGCAAGTCGATCGCGCGCAGCACGGTCGTCTTCTCGATCTCGGCCGCTTTCTGATCTTTACGGATCGGGCCCGTTCGCGCGGGCCCGATCTGCTGTATTTCCGGGCCTTATCTTGTGCCGAGCTGTCGCCGGCGTGACAAATTGTTGCTGTGGCCCCCGTCAACTGTTTCGGCAGCAAGCTGCGGTTGACCCTCCACCGGTCGCTGCTTATCTCCCAACATCATGAACAGCCTGATGTTGCTCCGCGCATGACCGCCCCCTCGATCATCCTTGTCGAAGACGATCCGCCGCTCCGCACGCTGACGGCGCGCGCGTTGCAGGAACATGGCTATCAGGTCCGTCCGGCCTCGTCCGGTCCGGAAATGTGGGTGGCCTTCGATGCCGGCCCGGTCGACTTGGTCGTTCTGGACGTCATGCTGCCCGGCACCAACGGCATCGACCTGTGCCGCCAGATCCGTCGCAAGAGCGACGTGCCCATCATCTTCATCAGCGCCAAGGGCAGCGAGACCGACCGTATCGTCGGGCTGGAACTGGGCGCCGACGATTATCTGCCCAAGCCCTTTGGCACGCGCGAGCTGATCGCCCGTATCCGGGCCATCCTGCGCCGCGTCGGCGTGGAGCGTGGCCCGGACGAGCAGCGCGAGAATGAAGCGCGCTTCGACGGCTGGATCGTCAACTTCCCGCGTCGTGAACTGCGGTCGCCGACCGGCGCGATCGTCGACCTGACCGGTGCCGAGTTCGACCTGCTGGGCAGCTTCCTCAGCCATCCGCAGCGGGTGATCGCGCGCGAGCGGCTGATCGAATTGTCGCGCACCCGCATGGGCGACAGTAGCGACCGCAGCATCGACGTGCTGGTCAGCCGCCTGCGCCGCAAGCTGTCGACCGAGGACCGGCCCGCGCCGATCACCACGGTGCGCGGCGTCGGCTACATGTTCAACGCGGAAGTCGCGCGCGCTTGAGACGACAGCGGTTCAGCCGGTCGCTCGGGCTGGTCGGCCGCATCTTTGGCATATTGCTGCTGACCGTCCTGCTGGAATTCGTGGTCGGCACGCTCATCTATGAGCGCGCCAGCCATTTGTCGCTGCAGGATGACGAGGCGCGCCGCCTGGCCGAGCATCTGGTGATCGCGCGCAAGCTGGTGGCCAAGGCGCCGGTCAGCCAGCGCGGCGGGGTCAGCGCGCAGCTGACCACCGACCGCTATGACATCCACTGGACGCTGGCCGCGCCGCCGCCACCGCCGCTGTCGCCCGAACTGGCGCGGATGCGGCAGCAGATCGTCGACTGGGAACCCAGCCTGCATGAATCGCGGTTGTGGCTGCGGCTCAATTCACCCGGCCGTTCCTCGCAGATCAATGGCGGGCTGCAGCTGGCGGACGGCAGCTGGCTCTATTTCGGCATGCACCATAGCGGCGGCAAATGGGCCTTCACCTTCGGTCGCTTCGGCCTGGCGCTGATCCCCGTGCTGGCGCTGCTGATCGCCGGTGG
Organism: Sphingobium yanoikuyae; assembly: GCF_013001025.1. NCBI lineage: Bacteria > Pseudomonadati > Pseudomonadota > Alphaproteobacteria > Sphingomonadales > Sphingobiaceae > Sphingobium > Sphingobium yanoikuyae. The sequence goes on along the minus strand of NZ_CP053021.1, from coordinate 3,178,793 downwards.
CGTGCTGATCCGGCGGACCCTGGCGCCGCTGCGTGACCTCACGCATGCGACCAAGCGGATCGGCCTGGCCCAGCAGGTGGCGGTGGCGGAAGCGGGCACCAATGATGTGCGCAACCTGATCCGCGCCTTCAACGCGATGCAGACCCGCATCCATCGCCTGATCAACGAGCGGACCGAGACGCTGGCGGCGGTCGGCCACGATATGCGCACGCCGCTCGCGCGGCTGCAATTGCGGCTGGAAGCGGTGGACGACCCCGAAATTCGCGAGGCGATGGGCGAGGATCTGGCCGAGATGGGCGAGATGATCGAGTCCGTGCTGGCCTTTCTGGGCGGCGAGAAGAATCCGGAGCCGGCGGTGCGGATCGACGTAGCGGTCACGATCGCGACGGTGGTGGACGCCTTCCAGGATCATGGCGACGATGTGATCTATGACGGGCCGGATCATCTGGAAATGGAGGTCCGCCCGCTGTCGCTGCGCCGCGCTGTACGCAACCTGATCGAGAATGCGCTCCATTATGGGGTGCGTGCGCGGGTCAGCGTGGCGCGGCACGATAATGAGGTGCTGATCCGCGTCGATGATGATGGCCCCGGCATTCCGCGCGACCGGCTGGAGGAGGTGCTGAAACCCTTCCACCGGCTCGACACCGCGCGCCAGCGCAACACGCGCGGCATGGGGCTGGGCCTGGCCATCGTCGCCAAGACGGTCGAGCAGGAGGGCGGCCGCCTGACCCTCGCCAACCGGCCCGAGGGCGGGCTGCGCGTCGAAATCTGTCTCTATCTGAACAGGCCGGAAGCCAAGGTCTGATCGGCCTCCCGGCGCGTTCGGCAAAGAGAATCTCGCTACCCCCAAGCAAAACTCGTTTATCCTGGCGCGCAGACGCGGGTTATTCCGGTTGCCCATCGGACAAGAGGCGCAGGGAATGGCGGACGGCGATATGCAGGGTGAAGGCGTGGGCTATTGGGATCTGGACCGGCTGGTCACGGACCTGGCCGCCGCGCGCAGTCGCTGGCGGCAGGAACAGCAGCATCATGCCGAATATGGCGCCGAAGGATTCCCGTCGCGCGCCAATCTGGTAAAGATCACCGGCGCGCTGTGCGGCGCGCTGTTCCCGCTGCGGCTGGGGCCGAGCTTCGTGCGGCTGCATAATGAGGACGCCTATGTCGCCGAGACGCTGCAGACCGTGCTCAGCCGCCTCTATGGCCAGATCCGGCTCGAACTCATCTATGCGATGAAGGATGACCCGATTGCCGCAGTCGACGCGGCGGCGGCGCGGATCATTGGCGAGTTCGCGCACAGCCTGCCGGCGCTGCGCACCCTGCTCGACAGCGATGTCGAGGCAGCCTTCCTGGGCGATCCGGCCGCACGCAGCGTGGACGAGGTGCTGATCTGCTACCCATCGATGCTGGCGATCATCCATCATCGGCTCGCGCATCGCCTCTATGAACTGGGCGCGCCGCTGGTGGCGCGGATCATTTCCGAGATCGCCCATTCCCATACCGGCATCGACATCCATCCCGGCGCGCGCATCGGCCACGGCTTCTTCATCGACCATGGCACCGGCGTCGTCATCGGCGAGACGGCGATCGTCGGCGATCGGGTGCGGCTCTATCAGGGCGTGACGCTGGGCGCGCGCAGCTTCCCCTCGGACGAGAAGGGGGCGCTCGAAAAGGCGCAGCCGCGCCATCCGATCATCGAGGATGATGTCGTCATCTATGCCGGCGCGACGGTGCTGGGCCGGATCATCATCGGCAGCCGATCGGTCATCGGCGGCAATGTCTGGCTGACCGAAAGCGTGCCGGCCGACAGTAATGTGCGCCAGGCCAAGGCCCGGCATGAAGTGACCAGCCGGGTCGAGGTGTCGGCCCCGCACCGAGTTCATGCCCTGCTGGAAAGCACGGACGGGATTGGCGAGAATATCTGATCCTCCCCCTTTTGACGGGGGGAGGATCGGCAAGGGCTTATTGCCCGGCGCAGCTGTCGTCCTTGCCGGCGACCAGATCGAGGCAGCGGCCGTCAATCTGGTCCTTGGGCACGGGCAGCTTGATCAGCGCGGCGAGGCTGGGGAGGATGTCCACCGTCTCGACGCCCAGCGGCTGTTCGAAATGCTGCATGCCCTTGCGCCAGAACAGGATCGGCACGCGGCGGTCCGTATCCCACGGCGAACCATGGGTGGCGACAGACCCCATCACTGCCTGTTCGGGGATCGACATGACGCGCGGCTTGAGCAGCAGCAGCAGGTCGCCCGAGCGGCTGGGGTAGAAGCTGGCGCGCGCTTCCTGGATCAGGCTCCAGCTTTCGGGCGGACCCGAGGGCGAGGGGGTGGCGGCGATTTCCGCCTTGGTGAAGACGGTCTGCACCTGCGGATGGGCGCGCAGATATTTGAGCGCTTCGGTTTCGACCCTGGCGCGCTGCGCGGCGGTCAGGCCCTTGTCATAATAGATGTCGCCCGACGGGCCGTCGCTCCAGATCACCTTCTTGCCGGGCAGGCCGGCCTTCTCGGCGATGGTGGCGTTGAGCGCCTTGGGCGTCAGCGCCATGTCGACCCGCTGTTCCATCGGCATCGCGTTCATGCGGTGGCGTTCGGGCAGGTCATGGCCGCCATGGTCGGCGGTCAGCACCACGACATAGTCGATGCCGTCCTTGTCGAGCTTGTCGAAGAAGGCGCCGAGTTCGGTGTCGAGCCGGTCGACCTGGATGCAGCTTTCGGTGCCTTCGGTGCCGAAGGTGTGGCCGACATAGTCGGTCGCCGACAGGCCGATCGAGATGATGTCGGTCTGCGCCTGCTTGCCCAGCTGCATGCTCTCGATCGCAGCGGCGGCGAAGGCGAGGGTCATCGCATCCTGCTCGGGCGAAATGCGGAAGCCCTTATAGTCGCCCGCGTCACGCGCGAAGCGGCCGGTGCCCACGGTGCGGTTGCCGGCCTGGACCGGAAAATCCTTCGACACGCACTGGGCGGGCAGCTCGAAGCCGGGGTTGGGCTGGGCGAGGCGCTGGGCAAAGGCCTGGTTGACCTGGGTGACGAGCGGGGTGGGGGCGACGCCCTTGTAGCTGACATAGCCCTGCGGCCCGCCGAGCCACCAGACCTGATCGGCGGTCGCGCCGCCCATCATGATCGCGGCGCGGTCCTTGCCGGCGACCGACACGACGCGGGTGGCGGGATTGGCCGCCTTCATCCGGCCGCCCAGCGTCGGCACCTTGAGGTGCAGGGGCGAGGCTTCATATTTGTCGCTGCTGCTGCCCGGCTGGCTCTCATCCTCGGCGCAATAGAGATTCTTGTCCTCGCGCTTGGCGTCGAGGTCGAACCAGTTATTGGCGATGATGCCGGTGCGCGACGGGCGACTGCCGGTCAGGATGGTCGAATGGCCGGGGCAGGTCTCGGTCGCGGCATGGCTCTGATAGCCGCGCGGGAAGACCGCGCCTTCGCTGGTCAGGCGCTTGAGGCCGCCGGTATAATATTGGCGATATTCGCTGAACAGGTCGGCCGAAAACTGGTCGACCGAGATGGCGACGATCAGCTTGGGCGGCGTCGCGGCAATGCTGCTGGCGGCTGGCGCAGGAGCGGCAGCAGGCGCGGGGCTCTGCGCCACGACGGGCATGGCAGTGGCGAGCAACAGGGCAGCGGCGACGTGTTTCAACATTATGGGTACCTTCTCATGCCTTGACGGCGGATAGGGAGCGACCTAGCCCCCTTGCATCCACGCGACCAGAGGCCCGATGCGGATTTTTCAAGTCATATTCATGACGCTCGCCATGCTGGCAGGGCTGTCGATCGCATCGCCGGCGGTACAGGCTCAGGGCGCTTTTGGCGGCGGCCCGGCGCATATCGCCGCGCAACTGATGGCCGAAAGTGCGGTGCCCGCGCCCGGCAAGGGGACGACCATCGCCTTTGCCATGAGGCCGGAAAAGGGCTGGCACGGCTATTGGGAAAATCCGGGCGACGCGGGCCTGGGCATGACCGTTACCTGGACCCTGCCCAAGGGCGTGACGATCGGCGCGCTGCGCTATCCGGTGCCCGAGACGCTGCTGATTTCGGGCCTGATGAACCATGTCTATGAAGGCCCCTATGCGGTGCTCGCCAATCTGAGCGTCGCGCCGGACGTGGCGGCCGGCACCCGCCTGCCGGTCCGGGTGAAGGCGGAATGGCTGGCCTGCACCGACAAGATCTGTGTGCCCGAAAGCGGTGAACTGGCGCTGGAACTGGTCGCGGGCGACGGCAAGGCCGTGCCGGCGATGCAGGCCCGCTTCGATGGCTGGCGCGGCCATCTGCCCCGGCCGCTGGGCAGCGAGGCTACCTATCAGATCGTCGACGGCAAGCTGCGCCTGTCGGTGCCGTTCCCGGCCGATGCGCAGGCGCGCGAGGTTCACCTCTTCCCGTTGAGCGACGGGCTGGCCCGCTTCGCCGCCGCGCAGAAGGTCAGCCGCGAGGGCGACCGGCTGCTGGTCGAGACGGAGGCGGGCGAGGGTTTCAAGGGCGGCGCTGCGCAGGCGGTGCTGCGCACCGGCGACCATGTCGGCTTCCTGCTGAGCGCCAAGCCCGGCGAGGTCGCGGCGATCGCGTCCAAGGGGCTGGCGGACACGGTCCTGCTGGCGCTGGGCGGGGCGATATTGGGCGGGCTGCTGCTCAACGTCATGCCCTGCGTCTTCCCGATCCTGGGGTTGAAGGCACTGAGCCTGGCCAAGGCGGGCGGCGACGAGCGGGCGGCGCGTCGCGAGGCGCTGGCTTACACCCTTGGCGTGATCGTCGCCTGTCTGGCTTTGGGCGGTCTTTTGCTCGGACTTCGTGCTGGTGGCGCGGCGCTGGGCTGGGCGTTCCAGTTGCAACGGCCCGAGATTATCATCCTGTTGCTTCTGCTCGTGACGGCCATAGCGCTCAATCTTGCCGGTCTGTTCGACCTGCCCGCTTTTGGTGGTGGCGATCGATTGACCCGCCAGCAAGGCGCGGCCGGTGCCTTCTGGACCGGCGCGCTGGTCGCCTTCGTTGCGACGCCCTGCACCGGGCCGTTCATGGGCGCGGCGATGGGCACGGCGCTGGTGCTGCCCCTGGGCGCGGCACTGGCGATTTTTGCCGGCCTTGGCCTTGGTCTGGCGCTGCCCTTCCTGTTGCTCGCTTATCTGCCGGCTTTGCGCAATCGCCTGCCACGTCCTGGTGCGTGGATGGGCCGCTTGCAGCGTATCCTGTCGATCCCGATGTTCCTGACAGCCTTGGGCCTTGCTTGGCTGTTGTGGCGGCAGCGGGGCTTGGAGGGCTTGAGCATTGGTTTCTTCGCCGTGCTGGTGTTCGGCGGTGCGTTGGCATTCTATGGCGAAAGGCAGCGATCCGGAAAAAAGGGCGGCATGACATGGCTGGTTGGCGCTGCCCTGATCTGCGTTGTTGCCATAGCCTCGGTGCCCTATGCCGACCCTCGCCTCCAACATCAGGATGAAGGCAACGTCGTCGCCTTCGACGCGGAAAAGCTCGATGGGCTGCGCGCCGCGAACAAGCCGGTCTTTCTCTATTTCACCGCCGACTGGTGCCTGACCTGCAAGGCCAATGAGGCCGCCGCGATCGAGCGGGCGGAGGTGCGCGCGGCGTTCGAGAAGGCGGGCGTCACCGTCATGATGGGCGACTGGACCAATGCCGATCCGGCGATTACCCGCTTCCTCGAAGCGCAGAGCCGTTCGGGCGTGCCGCTCTACCTCTGGTACGCACCGGGCAAGGAGGCCCAGACATTGCCGCAGCTACTGACCCCGTCGACCCTCACCGGACTGGTGCGCTGATGGCCAAGATTCGTGCCGACCAGTTGCTCGTCGACAATGGCCTCGCCGAAAGCCGCGCGCGGGCGCAGGCGCTGATCCTCGCCGGCCTGGTCTATCTGGGCGACAAGAAGGTGGAGAAGGCGGGGCAGCAGGTGGCGGCCGACGCCGAACTGGACGTGCGCGGGCGCGACCATCCCTGGGTCTCGCGCGGCGGCATCAAGCTTGCCCATGCGATCGATGAATATGGCATCGACGTCACCGGTTTCGTCGCGATCGACGTCGGCAGCTCGACCGGCGGCTTTACCGACGTGCTGCTGACCAAGGGCGCGGCAAAGGTCTATGCCGTCGACAGCGGCACCAACCAGCTTGCGTGGAAGCTGCGCTCCGATGATCGCGTCATCGTCCATGAGCAGACCAGCGCGCGTATCCTGACCGACGCCCACATAACCGAGCCGGTCGACATCATCGTGTGCGACGCCAGCTTCATCAGCCTGGCCAAGGTGCTGGAAAAACCGATCGGCTTCGCCCGGCCCGGCGCGCAGATGGTCGCGCTCATCAAGCCGCAGTTCGAGGCAGGGCGCGAGGAAGTGGGCAAGGGCGGGGTGGTGCGCGATCCTGCCATCCACCAGCGCGTCTGCGACGAAGTCGCTGCCTGGGTCCGTGAGAAGGGCTGGGAAGTGCTTGGAATCACGACCAGTCCGATCACCGGGCCACAAGGCAATGTCGAATTTCTGATTCACGCGCGGCTTGGCGGATAATCGCGCCAGCTTCGTTACCCGCCCTGCGATACATTTTGACACATTCCATGCGGTTGTGTCCGTCACAAAGGCCCGTTAGCCCCTCGTCATGCGCTCGACCCTGCCTGTCATTCTCGTTGCCCTTTGTCTTGCCGGTTGCGGCGGGGAGAAGGAAAAGAAAGCTCGCCCGCCGGCGCTGGTGGAGGCGGTGGCGATTGCGCCCACCCGCTTCACCGACAATGTCGAGGCGGTCGGCACCGCGCTCGCCAATGAGCAGGTGATATTGTCCGCGCCGGTGACCGAGCGGATCGACGTGCTGAACTTCACCGATGGCGGTTTCGTGTCCAAGGGGCAGGTGATCGCCCGCATGGCCGTGGGCCAGGAAAAGGCCGAGCTGGCCGCCGCCGAGGCGACCGCGCTGCAGGCCGATCAGCAGTTGAAGCGCATCCAGGCGCTCAAGTCGCGCGGCTTTGCCACCGGCGCCACGGTCGAGCAGCAGATCGCGCTCGCCAGCAGCGCTCGCGCCAATGCCGACCTCGCCCGTGCCGGCATCGGCGACCGCACCATTCGTGCGCCGTTCAGCGGTTGGGTCTCGCTGCGCACGGTCTCGCCCGGCGCGGTCATCACCGCCGGCACCGCGATCGCCACGGTGAGCGACATTTCGCGGATCAAGCTGGACTTCACCGTGCCCGAGACGCGGCTGTCGATGATCCGCGAGGGCATGCCGATCAAGGCACTGTCCGCCGCCTGGCCCGACCGGCCGTTCAATGGCACGATCGCAACGATCGACCCGGTGATTGATCCCGCCACGCGCGCCGTGCGGGTCCGCGCGATCATGCCCAATCCCGACAAGGCGCTGAAGCCCGGCATGCTGCTGACGGTCAGCGTCTTCTCGCGCGAGCGCCAGTCGCTGGGCGTGCCCGAACTGGCCGTGATCGGCGATGGCGACGAGCGTTTCGTCTTCGTGCTGGACGGTCGCACCGCCAAGCGGACCAAGGTCGAAACCGGCATCCGCCAGAACGGCCTGGTCGAGATTTTGGGCGGCGTGAAGGCCGGCCAGCAGATCGTGACCGAGGGCGTGGTGAAGCTGACCGATGGCGCGCCGGTGCGCCTGGCCGGCGACAAGAAGGGTGATGACGACAAGGGCGGCAAGGCCGCCAAGGCCGCCGGCTAAGCCGATGCAGCTGTCCGATCTCTCGGTCCGCCGGCCGGTCTTTGCGGCGGTGGTCGCGGTGCTGATGTGCATCGTTGGCCTGGTCGGCTATTTCAGCCTGTCGGTCCGCGAATATCCCGATACCGATCCGCCGATCGTCTCGGTCGAGACGACCTATACCGGCGCCGCCGCGTCGGTGGTGGAAACCCGCATCACCCAGCAGATCGAGGATGCGGTCGCGGGCGTGCAGGGCATCCAGACCATCACCTCGACCTCGCAGGACGGCACGTCCAACATCAATATCGAGTTCGATCCCTCGCGCGACATCGACAGCGCCGCCAATGACGTGCGCGACCGTGTCGGGTCGGTGACGCAGGATCTGCCCGAGGACGCGCTGGCGCCCGAGATCCGCAAGGTCGATTCCGACGCGCGATCGATCCTGTTCCTCGCCTTCTCGCGCCCCGGCTGGTCGCCGATCCAGATCAGCGACTATCTCGACCGCAACATTGCCGACCGCTTCGCCGCGATCGACGGCGTCGCCCGCGTCACCATCGGCGGCGAGGCGCGTCCGTCGACCCGTATCTGGTTCAACGCGGAAAAGCTGGCCGCCTTCGGCCTGACACCGGCCGATGTCGAGGCAGCGCTGCGCACCCAGAATGTCGAGCTGCCCGCCGGCCGTTTTGAATCGAAGGACCAGAACCAGACGCTGCGCGTCGAGCGGCCCTTCGCCACGCCGGACCAGTTCGCGCAGCTGGTCGTGGGCCGGGGCGAGGATGGCTATCAGGTGAAGCTGGGCGATGTCGCCCGGATCGAGGAAGGGGCCGAAAACCCCTATAGCAGCTTCCGTTCCAACCAGGGCACGGCGATCGGCATCGGCATCATCCGCCAGTCGGGCGCCAACACGCTGGAAGTGGCGCAGAAGGCCAAGGCGCTGATCAAGGAGTTGGAGCCGACCCTGCCCAAGGGCATGAAGGTGGCGATCGGTACCGACGAATCCCTGTTCATCGAACGCGCGATCGACAATGTCTATGACACGCTGATCGAAGCGGCGCTGCTCGTCATCCTCGTCATCTTCCTGTTCCTGGGATCGGTGCGCGCGACGATCGTGCCGGCCGTGACGGTGCCGATCTGCCTGCTCGCCACCTGCGCGGTGATGTGGCTGCTCG